>NZ_JBIAZD010000001.1:0-216447 GCF_042898795.1 Streptomyces sp. NPDC000348
CGTGGGGGGGGGACCCCCCGTGTTCCACCCCTACGTCGGGGCGGGGCGGTACCGGCCCCCCCCCCCAAAATTCGGGGGGGGGGGGGGGGGTGGGCGGGGGGGGGGGGGGCGGCGCCCCCCCCCGCCCCCGCGACTCGTAGTACCGCAGCGTCCGCGTGGTGGTTCCGGCACGTGCGGCCAGCTCGCCGATTCGCATACCGGGGAACGTACGCCTTGACGTCGGCGTCAAGGCAAGGGCGGACGGGACGGAAGAGGCCGAGCGGCCGGACCCACGGGGGTGGGGTCCGGCCGCTCGGCGGCTGCGGAGGCCCGGATACGGGCGGCGGGCCTCCGGTGACCGGGGGGCTGAGCAACGGGGGGAGTAGTCCCAGCCACCCGGGTCTGTGGTGTGGCGTCGGCCGTCAGGCCTTGGCCAGCTCCTTCTCGCCGTCCTTCGCGGGCAGCTCGGCGGGGGCGCCGTCGGCGTCGTCGCCGGTGCCGTGGTCGTCGAGCAGCGTCTTCTCGTCGAAGGGGGCGCGGCCGGCCAGGACCTCGTCCACCCGGCCCCGGTCGATCTCCTTGGTCCAGGTACCGATCAGGACGGTGGCGACGGCGTTGCCCGCGAAGTTGGTGAGGGCGCGGGCCTCGCTCATGAAGCGGTCGATGCCGACGATCAGGCCGATGCCGTCCACCAGGGCCGGCTTGTGCGACTGGAGGCCACCGGCCAGCGTGGCGAGACCGGCGCCGGAGACACCCGCCGCGCCCTTGGAGGCCACCAGCAGGAAGAGCAGCAGCGGGATCTGCTCGCCGATCGACATCGGCGTGCCCATGGCGTCGGCGATGAACAGCGAGGCCATGGTCATGTAGATCATGGTGCCGTCGAGGTTGAAGGAGTAGCCGGTCGGGACGGTGATGCCGACCACCGGCTTGCTGACGCCCAGGTGCTCCATCTTCGCGATGAGGCGCGGCAGCGCCGACTCCGACGAGGAGGTGGAGAGGATCAGCAGGAACTCGCGGCCCAGGTACTTGAAGAGCGAGAAGACGTTCACGCCCGAGACGACGCGCAGCAGCGTGCCCAGCACCAGGAAGATGAACAGGACACAGGTGGTGTAGAAGCCGAGCATCAGCACGGCCAGGCTCTTGAGCGCGTCGACGCCGGCCGAGCCGGTGACCGCGGCGATGGCACCGAAGGCACCGACCGGGGCCGCCCACATGATCATCGCCAGGACGCGGAAGACCAGCCGCTGGATGTGCTCGATGCCGCGCAGGACCGGCTGGCCGGCGTTGCCCATGGCCTGCAGCGCGAAGCCGCACAGCAGGGCGACCAGCAGGGTCTGCAGGACCTCGCCGGCGGTGAACGCGGAGACGATCGTGGTCGGGATGATGCCCATCAGGAAGTCGACGGTGCTCTTGGCCTCCGCGTCGACCTGCGCCTGGCCGGTCTCCTTGACGGCGTCGGTGACCGCGAGGCCCGTGCCCGGGTCCAGGATGTTGCCGACGACCAGGCCGATGGCCAGCGCGACGACCGACATCACCGTGAAGTAGACCAGGGCGATACCGCCGACGGCGCCGACCTTGGCGGCCTTCCGCACGGAGCCGATGCCCAGCACGATGGTGCAGAAGATGATCGGCGAGATCATCATCTTGATCAGGTTCACGAAGCCGGTGCCGAGCGGCTTCAGCTCGGTCGCGAAGTCGGGGGCGATCAGACCGACGGCGATACCGAGAGCGACCGCGATGATCACCGCGATGTAGAGATAGTGCGTGCGGTCCCGCTTGGCCTTGGGTTCGGCAGGTGCCGTAGCGGCTGTGCTGGTCACGGCGGCCCTCCTTGACGACGTCGTCGGCATCACCGGCGTGCGGCTCACGTCCGGGGGATGGGTTTTCGGGGAACGCCGTGACTATGTCGTGCCTTGTGAGCGCGGTCACCCTTCCGTTCATTTAGTTCACCGCGGGCCCCGGAGGCAGACTGGCGGCATGCGCATCCCCCTCCCCCGCCCCCGCAGCCTCGCGGGCCAGCTCTTCGCCATGCAGGCCGTGCTCATCGCGGTGGTCGTGGCCGGGTACGCGCTGTTCACGTACGTCAGCGACCGCAGCCAGGCCGAGCAGGCGGCGGGCCGCCAGGCCACCGCGGTGGCCCGTTCGGTCGCCGACTCGCCCTCCGTGCGGGAGGCGATCCGCACCCCCGACCCGTCGTCGCGGCTCCAGCCGTACGCGCTGGCGGTGGTGCGGGACACCGACGTCGACTTCGTCACGATCATGGATCCGCGGGGCATCCGCTGGACCCACCCCGACCCCGGCCAGATCGGCCTGCTCTTCCAGGGCCACACCGCCCCGGCGCTGCGGGGCCGCACCTTCACCGAGACCTACACCGGCACCCTCGGCCCGTCGGTCCGGGCGGTCACCCCGGTCCGGGACGGCGACCGGATCACCGGCCTGGTCAGCGCCGGCATACGGGTCGAGGAGATCAGCCAGCGCGCCCAGGGGCAGCTGACGGCGCTGCTCGCGGTCGCGTCCGGCGCCCTCGGACTCGGCGCGATCGGCACGTACGTCATCAACGCCCGGCTGCGCCGCCACACCCACGGCATGAACGCGACCGAGCTCAGCCACATGCACGACTACCATCAGGCCGCGCTCCACGCCGTGCGCGAGGGGCTGCTGATGCTGGACTGGCAGTACAGGGTGGCGCTGATCAACGACGGCGGCCGGGAGCTGCTGGGCGTGGACCAGAAGGAGGACGTGGTGGGCAGATCGGTCGCGGAGCTGGGCCTTCCGGCACCGCTGACGGGCGCCCTGCTCGCCTCCGAGCCCCGGGTGGACGAGGTGCACCTGACGGCGGACCGGGTGCTGGTGGTGAACACCTCACCGGTCACCGGCGGCCAGCGGCGCGGCTCGGTGGTGACCCTGCGGGACGTGACCGAGCTCCAGTCGCTGATGGGCGAGCTGGACTCCGAGCGGGGCTTCACCCAGGCGCTGCGGTCGCAGGCGCACGAGGCGGCGAACCGGCTGCACACCGTGGTCTCGCTGATCGAGCTGGGCCGGGCGGAGGAGGCGGTGGACTTCGCCACCGCCGAGCTGGAGCTGGCGCAGGCGCTCACCGACCAGGTGGTCGCGGCGGTGAGCGAGCCGGTCCTCGCGGCGCTGCTCCTGGGCAAGACCGCCCAGGCCAACGAGCGGGGCGTGGAGCTGGTGGTGTCGCCCGACAGCCGCCTGGACGACGGCCTGCTCCCGGACACCCTGCCCGCCCGGGACCTGGTCACCATCCTCGGCAACCTGATCGACAACGCCGTGGACGCGGCGCAGGGCGGGGTGCGGCCCCGGGTCACGGTGACGGCGCTCACCGGGGAGGACGGCTCGGAGCTGATCCTGCGGGTCTCGGACACCGGCCCCGGCGTGGACCCGGACCACGCGGAGACGGTCTTCCAGCGCGGCTTCACGACCAAGCCGGCCGGTCCCGGCGGGCGGGGCCTGGGCCTGGCGCTCGTCCGCCAGGCGGCGGACCGGCACGGCGGGACGCTGTCGGTGGCGGCCGGGGACGAGGGCGGCGCGGTGTTCGAGGCCCGGCTGCCGCTGCGGGACGCCGCGGTCGCGAAGAGCCCGGGAGGCGCCGCATGACCGGGACGACCGGGGAACCCATCAGAGTGCTGGTGGTCGAGGACGACCCGGTGGCCGCCGACGCCCACGTGATGTACGTCGGCCGGGTGCCCGGCTTCGTCGCCGTCGGCAGGGCGCACACCGGCGCGGAGGCCCGCCGGGTCCTGGACCGCACCTCCGTCGACCTGCTCCTCCTCGACCTGCACCTGCCCGACGTGCACGGACTCCAGCTGGCCCGCTCGCTGCGGGCGGCCGGCCACCACGCCGACGTCATCGCGGTGACCTCGGCGCGGGACCTCACGGTCGTGCGGGAGGGGGTCTCGCTGGGGGTCGTCCAGTACGTACTGAAGCCGTTCACGTTCGCGACCCTGCGGGACCGGCTGGTGCGCTACGCCGAGTTCCGCGCGTCCGTGGGCGAGGCCAGCGGCCAGGACGAGGTGGACAGGGCACTGGCGGCACTGCGCGCACCGGGCCCGGCCGCGCTGCCGAAGGGGCTGAGCGGTCCGACGCTGGAGCGGGTGACGGGCGCCCTGCGGGAGGTCGAGGACGGGCTGACGGCGGCGGGGGTCGCCGAGGCGGTGGGGATCTCCCGGATCACGGCGCGGCGGTATCTGGAGCACCTGGTGGAGGCGGGGAGGGCTGTGCGGGCTCCGGTTTACGGGCAGGTGGGGCGGCCGGAGCTGGTGTACCGGTGGGTGCGGGGGGCGGAGAAGGGGCGTTAGGGGGCGGGTGTCCGATTCGGCGGCCCAGGCTCACGCCCGCGCCGCCGGGCAATCGGAACGACTCCCCCAGCCCTCACTCCACCCCCGCATACCCCCGAGCCCCCCGCCAGGGCACCACCGCCCACATCCGCGTCCCGCCCCCGGGCTCCCGCGCTTCCCCGAACCCCCACTCCCCGTCGCACTCCCGCACCACGCACCCCAGCACCCGCAGCGCCGCCCGCCTGCGCGCATCGCAGGCCGCGACCAGCCGAGGGTGTTCGTGCCGCCGGTGTCCGTCGTAGAGCACCACCCGCAGCGCTCCCTCCCGGTACCGCAGTGACACGTACACCTCGCTCCCGGGCGTGAACCGGCAGGCGCAGGCGATGAGCTCCCCCACCACCTGTACCGCCGCGTCCGCCATGTCCTCCAGCCCGTGCCCTTGGAGCACGGCCCGCGTCGCGACCCGCGCGATCCGCGAGCCGGCCGGCTCGGCGGGCAGCGTGAGGCTGTACGAGAGCGTGTCGGACGAGGGCGGAACGAAGTCCGTCCTCTCGGCGAACACGGGACAGGCGAAGACGGTCCCGACTGCGGACGCGGGCATGGGCAACTCCCTTTCTGACTGCGAACATTCGATGACGCGCCGACGCCCCGACCAGTGGTGGCCCGTCTCCCTGACGCGAGCCCGCCCCTCCCAGGGAAGGAGTACGTGGGCAGGCTCGCGCGATGCACTTCCAACGGCGTCGGACCGTGAGCGACTCATCACTGAATGTACGCCCCGATGTGGCACGTGTGCCACTCACTCCTTCACATTGCCCACTTTGTATTGGACTCGTGCGACGCACTCAGTGCAGACTGGCCCCATCAGCCATGGAGAAAGGGCATTGATGCCGACACGGCCCGCGCCGACGGAACGCCAGAGGCGCCTGGGCGCCGAGCTGCGCAGGATGCGCCTCGCTGCCGGGCGGACCACGGAGTACGCCGCCGGGCTGCTGGGGCTGGACCGCACGAAGGTGTCCAACATGGAGTCGGGCGTCCGGGCCATCTCGCCGGAGCGGATCCGCATACTCGCCAGCAACTACGAGTGCGCGGACGAGCGGTACGTCGAAGCCTTGGCCGCCATGGCCGATGTGGGCAAGCGGGGCTGGTGGCAGCAGTACCGGGGAAGTCTCCCCCAAGGTCTACTGGATGTGGCCGAGTTGGAATGGTTCGCCACCCGGCTGCGGAGCTACCAGACCGTACACGTGCCGGGACTGCTGCAACTCGGCGAATACGCCCGCGCCATCTTCGCCGCAGCGCTTCCGCCCCTGCCCGACTCCGAAGTCGAACTCCGCGTCGTACAGCGCCTGCGGCGTCAGCAGGTTCTGGACCGTGAGGGCCCGGTCGAGTACGTGGCGTACGTGCACGAGTGGGCCCTGCGGATGCAGTTCGGCGGGCGTCGCGTCATGCGCGAGCAGCTGCACCACATCTGCCGGGCCTCCGAACGCGACAACGTCGAACTGCGCGTGCTTCCCGTCGAAGCCGGTGCCTTTCCCGGCGCCGGGCACGCCGTGCTCTACGCCCACGGTCCGGTCCCCCGGCTCGACACCGTTCAGCTGGATTCCGCCCACGGCGGCGAGTTCACTCACTCCGAGGCCCAACTCGCCAAGTACCAGATCCACATGGACTGGTGGCAGGGCCACACACTCAGCCCCGAGGACTCACGCGACCTCATCCACTCCATCGCCCGGCAGCTCTGACCTCCGAGAGGACCCCATGCCCGACATCACCTGGGAAGACCCCTTCTGCGCCGAGGGCAACAACTGCTTCCGCATAGGCACCGACCCCCGAGGCAACGCCTACATCGCCGTCGCCGGCCAGGAGGACCACTACCTCACCGACACCCGCGAAGCCCTCCGCACCCTCATCCGCGACATCAAGTCCGGCAAGGCCGACCACCTCCTATAGGCGAGGACGCCGAACTGACCCCGCACGCCAGGAACCGGGAAGACGCCTGCAAGGTGTCGGGAGTTGACGAAGAGATGCTGTGGCCGAAAGCGGTGAAGGACCGGATCAAGTCCGACGGAGACCGCGAGATCATCCATTCCTACCCCTACCGGTCCTCCTGTCCGTCGACGGTCCGGGCCGAACTCGTCGAGAAGTCCACACCGGACATCCTCTTCGCGGGGTACACCAACTATTTCCTCTGGATCGACCAGCCCGCGTTCGTGTCGACCCTGCACCGGAAACTCGACAGCGGGTGCCGTGTGCGCCTCCTGCTGGGCGACCCCGACGGCGAGGCACCACGCAGCCGCGAGCAGACCGAAGACGTGGCTCTCACCGTTTCCACGCGTAGCGGAGGGACCCCGGTATCGGACGGCCGCCAGGCACCCGTCCCGGCAGCACGATGGGAGCGTTTCTCCCGGCGAACCACCGCGTAGGCGGCGTCACGCCGGGAGAAACGCTCCCATCACCGGGTGTCCGGGAAGGGACGGAGGGGGCGAACCACCCTCCCGCACCCTTCCTAGAAGACCGACTCCGCCTCGTCCATCCGGTCCCCCGGGACCGTCTTCAGCTCGGTGACCGCCTCCGCCAGCGGCACCATCACGATGTCGGTGCCCCGCAGCGAGGTCATCTTGCCGAACTCGCCCCGGTGCGCCGCCTCCACCGCGTGCCAGCCGAAGCGGGTGGCGAGGACGCGGTCGTACGCCGTCGGCGTGCCGCCGCGCTGGACGTGGCCGAGGATGACCGGCTTGGCCTCCTTGCCGAGCCGCCGCTCCAGCTCGTACGCCAGGGCCGTGCCGATGCCCTGGAAGCGCTCGTGGCCGAACTTGTCGATCTCGCCCTTGCCGTAGTCCATGGTGCCCTCGGCCGGGTGCGCGCCCTCGGCGACGCAGATCACCGCGAACTTCTTGCCGCGGGCGAAGCGCTCCTCGACCATCTTGACCAGCTGGGCCGGGTCGAAGGGGCGCTCGGGCAGGCAGATGCCGTGGGCGCCGGCGGCCATGCCGGACTCCAGGGCGATCCAGCCCGCGTGCCGGCCCATGACCTCGACGACCATCACGCGCTGGTGGGACTCGGCGGTGGTCTTGAGGCGGTCCATCGCCTCCGTGGCGACACCGACCGCCGTGTCGAAGCCGAAGGTGCGGTCGGTGGAGGAGATGTCGTTGTCGATCGTCTTCGGGACGCCGACCACGGGCAGACCCGCGTCGGAGAGCATGCGGGCCGCCGTGAGCGTGCCCTCGCCGCCGATCGGGATCAGCGCGTCGATGCCGAAGTCGCGGATCATGTCGGAGGCGTTCTCGCAGGCCTCGCGGAGACGGTCGCGCTCCAGCCGGGAGGAGCCCAGTATGGTGCCGCCGCGGGCCAGGATGCCGCTGACCGCGTTGAGGTCGAGCGGGCGGTAGCGGCCGTCCAGCAGGCCCGAGTAGCCGTCCTCGAAGCCGATGACCTCGTCGCCGTAGTTGTCGACCGCCCGGTGCACGACCGACCGGATCACTGCGTTCAGTCCAGGGCAGTCGCCGCCTGCGGTGAGTACTCCTATGCGCATCGTGCTGAGTCTCCTGGTCGCTGTCGATACCGGTGAGCCAGTCCCGATTGTTTCACGTCCCCCGGGGCGCCGCCGACGCCCTACGGGCGGGCGCCCTAGCCAGCTCCGGAGGTATTGTCAAGAGGGATCCGCTCACCCGGGTGGGCGGTTTTTGTGGCCCGCCGATGCCTCTTGCGGCCCCCGACGAAACGGAGAGCGCGCGTGACCCGCAGCGTGTACGTGACCGGTATCGACCGCGGCGACGGCCGTCAGGTCGTCGAACTCGGGGTCATGGAGCTCCTGACCCGGCAGGTCGACCGGGTGGGCGTCTTCCGTCCCCTGGTGCACGACGGGCCCGACCGCCTCTTCGAACTGCTGCGGGCCCGGTACCGGCTCACGCAGGACCCGTCGACCGTCTACGGCCTGGACTACCAGGAGGCGTCCGCCCTCCAGGCCGAGCAGGGCACGGACGAGCTGGTGTCCACCCTCGTCGACCGGTTCCACCGGGTCGCCCGCGACTACGACGTGGTCCTCGTCCTCGGCACCGACTACGCCGACACCCAGATGCCGGACGAACTGTCGCTGAACGCCCGGCTCGCCAACGAGTTCGGCGCCTCGGTGATCCCGGTCGTCGGCGGCCGCAGGCAGACCGCCGAGTCGGTGCGCGCCGAGACCCGCAACGCCTACCGGGCCTACGACACCCTGGGCTGCGACGTGCTCGCCGTGGTGGTCAACCGGGTCGCGGGCGAGGAGCGGGACGAGATCGCCGAACGGCTCGCCACCCGGCTGCCGGTGCCCTGCTACGTGCTGCCGGACGAGCCGGCGCTGTCCGCCCCGACCGTCTCCCAGATCGCGCACACCCTCGGCGCGAAGGTGGTGCTCGGCGACGACTCCGGGCTCGCCCGCGACGCCCTGGACTTCGTGTTCGGCGGCGCCATGCTGCCGAACCTCCTCGCCGCCCTGACCCCGGGCTGTCTGGTGGTCACCCCGGGCGACCGGGCCGACCTGGTCATCGGCGCGCTGGCCGCGCACAGCGCCGGCACCCCGCCGATCGCCGGGGTGCTGCTGACCCTGGACGAGGTGCCCGGCGAGCGCATCCTCACCCTCGCCGACCGACTGGCACCCGGGACGCCGGTGCTCTCGGTGCCGAGCAACAGCTTCCCCACCGCCGAGCAGCTGTTCTCCCTGGAGGGGAAGCTGAACGCGGCCACCCCGCGCAAGGCGGAGCGGGCGCTCGGCCTCTTCGAGCGGTACGCCGACACCGCGGACCTCACCAAGCGGGTCTCCGCGCCCAGCAGCGACCGCGTCACCCCGATGATGTTCGAGCACAAGCTGCTCGAACAGGCCCGCTCCGACCTGCGCCGGGTCGTGCTCCCCGAGGGCGTCGAGGAGCGGGTGCTGCACGCGGCCGAGGTGCTGCTGCGCCGGGGCGTGTGCGAGCTGACCCTGCTCGGCGACGTCGACCAGATCCGCAAGAAGGCCGCCGACCTCGGCGTCGACCTCGGCGACACCCAGTTGATCGACCCGGCCACCTCCGAGCTGCGCGACTCCTTCGCCGAGAAGTACGCGGCCCTGCGCGCCCACCGGGGCGTCACCGTGGAGCTGGCCTACGACGTCGTCTCCGACGTGAACTACTTCGGCACCCTGATGGTGCAGGAGGGCCTCGCCGACGGCATGGTGTCCGGCTCGGTGCACTCCACGGCCGCGACGATCCGGCCGGCCTTCGAGATCATCAAGACCAAGCCGGAGGCCTCGATCGTCTCCTCCGTCTTCTTCATGTGCCTGGCCGACAAGGTGCTGGTCTACGGCGACTGCGCGGTCAACCCGGACCCGGACGCCGAGCAGCTCGCCGACATCGCCGTGCAGTCGGCGGTCACGGCCGCGCGGTTCGGGGTGGAGCCGCGGATCGCGATGCTGTCGTACTCGACCGGCACGTCCGGTACGGGCGCCGACGTCGACAAGGTGCGCGCCGCCACCGAGCTGGTGCGCGCGCGCCGGCCCGACCTGCGGGTCGAGGGGCCGATCCAGTACGACGCGGCCGTGGAGCCGTCGGTCGCGGCGACCAAGCTGCCGGGCTCGGAGGTGGCCGGCCAGGCGACCGTGTTGATCTTCCCCGACCTGAACACCGGCAACAACACCTACAAGGCCGTGCAGCGCTCGGCCGGCGCCATCGCCGTCGGCCCGGTGCTCCAGGGCCTGCGCAAGCCGGTCAACGACCTGTCCCGGGGCGCCCTCGTCCAGGACATCGTGAACACCGTCGCCATCACGGCGATCCAGGCCCAGGCCCAGTCCCCGGCCCCGAGCGAGAAGGCAGCCGCCCAGTGAGCCCGTCCCGTGTCCTCGTCCTCAACTCCGGCTCCTCGTCGGTGAAGTACCAGCTGCTGGACATGCGCGACAGCAGCCGGCTGGCCGCCGGGCTGGTCGAGCGGATCGGTGAGCGCACCTCCCTCGTGCGGCACTCCCCGCTCGCGGCGGGCGGGGAGACCCGGGAGCGGACCGGGCCGGTCGCCGACCACGGCGCCGCCCTGAAGGCGATGGCCGAGGAGCTGTCCGCCGACGGGCTGGGCCTCGACTCCCCCGAGCTGGCCGCGATCGGGCACCGGGTGGTGCACGGCGGGAAGCGCTTCACCGAGCCGACGGTGATCGACGAGCCGGTGCTGGCGGAGATCGAGCGGCTGATCCCGGTGGCGCCGCTGCACAACCCGGCCAACCTGACCGGCATCCGCACCGCCACGGCGCTGCGCCCGGACCTGCCGCAGGTCGCCGTCTTCGACACCGCCTTCCACACCACGATGCCGGAGTCGGCGGCCCGCTACGCGATCGACGTCGAGACCGCCGACGCGCACCGCATCCGCCGCTACGGCTTCCACGGTACCTCGCACGCGTACGTCTCGCGGGAGACCGCGAAGCTGCTGGGCAGGGCCCCCGAGGACGTGAACGTCATCGTGCTGCACCTGGGCAACGGGGCGTCCGCCTCGGCCGTGCGGGGCGGGAGGTGCGTGGACACCTCGATGGGGCTGACGCCCTTGGAGGGGCTCGTGATGGGTACGCGGTCCGGAGACATGGACCCGGCCGTCATCTTCCATTTGATGCGCGTTGGCGGAATGTCCGCCGACGAGATCGACACTCTCCTCAACAAGAAGAGCGGTCTGGTCGGGCTCTGCGGTGACAACGACATGAGGGAGATCCGGCGCCGGATCGACGAGGGCGACGAACGGGCGGAGCTCGCGTTCGACATCTACATTCACCGGCTGAAGAAGTACATCGGCGCCTATTACGCCGTTCTCGGGCGGGTGGACGCGGTGGTCTTCACCGCCGGGGTCGGCGAGAACGCCGCTCCGGTGCGGGAGGCGGCCGTGGCGGGCCTGGAAGGGCTGGGCCTGGCGGTGGACGGCGGGCGGAACGCCGTGCGCGGCGGCGGGCCGCGGCTGATCTCGCCCGAGGGCGCGCGGGTCGCGGTCGCGGTGGTACCGACGGACGAGGAAATGGAGATCGCTCAGCAGACATACGCGCTGGTCGGAAAGAACAACTGAGCAGGGACTTCCTCATGTGCGCTTTCCGTCAGACGGAATATTCCGTAGCGAAACAAACCGATAGGATCGCCCCATGCGCCGTTCGAAAATCGTCTGTACTCTCGGCCCCGCGGTCGACTCCCACGAGCAGCTCGTCGCTCTGATCGAAGCCGGCATGAACGTGGCCCGCTTCAACTTCAGCCACGGCTCGCACGCCGAGCACCAGGGCCGGTACGACCGGGTCCGTGCCGCCGCCAAGGAGACGGGCAGGGCCATCGGCGTCCTCGCCGACCTCCAGGGCCCGAAGATCCGCCTGGAGACCTTCGCCGAGGGTCCCGTCGAGCTGGTGCGCGGTGACGAGTTCACCATCACCACCGAGGACGTCCCGGGCGACAAGACGATCTGCGGGACGACCTACAAGGGCCTGCCGGGCGACGTCTCCCGCGGCGACCAGATCCTCATCAACGACGGCAACGTCGAGCTGAAGGTGCTGGACGTCGAGGGCCCCCGGGTGAAGTCGATCGTCATCGAGGGCGGCGTCATCTCCGACCACAAGGGCATCAACCTGCCCGGCACGGCCGTGAACGTGCCCGCGCTCTCCGAGAAGGACGTCGAGGACCTGCGGTTCGCCCTGCGGATGGGCTGCGACCTGGTCGCGCTGTCCTTCGTCCGGGACGCCAAGGACGTCGCCGACGTCCACCGCGTGATGGACGAGGAGGGGCGCCGCGTCCCCGTCATCGCCAAGGTGGAGAAGCCGCAGGCGGTGGAGAACATGCAGGACGTCGTGGCGGCCTTCGACGCCGTCATGGTCGCGCGTGGCGACCTGGCCGTCGAGTACCCGCTCGAGAAGGTCCCCATGGTGCAGAAGCGCCTGATCGAGCTCTGCCGGCGCAACGCCAAGCCGGTGATCGTGGCGACCCAGATGATGGAGTCGATGATCACCAACTCGCGTCCGACCCGCGCCGAGGCCTCCGACGTGGCCAACGCGATCCTGGACGGCGCCGACGCGGTCATGCTGTCGGCCGAGTCGAGCGTGGGCGCGTACCCGATCGAGACCGTGCGGACGATGTCGAAGATCGTCCAGGCGGCCGAGCAGGAGCTGCTCTCCAAGGGCCTGCAGCCGCTGGTGCCGGGCAAGAAGCCGCGCACCCAGGGCGGTTCGGTGGCCCGCGCCGCCTGCGAGATCGCGGACTTCCTCGGCGGCAAGGGCCTGGTGGCCTTCACCCAGTCCGGCGACACGGCCCGGCGGCTCTCCCGCTACCGCGCCGTCCAGCCGATCCTGGCGTTCACCACGGACGAGTCGACCCGCAACCAGCTGGCGCTCAGCTGGGGCGTGGAGCCGTACGTCGCGCCGTTCGTGAACAGCACCGATGAGATGGTCGAGCTGGTGGAGCAGGAGCTGCTCAAGCTGCACCGCTTCGGCGAGGGCGACACCGTGATCATCACGGCCGGCTCGCCCCCCGGGGTCCCCGGCACCACCAACATGGTCCGCGTCCACCACCTGGGCGGCGCGACCGGCTGACCCGTGAAGGGCCGGTAGGACCCGTACGGCACCGAGGGCGCCCCCTGTGGCAGGGGGCGCCCTCGGTGTGTTGCGGCTCCCGGAAGGGTCCTGGCGGCGTTCAGCCGGTGATGTACTGCTGGAGCCCGGGCACGTGCAGGGTGCCGCCGAACTGGCCGGCCTGCTTCACCGTCACCTTGGTGAAGTGGATCAGCGGGATGTCCAGCGGCGGCGGGTGCTCCGGGTCGAACGTGATCGGGAGCAGGCCGAGCAGGTTGCCGGAGATGCTCTCGGTGTACATCACGGTGGCGCCGTCGCTGATGGTCGACGTCGACCCCTTGGCCGCCTGCACGTGGTGGGTCGCGCCGGTCCGCTCGTCCTTGACCGTCTGGTGCAGGTCCACGATGTCGGTGCCGCCGGAGATGACGTACTTGAGCACCTTCTTGGTGGCGCCGCTGGCGGTCCGCACCTCGACGATGCCCTTGTACGAGGCGTCCCTCAACGTCAGCGAGCTGGCGTTCAGGGTCCAGGGGTCGTCGGGCAGCAGGAGCTCGTTGTCGACGCCGCCCTCGGCGTCGGTGGCGACCGGGCAGTCCTCGGGGTCGACCGTGGCCGACGCGGAGGGGCTGGGAGAGGCGGTGGCCCCGGGGGTCGCCGCTTCCTCGGTGGCCTCCCCGGCGGCTTCCTCGGCCGTCTCCTCGGCGTCCGACGCCTTGCCGGTGGTCTCCCCGGCCGTGTCCTTCGCCGCTTCGGTGACCTTTTCGGTGGTCTTTTCGACGGTTCCGGCCGCGCCCTCGGCCGTCTCCTCCGCCTTCTCCTCCGTGGCGGAGGCGGACGGGGCGGGGGTCGCCCCGGCCTCCTCGCCCTTCGGGGTGAAGACGTCCTCGAGGGCGTCCCCGATGTCCTCCAGGAGGTTGCGGTCGGTCTCCGAGGGCTCCGGCGCGGGCTCGGGCCCGGCCGTGTCCTCGGTGGCGGGGGCGGAGGGGGCGGGCGCCGGCTCGTCCTCGTCGTCGGAACCTGAATCCGGCGAAGAGGGCGTGTCCTGGTCCGCGTCCGTGCCCCGGTCCGCCTCCGGCGCCTGCTGCTCGCCGGGGGTCTCCGCCGAGGGCTCCCCGTCCGGGGAGGCGCTCCCGCTCGCCGACGCGGACGGCGTGGGCGACGCGGAGGCGTCGTCCTTCTCCGCGCCCTCGACGACCTCCAGGCAGGCCTGGTACTCGTCGACGGTCAGGCTGTTGGCCGTCGGCGTCCCGTCGTTGCCGTCGGCGAGGGCCAGGGTCGGCGTGAACCCCATCCCCATGAGGACCGCCGTGGGCATCGCCGCCAGGGCTATCGCCTTGCCGCTCGGCATGTGGAATCTGGTGAACAGGGGCTTCCTCGGGGCCGCGTGGCGCGGCCCGCGCACCTCGTCAGCCGACACGGTGCCCCCCTGTGGCCCGGACGCCGTCCGCCTCACCGTCTTCCCCCTTCTCGTAGGGGGCGGCCGGGAACTGCGGTGCCACGGCGGGGTGGTGGGACGCGCCGTCCGGCGCCGCCTCCCCCGTGGGCGCGTCGGCGCCGTGACGCTCCCCCGCCGCCTCGACCGGCGGCTCGCCCGGCGCCCAGGAGAGGGCGAGCGCACCGCCGACCAGCGCGAGCAGGAAGCCGATCAGGAAGCCGCCTATGTTGGAGATCACCAGCGACACCAGGGCCAGCAGGATCGTCGCGACACCGGCGAAGACCCGGGTGGCGGACTGGAACCACATGGTCAGGCCCAGCGTCACCAGCAGCACACCGATGATCAGCGACCCCGCGCCGGCCGTCGTCGCCATGGCGAGCGACATGTGGCCCAGCTTGAGCGTGGCGTAGGGGAAGTACGCGATGGGGATTCCGCCCAGCAGCGTGAACAGACCGGCCCAGAACGGCCGGGTGCCCCGCCAGTCACGGAATCGCAGACGCAGCCGGGCGAAGGTACCGGCGCTCTGGACCGGAGTCTCGGCACTCATGGAAAAAGCTCCCTGGGTCCGGTGGAGGTACGTACCGGCTCGGCCGTAGGCGCGGAGAAGCCGGAAGTCTGAAATCTGTGAGGACGGCCCGGCGGGCGGACCGGCCGGACGGCGGGGCGGAGAAGCGAGGGCTTCTCCGCCCCGCCCCGGGGCAGTTCAGCTGCCCCGGGACAACCCGGTGACGGAAGCCGTCTAGTAGCACTCCATCTTGGCTTCCGTGCCGAGACGCATCGACAGGCCGTTCAGCGTGAACGTGCCGGCCGTGGTCGCCCACGCCGTCTGCTCCACGCCGTAGAGGTCGGCCGTCTCCGCCTGCTGGGCGAAGCCGCCCTTCATCACGTTCTCGCCCTCCTTGACGGCAGGGCCGCGGCTCTGGTCCTGGACAGCAACACCGATGTCGATGTTGCTGAACGTCGCATCGGCGTCGAGCTGGGCGACGTCGATGTAGAGGTTCTTGGCCGTGACCGGCTTGTCGTTGCCCGCCTCAAGACGAAGGTAGATCGTCTTGTTGAGGACCGGGATCTTCGTCGCCACCGACTGGCACATCTTGTTGATCGTCGCGTCT
Organism: Streptomyces sp. NPDC000348; assembly: GCF_042898795.1. NCBI lineage: Bacteria > Bacillati > Actinomycetota > Actinomycetes > Kitasatosporales > Streptomycetaceae > Streptomyces > Streptomyces sp. NPDC000348. The sequence continues at coordinate 15,340 of NZ_JBIAZD010000001.1, forward strand.
TTGAACGACGAGATGGCGACCGGGACCGGCTTCTTCCCTTCACCATCGGTCGACGTGTAGACGGTGTCGATGCCGCCGTACTGGGCGAAACCCTCACCGTGCAGGTGGCCGGCCGTCACCTTGAACTGCTGGCCGGACACGCTGAACGACGCCGCGAGCGCGCCCTGCGCCAGACCGACACCCACCGCCGCCGTCGCGAGCACGCTGGGCACCATGACCACAGCGAACCGCTTCCATCTGGTCCCGCCACGCACCTGGGACTCCATATTTCCTCCTTCTCGGACGTACATCTCCTGTCCCGGCCCTCCGCCATGAACGGCGGCCCGGCCGGGCAGGGATGGGAGAAGTGCTACGTCCTCGGAAAGGAGAGCGCCCGCGCTCGACGGCGCGTACCACGCACCCGATCACCGGCGATCACCCCCGAGCGACAACCACTGGTCGCGCCTGACACGCATCACGCACAACCCTGCTGGACAGGCTTCGCCGGGCGGGCGAAGACCCCCCTGTCCGAGGACCGGCGTCACTGCCGCCGGTCCTGCTCGGTGGGGACCCAGGAGTTCCCGCGGCCCGACCGGCTGTCGGGGTACGGGCAAGGGACCGAGCGTCGCCGATCGTGGTGCATTCTCGCCGTCGGCACAAGGGGGTTCGTTACTCGCTAGTAACGACCGGGTAACCGCACACCGGCCCACAGGAGTCGCTCGGCGACGCTGGGTGCAGCGTAGGGGGAGTACAAAACCATTGATCGTTGGACAGAATCCCACAGACCGCCGACTGCGACTTACTGGCAGTAACAGCGGCCGCGATTACCAAGTTTTGGTAAAGCGCGGCCGCATCCGCATCCGTGATCCGTTCGGTACCTCGGACCCCACGAACCCGAACCCCCGGCGAACCAGCCGGAATCGGGCGGCGGCGCCCGGGTGGCTCAGAACAGGGCCCGCGCCAGCGCCCGGCGCGCGGCGATCACCCGCGGGTCGTCGGCGCCGACCACCTCGAACAGCTTCAGCAGCCGCACCCGTACGGTCTCGCGGTCGTCGCCCGCCGTGCGCCCCACCGTCTCGATGAGCCGGCCGAAGGCGTCCTCGACATGACCGCCCGCCAGGTCCAGGTCGGCGGCGGCGATCTGCGCCTCGGCGTCCCCCGGCTTCTCGGCGGCCTCCTTGCGCACCTGCTGGGGGTCCATCTCCTGCACCCGCTGGAGCAGTTCGGCCTGGGCGAGACCCAACGTGGCCTCGGGGTTGGTCGGGTCGTCGGCGAGCACGTTCTTGTACGCCTGGACGGCGCCGGCGAAGTCACCGCCGTCCAGGGCCCGCACGGCCGCCTCCAGCAGGGCGTCGTACGGGCCGGCCGCCTCGGCCGGTCCCGCCTGCGCGCCGCCGCCCGGCTCGGCGTCGGGGTCGACGGTGAGGCCGGTCAGACCGAAGCGCTGCTCGCCGACCTGCACCAGCTGGTCCAGGGTCTGGCGGATCTGCGCCTCGCCCGCGGCCCCCTGGAAGAGCGGCAGCGCCTGTCCGGCTACCACCGCGAAGACCGCCGGGATCCCCTGGATCCCGAACTGCTGCATCAGCATCTGGTTGGCGTCGACGTCGATCTTGGCGAGGAGGACGCGCCCGTTGTACTCGACGGTGAGCCGCTCCAGCAGCGGGCTCAGCTGCTTGCAGGGCTCGCACCACTCGGCCCAGAAGTCGATGACGACCGGGACCTCGGTGGACCGCTGCAGTACGTCGCGCTCGAAGCCGGCCTCGTCGACGTCGATAATGAGGTCGGCCGGGGAGATCGCGCCCCCGCCGCCCTGGCGGGCCGCTTCCGCGCGCGCCTGCTCCGCCTTCGCCTTGGCCTCCTGGGCCGCCTTCACCGCGGCGAGGTCGACGACTCCGCTCATGGACATGTTCCGTGGCTGCATGCGTCTATCCTCCCCTGTACACCGCGCGTGCGTGAAAACGCCCGGGAAAGCCAGGCGTACGTGTGTGGTCGGGCGCCGGGTCCCCACCCCGCGCCGGTGGTCGTCGCTCGGGCACGCCGGTCATGCGTGCTTTCGCTACGGGTCGTAGCGTAATGCCGACCGGGGCCCGCTGAACAGGGCGCCCCGGTGATCTCCCTCACGCCCGGCCGCGCGGGGTCCGCCGTTATCGTCGTGCCATGCAGAGCCGCACCCCAGCCGGTCGCACCGGGCGTCCGCGCAGCGCCGCCGCGGACGCCGCGATCCTGGCCGCGACCCGTGCGGCCCTGGTCGAACTGGGCTGGTCCAAGCTCACCCTGGGGGACGTGGCGGTCCGCGCCGGGGTCGCGAAGACCACCCTCTACCGGCGCTGGGCGGGCAAGAACGAACTGGTCGTGGACGCGGTCGCGGAGCTCTTCGACGAGCTGAGCCTGCCCGACCGCGGCTCGCTGGCCGCCGACATCGAGGGCGTGGTGCTCCAGTTCGCCGCGATCCTGGCCCGCCCGGAGGCCAGGAACGGCCTGATGGCGGTGGTGGCGGAGTCCACCCGCGACGACGCCCTGCGCGAGCGCATCCGCGCCTCGATCGTGGACCGGCAGAAGCGTCTCGTCCTCGCCGGCCGGGCGCGGGCGCAGGCGCGGGGCGAGCTGCCGCCGGAACCCGACGCCGGCGAGGCGGCCCGCACGGTCGACCTGATCTTCGACATGGTGGCCGGCGCGGTGGTGCACCGCACCCTGGTGAGCGCGGAACCGGCCGACGAGCAGTGGGTGCACGGCCTCACCCGGGTCCTGCTGTCGGGCCTCGCCGCCGCCCCCGGAACCGGCTGACCGGGACCGGCCGCGAACCGGCCACGGTCGGCCGGTAGTCGCCTGTCACCGCCCCCGGTGCGCTGCGAGGATCGATGATCACGCCGCACCGGAACGTGCGGGACGCCGAGCAGCCGGGGAGGCGCACATGACCGGGACCGGACCCGTCACCGCACGGATCGACACCTCCAGACCGCACCCGGCCCGGGTCTACGACTGGTTCCTCGGCGGCAAGGACAACTACCCGGTCGACGAGGAACTGGGCCGGCGGATCATGGGCGTCGACGGCACGGCCCGGCACGTCGCCCGCACCAACCGCTGGTTCATGCAGCGGGTCACCCGGTGGCTGGCCGGTGAGGCGGGCGTCCGCCAGTACCTGGACATCGGCACCGGCATCCCCACCGAACCCAATCTGCACCAGATCGCCCAGGGCATCGCGCCCGAGTCCCGCGTCGTCTACACCGACAACGACCCCATCGTGCTGAAGCACGCCGAGGCGCTGCTGCGCAGCACCCCCGAGGGCGTCACCGACTACGTCCAGGCCGATGTGCGCGAGCCCGGCCGCATCCTGGAACAGGCCCGCGAGAAACTGGACTTCGGCCGGCCGGTGGCGCTGTCCCTGGTCGCGCTGACGCACTTCCTCGGCGACGAGGACGACCCGTACGGGTTGGTGGCGCGGCTCGTCGGGGCGCTGCCCTCCGGCAGCTATCTGGTCCTGTCGCAGCTCACGGCGGACTTCGACCCGGAGGCGGTCGGCCGCGGGGTCGAGATGTACCGGGCGGGCGGCGTCACACTCGCGCCGCGCAGCCGCGCGGAGATCGCCCGCTTCTTCGAGGGACTGGAGCCGGTGGAGCCGGGCCTGGTCCAGCTCACCGACTGGCACCCCGAACTGGCGCACGGCGAGACCACCGACGAGCACGCGGTGATCTCGCTGTACGGGGCGGTGGCCCGCAAGCCGTGACACGGTCGCGCGGAGGGGCCCACCCATGTCGAGCGGGCCCCGCCGTGCGGGCCGGATCACTGCGGCACGCGCGGAACCGGTCGGGGCGCGCGTCGAGCCGCGGATACGGAGTTCCGGATTCCTGGCTCCGCGCCGCGGAGTCCCGACGGACGGCGCCGCGCGCCTTCCTCCCCGGTCGTCCGACCGGTGTGCCGCCGTGATTCAAGGGGATCCGCGCCGCAGAATCCTGGCGGGCGGCGCCCTGCGCCGTCCCCTCCGGTCGTCCAACCGGTGTGCCGCCGTGATTCATGGGACACAGAAGGGCACTACCTTGCGCATACTCAGACGGGCGCTGGGCACCACGCTCACCGCAGCCCTCGGTTCGCTGCTGCTGACCGTTCCGGGAGCCGCCCCGGCGTTCGCGGCGGGCGGCGTGCCGCTGCCGTTGTACTCCCTCGCCGACATGGAGGTCGACGGGAGCAACCAGCGGGTCTTCCTCAGCATGCCCGCGGGAGCGGACGGCCGGGTCGTGGTGACGGACTACGACGGCGGGAACAGCACCTGGCTGGACGGCCTGCCGGGCGCCGGCGGGCTGGCCCTCTCGCCCGACTCCCGGACCCTCTACGTGGCCGCGCGGGACATCGACACCATCGTCGCGTACGACACCGCGACACTGACGGAGACCGCACGGTACTTCGTGGGCGAGGACACCGCCCCGTGGAGCCTGGCTGTCGCGGGCGGGAAGCTGTGGTTCGGGTACGGCTCCGGCGGGGACCTCGGGTCGGTCGACGTGTCCGGTGCCGAGCCGGTGGTCGAGCTCGGTCTGGACGGTTCACTGGACTGGGGGGCGGAGCTCGTCGCCTCCCCCGCCGACCCCGATGTGCTGGTGGCCGGCACGGGCAACCCCAACGTCAACACCCTCACGGTGTACGACGTGGGCAGCGGATCACCCGAGGTGACCGCCCGACGGGTCTTCTCCGGGACCGAGATGAACGGTCTGCGGGACCTGGACGTGACACCCGACGGCCGGAGCGTCGTCGTGGCCGCCCTCATCTCGCCCGGCTACCAGGCCTTCCGCCTCGACGACCTCTCGGGCCAGGGAACCCCCGCGGCTTCGCCCTCTCCCCTGGCCGTCGCCGTCGCACCCGACGGCACGGTGGCCGGAGGAACCTCCAACAACAGCGTCGACGTGCCGGACCTGTCCTTCTACGCGCCGGGCGCTCCCGCTCCGCTGACCGCGGTCGAGCTGGGCGGTGACACCGAGAGGCTGGTGGAGGAGGGGCTGGCCTGGGCGCCGGACGGGAGCCGGGTCTTCGCCGTGACGCAGCAGACCGGCGTCATGGGACTCCGGTTCCACGCGCGGCAGGTCGCCACCACCGTGCAGACCACCCTTGCCCTGGAGGCGCCCCCGACCAGCAGGAGGTACCGGGAACTGACCGTCACCGGCACCCTGGCTCCGGCGGCCGGCTTCGCTCCCGGCACCACCGTCGCGGTGAAGCGCTACGACGCCACCGCTCCGGAAGGCACCTCGCTGGGCACCGTCACCGTGTCGGCCGACGGCACCTTCGCCGTGACCGACACGCCGAGCAGGGTGGGTCAGGTGAGGTACGGCGTGGAGTACGCCGGTGACCCCTGGCACACCGCGGCCTCCGCCGAGGTGACCGTGGAGATCACCCGCTACTGACACGGCCTCCGGCACTGACGTCGCCGTGGCCCGGATCAGGATTCCGGACCACGGCGCTCTCCCCTCTGCGCGGTCTCGGCGCAGGACACCGGCTCCACGCCCGGGACGCCGCTGACCGACGGCGCGTCCCGGTCGGCACGACGGCGGGGGCGTCCGCGCCGGCGGACGCTCCCGCCGCCCCGGCCGAGTGGCGTCGGGTCTAGAAGCCGGCGGGCTCCGTGTACACACCCCACTCATCGCGCAGGACGCCGCAGATCTCGCCGAGGGTCGCCTCCGCGCGTACGGCGTCGAGCATCGGCCCGATCATGTTGGCGCCGGAGCGGGCGGCCCCGACCATGGCGTCGAGCGCGCCGCGCACCTTCGCGTCGTCGCGGGCGGCCTTGCGCTCGCCGAGGAGCCGCACCTGTTCGCGCTCCACCTCGTGGCTGACCCGCAGGATCTCCAGGTCGCCGGTGACCGAGCCGGTGTGGACGTTGACGCCGACGACCCGCTTGTCGCCCTTCTCCAGCGCCTGCTGGTAGCGGAACGCCGACTCGGCGATCTCGCCGGTGAACCAGCCGTCCTCGATGCCGCGCAGGATGCCGGAGGTGATCGGCCCGATCGGGTGCCTGCCGTCCGGGTGGGCGCGCAGGCCCCGCTCCTTGATCTGCTCGAAGATCTTCTCGGCGTCCGCCTCGATGCGGTCGGTGAGCTGTTCGACGTACCAGGAACCGCCCAGCGGGTCCGCGACGTTGCCGACGCCGGTCTCCTCCATCAGCACCTGCTGGGTGCGCAGGGCGATCTCGGCGGCCTGCTCGCTGGGCAGCGCGAGGGTCTCGTCGAGGGCGTTGGTGTGCAGGGAGTTGGTCCCGCCGAGCACGGCGGCCAGCGCCTCCACGGCGGTCCGCACGACGTTGTTGTACGGCTGCTGCGCGGTCAGCGAGACGCCGGCGGTCTGGGTGTGGAACCGCAGCCACTGCGCCTTCTCGCTCCTCGCGCCGTAGACGTCCCGCATCCAGCGCGCCCAGATCCGCCTGGCCGCGCGGAACTTGGCGATCTCCTCGAAGAAGTCGACGTGCGCGTCGAAGAAGAAGGAGAGGCCGGGGGCGAAGACGTCGACGTCGAGCCCGCGGCTGAGCCCCAGCTCCACGTACCCGAAGCCGTCCGCGAGCGTGTACGCAAGCTCCTGCGCGGCCGTCGACCCGGCCTCCCGGATGTGGTAGCCGGAGACGGAGAGCGGCTTGTAGGCGGGGATGCCGGCCGCGCAGTGCTCCATCAGGTCGCCGATCAGGCGCAGATGGGGCTCGGGCTGGAAGAGCCACTCCTTCTGCGCGATGTACTCCTTGAAGATGTCCGTCTGCAGCGTGCCGTTGAGCACGGCGGGATCGACGCCCTGACGCTCGGCGGCGACGAGGTACATGCAGAAGACGGGCACGGCGGGACCGCTGATGGTCATCGACGTGGTGACGTCCCCGAGCGGGATGTCCCGGAACAGCACCTCCATGTCGGCCGCCGAGTCGATCGCCACCCCGCAGTGGCCGACCTCGCCCAGGGAGCGCGGGTCGTCGGAGTCGCGGCCCATGAGGGTCGGCATGTCGAAGGCGACGGAGAGCCCGCCCCCGCCGTTGCCGAGGATCATCTTGTAGCGCTCGTTGGTCTGCTCGGCGTTGCCGAAGCCGGCGAACTGCCGGATGGTCCACGTCCGCCCGCGGTAGCCGGTCGGGTACAGCCCGCGGGTGAAGGGGTACTCCCCCGGCCAGCCGATCCGCTCGAACCCCTCATAGGTGTCCCCGGCCCGGGGCCCGTACACCGGCTCCACGGGATCGCCGGAGAGCGTGGTGAAATCCGCGTCGCGCTTGCGCGCGGCGTCGTACCGGGCCTGCCAGCGACGGCGGCCCTCCTCGATGGCGTCAGCGTCCATGCTCTCGAATTTACTAGGACGTCCAAGTAAATGTCGATGGGAGACCGCCGCACGCTGCTCCGTACGGCGGTGGGACGCGTTACGCGACCGCGGGGGCTTCCTCCGCGACCTTGCCCTCAAGCTCGCGGCTGATCCTGCGCTCCACGAAGAACGCGGCGGTGGGGATCGTCCCGGCGAGCAGCACCCAGAGCTGCTTCTTGACCGGCCACTTCGCCTTGGAACCGAGGTCGAAGGCGAAGATCAGGTAGACGACGTAGAGCCAGCCGTGGGCGATGCTGACCACCTGGGTGAAGTCGGCCGCGCCGCCCATGTCGAGCACGTACTTGCCGATCATGCCGAGGGTCAGCGCGACGAGGAGAACACCGGTGACGTAGGCCATGATCCGGTAGCGGGTCAGCACGCTCTTCTTCATGGAGTCGAGCGTAACGGGCCGTTCCGGGAGATCTTGTCCCGGGTCACTCCTCCTCGAAGTCCCCCGCCGCCAGGCGCAGCGGGCGGAGCATCGCGAAGAGCTCGCCGCACTCCTCGGCGTCGTAGGCGCCCAGGCCGAAGTCCATGGCCATCAGGTCGCGGGTGGCGGCCTCGACCACCTCGCGGCCCTTGTCGGTGATGGTCGCGAGGGTGCCGCGGCCGTCGTTGGGGTTGGGGCGCTTGGCGACCAGACCCGACCTCACCAGGCGGTCCACGGTGTTCGTCACCGACGTGGGGTGCACCATGAGCCGCTCGCCGATCTTGGACATCGGCAGCTCACCGGACTTGGAGAAGGTCAGCAGCACCAGCGCCTCGTACCGCGCGAACGTGAGTCCGTACGGTTTGACGACCGCGTCCACCTCGGCCAGCAGGATCTGCTGCGCCCGCATGATCGAGGTGATCGCGGCCATCGACGGCACGTTTCCCCAGCGCTGCTTCCAGAGCTCGTCGGCGCGGGCGATGGGATCGAACGAGAGACTGAGCGGCTTCGGCACGGACCAGACCCTACCGGCCGGTCATATGTCGGTCAGCCTCGTCTCGCCCATCGGTCCGCGGTCAGCCGCCGGGCTGCGCCAGGTGACGTTCGACGGTCTCCACCTTCGAGGTGAGACCGTCCGTCACGCCCGGGCGGATGTCCGCCTTGAGGACCAGGGAGACCCGCGGCGCGCGTGCCTCCACGGCGGCCACGGCGCGCCTCACCACGTCCATGACCTCGTCCCACTCGCCCTCGATCGAGGTGAACATCGCGTCGGTGCGGTTCGGGAGGCCGGATTCGCGGACCACGCGCACGGCGTCGGCGACGTACTCCCCCACGTCCTCGCCGACACCGAGCGGCGTCACGGAGAAGGCGACGATCACGCGTTCACCACCTTCTCGTTGCGGGCGCGGGAGGCGATCACCGCGTCCTCGGCCTCGCGCTTGAGGCGGCGGTCGGCGAAGAAGCCGCCGGTGGGCAGGACCGACATCAGGAAGTAGAAGGCGGCGGTCCCCAGCGACCACTTGGCGCGGTTCCAGGCGTCGGCCCAGAAGAGCACGTAGAGGACGAAGAGGAAGCCGTGGACCGCGCCCATCACCGGGACGGCGTTGAAGTCGGTCGTCCGCTTCAGGACCGAGCAGACGAGCAGCAGGAGGAACGAGATCGCTTCGGGGCCCGAGACCAGGCGGAGGCGGCGGAGGGCGGAGGCGGTCTTGATGTCCACGGGTCACCTTCGGTGGGAGAGACGTCGGCGTTGACGGGTCGGACGGCTTGTGAACGCACGCACAAGCGTCCCGCCATTGTGGCAAACGCCGTCCGTGATCACCGGAGGGGGTCCCCGTCGAACCTTCGGCGATGGGAGCGTTCCTCCCGGCCTGATGCCGCTTATACGGTGTTCTGCCGGGAGAAACGCTCCCATCGTTCCGCCGGGGCGGGACCGCGCACCCCGTACGGGTCCGACTCCGCCCTCGGGATCTGTCGGCGGGGGCGAAGGTGCGGCTACCGTCGCAGGCGTGGCGATGTTCCGACTTCAGAGCAGCAAGGTGCTCGCCGTCGACATGACCGGGGATGCCGTGAAGGCGAAGAACGGCTCCATGGTCGCGTACGACGGTGAGATGGCCTTCAAGAAGCTCAGCGGTGGCGGTGAGGGGCTGCGGGGGATGGTGACCCGCAGGCTCACGGGCGAGCAGATGACACTGATGGAGGTGAAGGGGCACGGGACCTGCTTTTTCGCGGACCGGGCCTCCGAGATCAATCTGGTGGGTCTGCAGGGCGACAAGCTGTACGTGGAGTCCAGCAATCTGCTGGCGACGGACGGGGGGCTGCGCACGGGGACGAGTTTCACGGGGATGCGCGGGGCCTCGCAGGGCAACGGGCTGTTCACGACGACGGTCGAGGGGCACGGCCAGGCGGCGCTCCTGTCGGACGGGCCGGCGGTGCTGCTCCGGGTCAGCCCGCAGTACCCGCTGACGGTCGATCCCGGCGCCTATGTGGCCCACCAGGGGAACCTGCGGCAGTCCTTCCAGTCGGGTGTGACCTTCCGCACGCTGCTGGGCGAGGGCGGCGGCGAGGCCTTCCAGATCCGGTTCGAGGGCGACGGGCTGGTCTACGTGCAGCCCAGTGAGCGGAACACGATCGCGGGGGATGTGTGACATGGGCTTCCGTGAGATCAACGCGAAGATGATCGAGGCGACCGTGTCGCCGGGTCAGCGGCTGTTCAGCCAGCGCGGCGCGATGCTCGCGTACAAGGGGGAGGTGAGCTTCACCCCGAACATGGCCGGCGGCCAGGGCGGGCTGATGTCGATGATCGGCCGGCGCGTGGCCGACGAGGACACGCCGCTGATGACCGTCGAGGGCAGCGGCACCGTCCTGTTCGGGCACGGCGGCCATCACATCCAGGTGATCCACCTCGCCGGGGACACGCTGTACGTCGAGGCCGACCGGCTGCTCGCCTTCGAGGGCACGCTGCAGCAGGGCACGGTGTTCCTCGGCTCGCAGGGCGGGGTGATGGGCATGGTCCGGGGGCAGGTCTCCGGGCAGGGACTGTTCACCACCTCACTGAAGGGGCACGGCTCCGTCGCCGTGATGGCCCACGGAGGGGTCATCGAGGTCCCGATCACCCCGCAGCGGCCGGTGCACGTCGACCCGCAGGCCTACGTCGCCCACCACGGCGACGTCCGCAACAAGCTGTCGACCGCCCTCGGCTGGCGCGACATGGTGGGCCGCGGCTCCGGCGAGGCCTTCCAGTTGGAGCTGAGCGGCAGCGGTGCCGTGTACGTCCAGGCCTCGGAGGAGAAACTGTGAGCACGTACGGAGCCCCGGGCGCCGGGCCCACGGCCTTCGACCCGACGACGCTGCCGGCCGACGACAACGTCGATCACTACACCTTCTGCGTGGAGCTCAAGGGCACCCAGTGGTTCATGCAGAAGGGGAAGATGATCGCCTACTACGGCTCGATCGAGTTCAACGGCATCGGGCACGGGCGGCTCGACCGGCTCGTCCGCACGTCGTTCCATTCGCCTCTGCACGCGAGCGACTGGGTCGTGGCGGAGGGCTCGGGCAAGATGCTCCTCGCCGACCGGGCCTTCGACGTCAACTCGTACGACCTCGAGGACGGCAACCTGACCATTCGCTCGGGCAACCTGCTGGCTTTTCAGCCAAGTCTGTCACTGAAGCAGTCGATCGTGCCGGGCTTCCTGACGCTGATCGGAACCGGAAAGTTCGTGGCCGCCTCCAACGGTCCGGTGGTGTTCATGGAACCCCCCATCCGGGTGGACCCGCAGGCGCTGGTCGGATGGGCCGACTGCCCCTCCCCCTGCCACCACTACGACCACGGTTACATGACCGGCGTGATGGGCGGTCTACGTGCGCTGACGGGCCTCGGCGGGGCCTCCGGCGAGGAGCACCAGTTCGAGTTCGTGGGGGCGGGCACGGTGCTGCTCCAGTCGTCCGAGACCCTGATGGCGGAGCAGGCCACGGGGGTGACCCCGCATGAGCCCGGGGTGCCCGGGGGAGGGGTTCCGGGTGGTCACGGCCAGGGGGCGGGCACACCGCGCCTTCCCGGACAGCTGGGCGACCTCCAGCGTCGCTTCGGGCTGTGAGCGGTAGTGTGCGGGGTGTGACATCGAACGCCTGCGCAAGGTGTCACACGGAAGCCTTACTAGTTCGCCATTCAACTTCCTTAGGTAGACTTCATTCATGGAGACCGAGACGGCCACCCGCTGGCTGACCAATGCGGAGCAGTGCGCCTGGCGCACCCACCTGGAGGTCAACAGGCTGTTGACGTACCAGCTCGAGAAGGACCTCCAGCCGTTCGGCCTGACGATGAACGACTACGAGATCCTGGTGAACCTGTCCGAGTCGGAGGACCGGCGGATGCGGATGAGCGACCTCGCCTCCGCGACCATGCAGTCCAAGAGCCGCCTCTCCCACCAGATCACCCGCATGGAGAACGCGGACCTGGTCCGGCGGGAGAACTGCGAGTCCGACCGCCGCGGGCTCTACGCGGTCCTCACCGACCACGGCATGGAGACCATGCAGAAGGTCGCGCCCCATCATGTGGCGTCCGTGCGCCGGCACTTCATCGACCTGCTCTCCCCCGAGGCGCTCACCGAGCTCGACAAGGCCCTCAAGCCCATCGCGGAGCACCTGCGCGGGCAGCGGGGACGTCTCTGACCCGCTCCCGGTCTCACCCGGCGAGCGGCAGGCGGAGTTCGAACAGGGCTCCGCCGGCCGGCGCCGCACCCGCCGTCAGCGTCCCGCCGTGCCGTACGGCGACGTCCCTCGCGATCGCCAGCCCCAGCCCCGCGCCACCGTCGTCGCGGCTGCGGGCGGCGTCCAGCCGTACGAACCGCTCGAAGATCCGCTCCCGGTCGGCCTCGGCCACCCCGTCGCCGTCGTCGGCCACGCGGAGGACCGCCCGGTCGCCCTCCCGCCGCACGGTCACGGTGACGTGCTCGCGGGCGTGCCGCCCGGCGTTGTCCAGCAGGTTGGCGAGCACCCGGCCGAGCTGCCCCCGCGATCCGGTGACCTCCACCGGCTCCGCGTCCACCGTCACGCCCGTACGTCCCGCGGCCTCCTCGCGGGCCAGCGCGGACAGGTCGATCCGGGCGTCGGAGGGCCGCTCCCCCGCGTCCAGCCGGGCGAGCAGCAGCAGATCGGCGGCGAGGTGCTGGAGCCGCACGGTGTCCTCGACGGCACCGTCCAGGTCGAGCAGTTCGGGGTGGGCGGCGGCCACCTCCAGCTGGGTGCGCAGGGACGCGATCGGGCTGCGCAGCTCGTGCGAGGCGTCGGCGACGAACCGCCGCTGCCGCTCCACGGACGCCTCCAGCGCGGCCAGTGTCTCGTTGGTGGTGCGGGCCAGGCGGGCGATCTCGTCGTGCGTGGCCGGTTCGGGGACGCGGCGGGCGAGGTCCTCGGAGGCGGTGATCGCGGCCATCTCGCTCCGGATGCCCTCCACCGGGCGCAGCGCCCGGCCGGTGACCAGCCAGGTCACCGCGGCGACGACCGCCAGGAGCAGCGGGAAGCCGATGAGCATCACGGTCAGCGCGGTCCGCACCGCGCTGTGTTCGGCGGCCAGGGGGGCGCCCGCGTGGACGGTGAGGCGGCCGCGGTCGGGGGTCTCGACCTCCACGGCGGCGAAGCGGTAGTCCTCGGTGTCGCCGTCGATGGTGGCGGAGCCGTTGCTGAAGGTGGTCTCGTCGGCGATCTCACCGGGGGTGAGGGACTCGCCGGAGTCGTCGGAGTCGTCGTCGGAGTCGTCATCGTCGTCGCCCGGTGCCGGCTGCCGCGGCTTCACGTCGGTCGTCGCCGTGCCGGTGATCCGCTCCAGGTCCTCGCCGGCCGCGACCAGTCTCCCGTCCTCGTCGACGATCTGCACCGGGCGGTCGTCGCCGTCCAGGCCCGACAGTCTGTCGTACGGCGTCCGGGCGGCGAGTTCGGAGGCGACCGCCCGCGCGGAGCGCTCCGCCTGGGTGCCCGCCTCGCCGATCAGGTTGGAGCGCAGCGACAGCAGTACGGCGGTGCCGGCCGCGACGAGGGCGACGGCGACCACGAGGGTGGCGCCGAGCGTCGCCCGTGCGCGGACCGAGCCGAACAGGCGGCTCACGGCGCCGTCTCCAGCCGGTAGCCGGCGCCGCGCACGGTGCGGATGAGACCGGCGCGCAGCTTGCGGCGCAGGGCGCTGACGTAGACCTCGACGATGTTGGGGTCGCCCTCGTAGGCGAAGTCCCAGACGTGCTCGAGGATGTCGGCCTTGGAGACCACCTCGCCGGCCCGCAGCACCAGGTGCTCGAGCACCGAGAACTCCTTGGTGGTCAGGGCCACTTCCTCCCCGTCCAGGAAGACCCGGCGGGCGGCGGTGTCCACCTTGAGGTCGCCGTGCACATGGACCGGGGAGGCCCCGGTGGCCGGCCGGCGGCGCAGCAGCGCCTTGATCCTGGCGACGAGGACGACGTACGAGAACGGTTTGGTGAGGTAGTCGTCGGCGCCCGTGTCCAGGCCCTCGGCCTCGTCGTACTCGCCGTCCTTCGCCGTGAGCATCAGGATCGGCACGTCGTGTCCGGCGGCGCGCAGGGCCGCGCAGACGCGGTAGCCGTTCAGGCCGGGCAGCATGATGTCGAGGACGAGGAGGTCGTACGTCCCCTCCGTGGCCCGGTGCAGCCCCTCCCGGCCGTCGTGGACGACGTCCACGGCGTAGCCCTCGGCGGTGAGGCCCTTGGCGAGGGAGAGGGCGAGGCGTTTTTCGTCCTCGATGATCAGCAAGCGCATGGGGCCAAGGGTCGCAAAACGAAGCTGAAGATCCCTTCAGCCGGTTTCAGGTTCCTCTCAGCGTCGGTCGGCGAGATTGAAGGCGTCGAAAACCAAGCAGCTCGGGAGGAACCAGCATGAAGCGCAACATCGTGATCGCCGTCGTCACGGCCGCGGCCCTCGTCGGGGGCGGTACGGCGACGGCCCTCGCGGTCTCGGGGGACGACGCGCCGACGACGCGGGTGACGGAGACGGCGGCGGACCGGGCGGCGGACGACGACGGGCGCGACGACGACGGGCGCGACGACGACGGGCGCGACGACGACCGGGGGCGTGCGGGCACCGGGGGTCAGGACGACGACAGCGACGACCGGGACGGTGACGACGACGCCCGCGTCGCCCCCTCCGGTGGGGTGACCGCCGCCGAGGCCATCGCCGCCGCGCTGAAGCACACGCCGGGTACGGCCGTCTCCGCCGAGCTGGACGACTCGGTCTGGGAGGTCGACGTCCTCGGCAGGGGGGACGACTGGCACAGCGTGCGCGTCGACCCGGGCAGCGGGAAGGTGCTGGGCGCCTCGAAGGACGACGAGGACGACGCCGCCGAGGTGCGGGCCGCGCTGAAGGGGGCGTCGGTGACGGCCGAGGAGGCCGCGAAGGCGGCTGCCGCCGAGGGAGCGGTGGTCTCCGTGGAGCTCGATGACGACGACGACCGGGGGTGGGAGGCCGAGACGCGTGCCTCCTCCGGTGACGAGCGGGACTGGCGGGTCGGCCTGAGCAGCGGCAAGGTCACGGCGGACCGGGGCGACGACAAGGGCGACTCGGACGACGACTGATTGTTGTCGCCCCCGCCGCCCCTACCCGTCCCGTCCCCGGGGGGCTGCGCCCCCCGGACCCCCCTTTCGGCCCTGAACGGGCCTCGTCCTCAAACGCCGGACGGGCTGGTGGATGCCGGGCGGGCTGGTGGGTGCCGGGCGGGCTGGTGGGTGCCGGGCGGGCTGTGAAGTCAGCCCTGCGTCAGGCCCTCCACCAGTTCGTCCGCCGCCCGGTACGGGTCCAGTTCGCCGGCGATGATGCGTTCCGCGAGTGCGTCCAGGCGGCGGTCGCCGTGGAGGTCGCCGATGCGTTCCCTCAGGGCCGTGACCGCGATGGTCTCGACCTCGCGGGAGGCGCGGGCCAGGCGGCGGTCCGTCAGGACGCCGTGCTCCTCCATCCACGCGCGGTGCTTCTCCAGCGCCTCGACGACCTCGTCGACGCCCTCGCCCCGCGCGGCGACCGTCTTGACGATCGGGGGGCGCCAGTCTCCGGGGGCGCGGGACTCGCCGAGGCCGAGCATGTGGTTCAGCTCGCGGGCGGTGGCGTCGGCGCCGTCGCGGTCGGCCTTGTTGACGACGTAGACGTCGCCGATCTCCAGGATTCCGGCCTTGGCGGCCTGGATGCCGTCGCCCATGCCGGGGGCCAGCAGCACCACGGACGTGTCGGCCTGGGAGGCGATCTCCACCTCCGACTGGCCCACGCCCACCGTCTCGACCAGGATCACGTCGCAGCCGGCCGCGTCCAGGACCCGGATGGCCTGCGGCGCGGCCCACGCCAGACCGCCCAGGTGGCCCCGCGTCGCCATGGAGCGGATGTAGACGCCGGGGTCGGAGGCGTGTTCCGACATGCGGACACGGTCACCGAGCAGGGCTCCGCCGGAGAAGGGGGAGGACGGGTCGACGGCCAGGACGCCGACCCGCTTGCCCTGTTTGCGGTACGCGGTCACCAGGGCCGAGGTGGACGTCGACTTGCCCACGCCCGGGGAGCCGGTGAGGCCGACCACGTACGCGCCCCCGGTCAGCGGCGCCAGGGCCGCCATGACCTCCCTGAGCTGCAAAGACGCCCCCTCCACCAGGGAGATCAGCCGGGCCACGGCCCGTGGCCTGCCTTCCCTGGCCTGGGCGACCAGCGAGGAGACGTCCTGCATCACAGCTCCGTTCACGAGAGAAGACCCTGCAAACCTGCGAACAAATCCGGCTCAGGCCTTGGGTACCCGCACGATCAGCGCGTCACCCTGGCCGCCGCCGCCGCACAGCGCCGCCGCGCCGATGCCGCCGCCGCGCCGCTTCAGCTCCAGGGCGAGGTGCAGCACGAGCCGGGCGCCGGACATCCCGATCGGGTGACCCAGCGCGATGGCACCCCCGTTGACGTTCACCTTTTCGGTGGAAACGCCCAGGTCCTTCATTGACTGGACGGCGACCGCGGCGAAGGCCTCGTTGATCTCGATGAGGTCGAGGTCGGAAACCTCCAGGCCCTCCTTCTTCAGCGCGTGCCGGATCGCGTTGGACGGCTGCGACTGGAGGGAGTTGTCGGGGCCGGCCACGTTGCCGTGGGCGCCGATCTCGGCGATCCACTCCAGGCCCAGCTCCTGCGCCTTGGCCTTGCTCATCACGACCACGGCCGCCGCGCCGTCCGAGATCTGCGAGGAGGAGCCGGCGGTGATGGTGCCGTCCTTGGCGAACGCCGGGCGCAGCTTGCCCAGGGACTCGGCGGTGGTGTCGCCGCGGATGCCCTCGTCCTTGCTGAACAGGACCGGGTCGCCCTTGCGCTGCGGGATCTCGACCGGGGTGATCTCGGCCTCGAAGACGCCGTTCTTCTGCGCGGCGGCGGCCCGCTGGTGGGAGAGGGCGGCGATCTCGTCCTGCTCGGGGCGGGCGATGCCGAGGCGGGTGTTGTGCTTCTCGGTGGACTCGCCCATGGCGATGTTCTCGAAGGAGTCGGTCAGACCGTCGTGCGCCATGGCGTCGAGCATCTGCACCGCGCCGTACTTGAAGCCCTCGCGGGACTTCGGCAGCAGGTGCGGGGCGTTGGTCATGGACTCCTGGCCGCCGGCGACGACCACGTCGAACTCGCCGGCGCGGATCAGCTGGTCCGCGAGGGCGATGGCGTCGAGGCCGGAGAGGCACACCTTGTTGACGGTGAGCGCCGGGACGTTCATCGGGATGCCGGCCTTGACGGCGGCCTGGCGGGCCGGGATCTGCCCCGCCCCGGCCTGGAGCACCTGGCCCATGATCACGTACTGGACCTGGTCGCCGCCGATCCCCGCACGGTCGAGGGCGGCCTTGATCGCGAAGCCGCCGAGGTCGGCTCCCGAGAAGGACTTCAGCGAACCGAGCAGCCGACCCATCGGGGTGCGGGCGCCCGCGACGATGACGGAGGTCGTGCCGTTCATTGCGGAAGACGCGGATGATGCGGATGATGCGGAAGTCATGAGCTGCGGTCCCCTTCCGGCTGCACAGCCGAGGAGTGAACGAGGGTTTACTTCGAATGTACTGACGTGCGGTGGACCCCGTCATCGGCCTTTCGGTGTGATCGCGCGCACGTTGCGTAACCATCGCGGGAGCGCTGCACTGAATTCATGCTGACGCGAATCGACCACATCGGGATCGCCTGCTTCGACCTGGACAGGACCGTGGAGTTCTACCGGGCCACCTACGGCTTCGAGGTGTTCCACTCCGAGGTCAACGAGGAGCAGGGCGTGCGCGAGGCCATGCTCAAGATCAACGACACCTCGGACGGCGGCGCCTCCTACCTGCAGCTGCTGGAGCCGACCCGGGAGGACTCCACCGTCGCCAAGTGGCTGGCGAAGAACGGCGAGGGCGTCCACCACATCGCCTTCGGCACGGCGGACGTGGACGCGGAGGCCGCCGGCATCAAGGGCAAGGGCGTACGCGTTCTGTACGAAGAGCCCCGGCGCGGCTCCATGGGGTCACGAATCACCTTCCTGCACCCCAAGGACTGCCACGGCGTACTCACAGAACTGGTCACTTCGGCGCCCGTTGAGTCCTCCGAGCACTGACCCACGTACATAAGGGCCGGTAGGGTTGGGTCCGGTCGCCGCTCGATCCGTGGTGACCGAGTCCCGTCGTCTTTGGCGGCGGGATCGCCGGGGTCCGGGTTTCGGGGGGCGAGCGCGGGGCAGCAGCCCATGCTCCGCCGTTGATCTGACACCATTCCCCGGGGGCCCCGTTCGGCGGATGAACGGAGCTCGGCCAGACTTGCGACCAGGGGACGGATGGGACCGCGCAGTGCGGGGCTACGAGAGCCAGGAGCGAGAGCCGGCGGCTGACGTCGACCACCTCTCTCGGTTCGAAGCCGAGATGAAGCGGCTGAAGACCGAGCGGGAAAAGGCGATCCAGCACGCCGAGGACCTCGGCTACCAGGTCGAGGTGCTGCGCGCCAAGCTGCACGAGGCGCGGCGCACCATCATGTCCCGGCCCGCGTACGACGGCGGTGACCTCGGCTACCAGGCCGAGCAGTTGCTGCGCAACGCGCAGCTGCAGGCCGACCAGCTCCGCGCGGACGCCGAGCGGGAGCTGAGCCAGGCGCGGGCGCAGACCCAGCGGATCCTCCAGGAGCACGCCGAGCAGGCAGCCCGGCTCCAGGCGGAGCTGCACCAGGAGGCGGTGACCCGGCGCCAGCAGCTCGACCAGGAGCTGGCGGAGCGCCGGCAGACCGTCGAGTCGCACGTCAACGAGAACGTGGCCTGGGCGGAGCAGTTGCGCGCCCGCACCGAGCAGCAGGCCCGCCGGCTGCTCGACGAGTCCCGGGCGGAGGCCGAGCAGGCCCTGGCGGCCGCCCGCGCGGAGGCCGAGCGGCTGACCGCCGAGGCCCGCCAGCGGCTGCGGAGCGACGCCGAGTCGGCCCGCGCGGAGGCCGAGCAGATCCTGCGCCGGGCCCGCGCGGACGCCGAGCGGCTGCTGAACGCCGCCTCCACGCAGGCCCAGGAGGCCACCGACCACGCCGAGCAGCTGCGGACGTCCACGGCCACCGAGTCGGAGTCCGCGCGCCGTCGGGCGCAGGAGCTCAGCAGGGCCGCCGAGGAGCGGATGGCGCAGGCCGAGACCGCGCTGCGCGAGGCCCGTGCCGAGGCGGAGAAGGTGCTCGCCGAGGCGAAGGAGTCCGCCGCGAAGGCGCTCGCCTCCGCCGAGTCCGCCAACGAGACCCGGACGCGGACCGCCAAGGAGCAGGTGGCGCGGCTGGTCAGCGAGGCCACCAAGGAGGCGGAGTCCACCAAGGCGGACGCCGAGCAGCTGGTCGCCGACGCCCGCGCGGAGGCCGAGAAGATCGTCGCCGAGGCCGCCGAGAAGGCCCGCGCGATCACCGCGGAGGAGTCCGCGACGCAGCTGTCCAAGGCGGCGAAGACCGCCGAGGACGTGCTCAACAAGGCGTCGGAGGAGGCCAAGCGGACCACCAGGGCGGCGGCCGAGGAGGCCGAGCGGATCCGCGGGGAGGCCGAGGCCGAGGCGGACCGGCTGCGCGCCGAGGCGCACGACATCGCCGAGCAGCTCAAGGGCGCGGCGAAGGACGACACCAAGGAGTACCGCGCCAAGACGGTCGAGCTGCAGGAGGAGGCCCGCCGGCTGCGCGGCGAGGCCGAGCAGCTGCGCGCGGACGCGGTCGCCGAGGGCGAGAGGATCCGCGCGGAGGCCCGCAAGGAGGCCGTGGCGCAGATCGAGGAGGCGGCGAAGTCCGCCGAGGAGCTGCTCGCCAAGGCGAAGGCGGACGCCGACGAACTGCGCTCCACCGCGCAGACGGACAGCGAGAAGGTCCGCACCGAGGCCATCGAGCGCGCCACGACGCTGCGCCGGCAGGCCGAGGAGACGCTGGAGCGCACCCGTCAGGAGGCCGAGCGGCACCGCGCGGAGGTCGTCGAGCAGGCCGACGCGCTCAAGGAGGACGCCGAGCGGGCCGCGCGCGAGCTGCGCGAGGAGACCGAGCGGGCCGTGGAGGCCCGCCGCGCGGAGGCCGCCGGGGAGCTGACGCGGCTGCACGCGGAGGCCGAGGAGCGGCTCGCCGCGGCCGAGCAGGCGCTGAGCGACGCGCGTGAGGAGGCCGCCCGGATCCGCCGGGAGGCGTCCGAGGAGACCGAGCGGCTGCGCGCGGAGGCCGCCGAGCGGATCCGCGCGCTGCGGCAGCAGGCGGAGGCGGAGGCGGAGCGGCTGCGCGACGAGGCCGCCGCGGACGCGTCGGCGTCCCGCGCGGAGGGCGAGTCCGTCGCCGTACGGCTGCGGTCGGAGGCCGCGGCCGAGGCGGAGCGGCTGAAGTCGGAGGCGCAGGACAGCGCAGACCGGATGCGCGCGGAGGCGCAGGCCGCCGCCGAGCGGATCGCCGCGGAGGCGTCGGAGACGCTGACCGCCGCGCAGGAGGAGGCCGCCCGGCGCCGCCGCGAGGCCGAGGAACTCCTCGGCGCGGCCCGGCAGGAGGCCGGCCAGGAGCGCGAGCGGGCCCGCGAGCAGAGCGAGGAGCTGCTGGCGTCGGCGCGCACCCGTGTGGAGGAGGCGCAGGCCGAGGCCGTGCGGCTGGTCGAGGAGGCCGACCGGCGCGCCACCGAGATGGTGTCGGCGGCCGAGCTCCACGCCCAGCAGGTGCGGGACTCCGTCGCGGGGCTGCACGAGCAGGCCCAGGAGGAGATCGCCGGGCTGCGCAGCGCCGCCGAGCACGTGGCGGAGCGCACCCGCCGCGAGGCCGAGGAGGAGGCGGACCGGGTCCGCGCCGACGCCTACGCGGAGCGGGAGCGGGCGAGCGAGGACGCGGGCCGGCTGCGGCGCGAGGCGCAGGAGGAGACGGAGGCCGCGAAGGCGCTGGCCGAGCGCACGGTCACCGAGGCCGTCGCGGAGGCCGACCGGATCCGTACGGACGTGTCCGAGCACGCCCAGCGGGTGCGCACGGAGGCGTCGGACGCGATCGCCGAGGCGGAGCAGGCCGCGGCGCGCACCCGGGCGGACGCCCGCGAGGACGCCAACCGGATCCGTTCGGACGCGGCGACGCAGGCGGACACCCTCATCACCGAGGCCCGCAGTGAGGCCGAGCGGCTCACCGAAGAGACGATCGCGGAGACCGACCGGCTGCGCGTGGAGACGGTCGCCGAGGCCGAGCGGGTGCGGTCGGAGTCGGTGTCCAAGGCGGAGAAGCTGATCTCGGACGCCACCGGGGACGCGGAGCGGCTGCGGGCCGAGGCCGCGGAGACGGTCGGGTCGGCGCAGGCGCACGCGGAGCGGATCCGCCAGGAGGCCGAGCGGGTCAGGTCCGGCGCGGAGTCGGAGGCCGAGCGGATGGTGTCCGCCGCGCGCGAGGAGGCGGAGCGGACGCTGGACGAGGCCCGCAAGGACGCCAACAAGCGGCGCTCCGAGGCGGCCGAGCAGGTGGACACGCTCATCACGGAGACCACCGCCGAGGCGGACAAGCTGCTCACCGAGGCACAGCAGCAGGCGCTGAAGACGACGGCGGAGGCCGAGGCCCAGGCGGACACGATGGTCGGCGCGGCCCGCAGCGAGGCCGAGCGGATCGTCTCCGAGGCGACCGTCGAGGGCAACTCCCGGGTGGAGAAGGCCCGTACGGACGCGGACGAGCTGCTGGTCGGCGCGCGCCGGGACGCGACGCAGATCAGGGAGCGCGCCGAGGAGCTGCGCGACCGGATCACCGGTGAGATCGAGGAGCTGCACCAGCGGGCCCGCCGTGAGGCGGCGGAGACGATGAAGTCGACGGGCGACCGCTGCGACGCGCTCATCAAGGCCGCCGAGGAGCAGCTCGCCAAGGCGGAGGCGAAGGCCAAGGAGATCGTCTCCGAGGCCAACTCCGAGGCCGGCAAGGTGCGCATCGCCGCCGTGAAGAAGGCCGAGGGCCTGCTGAAGGAGGCGGAGCAGAAGAAGGCCAGCCTGGTGAGGGAGGCCGAGGAGCTGAAGGCCGAGGCGGTCCGGGAGGCGCGGCGCACGGTCGAGGAGGGCAAGCGCGAGCTGGAGGTGCTGGTGCGGCGCCGCGAGGACATCAACGCCGAGATCTCCCGCGTGCAGGACGTGCTGGAGGCGCTGGAGTCCTTCGAGGCGCCCTCGGGCGGCAAGGACAACGGGGTCAAGGCGGGGGCCGCGGCCGGTGCTACCCGTACGGGTGGCAAGTCATCGGATAGCTAGCAAAACGGACCAAATCCCCTGTACGGTGAGGCCTTTGACCACGGCTTTGGCAAGCCTTCCGGCGGCGAGCCACTCAAAAGGGGTCTCAATCTCCGTATCAAACGTGCATCCGCTCGATGACACAGCGCTTCGGCCCCTAGGATTCCACCTATCACCTCACCGGTCTCATTCGACAGGAACCCCATGAGCGACACTTCCCCCTACGGCTTCGAGCTTGTGCGGCGTGGGTACGACCGCGCTCAGGTGGACGA
The DNA here is from genome assembly GCF_042898795.1 of Streptomyces sp. NPDC000348. NCBI lineage: Bacteria > Bacillati > Actinomycetota > Actinomycetes > Kitasatosporales > Streptomycetaceae > Streptomyces > Streptomyces sp. NPDC000348. The sequence goes on from NZ_JBIAZD010000001.1 coordinate 37,494, forward strand.
ACGTATCTCCAAGCTCGTCTCCGACCGTGACAGCGCTCTCGCCCGCATCACCGCTCTGGAAAAGCGCATCGAGGAGCTCCACCTCGAGACGCAGAACGCCCAGGCCCAGGTCACCGACGCCGAGCCGTCGTACGCGGGTCTCGGCGCACGCGTGGAGAAGATCCTCCGCCTCGCCGAGGAGGAGGCGAAGGACCTGCGCGAGGAGGCCCGGCGCGCGGCGGAGCAGCACCGCGAGCTCGCCGAGTCCGCCGCGCAGCAGGTGCGCAACGACGCCGAGTCGTACGCCGCCGAGCGCAAGTCGAAGGCGGAGGACGAGGGCGCGCGGATCGTCGAGAAGGCCCAGGGCGACGCCGCCCAGCTGCGTTCCGAGGCGCAGAAGGACGCACAGTCCAAGCGGGAGGAGGCGGACGCCCTCTTCGAGGAGACCCGCGCCAAGGCCGCGCAGGCCGCCGCCGACTTCGAGACGAACCTCGCCAAGCGCCGCGAGCAGTCCGAGCGCGACCTGGCGTCGCGGCAGCAGAAGGCCGAGAAGCGCCTCGCGGAGATCGAGCACCGCGCGGAGCAGCTGCGGCTGGAGGCCGAGAAGCTGCGCACCGACGCCGAGCGCCGTGCCCGCCAGACGGTGGAGACGGCCCAGCGTCAGGCGGAGGACATCGTGGCCGACGCCAACGCCAAGGCCGACCGGATCCGTTCGGAATCCGAGCGCGAGCTGGCGGCGCTGACCAACCGCCGCGACTCGATCAACGCCCAGCTGACGAACGTCCGCGAGATGCTCGCCACGCTCACCGGTGCCGCGGTGGCCGCGACCGGTGCGCCCAGCACCGACGACGAGCCGATCTCCCGCGGGGTCCCGGCCCAGCAGTCCCGGTAACGGCGACCGGACACCGGCGAAGCCCTCTGCCACTGGGGTGGCAGAGGGCTTCGTCCCGTTTTAGCGTGGCCGCATGATCGAGCTCGAGGGGCTGACCAAGCGGTACGGCGAGAAGGTGGCGGTGGACCGTCTGACCTTCGCCGTCAGACCCGGTGTCGTCACGGGCTTCCTCGGCCCGAACGGCGCCGGCAAGTCGACCACCATGCGGATGATCCTGGGCCTGGACCACCCGACCGCCGGGGACGTGCGGATCGACGGCACGCGCTACGACCGGCTCGAGGACCCGCTGACGTGCATCGGCGCCCTGCTGGAGGCCAGGGGCGTGCACCCGGGCCGCAGCGCCTACCACCACCTGCTGTGCCTCGCGCAGAGCAACGGCATCCCGCGGCGGCGGGTGCACGAGGTGCTGGACGCGGTCGGGCTGACGGCGGTGGCGCGGAAGAAGGCCAAGGGGTTCTCGCTCGGCATGGGCCAGCGGCTCGGCATCGCGGCGGCGCTGCTCGGCGACCCCCGGATCCTGATGTTCGACGAGCCGGTCAACGGCCTCGACCCCGAGGGCATCCACTGGATCCGCACGCTGATGAAGTCGCTCGCCGCCCAGGGCCGTACGGTCTTCGTCTCCTCCCACCTGATGAGCGAGATGGCGCTGACCGCCGACCACCTCGTCGTCATCGGCCAGGGCCGGCTGCTCGCCGACACCTCCATGGCCGAGTTCATCGCGCACAACTCCCGCTCGTACGTCCGGGTCCGCAGCCCGCAGCGCGAGCGGCTCCTCGACGTGCTGCACCAGGCCGGGGTCACCGCCGTGGAGAGCGGCGGCGGGGCGCTGGAGGTGGACGGCTCCAAGGCCGAGTACATCGGGGAGCTGGCGGCCCGGCACCAGTTGGTGCTGCACGAGCTGAGCCCGCAGCAGGCCTCCCTGGAGGAGGCGTTCATGCGGTTGACCGCGGAGTCGGTGGAGTACCACGCGCACACCGGCACCCCCGCGCCCCGGCAGCAGTGGGGCGACGGCTGGAAGAAGGGCTGAACATGGCGGCAACGCAGGTCGTCCGGTCCGAGTGGACCAAGATCCGGTCGGTGGCGTCCACCGTGTGGACGCTCTCCCTGGCGGTGGTCGTCACCCTCGCGCTCGGCATGCTGATCTCGGCGTTGTCGAAGAACCAGTTCGAGACCATGAGCGCGCGGGAACGGCTCTCCTTCGACCCGACGTTCATCAGCTTCGCCGGGATGAGCCTCGGTCAGCTCGCGATGATCGTGTTCGGGGTGCTGGTGGTGTCGAACGAGTACAGCACCGGCATGATCCGCGCCTCGCTGGCGGCCGTCCCCCGGCGCGGCACGTTCCTGCTGAGCAAGCTGGCGGTCGCCACCGCGCTCGCCCTCGTCGTCTCCATGGCCACCGGCTTCGCCACGTTCTTCCTGGGCCAGGCGATGCTCGGCGAGCACCGGGCGTCCCTCGGGGACGACGGGGTGCTGCGGGCGGTCATCGGCAGCGGTCTCTACATGACGCTGATCGCGCTGTTCTCGATGGGCGTCGCCGCGATGCTGCGCTCCCCCATGCTGTCACTGGGCATCCTGATGCCGTTCTTCTTCCTGATCTCCAACATCCTCGGCAACGTCGACGCCACGGAGAAGGTCGGCCGGTTCCTGCCCGACCAGGCGGGCAGCAGGATCATGCAGGTGGTGCCGCCCCTCGACGACGACACCCCGTACGGGCCCTGGGGCGGCCTCGGGATCATGACGCTCTGGGTGCTCGCGGCGGTCGTCGGCGGCTACGTCCTGCTGAAGCGGCGCGATGCGCAGTGAGTGCCCGTGCGGGACCGGTTTTTACCTCGGCTTGGGCGGAACCGTCAGCGCCTCGATAAGCTCCTAACCCTTACGGGGGCGTGTGCCCCGCTGTCCTGAACCTTTCGATGGGTGCGGAGCATGATCGAGGCAGTCGGCCTGACCAAGCGGTACGGCGACAAGACCGCTGTGTACAACCTCTCCTTCCAGGTGCGGCCCGGTGCCGTCACCGGGTTCCTGGGACCCAACGGCTCGGGCAAGTCGACCACGATGCGGATGATCCTCGGCCTGGACAACCCCACCGCGGGACAGGTCACGATCGGCGGCTACCCGTACCGCAAGCTGCCCAACGCCCCCCGTCAGGTCGGCGCACTGCTGGACGCGAAGGCGGTGCACGGCGGCCGGTCCGCCCGCAGCCACCTGCTGAGCCTTGCCCAGCTGTCGGGCATCCCGGCCCGGCGTGTGGACGAGGTGCTGGGTGTGGTGGGCCTGCACGACGTGGCGCGCCGGCGGTCCAAGGGCTTCTCGCTGGGCATGGGCCAGCGGCTCGGCATCGCCGCCGCGCTGCTCGGCGACCCCCAGGTGCTGCTGTTCGACGAGCCGGTCAACGGCCTCGACCCCGAGGGCATCCTCTGGGTGCGCAACCTGATGAAGGCGCTGGCCGCCGAGGGCCGTACGGTCTTCGTCTCCTCCCACCTGATGAGCGAGATGGCGCTGACCGCCGACCACCTCATCGTCATCGGGCGCGGACAACTGCTCGCCGACATGAGCGTGACGGACTTCATCTCCGCCAACTCCGCCGACTTCGCGCGCGTGCGCACCCCCGACACCGAGCCGCAGCAGCGCGAGAAGCTGTCCGCCGCGATCACCGAGGCCGGCGGCCACGTGCTGCCCGAGCAGGAGGGCGCGCTGCGGGTGACGGGACTGGCGTTGCCGCGCATCAGCGACATCGCCCACGACTCCGGCGTACGGCTGTGGGAGCTGTCGCCGCACCAGGCCTCGCTGGAGGAGGCGTACATGCGGATGACGCAGGGCGCCGTCGACTACCGCTCGACCACCGACCAGAAGGCCGGGCTCCAGCAGCCGCTGCCGCCCGGCGCGCAGCCGCCGATGCCGGTTCCGGGCCAGGGCCAGCCCGGCTGGTACGCCCCGCCGCCGCCCCAGCAGGGCGGGCAGCCCTTCGCCGCGCCGCAGGGCGCGCCCGCACAGGCTCCCGCGGGCCCCTACGGCGCCCCGGGCGTCCCCGGAGGGGCCCCGGGCGTCCCCGCGCCCAACCCGTACGCGCAGCCCGCCCCGCAGGCGCCCCAGGCGCCGCCCGGTCCGGTGCCGGCGGCCCCGCCCGCCGCGCCCCCGACCGCTCCCGCCACCGACCTGACCAAGTCCGAGGACGCCCGATGAGCACGCCTCCGCCCCCGATGCCGCAGACCGCCGCACCCGACTGGCAGGCGGTGCCCGGCTCCCCGTACCCCAACTACACCTCGCCGATCCCCGTGGTCCGTACGCACCTCGGGCACGCGCTCGCCTCCGAGTGGACGAAGATCAAGTCCGTGCGCTCGACCATGTGGACGCTGGGCGTGTTCGTGCTGCTCGTGGTCGGCATCGGCCTGCTGACCGGACTGGTGGTCTCGAGCGCCGACCCCGACATGGGCGGCGAGAGCCCGCTCTCCCTCGGCTTCTTCGGGCTGCTGCTGGGCGGCATGTGCATCATCACGCTGGGCGTGCTGACCACGGCGTCGGAGTACGGCACCGGCATGATCCGCACCACGATGGTCGCCTGCCCCTCGCGCGGACGGGTGCTCCTGGCGAAGGCCCTGGTGTTCTTCCTGATCGCCTTCGTGGTGACCCTGGTGTGCGCGACCCTGGTCGGCTTCCTGCACATGGCGCTGCTGGAGGGCAACAACGCCAAGGAGCCCACCGGCGAGGAGTGGCTGAAGGGCACGGTCGGCGTCTCGCTCTACGTGGCGCTGCTCGGCACGCTGTCGCTGGCGGTCGGGTCGATCATCCGGCACTCGGCGGGCGCCATCACCCTCATGATCGGTGCCGTGCTCGCCCCGCTGGTGATCGCGCTGTTCATGTTCTCGTCCTCGCTGGCGGACGTGCAGGAGGCGCTGTTCGAGTACTCCATCCCCAACCAGATGAGCATCTTCTACGCCAACTCGCTCTCCGAGTCGGGTCCGTCGGGCTGGGACCCGCTGTGGATCATGCTGGCCGTCACGGCGGCCGCGCTCGGCGGCGCCTTCGCCCTGCTGCAGAAGCGGGACGTGTGACGGGGCTTCAGAACCTCGGCGCGTTACGGGACCGCTGCACCCGCGTGGTGCGGCGGTCCTTGGCGTTCCAGCAGGCCTTGTGCCAGTGCCGGCGCTCGTCGACGCCCGAGTGCTCGGGCCAGGCCACCACGTGCGGCACCCCGTCCGGGATCAACTGGTCGCAGCCCGGGCACCGGTAGGCCTTGCCCTGGGCACTGGCGCCCGCCACGTGCCGCACGCTCCACTCCTCGCCCTGCCAGCTCTCCGTCGACTGCCAGCCGCCGTAGCGGCCGGAGCGGTCGTCCTCGGCGCTCCGGCCGGACGAACCGGCTCCCTTGGGTCGGTTGCGACGCGGGGACACAGGACACCTCACGGGGCTATACAGGATGCTGGGGCCGCGTCCAGCCTACGCGGCGCGTGCAGGGGTACGCGTACGCCGCCAATCGTCACAAGTCCCCTCCGTGGTGATGCGGCACCCCCTGCTGACCGGCCGATTCTGCAGACAATCCGCAAATTCCCTCGCCCGACCGTGTCCTCGGCACGTGTCAGGCGGTTATGCCCTGCGGGGGAGCTCCGCGTCGGAGCCAAGGAAGCAGGAAAGCAATGCGCGTTGGAAGTTTCGTGTTGGCCGCCCAGTTCCCCGGGCAGGGCGAGGGAGAGGCGCTGCACCGCGCGGTCCGCTCGGCCGAGGTCGCCGAGGAGGCGGGGCTCGACACGGTCTGGCTGGCCGAGCACCACTTCGTGCCCTACGGCACCTGCCCGTCGGCCGTCACCCTGGCCGCGTTACTGCTCGGCCGCACCCGTCGGCTGCGGGTCGGCACGGCGGTCAGCGTGCTGCCCACCACCCACCCCGTGGCCCTCGGCGAGCAGGCCGCGCTGCTGCACGTCACGAGCGGCGGCCGGTTCTCGCTGGGCCTCGGGCGCGGCGGGCCGTGGGTCGACCTGGAGGTGTTCGGGGCCGGTCTCGAGGCGTACGAGAAGGGGTTCCCCGAGTCGCTCGACCTGCTGGTGCGCTGGCTGCGCGAACCGTCCGTCGGGGCCGATGGCGAGCGGTTCCGCTTCCGCGAGGTGCCCGTCGTCCCCCGCCCGTCGGAGGCCCTCACCGAGACCGGGGGGCCGGAGGTCGTGGTCGCCTGCACCTCCCCGGCGAGCGTACGGCTGGCCGCCGAGCGCGGGCTGCCGATGCTGCTCGGCATGCACATCGGGGACGAGGAGAAGGCCGAGATGGTCGCCCTGTGGCGGCAGCACGCGCGCGCCTGCGGCCGGCCAGCCCGGGAGGTCCACCGCGCGGCCCACGTCTCGGCCGGTGTCTGCCAGATCGCGGACCGGCGCGCGGACGCGGCCGAGACCCTGATGAAGGCGATGCCCGGCTGGCTGAAGCAGGGTCTCGAGGCCCATGTCACGGTGGACGGGCGACGGCGGCAGATGCGCGACCCGCTGGCGTACACCGAACTCCTCTGCGGACTGCACCCGGTGGGCCCCCCGCGCCTGTGCGCCGACCGGCTCGCCGCGACCAGCGAGCGGACCGGCATCTCCCGCTTCGCCCTGCTCGTCGAGGGCTCCGGCGACCTGGCGGCGACCGAGGAGAACGTGCGGCGGCTCGGAGCCGAGGTGCTCCCCCGGCTCGTCTGAGCGAGCGGGGTTCACGCAGGCTTGCCGCCCCGGTACCACTGCACCTCCCGCGTACGGAGCGGCAAGCGAACGACGGAGCGCGTCAGCAGTCGCGCAGTTCCGGCGACTGGTTCAGCACCTGAGCGCGCACCGAGGTGAAGCGGGCCAGCTTCTCGTCGACCGAGGAGTCAAGCGGGAACACGGCCACCCGGTGGCAGTTCTGGAAGGCCAGCCGTACACCGAAGTGGCGTTGCAGCGCGCCGCGTATCGCGTCACTCGCGAGCGCACGCAGCAGCTGACCGCGTGCCTGCTCGTCCGGCGGGGGCGTCTGGTTGTCGGCGAAGGCTCCGCCGTCCACCTTCAGCTGGGCCACCAGGGAGCTGATCATCTCCCACGCGAAGGGCAGGGAGGTCCGGACGCAGTCGACGAATTCAGCTTCGTCGACCTCGCCTCGCTCGGCCTGTTCGAGTAGGGCCGGTGAGACGTCGAGCGACATGGGTTCTCCTCTCGCACCCCCAACGATCAGGGGTTGCCTGACAGATAAGGGAGTGCGCGATATCAAACACGCTGCGTACACAGTCCGCGACCTCCCGTTCACCACCGTAAGCAACGGACGGTGACGGCACCAGGCGAACGCCCGGATGCGGGACTTCCTGTGGGCCGGTAATCGGCCATCGCCGAAACACGCGTTTTCCCGGAGATTCAGGACGCGACCCGTGGGTCCCGAGGGTCATGTGTGACGGCGAATCGCGTCGGGGCGGGCCGGTCGAGTAGCGTTGCCGACCATGCGTCTCGTCATTGCCCGCTGCTCCGTGGACTACGCCGGGCGGCTCACCGCGCACCTGCCGTCGGCACCCCGTCTGATCCTGGTCAAGGCGGACGGCAGCGTCTCGATCCACGCCGACGACCGGGCCTACAAGCCCCTGAACTGGATGTCGCCGCCCTGCACGCTGAAGGAGGGCGCCGGCGACGAAGAGGGCGTCTGGACCGTCGTCAACAAGGCGGGCGAGAAGCTCATCATCACGATGGAGGAGATCCTCCACGACTCCTCGCACGAACTGGGCGTCGATCCCGGCCTGATCAAGGACGGCGTGGAAGCGCACCTCCAGGAACTGCTCGCTGACCGCATCGAGATCCTGGGCGAGGGCTACACCCTCGTCCGCCGCGAGTACATGACGGCGATCGGCCCGGTCGACATCCTGTGCCGGGACGCCGAGGGGCGGACCGTCGCGGTGGAGATCAAGCGGCGCGGCGAGATCGACGGCGTGGAGCAGCTCACGCGCTATCTGGAGCTGCTGAACCGCGATCCCCATCTCGCCCCGGTGCGGGGCGTCTTCGCCGCCCAGGAGATCAAGCCGCAGGCCCGGGTCCTCGCGACCGACCGGGGCATCGGCTGCCAGGTCCTCGACTACGACGCGATGCGCGGCATCGAGGACGACAAGCTGCGGCTGTTCTGACCGCTCCGCCACAAAAGCGAGGGCCGGGTTCCGTCGGGAACCCGGCCCTCGCGTGTGCCCGCGGGGTCAGATCACCTGCTCCGGGCCGCCGGGCGTGCCCGCACCGCTGCCCTCCGGGGCGCTCGCGCTCGTCTCCACGGGAGAGGACGGGGCGGAGCCGCTCGCGGAATCGCTGGTCGACGGCGGCGGGGTCCCGGGGTCGGTGGTCGGGTCCGTGGTCCCGGGGTCGGTCGGCTCCTCGGTCGGCTCCGTCTCGGTCGGCTCCGGATCCGGGGACGTGGGCGGCTTGGGTGTCGTGGGCTTCGTGGTCGGCGACTTCGAGGGCGAGGCGGACGGCGACGTGGTCGGATCGTCCGGCTCCGTCGTCCCGCTCGGGCCGTCCGACGGCTCCCCCGACTCGCCGGCCGTGGGCGTCGGGTCGTCGGAGGTGCCCGGGGTGCCGTCCGGGCCCGGATCGGCCGGCCGGCCGGTGGCCCCGCCGGTGTCGCCGTCGCCCTCCTCGGCCGCCGGGTCGGCGCCGAGGCTGCCGTCGTCGACGCCCTGGCTGGCGGAGGGGTTGACGCCGACGTTCTCGGACGGGGTGCCGGCGTCGTTCTCCGACGTGGCGCCCAGGGTGACCACCGTGCCCAGCACGGCGACGAGCAACGCGCCCGCGCCGGCCGCCACCAGGTTGCGCCTGGCCAGCCCCCGGATACCGCCGCCCGGCTTGGCCGGCGGCGTGGACGGCGCCGGCACCGGGCGGTGGACGACCAGGGCGGCGTCCGAGGGCGGCTGGAGCTCCGGGAACGCCGTCGGCACTCCGCGGGGCGGTGGGGCCGGCTCCTCGTAGCGGGCCTCGGGCACCTCCTCCCCCGCGGTCGGCACGAGCGTCAGCGGCGTTCCGGAGCGGTCGGCGACCAGGGCCAGCGCCCTGCGTCCGGCGACCGTGCCGCGCTTGTCGGCGACGGCGCCGCGCAGCCCGATGGACACCTCCAGTTCGGCGCGCGCCCGCTCGAGCTGCCCGGCGCACAGGGCGTGGACGCCGAGCTCGTGGTGGAAGTAGGCCTGTTCCGCCACGTCCCCCGCGAGCCGGGCGGCCTCCGCACCGGCCCGCAGCGCCTTCTCCCAGGCGCTCCAGTGCAGGCCCGCGGCGAACGCGGGCGCGGCGGTACGGGCCAGCCGCACGGCCGTGCTCCGCTCGTCCTCGTCGGTGTCCGTGGTGAGCGGCGACAGCACGGCGAGCGCGGCGAGCACCGCGTCGGCCTCGGCGCAGACCCGCTCCGGGGTGACCGAGGGGTGCCCGGTCCACCAGGCGTAGTGCCGGGCGGCGTCGCGGGCCCGGTCCTCGGCCTCGTCGGCGTATCCGGCGGCCTCCAGCTGGGCCGGCACCCCGGCGGCGAGCCGGTAGCGGGAGCCGGCCGGGGAGACCAGTCCGCAGGCGGCCAGTTCGCCGAGCGCGGCGTCGGCATGGGTGTCGCCCACCAGGGCGGGCAGGTGCGCCTGGTGGGGCACCTCGCCGCCGAGCGCGACGGCGAGCCTCAGGGTGGCGCGGGCGGAGGCGCTGAGCCGGGAGGCGAGCAGCGGGGCGGGGGCGGCGGCCTCGCCGAGCGAGGGCAGCGGCACCTCGTCGCCGTCCGCGGGGGCGTGGGCGGCCTCGTCGGGCCGTACGTCCTCGAAGACGCCGAACTCGTCGACGGCGTCGGCGCCGGCCCGCAGCCGGTCGCGCTGCCGCAGCAGGGCGCCGGCCTGGACGAAGCGCAGCGGCAGGCCCTCGGACTCGAACCAGAGGTCGCCGGCCCAGTTGGCCTCCTCCTCGGTGAGGCTCCGGCCGACGGCCTGCTTGAGCAGGTCGAGACTGGCCGCACGGTCGAGACCGGGGAGGGCGACCTCCTCGACGCCGGCGCCGGCGGACGGCTCGGGCACGTCCGGGGTGGCGGCGAACAGGAAGGCGCACTCGGGGGTGGCGTCCAGCAGCTCGTCGAGGGCCGCGCCGCCGAACTCCAGGTCGTCGAGGACGACGACGGCGCCGATCTCACGGACGCAGTCGGCGAGTTCGTCGCGGTCCGGGCGGTGCAGCGGGGCGTCGTGGACGGCGTGGAAGAGGTCGTACAGCAGGTCGTCGGCGGAGCGGCGGTGGCCGTTCAGGCGGACGACGCCGTCGGGGGCGAGGTCCGCGCAGTCCTCGGCGACGATGTCGAGGAGCCGGGTGCGGCCGGAGCCGGCCGGGCCGGTGAGGCGTGCGGAGCGGCCGCGGGCCAGCAGCCGGACCAGCTTCTCGCGCTCGTCCTGACGGGCCGGCAGCGGCAGCGGGAGCTGCGCGGGGCCCGGCGGGACGGGCGGCCTGGCGGCCCGCTCGACCTCGGCGCGCTCGGCCTCGGTCAGCTTCACGGGGCGGGCCGGCCGTTCGGCGGGCGGGCAGGGCTCGATCTCGCTGCCGTCGACGGGGTTGACGGTCAGCAGGAAGTCGCCGGAGACGAGCCGCACCGTGCGGGCGAGCGCGGGCTGTCCGAAGTCGGACGTGAGGGATTCCCGGGGCGGACGCTGGCGCGGCGCAGGGCCGGCGCCTTCCTGGCCGTACTCCTCGGGTCCCGGGTTGTTCGGGTCCATAGGTCCTAGCCCCCCAAAAGCGTCGTGTGGTGGAAGCCCCTCCCGACCTCGCCGCACACCGCGCTGTCACGTCCGGTCCGGGCCCACTCGGGGTTTACAGGGCAGCGGGCAGCCGAACCCTAAACCTTCGCTCAGTATCCATGACAGTTCGGGGTACCGCGTGGTCCGAGACATCACAGTCTCGTGAGGATTGTGCGCGCGTCGCACGGTTCGCCGAGGTCGGGCCGGGTCGTCGGGGGCCGTCCGTCCCGCACGCGTACGCCCTCACACGCGGGGCAGCGTGTCCACCCCGATGCCTCCCTCGATCGCCAGGATCCGGTGCAGCCGGGTGGCCACCAACAGGCGCTGCATCTGCGGCGGCACGTCCCGCAGCACCAGGCGCCGGCCGCAGCGGCCGGCCCGCCGGTGGGCCCCCATGATCACACCGAGTCCGGTGGCGTCCCAGGAGTCCAGATCGGACAGGTCGAGCACCAGGTCGCCGACTCCGTCGTCGACGGCCGAGTGCAGGACCGTACGGGCGTCCGCCGCGCTGCGGACGTCGAGGCGGCCCCCGACGACCAGCTCGACGTGGTCGCCCCTGATGTACATATGCGCTCCCCGTGGTACGTCTCGTGCTCCGCGTTTTCTGAAACGGCAGGTGACGCAACCTCTGACTGCGTGGTGGCGCCCGAGGTTGCTGCCTGTGAGCGAACCGATACCGAATTCACCCCGGCGTGTGATGCGTGCCGGGGCGCATGCGCGGTGTCAGTGCCCGTAGAAGCCCTGCCCGCTCTTGCGGCCGATGTCACCGGCGTCAACCATCCGGCGCATCAGCTCGGGAGCGGCGAACTTCTCGTCCTGGGACTCGGTGTAGATGTTGGACGTCGCGTGCAGCAGGATGTCCACGCCGGTCAGGTCGGCGGTGGCCAGCGGTCCCATGGCGTGGCCGAAGCCCAGCTTGCAGGCCAGGTCGATGTCCTCGGCGCTCGCCACGCCCGACTCGTACAGCTTGGCGGCCTCGACGACGAGGGCGCAGATGAGACGGGTGGTGACGAAGCCGGCGACGTCGCGGTTGACGACGATACAGGTCTTGCCGACCGACTCGGCGAACTCCCGCGCCCTGGCCAGGGTTTCGTCGCTGGTCTTGTAACCGCGGACCAGTTCGCACAGCTGCATCATCGGGACCGGCGAGAAGAAGTGGGTGCCGACGACCCGCTCCGGGCGCTCCGTCACGGCCGCGATCTTGGTGATCGGGATGGCGGAGGTGTTGGAGGCGAGGACGGCGTCCTCCCGCACGATCCCGTCGAGCGCGCGGAAGATCTCGTGCTTGACCTCGAGCTTCTCGAACACGGCCTCGACCACGACGTCCGCGTCCGCGCAGGCGTCCAGGTCGGTGGTCGGGGTGATCCGGGCGAGGGCGGCGTCGGCGTCGTGCGCCTCCAGCCTGCCCTTGCTCACGAACTTGTCGTACGAGGCCTTGATCCCGTCGGTGCCGCGCGTGAGCGCCTCGTCGGTGACGTCCCGCAAAACGACCTCCCAGCCCGCCCGGGCGGAGACCTGGGCGATGCCGGACCCCATGAGACCGGCCCCGATGACGGCGAGCTTGCGTGCCACTGTGCGACTCCCCTGATACGCGCTGTCTTGTTCTCCAGGAGCGGACATTAGCGTTCGAGGGGCGCCGTGTGACCGGTAAGTAACGCGCGTCACGTCTCACATGACGGACATCACACCGACGGCAGGCGCGTGCGGAGCCGACGGACCGTCAGGACCGCCAGGACCGCCCGGTCCCGCGTCCGCCGGCGGTGCGCCGACCCGGCCGGAAGCGGCCGCCGCGCCCGTGGCGGGTGCGAGGGTAGGAGGGCCGGTGTCCCGTCGACGGAGGAGAACCTCAGCATGGCCGTGATCCACCGCACCACCCTCGAGCCGACCAAGCTCGAACTGCTGGCCGCCTGGCTGCCCTCGCGCCCCTGGTACCACGGAGGGGCGGGGGCTCCGCGGCTGACCCGGGCCGGCGGTTTCCGGCTCGACGACCCGAAGGGGGAGGTCGGCATCGAGTTCATGGTCGTCACCGACGCCTCCGGCTCCGCGCCGGCCGCCTACCTGGTGCCGCTCACCTACCGGGGCGCTCCCCTCGACGGGGCGGAGCACGCCCTCGTCGGCACCGCGGAACACGGTGTCCTCGGGCGGCGCTGGGTCTACGACGGCTGCCACGACCCGGTGGCCGTCGCCGAGTTGGCGGCGCTGATCGAGGGCCGGGTGCGGGCCCAGGCCCAGAGCGTCAGCGACACCCCCGACCCGGAGGTCGTCCGCGCCTACGCGGACGAGGCCCCGGTCCCGGCGGACTTCGGCGCCGTCGAGGACACCGAGGAGCACACCGCGCTGTCCGCGCCGGACGGCACGGTCCTGCGCGTCCTGCGCACCCCGGAGCCCGCCCCGGACGGCTCGCCGCTTCCCGAGCCGGGGGCGTCGGGCCATGTCGCCGGCGCCTGGGAGCTGCCCGACGGGACCCGGGTGCGGGGCCTCCTCTGCGTCCTGCGCACGGCCTCCACGGCGTAACCCGGTTCAGCCGCGCACCGCGTAACCGAGCACCCTGTCGCTCAGCAGCTCCTCGATGCCGTCGACCAGTCCGAGCATCTCGCGCGACACCTCGGCCGGTGCGCGGCCCTTCACCATCTCCCGGCCGATCGCGGCGAACACCGTGCTGTGGATCCAGCAGATCTGACCGGCCACCAGGCCCGGCAGCGGGTCGCCGGGGGCGGCGCCCGTCTCCTCGCGGAGCGCCGCCTCGAGGTTGTTCTGGACCTCCTGCTGCAGGCTCCACAGCCGGGAGCGCAGCTGCGGGGAGTCGTGGATGACGCGCAGGAAGCGGTCGTAGCCCTCCATCAGGCCCACCCGGGGTGACACCGCCTCGATGTCGGCGCGCAGTTCGCGCAGGACGGCGTGGGCGGCCGACTCCCCCGTGTCCCGGCCCCGGACCCAGCGGGCGAGCTGGTCGACGACGCCCCGGGAACGGTCGAAGAAGAGGTCCTCCTTGGCGGGGAAGTAGTTGTAGACGGTGTTCACGGAGACGTCGGCGGCCTCCGCCACCTCGGCGATGGTCACCGTCACGAAGCCGTGCTCCAGGAAGAGTCCGGTGGCGATGTCCGAGATCCGCTGCCTGGTCTCGCGCTTCTTCCGCTCCCTGAGCCCCTCTGCCATGCCCTCATCGTAGGCCGACCCGAGGATTGCTGGGCTCTCTGAAAATTTGGGGGCGTTGCAAAATTTAAGCGACTCTGTTTTTCTGGGGTCATGGCAATCATCAGTACGGCCGGACTGGCCCGTACCTTCCAGACCAAGCGCGGCCCGGTGGAGGCCGTGCGCGGCATCGACCTCACCGTCCGCGAGGGCGAGATCCTCGGCTTCCTCGGCCCCAACGGCGCCGGCAAGACCACCACCCTGCGGATGCTCACCACCCTGCTCGCCCCCACCGGCGGCGCGGCCACCGTGGCCGGCCACGACCTGGCGGCCGACCCGGCCGGCGTGCGGCGGTCCTGCGGCTACGTGGCGCAGTCCGGCGGGGTCGATCCGCAGATCACGGTGCGGGAGGAGCTGGTCACCCAGGGCCGCCTGTACCGGCTCGGCGCGGCGCGGGCCGCCGAACGCGCCGAGGAGCTGGCCCGCGACCTGGACCTCACCGAACTGCTCGACCGGAAGTGCGCCGCGCTCTCCGGCGGCCAGCGGCGCCGCCTGGACATCGCGATGGCGCTCACCCACCGCCCGGCGGTGCTGTTCCTGGACGAGCCGACGACCGGTCTCGACCCCGGCAGCCGCGCCGACCTCTGGGAGCTGGTGCGGCGGCTGCGCGACGAGCACGGCACCACCGTGTTCCTGACCACCCACTACCTCGACGAGGCGGACGCGCTCGCGGACCGGCTGGTCGTCGTCGACCGGGGCGTGGTCGCCGCCGAGGGCACACCGGGCGCCCTGAAGCTGGAGTACGGCGGCTCGGTCGACGCCTCGCTCCAGGACACGTTCCTCGCCGTCACGGGCCGCAGCGCCACGCCGGCCGACGCCGCCCCCGTAGCCGTATAGGACCTCCACGATGCTGCTCCACGACACCGCGCTCATCTACGGGCGCTATCTGCGCCAGTCCCTGCGCTCCCGCTTCGCCCTGCTCTTCGGCGTGCTGATGCCGCTGCTGTACCTGCTGTTCTTCGGTCCGCTGCTGACCGGTCTGCCGCTCGGCGGGCCGGGCAGCTCCTGGCAGCTGCTGGTCCCGGGGCTGTTACTGCAACTCGGCCTGTTCGGTGCCTCGTTCGCCGGTTTCTCGATCATCATCGAGAAGGGCCAGGGGGTGGTCGAGCGAATGCGGGTCACGCCGGTCAGCCGCCTCGCCCTGCTGCTGGGCCGGGTCCTGCGGGACGCCACCGTGTTCGTCTTCCAGGCGGTGCTGCTGGTGCTGGCGGCGCTGCTGATGGGGCTGCGGGCGCCGCTGGCCGGCGTGCTGATCGGCTTCGCCTTCGTCGCCCTGCTGACCGTGTCCCTGGCCGCGCTGTCCTACGCGCTCGCCATGAGGCTGGAGACCCCGCAGACGTTCGGGCCCGCGGTCAACGCCCTGACCATGCCGTCGATGCTGCTGTCGGGCCTCATGCTCCCGATGACCCTGGGCCCCGCCTGGCTGGACGTCCTGTCCCACCTGATGCCGTTCCGCTATCTGGTCGACGCGGTGCGGGACGCCTACGTCGGCGCCTACGCGACGACCACCATGCTGTACGGCGCCGTCGTCGCCGTCGGTTTCGCGGTACTCGCCGTGACGGTGGGCACACGCGTGTTCCGGACGGCCGGAGCGTAACTAGGCTGGCCCCATGGTCAACCTGACGCGTATCTACACCCGGACCGGCGACAAGGGCACCACCGCTCTCGGTGACATGAGCCGGGTCGCCAAGACCGATCTGCGGATCTCCGCGTACGCCGACGCCAACGAGGCGAACGCGGTGATCGGCACGGCGATCGCGCTGGGCGGTCTGGAGGAGGAGGTCGTCGAGGTCCTCACCCGCGTCCAGAACGACCTGTTCGACGTGGGCGCCGATCTGTCGACGCCGGTGGTGGAGAACCCCGAGTACCCGCCGCTGCGGGTCGAGCAGTTCTACGTCGACCGGCTGGAGGAGGACTGCGACCGCTTCAACGGGCGGCTGGAGAAGCTCCGCTCCTTCATCCTGCCGGGCGGTACGCCCGGGGCGGCCCTGCTCCACCAGGCCTGCACGGTCGTGCGCCGGGCCGAGCGCTCCACCTGGACGGCGCTGGAGGTCCACGGCGACACCATGAACCCCCTGACCGCCACCTATCTGAACCGCCTCTCCGACCTCCTGTTCATCCTGGCCCGCATCGCGAACAAGGAGACCGGGGACGTGCTGTGGGTGCCCGGCGGGGAGCGCTGAGCCCTGCCGGGGCTCCGCCGGGCCGCGCGCGGCCCGGTACGGACCCGGCAGGACCTCGGCGCCGCCGGCGCGCGTCATCACCACGCCGGCCCTGGCGGGGTCGACCACCGGCAGGTCCACACCCCCGGCGAACAGCCACAGCCCCGGTCCGGCCACCGGCGTCGCGGCCCCCGCGAGGAGATTCCACGAGGCCCGCGTCATCGGCCGGCACGCTCCTTGCCGAGGTCCGGCTCGGCCGGGGACCCGCCCGCCGGGGCCTTCTTCGGCCAGATCCAGTAGGTCAGGGCCACCAGGCCGTGGATGCCGGCCGCCCGCCAGGCCGTGAGGCGCCAGGCCTCCAGGGAGGTGGTGCGGCTCGGGTCGTCGACGTACCAGACGGCGAGCTGGAGCAGCGCGGTCGCCACGGCGGCGCCGATCAGCGTGCCCAGCCACACCATGGCCTCGTGGCGGGCGCGGGGCATGCCGTACCTCGGCGGGCCCTGCGGCCTGGGCGCGCCGCCCAGCCGGTGGGCGGCGTGGCCGTCGAGCCACTTCACCGTGCGGTGGCCGTGGCCCACGGTATAGCCGATGTAGAGGGCGGCCAGGCCGTGGGTCCAGTTCGGCTCGGCGCCGTTCTTCAGGTCCAGTGCGGTGACGACCAGCAGGACGACCTCCAGCAGCGGCTCGCACAGCAGCAGCGCGAGGCCGGTGCGCGGCATCCTCAGCAGATAGCGGCAGGCCAGTCCGGCGGCCAGCAGCACCCAGAAGCCGATCTCACAGGCGGCGATCAAGGCGACGATCACGGTTCGCTCCCTTCGGTCACCCTTTCAGGCTCCCGTGCCAAGCGGCCCGTTTCGTCGTCGCCGCCGACGAACCCGCGGTACATCGAAGGATGCACTCCAGGACCGTCCGCGGGGATCAGGCGCCGGGTGCGCGCACCGTGTTGGATGGTGCCATGGCCGTACGACTGCCCCGCCCCCGCCGCTTCGACGTGTGGGTCGCGCTCGCCGGACTGTTCGGCGGACTGCTGCTGTGGGGCATAGGGCTGGGCACCCGGCCGGCCGACGAGCCGATCGTGCTGTTCGACGGCCGCTGGCCGATCCTGCTGCCGCTGTTCGTGACGGCCTGCTGTGAGCTGCTGCGCAGGACCGCACCGCGCACCGCCCTGCTGACCGGCACGGCCGCCCTGACCGCGGACACCCTCACCCAGGGCAGCGTCGTCACCCTCCTGATGTACACCGACCTGATGTACGCCGCCGTCCTGTACGGCACGCCCGCCTCCGCCCGCCGCATCCCCCGGATCACCGGGCTGCTCAGCATCGTCGGCTCGCTGGTGCCGTACGCCGTGTGGCGTACGCCCGAGGCGCTGCTGATCGGGGTGGGGGTCGGCGTCGTGTCGTTCGCGCCCGCGTCGACCGGCCTGATCGTCCGCAACCACCGCGACGCCGCCGAGGCCGCGCGGCTGCGCGCCGAACAGACCGCGCTGCTCGCGGAGATGGACCGCGCCCAGGCGGTGACCGCGGAACGCGCCCGGATGGCCAGGGAGTTGCACGACATGGTCGCCAACCACCTCTCCGCGATCGCCATCCACTCCACGGCGGCGCTCTCCCTGGAGGACGAGAAGACCTCCCGCGAGGCGCTCACCGTGATCCGGGAGAACAGCGTCCAGGGACTGTCCGAGATGCGACGGCTCATCGGCATCCTGCGCGACGGGGCCGACGACCGGGAGCCGGCGGCGACCCCCACCCTCGACGGCCTCGGCACCCTGGTCGAGGGCGCCCGGGCCAACGGACTGGACGTCACCCTCGACGCCGCCTGCGGCTCCGTGCCCGCACCGGTCGAGCTCGCCGCGTACAGGATCGTGCAGGAGTCGCTGACGAACGCGCTGAAGCACGCCGCGCCGGGGAAGGTCACCGTGCGGCTGTGCCGCCTCGACGGCGGTCTCGACATCCGGGTGACCAGCCCGTACGGCGGCCGGGGCACCCCGCGCGCGCCGGGCTCCGGGGCCGGGCTCGTCGGCATGCGGGAGCGGGTGGCCCTGCTGGACGGCACGTTCGAGGCGGCACCGGAGAGCGGCCCCGACGGCAGGCTGTGGGTCGTGCGCGCCCGTCTTCCCGTCACCGACATCACCCGAGGAGAGATGCAATGATCCGGGTCCTGGTCGCCGAGGACCAGTCCGCCGTCCGCGCCGGACTGGTCCTCATCCTGCGCAGTGCCCCCGACATCGAGGTGGTCGGCGAGGCGGGGGACGGCGAGCGGGCGGTGGCGCTCGCCCGTGAACTCCGTCCCGATCTGGTGCTGATGGACGTGCAGATGCCGCGCCTGGACGGGGTGTCGGCGACCCGGCAGGTGGTCGGGGAGGGACTCGCCGACGTGCTGGTGCTGACCACCTTCGACCTCGACGAGTACGTGTTCGGGGCGCTGCGGGCCGGGGCGGCCGGGTTCCTGCTGAAGAACACGGAGGCGAAGGACCTCATCGCGTCGGTGCGCACGGTGGCGCGCGGGGAGGGCATCGTCGCCCCGGCCGTCACCCGGCGGCTGATCGCGGAGTTCGCCGCGAAGCCCGTCCGCCCGGCGACCGCCGATCCGGCGGTGCTGGACGCCCTCACCCGGCGCGAGCGCGAGGTGCTGTCCTGTCTGGGTGAGGGATTGTCCAACGCCGACATCGCGGTGCGCCTCGACATGGCGGAGGCGACGGTGAAGACGCACGTCAGCCGTCTGCTGGGCAAACTGGAGCTGCGCAGCCGGGTGCAAGCGGCGGTACTGGCGCAGGAGTTGGGTGCCTGACGGAAGCCGGCACGAGTTCCGGGGACAGTGGTCCAGACCTATTGACCCGTGGTCCAGACCTTTCTATTCTCGCGGACACTGCGGGCGTGATGGCTCAGTCACGCCCCCGACGGCTTCTCCCCCATAAGGAGGCGCAGCATGCGCTTCAGACACAGAGCCGCCGCAGGGTTCGCGTCCCTGCTGCTCCCCTTCGCCGGCCTCGTCGGCCTCGCGAGCCCCGCCCAGGCCGCCACCTCGGCGACCGCCACCTACGCCAAGACCCAGGACTGGGGCTCCGGCTTCGAGGGCAAGTGGACGGTGAAGAACACCGGCACCACGACCCTCAGCTCCTGGACCCTCGAGTGGGACTTCCCCTCCGGCACCAAGGTCACCTCCGCCTGGGACGCCACCGTCACCAGCTCCGGCGACCACTGGACCGCCAAGAACCTCGGCTGGAACGGCACCCTCGCCCCCGGGGCGTCGGTCTCCTTCGGCTTCAACGGCAGCGGCTCCGGCGCCCCCGCCGGCTGCAGGCTCAACGGCGGCAGCTGCGACGGCACCTCCGTCCCCGGCGACGCGGCCCCCTCCGCGCCCGGCACCCCCACCGCCTCGGACATCACCGACACCTCGGTGAAGCTGTCCTGGTCGGCGGCGACCGACGACAAGGGCGTCAAGAACTACGACGTGCTGCGCGACGGCGCCAAGGTCGCCACCGTGACCGGCACCTCGTACACGGACACCGGTCTCAGCAAGGGCACCGACTACTCGTACACCGTGCGGGCCCGTGACACCGGCGACCAGACCGGCCCGGCCAGCGGCGCGGTGAAGGTGCGCACCACCGGCACCACCGAGGAGCCGCCGCCCACCGGCGACAAGGTCAAGCTCGGCTACTTCACCGAGTGGGGCGTCTACGGCCGCAACTACCACGTCAAGAACCTGGTGACGTCCGGCTCCGCCGCCAAGATCACCCACATCAACTACGCGTTCGGCAACGTCAAGAACGGCCAGTGCACCGTCGACGACACCTACGCCGCCTACGACAAGGCCTACACCGCCGACCAGTCCGTCAGCGGCACCGCCGACACCTGGGACCAGCCGCTGCGCGGCAACTTCAACCAGCTGCGCCAGCTGAAGGCGAAGTACCCGCACATCAAGGTGCTGTACTCCTTCGGCGGCTGGACCTACTCCGGCGGCTTCGGCCAGGCCGCGCAGAACCCGGCCGCCTTCGCCAAGTCCTGCAAGCAGGTCGTGGAGGACCCGCGCTGGGCCGATGTCTTCGACGGCATCGACATCGACTGGGAGTACCCGAACGCCTGCGGTCTCACCTGTGACAGCAGCGGGCCCGCGGCCTTCAAGAACCTCTCGCAGGCCCTGCGCGCCGAGTTCGGCAAGGACTACCTGGTCACCGCCGCCATCACCGCCGACGGCTCGAACGGCGGCAAGATCGACGCGGCCGACTACGGCGGCGCCGCCCAGTACCTCGACTGGTACAACGTGATGACGTACGACTACTTCGGCGCCTTCAACGCGCAGGGTCCGACGGCCCCGCACTCGCCGCTCACCTCATACAACGGCATCCCGCAGGCCGGCTTCAACTCGGCCGACGCGATCGCCAAGCTGAAGTCGAAGGGCGTCCCGTCCGCCAAGCTGCTGCTCGGCATCGGCTTCTACGGCCGCGGCTGGACCGGTGTCACCCAGTCCGCCCCCGGCGGCTCGGCGACCGGCGCGGCCCCGGGCACCTACGAGCCGGGCATCGAGGACTACAAGGTCCTGAAGAACTCCTGCCCGGCCACCGGCACCATCGCCGGCACGGCGTACGCCCACTGCGGCACCAACTGGTGGTCCTACGACACCCCGTCGACGATCTCCGGGAAGATGTCCTGGGCCAAGAACCAGGGCCTGGGCGGTGCCTTCTTCTGGGAGTTCAGCGGCGACACCACGAACGGCGAACTGGTGACCGCCATCGACAGCGGCCTGAAGTAACCCTCGAGCGGCACTGCGCGACCTTCACCCTTCTCCGGACTTCGTCCGGGGGAGGGTGAACGTGTTTACGCCACATTCACCCTCCCCCAACAGCTCCGCCGCCGGGGGCGCCCCCACCCAGCGGGACCCCGAACGCCGCTCTACGCGACGTTCACCCTCTGTCCGGGCGGGGCCGCCTCGAGCCACGCGAGGAAACCGGTCAGCGCGTCCTCGCTCATCGCGAGTTCCAGACGCGTCCCCCGGTGCAGACAGGCGAGGACCACCGAGTCCGACAGCAGCGCCAGCTCCTCCTCGCCCTCGGGCAGACGGCGGCCGGCCACCTCGATCGCGGAACGCTCCAGGACGCGGCGCGGACGGGGCGCGTAGGAGAACACCCGGAACCACTCGACCCGGTCACCGTTGTAACGTGCCACCCCGTACGCCCAGCCCTTGCCGCCGGAGTCGCCCGACTCGGGCGCGTCCCAGCGCAGGCTGCAGTCGAACGTTCCGCCGGAGCGCTGGATGAGGCGGCGGCGCAGTCCGAAGACGAAGAGCCCCACCAGCGCTAGCACCACGACGATTCCGCACACAGTCAGAGCGAGGACCATCGGCACCGACCTCCTCGTCTCCTAGGTAACGGAACGGAAAAATCATCCAGATCTGCCTCAGCCGCGACCGGCTCCGGATCGCTCCGGTGCCGGCCGCGGCTGAGTCACGTCATCCCACCGCGCGGTGTCAGCGTCCTGCCGACGCCGCCCGCAGACGGACATCCGCACGGCGCTCGGCCTCGGTGTCGTCCTCCGCCTTCGCGCGGGCGAGTTCCTGCTCCGCGCTCTGGACGTCGATCTCGTCCGACAGCTCGGCGATCTCGGCCAGCAGCGACAGCTTGTCGTCCGCGAACGAGATGAAACCGCCGTGCACCGCGGCGACGACCGTCCCGCCCTCACGCGTACGGATGGTCACCGGGCCCGACTCCAGCACACCGAGCAGCGGCTGGTGACCGGGCATGACGCCGATGTCGCCGGACGTGGTGCGCGCGACGACCAGGGTGGCCTCGCCGGACCAGACCTCTCGGTCGGCCGCGACCAGCGCGACGTGCAGCTCAGCAGCCAAGGTGGCTCCTCGGGTCACCACCCGGCGGTTGTGCCGGGTGTTGGTTACAAGTCTAAGGGGCGTGGCTGAGGGGACGGGACGCACCCGCCCCCTCAGGTGTGAACCCTCAGGGGTTCACGGTGAGCCTGATGCTCAGGAGACGCCCAGCTCCTTCGCGTTCTTCTTCAGGTCCTCGATGCCACCGCACATGAAGAACGCCTGCTCCGGGAAGTGGTCGTACTCACCGTCGCAGATCGCGTTGAACGCGGCGATCGACTCGTCCAGCGGCACGTCCGAACCGTCCACGCCGGTGAACTGCTTGGCGACATGGGTGTTCTGGGACAGGAAGCGCTCCACGCGACGGGCACGGTGGACGACGAGCTTGTCCTCCTCGCCGAGCTCGTCGATACCGAGGATCGCGATGATGTCCTGCAGGTCCTTGTACTTCTGCAGGATGTTCTTCACGCGCATGGCCGCGTTGTAGTGGTCCTGCGCGATGTAGCGCGGGTCCAGGATCCGGGACGTGGAGTCCAGCGGGTCCACGGCCGGGTAGATGCCCTTCTCCGAGATCGGACGGGAGAGCACCGTCGTCGCGTCGAGGTGGGCGAAGGTGGTGGCCGGCGCCGGGTCGGTCAGGTCGTCCGCGGGGACGTAGATCGCCTGCATCGAGGTGATCGAGTGACCGCGGGTCGAGGTGATGCGCTCCTGGAGGAGACCCATCTCGTCGGCCAGGTTCGGCTGGTAGCCCACCGCGGAGGGCATGCGGCCGAGCAGGGTCGACACCTCGGAACCGGCCTGGGTGAAGCGGAAGATGTTGTCGATGAAGAACAGCACGTCCTGCTTCTGCACATCGCGGAAGTACTCCGCCATGGTCAGACCGGCCAGCGCCACGCGCAGACGGGTGCCCGGGGGCTCGTCCATCTGGCCGAAGACCAGCGCGGTCTTGTCGATGACGCCCGACTCGCTCATCTCGTCGATGAGGTCGTTGCCCTCACGGGTGCGCTCACCGACACCGGCGAAGACCGACACACCGTCGTGGTTGTTGGCGACGCGGTAGATCATCTCCTGGATGAGCACCGTCTTGCCGACGCCGGCACCGCCGAACAGACCGATCTTTCCACCCTTGACGTACGGGGTGAGGAGGTCGATGACCTTGACGCCGGTCTCGAACATCTCGGTCTTCGACTCGAGCTCGTCGAAGTTGGGCGCCTTGCGGTGGATCGGCCAGCGCTCACCCGTGTACTGCTCGTCGACGTTCAGCACCTCACCGAGGGTGTTGAACACCTTGCCGGTGGTGAAGTCGCCGACCGGCACCGAGATGGCGGAGCCCGTGTCGGTCACCGGGGCCTGGCGGACCAGACCGTCGGTGGGCTGCATGGAGATGGTGCGGACCAGGCCGTCACCCAGGTGCTGGGCGACCTCCAGGGTCAGCGTCTTGAGCTCACCCTCCTTGGCCGGGTCGGCGACCTGGACGTGGAGGGCGTTGTAGATGTCCGGCATCGCGTCGACGGGGAACTCCACGTCGACGACCGGGCCGATGACCCGGGCGACGCGGCCCGTGGCCGTCGCGGTCTCAACAGTGGTGGTCATTAGCTGTCACTCCCCGCGGTCGCGTCGGCCAGAGCGCTGGCGCCACCGACGATCTCGCTGATTTCCTGGGTGATTTCGGCCTGGCGGGCCGCGTTGGCAAGACGGGAGAGCGTGTTGATCAGCTCGCCCGCGTTGTCGGTGGCCGACTTCATCGCGCGCCGCGTGGCGGCGTGCTTCGAAGCGGCCGACTGGAGCAGCGCGTTGTAGATCCGGCTCTCGACGTACCGCGGCAGCAGGGCGTCGAGGACGTCCTCCGCCGAGGGCTCGAAGTCGTACAGCGGCAGGATCTCGCCCTTGGTGGACGTCTCCTCGGCGACCTCTTCGAGGCGCAGCGGAAGCATCCGGGAGTCGACCGCCGTCTGCGTCATCATCGACACGAACTCGGTGTAGACGATGTGGAGCTCGTCCACGCCGCCGTCCGCCGTCTCCGTCTGGAGCGCCTCGATGAGCGGGGCCGCGACCTTCTTGGCGTCCGCGTACGAGGGCTCGTCTGTGAAGCCCGTGAACGTCTCCGCGATCGTGCGCTCGCGGAAGTTGTAGTGGGCGACACCGCGCCGGCCGACGATGTAGGTGACGACCTGCTTGCCCTCGCGCTCCAGGCGCTCGGTCAGCTGCTCCGCCGCCTTGATGGCGTTGGAGTTGAAGGCGCCGGCCAGACCGCGGTCGCTCGTGAGGAGCAGGACCGCGGCACGGGTCGGGTTCTCCGCCTCCGTGGTGAGCGGATGCTTGGTGTTCGACCCGGTTCCGACCGCCGTGACCGCGCGGGTGAGCTCCCGCGCGTACGGCGTGGAGGCCGCCACCTTGCGCTGCGCCTTGACGACGCGCGAGGCGGCGATCATCTCCATCGCCTTGGTGATCTTCTTGGTCGCGGTGACGGATCGGATGCGACGCTTGTAGACCCGGAGCTGGGCTCCCATGAGTCAGGTCCCTTCCTTACGTCACTTGGCGGCGGACGGGGCGTCCTCGCCGAGCAGCTTGCCGTCGCTCGTCTCGAACTGCTTCTTGAAGGCCGTGATCGCCTCGGCCACGGCCTGCAGGGTGTCGTCGGACATCTTGCCGCCCTCGCGGATGGAGGTCATGAGGCCCTGCTCCTGGCGGTGCAGGTACTCGAGGAGCTCCTTCTCGAAGCGGCGGATGTCGGCGACCGGCACCTCGTCCATCTTGCCGGTGGTACCGGCCCAGACGGAGACGACCTGGTCCTCGGTGGACATCGGCTGGTACTGGTCCTGCTTCAGCAGCTCGACCATGCGCTGACCGCGCTCCAGCTGCGCCTTGGACGCGGCGTCCAGGTCGGAACCGAAGGCGGCGAACGCCTCCAGCTCACGGAACTGGGCGAGGTCCACGCGCAGACGGCCGGAGACCTGCTTCATCGCCTTGTGCTGCGCGGAACCGCCGACTCGGGAGACGGAGATACCGACGTTCAGCGCGGGGCGCTGACCGGCGTTGAACAGGTCCGACTCCAGGAAGCACTGGCCGTCGGTGATGGAGATGACGTTGGTCGGGATGAACGCCGACACGTCGTTGGCCTTGGTCTCGACGATCGGCAGACCGGTCATCGAGCCCGCGCCCATGTCGTCGGAGAGCTTGGCGCAGCGCTCCAGCAGACGGGAGTGCAGGTAGAAGACGTCACCCGGGTAGGCCTCGCGGCCCGGCGGGCGGCGCAGCAGCAGGGACACGGCGCGGTAGGCGTCGGCCTGCTTCGACAGGTCGTCGAAGATGATCAGGACGTGCTTGCCCTCGTACATCCACTGCTGGCCGATGGCCGAACCGGTGTACGGCGCCAGGTACTTGAAGCCGGCCGGGTCGGACGCCGGGGCGGCGACGATGGTCGTGTACTCCAGTGCGCCGTTCTCCTCCAGCGCGCGGCGGACCGACGCGATGGTGGAGCCCTTCTGGCCGATGGCGACGTAGATGCAGCGGACCTGCTTCTTCGGGTCGCCGGTGCGCCAGTTGTCACGCTGGTTGATGATCGTGTCGACGGCCAGGGCGGTCTTGCCGGTCTGACGGTCACCGATGATCAGCTGGCGCTGACCACGGCCGATCGGGGTCATGGCGTCGACGGCCTTGTAGCCCGTCTCCATCGGCTCGTGCACCGACTTGCGCTGCATGACCGTGGGGGCCTGCAGTTCGAGGGCGCGACGGCCCTCGGTCTCGATCTCGCCGAGGCCGTCGATCGGGTTGCCGAGCGGGTCGACCACGCGGCCGAGGTAGCCCTCGCCGACGGCGACGGACAGCACCTCGCCGGTACGGGTGACCGGCTGGCCCTCCTCGATACCGCTGAACTCACCGAGGACGATGGCACCGATCTCGCGCTCCTCGAGGTTGAGGGCGAGGCCGAGGGTGCCGTCCTCGAACTTCAGCAGCTCGTTGGCCATGGCCGAGGGAAGGCCCTCGACCTTGGCGATGCCGTCGCCGGCAAGGGTGACCGTACCGACCTCCTCGCGCGAGGCCGCGTCCGGCTTGTACGACTGGACGAAGTTCTCCAGCGCGTCCCGGATCTCCTCCGGCCGGATCGTGAGCTCCGCCATCTGAGTTCCCTGCTCTCCTTGTTGGGCCCGAAGTTTCACTTGGGGGGTATGGGGACTCCCCCCGATACGAGGTGAATCCTCTGCACGGCCCAACCAGGGCCGTAATTACTGCGTACTGCTATGAAGAAATGTGCTGCTCAGCCGGCCAGCCGACGGCTGGCGTCCTCGAGCCGGTCCGCGAGGGAGCCGTTGATGACCTCGTCACCGACCTGCACCCGGATCCCGCCGAGGACCTGGGGGTCGACGTCGAGGTTGAGGTGCATCCGGCGGCCGTAGAGCTTCGCGAGGGCGTCGCCCAGGCGCTGCTTCTGCCGGTCGCTCAGCGGCACCGCGGAGGTGACGACGGCCACCATGCGGTCGCGGCGGTCGGCGGCGAGCTTGGACAGGGACTCCAGTCCCGACTCCAGGCTACGTCCACGCGGCGCGGTCACAAGACGCGTGACCAGACGCCCGGTGGCCGCGTTCGCCCGGCCGCCCAGCAGGCTGCGCAGCAGCTCGCCCTTGGCGGAGGCGGTGGCGCTCCGGTTGGTCAGCGCGGCACGCAGCTCCGTGTTGGAGGAGACGATCCGGCCGAACCGGAACAGCTCGTCCTCGACGTCGTCGAGCGCGCCGGACCGCTGGGCGACGGTGAGGTCGGCCACGGCGGCCAGCTCCTCCAGCGCGTCCACCAGGTCGCGCGACTGCGACCAGCGGGAACGCACCATGCCGGAGACGAGGTCCGCGGTCGGACCGCCGACCTGCGAGCCGAGCAGGCGCCGGGCCAGGTCGGCCTTGGCCTCACCGGCCTGCGCCGGGTCGGTGAGGACCCGACGCAGCGACACCTCGCGGTCGAGCAGCGCGGTGACGGCGGCCAGCTCGTCGGCGAGCACGGCCGCGTCCACGGACGTGGAGTCCGTCAGCGCGTCGAGACGCTCACGTGCGGCTGCCAGGGCCTCGCGGCTCGCTCCGTTCATCGCGCGGCCTCGGCCTTCTGGTCGAGCTCGTCGAGGAAGCGGTCGATCACGCGGCTCTGCCGGGCGTGGTCCTCGAGGGACTCGCCGACGAGCTTGCCGGCCAGGTCGGTGGCGAGCTTGCCGACGTCCTGACGGAGCGCGGACGCGGCGACCTTGCGGTCGGCCTCGATCTGCGCGTGTCCGGCGGCGACGATCTCCTCGCGCTGGCGCTGGCCCTCGGCCCGCATCTCGGCGATGAGCGCGGCACCCTGCTCCTGCGCCTCCTGGCGCAGACGCGCGGCCTCGTGCCGGGCCTCGGCGAGCTGAGCCTTGTACTGCTCAAGGACGCTCTGGGCCTCGACCTTCATGGCCTCGGCCTCTTCGATACCGCCTTCGATCGCCGTGCGGCGCTCCTCCAGAACCTTGTTGATGTTCGGGAGCAGCTTCTTCCAGAAGAAGAAGAACACGATGGCGAAGGCGATGGTGCCGACGAGCAGCTCGGGGCCCGGAGGCAGGAGCGGGTTCTGCTCCTCCTCGGCCGCCAGCTGTACCAGGTTGGCGATCACATCAGTGCCTTTCGTCGAAACGTGTCGGTGAGTAAGGGCTCTTACTGGCCGAACACGAACGGCATAACGATGCCGATGAGGGCGAGCGCCTCACAGAAGGCGAAGCCGAGGATCTGGTTGGCGCGGATCAGACCGGCCGCCTCGGGCTGACGGGCGAGGGCCTGGGTGCCGTTGCCGAAGATGATGCCGATGCCGATACCAGGGCCGATGGCGGCGAGGCCGTAACCGATGGAGCCGAGGGAGCCGGAGACAGCGGCGAGGGTCTCAGTGGCAGCCATGCTGGATCTTCCTTCTCTTTACATGGACCGGTGGGGGTTGGCCACCGGACGACTGGAGGTGCGGGGTGGTGGGACGGCTCAGTGGTGCTCGGCGAGAGCGCCCTGAACGTAGGAACAGGCCAGCAGTACGAAGACGTACGCCTGGACGGCCTGGACGAAGAGCTCGAAGAGGATCATGACGACGGTCATGAGGAACGAGACGCCCGCCGCCGGGATCATGTAGCTGTTCAGCAGGTACCAGCTGGCGACGGTGAACATCACGAGCAGCAGGTGGCCGGCGAACATGTTGGCGAAGAGTCGGACCGCGTGGGTGAAGGGCCGCACGAGGACGTTCGAGAAGAACTCGATGACCACGACGAGCGGCAGCACCGGGCCGAGCGACTTGTCGTAACCGGTCAGGTTCTTGAACCCGCCCGCGAAGCCGTGCTTCTTGAACGTGAGCCCGAGCCACACCACGTAGACGATCGCGGCGAGCACCGCCGGGAACGCGATGATCGAGGAGACCGGGAACTGGGCCAGCGGGATCACGGACCAGATGTTCATGATCCAGATGAAGAAGAACAGCGAGACCATGAGGGGGACGTACTTCTCGCCCTCCTTCTTGCCCAGGGTCTCGTAGACGATGCCGCGGCGGACGAAGTCGTAGCCGGCCTCACCGACCATCTGCAGCTTGCCCGGCACCACCTTGGCCTTGCCGAAGGCGGCGTAGAAGAAGCCGATGACGAGGACGGTGGTGATGAGCGCGAGCAGCATCACCTTGTTGAACTCGAACCCGCCGACGGTGGCGATCGGCTTGAAGAGGAACGAGTGCAGGCCCGGAGCCGGAAAACCACACCCGTTGTCGGACATGATCCGACAGCTCCAGTCAAAGGCGAGCTGGGTCTGGTCAGCACTCACCACGGGCTCCTTCGGCGTGACGCATAGGTACGGCAACCTCGTTGTGTCGGCGCGGCACAGGTCCGCGGGTCGGCACCGGACAGGTGTTACGGATGTGGGGGCGGCTGAGGGGCATCGAGCCTCGCGATCGCTCAGGCGTCAGCTCGGATGCCCGCGCCCGCGATGCCGCAGTTGGCACCGGACGATAGCAGGAGTTCTCACCGGTCTTTATCGCGCCCCTACCCGTCACGACGACGGCCCCGTCTTCTCGGACTTGTCGCTCTTCGCGGAGTCCGGATCGACGTAGAAGAGCTTGGCCTTCATGTGCGCACGGGCCTGCGCGGCCATCCACACGAGCGTCGCCACGACGAGCGAGATCGCGAACGTCTTCGGATCGAAGAGCGAGGTGTCCTTGAAGATCGCGACGAAGATCATGAGCAGCAGGAGCTGTGCGACGTAGAGCATCAGCCCCATGGCCTGGAACAGCTGCGGGAGCGATTTCGCCGTCCACTGCAGGACGTACAGGCCGATCCCCATGAACAGGATGGCGAGCACGACCCCCACGGCCGCGCCGAGGGCACCCTTGCCGCCGGCCACCGCAGCGCTGACGGCGACGGCGACCGCACCGGCAGCCGCTGTGGGCACAGCGCACTGCAGAAGGTTCCGGGCGTCATGGGACGGCATGGCGGCAACTCCGCTTTTCGCAGGGGGCAGGGTGTCGTCATGGACGAGCGTAGACCCCCGGGCCGAGTGAGAATTCCTCGCGCCGGTGAGCCGTCGCACTACGGCTCCTTGGCTCTCTCCGGGGTTCTCGTGAACGGTATCACAAACTATTTGATGCAGTCTTTACCTGCTTGGTGTGCTCGCCGTCACACATGAGAGTGAATCTGCGCGTCTGAGCGAGAACCCGGCCTCTTTGTCTGATATTGAGGCGTTTCTCACCCCAACAGGTAACCATCGGGGCACCACGACTTGGCAATGCTCTAGTCGGATTCTTACCTTGACCGTGATCGGTCGGCCAGGCGTGCGCGGGGGCCGACGGCGGTCGCGCCGTTGACGCCGGAGACGCCCGCGGCGACCGGGGCGCGGCGCTCGTCGTCGGCCCCGGGATCCGCCGGGGCCGACGCGTCCTCGGCGGCGGCCGGGGTCACCCGGCGGCGACGGCGGTAGCGCGGCGGCACGAAGGCCTCCGCCCAGCGCGGGGTGCGCGGGGTGAAGCGGGGCAGCAGCAGCAGGACGAGGCCGAGCGTGGAGAGGATGACGACGCTCAGCACGATCCACATCGACGCCGAGTTCACGGAGTAGGTCAGCGCGCCGAAGGCGATCAGCGCCGACCAGAAGTACATGATCAGCACCGCCCGGCTGTGCGAGTGGCCGATCTCCAGCAGCCGGTGGTGCAGATGCCCCCGGTCCGCCGCGAACGGCGACTGGCCGCGCCAGGTGCGCCGCACGATCGCCAGGATCAGGTCGGCGGCCGGCACCGCGATGATGGTCAGCGGCAGCAGCAGCGGGATGTAGACCGGCACCGTCTGGTGCACGGCCTCCTTCTCCGAACCGGCGAACAGCTTCAGCGCGTCCGGGTCGACCTGCCCGGTGACGGAGATCGCGCCGGCGGCCAGCACCAGGCCGATGAGCATCGATCCCGAGTCGCCCATGAAGATCCGCGCCGGGTGCATGTTGTGCGGCAGGAAGCCCAGGCACATGCCCATCAGGATCGCCGAGAACAGCGTCGCCGGGGCGGCCGCCTCGATGCCGTACGAGTACCAGATGCGGTAGGCGTACAGGAAGAACGCCGCCGCCGCGATGCACACCATGCCGGCCGCGAGACCGTCCAGGCCGTCCACGAAGTTGACCGCGTTGATGGTGATGACGACCAGCGCCACCGTGAGCAGCGTGCCCTGCCACTGGGTGAGCGCCACCGAGCCGACGCCCGGGATCGGCAGCCACAGGATCGTCAGACCCTGCATGACCATCACACCCGCGGCGATCATCTGGCCGCCCAGCTTGATCAGCGCGTCGATCTCGAACTTGTCGTCCAGCACACCGATCAGCCAGATCAGCGCCGCCCCGGAGAGCAGCGCCCGCGGCTCGTTGGACTTCTCGAAGAGCTGGTTGAGGTTGGTGAGGTGGTCCGCGACGAGCAGGCCCGCGCACAGGCCGAAGAACATGGCGATACCGCCGAGCCTCGGAGTGGGTTCGCGGTGCACGTCACGTGCCCGGATCTCCGGCATCGCCCCGGCCACGATCGCGAACTTCCGTACCGGCCCTGTCAGCAGGTACGTCACCGCGGCCGTGATGCAGAGCGTCAGCAGGTATTCACGCACGGGCTTCCCCACAGGTCTCGCTGGCCATCACAGCCCCACACCCTAGCGAGGCACGCATACGGGTGAGGACTTCCGGGTGGCGACGATGGTTGCACGCGTGACTGTGCGTCCGTCGCGCCACCCCGGAACCCGGCCGCTCAGCGGGGGTACGGCGGGAACGCCGCGGCCAGTTCCCGTACGTCCTCCCGGGCCCGCGCGGGCTCGGTGCCGCCCCGCAGGACGCTCGCCAGGAGCCCCGCGACGAACGTCATCTCCCGCGCTCCCATGCCCTGCGTGGTCACCGCCGCGGTGCCCAGACGCAGCCCGCGGCCGTCGTCGTGCGGAAGCGCGCAGCAGTCCAGGACGAGCCCGGCCGCCGCGAGCCGGCCGCGCGCGGTGCGTCCGTCGACGCCGAGCGGCGCCGGGTCGGCGGTGATCAGGTGGGTGTCCGTGCCGCCGGTGGTGACGGCCAGCCCCTCGGCGGCCAGCGCGGCGGCCAGGGTCCGCGCGTTGGCGACCACCCGGTGCGCGTACGCGGCGAACGCCGGTTTCGCCGCCTCCCCGAACGCGACGGCCTTGGCCGCGACGCTGTTCATCTGGGCACCGCCCTGGGTGAAGGGGAAGACGGCACGGTCGACCCGCTCGGCCAGCTCGCCGCCGCACAGGATCATCCCGCCGCGCGGCCCCCGCAGCACCTTGTGCGTCGTCGCGCACACGATGTCCGCGTACGGCACCGGACTGGGCGCCACTCCCCCGGCGACCAGGCCGATGGGGTGCGCGGCGTCCACGACGAGGTAGGCGCCGACCTCGTCGGCGACCTCGCGGAAGAAGGCGTGGTCGAGGTGGCGCGGATAGGAGATGGAGCCGCAGACGATCGCCTTGGGGCGGTGGCTGCGGGCCAGGGCGCGGACCTGGTCGTGGTCGACGAGCCCGCTCTCCGCGTCCACGCCGTAGCCGACGAAGTCGAACCAGCGGCCGGAGAAGTTGGCGGGCGAACCGTGGGTGAGATGACCGCCGTAGGGCAGGCCGAGGGCGAGGACGGTGTCGCCGGGGCGCAGCAGGACGGCGTACGCGGCGAGCACGGCGGACGAGCCGGAGTGCGCCTGCACGTTGGCGTGCTCGGCGCCGAACAGCGTCGTGGCCCGCTCCACGGCGAGGCGCTCGGCGACGTCGGCGACCTCGCAGCCGCCGTGGTACCGGTTGCCGGGGTATCCCTCGGCGTACTTGTTGGCCAGCGGTGAGCCGAGGGCGGCCAGCACGGCCGGCGACATGAAGTTCTCGGCGGCGTTCAGCTGGAGCGTGCTCGACTGCCGCTCACGCTCCGCGAGCAGCACATCGGCGAGCTCGGGGTCCTGCCGCCGCACCACATCACTCTCAAGGGCATGCCCGACCGTCATAACGCCCAATGTAGGCCGCACCCCCGGAAAACGCCCCCGCTGCCGCACCCGCCCCACCGCCGCTGTGGACAGCCGCCCCGCCTCGCCGCGGGCAGTCGTTTCGCCTCGCTGTGGGCAGTCGTTCCGCAGGGCGATGGGGGTACCTCCCATGCCTTTCGGGCAATGGGGGAGGGCGGGCACAGCGGAACCACGCCGGAGGCCCTGCAAATCCACCCCGGCAGCCGGACGCCTACGCCCGAGCGGCCACCCCGGTCAACGCCGTCACCACAGGATCCAGCGCCTCGAATATCTCGTCCCCGATGGACTGGAAGAACGTCAACGGCGCCCCGTACGGGTCGTACACCTCATCCGCCTCGGCGGTCGGCGCCAGCAGCCACCCGCGTAGAGCCGCGGCAGCCCGCACCAGCGCCCGGGCCCGCATGACCAGCCCCTCGTCCAGGGGCGGCAGGGTCGCCGGGTCGATGGCGTTGACCAGGCGGGTGAACTCCTTGAGCGTGAACGTCCGCAGCCCCGCCGAGTGCCCCATGGAGATGACCTGCGCCCGGTGGTCCCGGGTGGCCGTCAGCACCAGATCCGCCCGGATCACGTGCTCGTCCAGCAGCTCACGCCCCACGAACCCCGACGCGTCCGCCCCGAACTCCGCCAGCACGGTCTCCGCGTGGGCCTCCATCGGCGCGCCCTCGTGCCCCCAGGTGCCCGCGCTCTCCACGATCAGCCCGCCGCCCAGGATCCCCAGCCGCTGGCTCACGAAATGCCGGGTCAGCCGCTCGGTGATGGGCGAGCGGCACACGTTTCCGGTACTGACGTGGAGGATGCGGAAGGTGTCGCGCGGAAAACCGAAGGTCGTCGTGATCTCCGCACTGGATTCCCCGTTGCCTATGCCACGCCCCGACTCAGGGGCCGTCAATTCGCCACCTCGAGGTCGGGTACCACCTTGCGCAGCTCCTCCGGCGGGATCGCGCCCTCGCGCAGCAGCAGGGGAACGGGCCCGGTGACGTCGACGATCGAGGAGGGCACGTTGCCGGGGGTCGGACCGCCGTCCAGGTACACGGAGACGGAGTCGCCGAGCATCTCCTGCGCGGCGTCGCAGTTCTCCGGCGCCGGGTGGCCGGTCAGGTTCGCCGAGGACACGGCCATGGGCCCGACCTCGGTGAGCAGCTCGATGGCGACCGGGTGCAGCGGCATCCGCACGGCGACCGTGCCCCGGGTGTCCCCGAGGTCCCACTGGAGCGACGGCTGGTGCTTGGCGACCAGGGTCAGCGCGCCCGGCCAGAACGCGTCGACCAGTTCCCAGGCCATCTCGGAGAAGTCGGTGACCAGGCCGTGCAGGGTGTTCGGGGAGCCGATGAGGACGGGCGTGGGCATGTTGCGGCCCCGGCCCTTGGCCTCCAGCAGATCGGCGACGGCCTCCGAGGTGAACGCGTCGGCGCCGATCCCGTACACGGTGTCCGTGGGCAGCACCACGAGCTCGCCCCGGCGGACGGCGGAGGCGGCCTCGCGCAGACCGGTCGCGCGGTCGGTCGCGTCGTTGGTGTCGTATCGGCGAGCCATCTAGCGGGCCTCCTCGTACGGGTGCTGCTGGGGGGATGAAGTATGCGGGACGCTCACGGCAGCGCCTTGCGGGCGGTGGCGAACCGGGGGCGGTTGTTCAGGTCGGGGTGGTCGGCCGCGTCGGTCCAGCCGCGGTCCTCGGCGAAGATCCACGGCACCTGTCCGCCCTGGGTGTCGGCGTGCTCCACGACGACCACCCCGCCGGGCCGCAGCAGCCGGTGCGCGGTGCGCTCCAGGCCGCGGATCAGGTCGAGTCCGTCCTCACCGGAGAACAGGGCCAGGTCGGGATCGTAGTCGCGGGCCTCCGGGGCGACGTACTCCCACTCGGTGAGCGGGATGTACGGCGGATTGGAGACGACCAGGTCGACCTGGCCGTCGAGGTCCGGGAAGGCCGTCAGGGCGTCTCCCTGGCGCAGCTCGACCCGTGACCCCTCCATGTTCTTGCGGGTCCACGTCAGGGCGTCCTCGGACAGCTCCACGGCGTACACGCGCGAGCGCGGCACCTCCTGGGCCAGCGCCAGCGCGATGGCGCCCGAGCCGGTGCACAGGTCGACGATGCACGGCTCGACGACGTCCATGGCGCGGACGGCGTCTATCGCCCAGCCGACCACCGACTCGGTCTCGGGGCGCGGCACGAACACCCCCGGCCCCACCTGGAGCTCCAGGTAGCGGAAGTACGCGCGCCCGGTGATGTGCTGGAGCGGCTCGCGGGCCTCGCGGCGGGCGATGACCTCCCAGTACCGGGCGTCGAAGTCGGAGTCCTTCACGTGGTGCAGCTCGCCGCGCTTGACGCCGTGCACGAACGCGGCGAGCTCCTCCGCGTCGGTGCGCGGCGAGGGCACACCGGCGTCGGCGAGCCGCTGGGTGGCCTGGGCCACCTCGGCGAGCAGCAGGTTCACGACGGTCCTCCGGGCTGTCTACGGGATTTACGCGGCGGCGAGCTTGGCGGCCGAGTCCGCGTCGACGCAGGCCTGGATCACCGCGGCGAGGTCGCCGTCCAGGACCTGGTCCAGGTTGTACGCCTTGAAGCCGACGCGGTGGTCCGAGATGCGGTTCTCCGGGAAGTTGTACGTACGGATCTTCTCGGAGCGGTCGACGGTGCGGACCTGGCTGCGACGGGCGTCGGCGGCCTCCCGCTCCGCCTCCTCCTGCGCCGCCGCGAGGAGCCTGGAGCGCAGGATACGCAGTGCCTGCTCCTTGTTCTGCAGCTGGCTCTTCTCGTTCTGGCAGGAGGCGACGACTCCGGTCGGGATGTGCGTGATGCGCACGGCGGAGTCGGTGGTGTTGACGGACTGCCCGCCCGGACCGGAGGACCGGTAGACGTCGATGCGCAGGTCGTTGGGGTTGATCTCGACGTCGACCTCCTCCGCCTCGGGGGTCACCAGGACACCCGCCGCGGAGGTGTGGATGCGGCCCTGCGACTCGGTGGCCGGCACGCGCTGCACGCGGTGCACGCCGCCCTCGTACTTCAGCCGGGCCCACACGCCCTGGCCGGGCTCGGTCTGCCCGCGGGCCTTCACGGCCACCTGGACGTCCTTGTAGCCGCCCAGCTCGGACTCGGTGGCGTCGATGATCTCGGTCTTCCAGCCGACGCGCTCGGCGTAGCGCAGGTACATGCGCAGCAGGTCGCCGGCGAACAGGGCGGACTCGTCGCCGCCCGCGCCCGCCTTGATCTCCAGGATGACGTCCTTGTCGTCGCTGGGGTCGCGCGGGACCAGCAGCAGGCGGAGCTTCTCGGTGAGCTCCTCGCGCTGCCGCTCCAGGTCCTTGACCTCGGCGGCGAAGTCGGGGTCGTCGGCGGCCAGTTCGCGCGCGGTCTCGATGTCGTCGCCCGTCTGCCTCCAGGAGCGGTACGTGGCGACGATCGGGGTGAGCTCGGCGTAGCGCTTGTTCAGCTTGCGCGCGTTGGCCTGGTCGGCGTGGACCGACGGATCGGCGAGCTTCTTCTCCAGGTCGGCGTGCTCGGCGACGAGTTCCTCGACTGCCTCGAACATCATGGGCTCCTGCTGGTACGGGGTGAAGGGCGGACGACCAAAAACGCCGGTCCCGGCCCGCCCCCCTTCATCTGCGCAGTTCGCCTCCGGAGTGCTCAAGTCGGTGTCGAGAACACGATCGTGCTCAGCCCTTCGGGCCTCCGCGCGCTCGCGCCCTCGACACCGACGCACTCCTTCGGCTCACTCGCGTGAGCGGGGACGCGGCCGTGGACCGGCGGTATGGGGCTCGCTACTTCTTGGAGCCGGCGGCCTTGCCGAAGCGGGCCTCGAAGCGGGCCACACGGCCACCGGTGTCGAGGATCTTCTGCTTGCCCGTGTAGAACGGGTGGCACTCGGAGCAGACCTCGGCGCGGATGGCGCCGCTCTCGATCGTGCTGCGGGTGGTGAACGACGCGCCGCAGGTGCAGCTGACCTGCGTCTCGACGTACTCGGGGTGGATGTCGCGCTTCAAGGTGTCTCCTAGGTTCGGGAGGGCGCCGGGTCGCATCCGCGGGGTGCGGGAGCGTGAACCGGGGCCGACTGACCAGTCTGCCAGGACTGGCGCCATCCCCCAAAACCGGGGGCTCGCGTCGTGTATTCCCCGCGGGCCGGTGAGGGCTTGCCGCGCCCACGCGGCGGAGCCGCATGTCGATACGGACCCGCGCCCCTACCCGGCGTCGGCCCCGCCCTTCGTTCCCCCGGTGGCCGTGCCTCCGGTGGCCGACTCCGGGATCGGCTCGTCGTTCTTCAGCGCGTCCCAGACCTGCCGGGCCCGGGTCTCCTCCACCAGGACCCGGTTGCCGTTCGACGGGTCGTACCGGACCGGCATGGTGATCATGCGCAGGCCGGCGGGGGTGATGTTCCTCAGGCCGGAGGCGAAGGACATCAGGGCGTTGACCGAGCCCAGGCCGGAGTCGGTGGTGACGGCCTTGGTGGCGGTGTCGGCGAGGCCGTACAGCTTCCTGGGGTCGGTGAGGACGCCGACCTCGCCGATCCGCCGCACCAGGGCCTTGACGAACGCCTGCTGGAGCCGGATGCGGCCGAGGTCGGAGCCGTCGCCGACGCCGTGCCGGGTGCGTACCAGGCCGAGGGCCTGTTCGCCGTCGAGCCGGTGGGTGCCGGCCGCCAGCTCCAGATGGCTGTCGGGGTCGTCGATGTCCTCGCCGGTGGTGACCTCGACGCCGCCGAGTTCGTCGACGAGCTTCCGGAAGCCGGTGAAGTCGACCTCCAGGTAGTGGTCCATGCGCAGATCGGTGAGCGACTCGACGGTCTTCACCGCGCAGGCCGCCCCGCCCGTGGCGTAGGCGGAGTTGAACATCACGCCGCTCGCCGCGGGGTGGGCGCCGCCGTCGGTGCCGGTGCACGCGGGGCGGTCGACGAGGGTGTCGCGCGGGAGGGAGACCACGCTCGCCCTCTCGTGGCCCCGGTGGACGTGCACGATCATCGCGGTGTCGGAACGGGCGCTTCCGTCGTCGGCGCCGCCGCCGAGCGCCTCGTTGCCGCCGGAGCGGGTGTCGGAGCCGAGGACGAGGATGTTCTCGGAGCCGTTGCCGGCCTTCTCGGGCCGGTCGGTGCCGAGGGCCCGGTCGATGTCGACGCTCTCGATGTTGCCGTTGAGCCTGGCGTACAGGTATCCGGCGCCGGCGCCGCCGAGGACGACGATGCCGGCGGCGGTCCAGGCCGCGGCCCTCAGGCCCCGGTGCCGCTTGTCGCGCGGTGTCCGCCGGCGCCCCTCGCCCCGGTGGCCCGGTGTGCTCTCGGCAGCCATGTGCTCCTCGGCTCGTCCTCGGTCGGTTCGTCCTCGGTCGGTCGTCCTAGGTCGGTCGTCTCCCGCACTCGGTGTCGGGCCCGGCCTTCACGGCCGTACGCCCTCCATCGTCCCGCCGTCGGGGCGGACGGGGAAACGCGGGACGGGTGCGCACGGCGAGCCGGGCCGGTGTGCGAGGGGTTCCGCACGCGAAAGGGCCGCTCCCCTGCGGGAGCGGCCCTTTCGGTGGAAGGCGCGGCGTCAGTCGCCGTTGCCCGGCGTCGTCTTCTGGATCTGCATCAGGAACTCGGCGTTCGACTTGGTCTGCTTCATCTTGTCGAGGAGCAGCTCGATCGCCTGCTGCTGGTCGAGCGCGTGCAGCACCCGGCGCAGCTTCCAGACGACGGCCAGTTCCTCGTTGCCGAGCAGGATCTCCTCCTTGCGGGTACCGGACGCGTCGACGTCCACCGCGGGGAAGATGCGCTTGTCGGCGAGCTTCCGGTCGAGCTTGAGCTCCATGTTGCCGGTGCCCTTGAACTCCTCGAAGATCACCTCGTCCATGCGGGACCCGGTGTCCACCAGGGCGGTGGCGAGGATGGTCAGCGAACCGCCGTCCTCGATGTTGCGGGCCGCACCGAAGAAGCGCTTCGGCGGGTACAGGGCGGTCGAGTCGACACCACCGGACAGGATGCGGCCGGAGGCCGGGGCGGCGAGGTTGTACGCGCGGCCCAGGCGGGTGATCGAGTCGAGCAGCACGACGACGTCGTGCCCCAGCTCCACCAGGCGCTTGGCGCGCTCGATGGCGAGCTCGGCGACCGTGGTGTGGTCCTCGGCCGGGCGGTCGAAGGTCGAGGAGATGACCTCGCCCTTGACCGACCGCTGCATGTCGGTGACCTCTTCCGGACGCTCGTCGACCAGGACGACCATCAGGTGGCACTCGGGGTTGTTGTGGGTGATCGCGTTGGCGATCGCCTGCATGATCATGGTCTTGCCGGTCTTCGGCGGGGCCACGATCAGACCGCGCTGGCCCTTGCCGATCGGCGACACGAGGTCGATGATCCGCGTGGTGAGCACGCCCGGGTCCGTCTCCAGGCGGAGGCGGTCCTGCGGGTACAGCGGGGTGAGCTTGTTGAACTCCGGGCGGCCGCGGCCGTGTTCGGGCGCCATGCCGTTGACGGAGTCCAGGCGGACCAGCGCGTTGAACTTCTCGCGGCGCTCGCCCTCCTTGGGCTGGCGCACGGCGCCGGTGACGTGGTCGCCCTTGCGCAGGCCGTTCTTGCGGACCTGGGCGAGGGAGACGTACACGTCGTTCGGGCCGGGCAGGTAGCCGGAGGTCCGGATGAACGCGTAGTTGTCGAGGATGTCGAGGATGCCGGCGACCGGGATCAGGACGTCGTCGTCGGTGAGCTGCGGCTCGGAGGCCATCTCGTCGCGGCCACGACGGCCACGGCGGTCGCGGTAGCGCCCGCGACGGCCACGGCGGCCGCCCTCGAAGTCGTCGTCGTCGTGCTGACGGTCCTGCCGGCCGCCGGCCTGCTGGCTCTGCTGACGGCCCTGGCCGCCCTGGCCCTGCTGCTGGTCGTCGCCCTTGCCGCGGCGGTCACCACGGTCACCGCGCTCACCGCGGTCGCCGCGCTCACCGCGGTCGCCACGCTCACCGCGGTCGCCACGCTCACCGCGGTCGCCACGCTCGCCGCGGTCGCGACCGCGCTCGCGGCGGTCGCGGCGGCGGCCCTCGCCGCCGTCCTGGTCGGCCTTGGCGTCGCCCTGCTGCTGGGCCGGGGTCTCGGCCTTGGGCTCGGCCTTCGCCTCGGCGGCGACCGTCTCGGTCGCGGCGGCGGCCGGGGCGCCCGCCTCGGCGGTGGCGCGACGGCGGCGGCGCTCGGCGGGAGCGGCCTCCTCGGCCTGCTCGGGCTGGCCGGAGGCCTTCGGGGAGGGCTGGCCCGGGATCTCGATCTGCTGCTGGGCCGCGGCCTTCTCGGCGGGGGCCTGCTCGGCCTTGGCGTCGGCCTTCTTCTCCGCGGCCTCACCCGTACGGGTCCGGGAGGTGGCGCGGCGCTTGGGCTTGGTCTCGGCGGCGGCCTCGGCCTTGGCCGGGGCGGCGCCTCCGGCGGCCTGCGCCTCCTTGATGACCTCGATCAGCTGGCTCTTGCGCATGCGCGCGGTGCCCCTGATGCCGAGGCCGGATGCGACCTGCTGCAGCTCGGCCAGCACCATGCCCTCGAGGCCGGTACCGCGGCGCCGCCGGGAGCCGGCACCGGAGGCAGGCGCGGAGGCGTCCGTGGCGGGCGCGGCAGCGGTCTCCTCGACACGTGCGCCCATCAGATCGGTGGTGTCGCTCACGAAGGGTCCTTCCCTGGAGCGGACGTCGGCCTGTCTGGCTCGGCGACCGGTTGTGCTGTCCGGCATCGGTCCTTGCTGTGTGAACCGTGCCGGGGCGGTTGTCCGCCTGAGCGGCGGAAGAAATATCTGGTGATGGCGCTTCCCCGAGCCGTGGCACCCAGTGTCACGTGGCGTGGTCGCACCGGTTCCGGAGTACGCCCGGCAGGCCGTTCAATGTCCGCGCACGACGTACTGCCCGCGTACGTGGTGGAGGACACAGTGTGGCTTGGGGGACTCCCGGAAGAATGTCTGTCCCGGACGGGGACACGAGGCACCTCGCCATGGTGGGGTCGGGTGCAGACTTGAGGTTAACACTACCGGATCCAACAAACATTCCCCCTCTCGAAATCCGGCAACCGTGTGTCAGGTGGCGAGCGGAAGGACGCTCGCGCCCCGCACGTCGAGACCGAGCCGATTGGCGGCCCAGTCGGTGCCGGCCAGTGCTTCGACCTTGTCGGCGGTGTCCGCGTCGGCCAGTGCCATGACCGTGGGTCCGGCGCCGGAGATCACCGCGGGGATCCCGTCCCCCCGCAGCCGCTCCACCAGGGCGGCGCTCTCGGGCATGGCCGGGGCGCGGTACTCCTGGTGCAGTCGGTCCTCGGTGGCGGGCAGCAGCAGCTCGGGGCGCCTGGTCAGGGCCTCGACGAGCAGGGCCGCCCGGCCCGCGTTGGCGGCGGCGTCGACGTGCGGCACGGTGCGCGGGAGCAGGCCGCGCGCGGTCTCGGTGAGGACCGGCTTACCGGGCACGAAAACCACCGGAACGATGGAATCGGCGGGCTCCATCCTGATCGCCCGGGCCGCGCCGCCCTCCATCCAGGACAGGGTGAAGCCGCCCAGCAGACAGGCCGCGACGTTGTCGGGGTGGCCCTCGATCTCGGTGGCGAGTTCGAGGAGCGCGGTGTCGTCGAGCCTGGCCTCGCCGCCTATGGTCACGGCGCGGGCGGCGACGATGCCGGCGCAGATGGCGGCGGAGGAGGAGCCCAGGCCGCGGCCGTGCGGGATGCGGTTGGCGCAGACGATCTCCAGACCGCGCGGCTGTCCGCCGAGCAGGTCGAAGGCGGTGCGCAGGGAGCGTACGAGCAGGTGGCTCTCGTCGCGCGGGAGGGTCTGGCCGCCCTCACCGGCGATGTCGATGTGCAGCCCGGAGTCGGCCACCCGGACGACCACGTCGTCGTAGAGACCCAGCGCGAGGCCGAGGGCGTCGAAGCCCGGGCCGAGGTTGGCGCTGGTGGCGGGGACGCGCACCCGGACGGCGGCGGCGCGGAACGCGGGACCGGCCATCGCTCGAAGACTCTCCTTGAGCTGCGTGACTGTCGAATGACATTCGATGGACATTCGAGGACGTACGGAACCCCCTGGGATCGCCGCCGGCCGGGTGGCCGGCCGCTCTCCGGGCCGCTCCGGGCCGCTTTCCGGACCACGGAGACGCCGCGGTACCGCGGCATATGCGGCGGGCGGGTTCGGTACAGCCTATCGAAGGAAGGTTCAGTGGCGACATAGGGCGCACAGGAGGCGCACGATGCGTGTCGCAAGCCCCCTGTGCCCCCCGTGGAGAACCTTCCCAGGTGGGCGCGCCCTTACGCCGGTCCTGCGGGCGCGAGCGGCGGCCGCGGTCGCGGCCGCCGCTCGCGTCAGACGAGGCCGAGCCGCTCGGCGGCGGTCGCGGCGTCCACCGGGACGGTGACCGGCTGCGGGGCGCCGGCGACGGCCCAGTCCGGGTCCTTCAGACCGTTGCCGGTGACGGTGCACACGATCTTCTGCCCCGGGTCGACCTTGCCCTGCTCGGCGGCCTTCAGCAGACCGGCGACCGACGCGGCGGACGCGGGCTCGACGAAGACGCCCTCCTGCGAGGCCAACAGCCGGTAGGCGCGCAGGATCTCACGGTCCGTCACCTCGTCGATGGCGCCGCCGGACTCGTCCCGCGCGGCGAGCGCGAAGTCCCAGGAGGCGGGGTTGCCGATGCGGATGGCGGTGGCGATGGTCGACGGGTCCTTGACGACCTCGCCGCGCACGATCGGCGCGCTGCCGGAGGCCTGGAAGCCCCACATCCGCGGCGTCCTGGTGCTGATCCCGTCGGCGGCGTACTCCTTGTACCCCTTCCAGTACGCGGTGATGTTGCCCGCGTTGCCCACCGGCAGCACATGGATGTCGGGCGCGTCGCCCAGCATGTCCACGATCTCGAAGGCGGCGGTCTTCTGCCCCTCGATACGCACCGGATTGACCGAATTGACCAGTGCCACCGGGTAGTTGTCGCTCAGCGCGCGGGCCAGCGTGAGGCAGTCGTCGAAGTTGCCGTCGACCTGGAGGATCTTCGCCCCGTGGACCAGCGCCTGGCCCATCTTGCCGAGCGCGATCTTGCCCTGCGGCACGAGCACGGCGGAGACCATGCCCGCGCGCACGCCGTACGCGGCGGCGGAGGCGGAGGTGTTCCCGGTGGAGGCGCAGATGACCGCCTTGGCCCCCTCCTCCTTCGCCTTGGAGATGGCCATGGTCATGCCCCGGTCCTTGAAGGACCCGGTCGGGTTCGCGCCCTCGACCTTGAGGTGCACCTCGCAGCCCGTGCGCTCGGAGAGCACCTGCGCGGGCACGAGCGGCGTGCCGCCCTCGCGGAGCGTCACGACCGGCGTGGTGTCGGATACCGGCAGCCGGTCCCGGTACTCCTCGATGATTCCGCGCCACTGGTGGGTCATTGCTGGTTACTCTCCTTCAACCCGCATGATGCTGGCGACACCGCGCACGGTGTCGAGCTTGCGCAACGCCTCGACGGTCCCGCCGAGGGCCGCGTCGGACGCACGGTGGGTGACGACGACGAGGGAGGCCTCACCGTCCTTGCC
This sequence comes from Streptomyces sp. NPDC000348, assembly GCF_042898795.1. Lineage (NCBI taxonomy): Bacteria > Bacillati > Actinomycetota > Actinomycetes > Kitasatosporales > Streptomycetaceae > Streptomyces > Streptomyces sp. NPDC000348. The sequence continues at coordinate 80,199 of NZ_JBIAZD010000001.1, forward strand.
CTGCTGGCGAACCGTGTCGATCGAGACACCGTGCTCCGCGAACACGGTCGCGACCTGGGCGAGAACGCCCGGTTTGTCGGCCACGTCGAGGCTGATGTGGTAGCGCGTGACGACCTCGCCCATCGGCGAGACGGGCAGCGCGGCGTACGCGGACTCGCCGGGTCCCGTCGTCCCGCCGACCCGGTTGCGCCCCACGGCGACCAGGTCCCCGAGCACGGCGGAGGCGGTCGGCGCGCCGCCCGCGCCCGGCCCGTAGAACATCAGCTGGCCGGAGGCGTCCGACTCGACGAACACGGCGTTGTAGGCGCCGCGCACGGAGGCGAGCGGGTGGCTGAGCGGGATCATCGCCGGGTGCACCCGCGCGGTGACCGACGCGCCGTCCTCGGCCCGCTCGCAGATGGCGAGCAGCTTGATGGTGCAGCCCATCTCCCTGGCGGAGGCGAAGTCGGCCGCGGTGACCTCGGTCATGCCCTCGCGGTGGACGTCGTCGAGACGCACCCGCGTGTGGAAGGCGATCCCGGCGAGGATGGCGGCCTTGGCGGCGGCGTCGAAGCCCTCGACGTCGGCGGTGGGGTCGGCCTCGGCGTACCCGAGCGCGGTGGCCTCGTCCAGGGCCTCCTGGTAGCCGGCGCCGGTGGAGTCCATCTTGTCGAGGATGAAGTTGGTCGTGCCGTTGACGATGCCGAGCACCCGGTTGACCTTGTCCCCGGCGAGCGACTCGCGCAGCGGGCGGATCAGCGGGATGGCGCCGGCGACGGCGGCCTCGTAGTAGAGGTCCTTGCCGTGCTCCTCGGCGGCGGCGTGCAGCGCGGCGCCGTCCTGGGCGAGCAGCGCCTTGTTCGCGGAGACGACGGAGGCGCCGTGCTCGAAGGCGGTGGTGATGAGCGTACGGGCGGGCTCGATCCCGCCGATGACCTCCACGACGATGTCGAGGTCGCCGCGCTTGACGAGTGCGGTGGCGTCGGTGGTGACCAGGGCCGGGTCGATGCCCTCGCGCACCTTGTCCGGCCGCCGCACGGCCACGCCCGCCAGCTCCACCGGGGCCCCGATACGGGCGGCGAGGTCGTCGGCGTGCGTCGTCATGATGCGCGCCACCTCTGAGCCGACCACTCCACAGCCCAGCAGCGCCACCTTCAGCGGACGCGTACGCATCATCCGACCTCGATTCCTGATTACCGTCTCGGTTGCACCAGTCTCACTCACCGGACGGGACTTTCTTCCCTTGGTCCGGATTGTGAGACATCTATTTCATTTTCATGACCGGAAAGACAGAAGATCTTCCGTCACCCGATCACGGTCTTCGTCGCCGCCCGTCCGGCATGGCGGCTCGTCCGGCATTGCGGTCCGTCCGACACCGCGGTCCGTCCGGCCTCGCCGCTCATCCGACACCGCGGTCCCTCCGACACCGCGGCCCGTCCGGCATCACCGTGTGTCCGGCACCACGGCCACCACGGCTCATCCGACATCGAGCCGGAGGAGGTCCTCCTCCGTCTCCCGCCGCACGATCACCCGCGCCTCGCCGTCCCTGACCGCGACGACGGGCGGACGCAGGACGTGGTTGTAGTTGCTGGCCATGGACCGGCAGTACGCCCCGGTCGCCGGTACGGCGACGAGGTCGCCCGGCGCCAGGTCCGCCGGCAGGAAGGCGTCCTTCACCACGATGTCCCCGCTCTCGCAGTGCTTGCCGACGATCCGGCACAGCATCGGCTCGGCGTCGGAGACCCGGGAGGCCAGGACGACGCTGTACTCGGCGTCGTACAGCGCGGTCCGGATGTTGTCCGACATCCCGCCGTCCACGGAGACGTACGTCCGCAGCCCCTCCAGCGGCTTGATGGTGCCGACCTCGTAGAGCGTGAAGGCGGTGGGCCCGACGACGGCGCGCCCCGGCTCCACGGAGATGCGCGGCGGGGTGAGTCGGGCGGCCTCGCACTCCCGGGTGACGATCTCGGTGAGCGCCTTGGCGATCTCGTGCGGCTCGCGCGGGTCGTCGTCGCTGGTGTAGGCGATGCCGAGCCCGCCCCCGAGGTCGATCTCGGGCAGTTCGACCCCGTGCTCGTCGCGGATGTCCTTGAGCAGCCCCACCACCCGGTGCGCGGCCACCTCGAACCCGGACATGTCGAAGATCTGCGACCCGATGTGCGAGTGGATGCCGATGAGCTCCAGCCCGTCCAGCCGGAGCGCCCGCCGTACGGCTTCCGCCGCCTGCCCCCCGGCCAGCGGGATGCCGAACTTCTGGTCCTCGTGGGCGGTGGCGATGAACTCGTGCGTGTGCGCCTCGACGCCCACGGTGACGCGGATCTGCACCCGCTGCCGCCGGCCGAGCTCCTGCGCGATGTGCGCGACCCGGACGATCTCCTGGAAGGAGTCGAGCACGATCCGCCCGACCCCGGCCTCCACGGCCCGCCGGATCTCCGCGACGGACTTGTTGTTGCCGTGGAAGGCGATCCGCTCGGCGGGCATCCCGGCGGACAGCGCGGTGGCCAGCTCGCCGCCGGAACACACGTCGAGGTTCAGCCCTTCCTCGTCCAGCCACCGCACGACGGCCCGGGAGAGGAACGCCTTGCCGGCGTAGAACACGTCGGCGTCGCCGCCGAAGGCGGTGCGCCAGGCCCCCGCCCGGGCCCGGAAGTCCTGCTCGTCGAGGAAGTAGGCGGGGGTGCCGAACTCCTCGGCGAGCCGCTTGACGTCGATCCCGCCGACGGTGAGCACACCGTCCTCGCCACGCGTGACGGTCTCGGCCCACACCTTGGGGTCGAGGGCGTTGAGGTCGGTGGGCGGTGCGGAGTAGTGGCCCTCGGGGAGGACGTCGGCGTGACGGGGCCCGGCGGGGTGTGCGGAACGGCTCATGATGCTCTCTCTGGGGTCTCTCAGAGGTGGTCGGGTGCGTCGATGCCGAGCAGGGACAGGCCGCCGGCCAGCACCGTCCCGGCGGCGTCGACGAGCGCGAGCCGGGCCCGGTGGGCGGCCGAGGGTTTCTCGTCGCCGAGGGGCAACACGGCGGGAAGCAGGGGCGGTATGGCGTCGGCGACGGCGACGAGCTGCCGGGCGAGCCGGTCGGGCGCCCGGTGGGCGGCGGCGGCCGCGAGGACACGGGGGTGGTCGGCGAGGACCTGGACCAACGACCGGCCCTCCGCCACGGGACCGGGCTCGGGCCCGAATCCGAGGTCGGCGGCGTTGCGCAGGAGCGCCCGGGTGCGCGCGTGGGCGTACCGCACCCGGAAGAGCGGATTGCTCTCCCGCTGCGCCAGGTGCTCGTCACCGATCCGGGGCCGGTCGTGCGGGGCGGGGTGCAGCAGGGCCCACTGGGCGGCGTCGCGGCCGAGCGGGAGGGGGTCGGCGGGCGCCGGGACGGGGCGGACGACGGTGCCGTGCTCGTCGTCGAGGTGCACGACGGCGCCCTGGGACCGGAGGATCCGGCCGAGCGCCTCGGCCTGGACGACGGCCCGCACCTCACGGTCCGCCCGGAGCCGGACGGTGTGGCCGCTCAGGGCGTCACCGTGCCCGTACCGGGAACCGCGCCGCAGGATCTCGCGCACGAGACCGACGGGCCCGGCGTCCGCGAGGCCGATGTTGAGGAACCCGGGCCCGGTGACGACGACCTCGCTGATGCCGGGCGCTCGCAGAAGACGAGGCCGGAGAATCTCGGCGACCCTCTGGGGCGGCTCCCCCGCCGGCCGCGCGAGCTGAAGGGCGACATTGGTCGCGTAGTCCCCGCACCCTCCGGGCCCCGGAGGCGTCACGCGAACCCGCTCGGGCAGGACCGCCACCCTCAGCTCCCCCTCGTCGACGGCACGGCGCACCGCGTGCAGCACGGTGCGGGAGAGCTCGACGGGGGTCACGGGACAAGCGTAGGGGAGGAAGGGGGCGGGTGGACGAATGCCTTCGGTCACGGTCCCGGGATGTGGACGCCGCCGGTTCATCCCCCCGCGTGCCCGGTGGCCGGCTCGGCGTCCCCGGGCCCGCGCACGCGCCCGAGGGGACTCGGGATCAGCCGCTGGACGGTCCGGACGAGCTCCCCGGGCTCGAAGGGCTTGGCGAGGAACGCGTCCACCCCGACGTCGAGCCCGCTCTCGATCTCGTACTGGGTGCAGGCACTGACGATGACGAGCGGAAGGTGACCGGTGCGGGGATCGGTGCGCAGCCGGGCGGCCGTCCGGAGCCCGTCGAGCCGCGGCATGACGACGTCGAGGGTGACGAGATCGGGCCGCACCTGATGGACGACTTCCAGACACTCGGCACCATCGGCCGCGGTCACGACCTCGATGCCCTCCAGCTCGAGGTTGACCCTGATCAACTGCCGGATGACCTTGTTGTCGTCCACAACAAGAACCCGGCCCGACGCCCCTGGCACAACTCGAGAGTAGGTCGCCACCGGCCACCGCGTCCGGCGTTTCCCCCATTCCGCCCCGCCCGGACGACCCCCCGCACTCCGGACCACCCCCGGCCCGCCGACACCCGCCGACGCCGACCGCGAAAACGGGTTCCTGACCACCCCCCGGGAACTGGTAGTGTTCTACACGTCGCCGCGATCACCGCGCGGAGGACACGCCCCCGTAGCTCAGGGGATAGAGCAACGGCCTCCGGAGCCGTGTGCGCAGGTTCGAATCCTGCCGGGGGCACCCAGTATGAGGTGCCCAAAGACCCCGTCACCAGCGGAAACGCTGAGAACGGGGTCTTCGCGTATGTGCAGGCGTATGCCACTCGAAGCGGCTGTATGTCGGGGGCTGTGGACTATTCGTGGACTGGCCGCAGGGCAGGAAACCGCAGGTCAGCCCCAGAGAACGCCGATGCCCCCGGACTGTAGTCCAGGGGCCATCATGCCGCAGGTGCGCGTGTCGGAGGTGCCTCGGAATCAGGGCTTGTTGCCGGGGTCGTTCTCCTGGTCGTCGTCCTCGCCGAGGAGTTCGGCAATCCGACGGTTGGCGACGTCCTGCCGCCCGTCAAGGCACTTGGCGTACCGGCTCAGGAGCACCTCCACGCTGTTGCCTGCCCGCTCCGCGACCTCGGTCGGATCCACCCCGGCGTTGAGCCACGAGGAGAGGGCGGCATGCCTCAGGTCGTAGGGGCGAGCGGCCAACGGTGACGCCACCTGTTCCGGCGTGAGTGCCAGGTGCCGCGCCTCGTCCCACACACGCCAGTACGTCGTCGAGGCAACCACTCCCCCACGTTCGTTGGCGAACAGTCGACCGTCCTTGGCGGTGCCGAACTCCTCGATGTGAGCCAGGAGGATGCGCACCAGGCGGGGCGGAATGGGGACAATGCGGGTCTCGGTCGCAGGCCGGTTCTTGAGGCCGCGATTGTCATGGACCTCCCCCGTTCCGGTCCAACGCTTACCCACGGTCGGGCGGCTCTTCTCAAGAATCAACGAGCCCCACCCCCTGTCCGGCAGCGTGCAGTCCGAACGGCGCAGGGCCACAGCTTCCGCCGGCCGCAGCCCACCGAAGTACATGCAAGCGAAGAGCGCCACGAGGCGACGACCGCGGGCCCGGCGGTATCCGCCCACGTACGAGACAGCAGCAAGCAGTTCGCCCGCCTGCCGCGGGTTCACGACGACCCGCCGGTCCACCTCCTTGGTCACCTTGGGTAGCTTCCACTTCACGAGCGTGACTGGGTTCTCTGGGAGCTCCCCCAGTTCGACCGCATAGCCCAGGGCATTGAAGAGGACTGCCCGCTTGCGCCGCACCGTCTCAGCAGCCGCCAGGGTTCCGGAAAGCGTGAGCTTGAGCGAGTCGAGAACGCGGCGGATATCCGCCGGATTCTTGAGTGTCACCAGCGGCAGCGATGCTTTGCCCACCCAGCGAAGGGCGTTCGCGATGTCCACCGGCGGTGTTTCCTCGCCCGGGGCCTGGACGACGAAGGCCCAGCCACGTAGAGCGCGCCGCAAGACATCGTCGGCCGGACGACCGGGTCGGTCCCCCAAGAGCTGAGTCGTGACCAGCGTCATCGTCTCGTTCAGGCTGTCACGAGAGTTCGGGGCCGCGTGCGGCCATTTCATGGCGACATATGCGCGTGCGAAGTCGTACCAGGTCAGCGACTCTCTGACCGGTGCCATGGAGTCCGGCAGACCGGTTTCCGTGTCGAATGCCTCACCCTTTTGGGTAGCCCGGAGCAGCTTCGCGCGGAAGTTGTCCGCGAGTGCCTTCGTTCGGAAGGTCTCGGAGAATGGCGGGGCCTCCCCTACCTTCCACCGCACGTCGTACGACGGTGTCTTGTACGGCCGCTTACGGATACCCCATACCCGCACGTCGTGCGACTTCACGCCGCCTCCCCGAGCCCGTGGAGCCAAGAGGTAAAGTCACTCCGCCAGACGCGGAGCTCACCGTTTGGAAGTTTGATCGCTTGCGGAGCCTGCCCCAGTTCCCGCCAGCGGTAGAAGGTGCGGCGGGACACTCCGCCCAGCTCGGCGAGGATCTGCGGGACAGTCATCAGTTCGTCTCGTCGGCGGTCCACGCCGAGTCTCCTTCCATGTCGTCATCTGCTAGGCCCTCGGAAGCAGAGGTGCCGTGGGTGAGGAGGTGTTCCGCGGCCGTCAGCCCCGTGCCGGCGAAACGCCAGTGGGAGAGGACGAGGACGGTGTCCGGGTCGGGCAGCGGGTGGCCCGCTTCGGCCGCACGTTCGCGGGCCAACGCTTCGTTGTGGTCGGCGCGTTCCTGGCGGAGGGCGCCGAGGGTGACGGAGTAGGCGCGGGACTTGGTGGAGAAGTGGCCGCGGAACCCCAACATGTGGGCCCACCTGCGCAAACGCAGGTCTTCGAGTTCGGGCAGAGCGCCGAGGTGCCAGCAGGTGAGGATCATGCGCCGGGCGTGGTCGGTGACGCCGGAACCGACCAGGTCGGTGATGGGGTTCCGGATGGGACGGTCGAGGGTGCCGGCGGTTTCGGCGCCCTTGGTGGCGTACTTGGCGATGTAGGCGGCCACGGCGCGGCTGGAGAGCTCCGAGGTGCCCGCGAAGTCGGCGGAGCGGATGGGGCGGATGTCGAGCTGTTCACCGAAGCGGAAGGCGTACGCGTGGCCGTCGAGGACGGGGCCCGGGGTCTCGGCGAGGCGGGCGGCCGAGCGGATCGCGTCGGTGAGGAGTTCGGTCGTGGCCCAGGCCGGCGGGGTGTCCTCGGCGCCGTCCGGGCCGTCGAGGCGGATCACGGCGTGGAAGTGGACGGCGCCGCGCCGCTGGTACTCGGCGACCTTGGCGTACGAGACCTTGAGGCAGTCACGCAGCGCCGAACGGCTGATACCCGCGCGGGAGGCGAGTTGTTGGCGGAGGTAGGTGGTGAACCGGGCCCAGAGGGCGCCGGCGTGCGCGTTCCAGAGGACGGCCGCGCGGTAGTCGTAGCGGTCCGGGTCGAGGGGTGTGCCCAGGGCGGAGTCGTCGTCCGGGTGGGCGCGGCCGCAGCGGCACCGGCCGCCGCCGGGACGGTTGTGGACGGGGCCGAAGGAGGGGGCGGTGAAGGTGGTGAAGACGCGGGGGTGTTGGGCGACGGCCGGGCCGATGCCCTTGCCGCCGCTCAGCCCTGCCGTGACGAGGTGGAACGTGTCCTTGCGGTACACCTCGGCGCAGGCCGCGCACCGGGTGGCCCGGCGGTTGTTGCAGCGGATGAGGAGCTGTCCGGCGGGCAGATCGGAGTCGATGACCTCCCGGACGATTTCTCCCGTGGAGGCGTGGACGTCGAGGCGGTGACCTTCCATCCGTACGGGCCGTTCGCAGCCGCCCAGGCGCTGGATCTGCCGGGCGTATTCGCTGATGTTGCCGTGCCGGGCGAGGGCCGCCAGGTGGCGGATGGCTCCGAACGGAGCCGGGGCGTGCATGTGCGGATTCCTCCTTGCGGGGGGTGGAAATTCGGGACGAGCACCCGGCCTTCCCGCCCACCTGTCGAGGGGCCTAGACAGTGTGGGCAGGGAAGGCGGTGGAGAGCCGAGGAGTCAGCGGCGGGTGAGGAGGGAGCGGACGACGACGGCGCAGACGGCGACCGAGGCGGCGGTGACGGCGACGGCCAGGAGCATGGAGACCAGGACGGCGCCGACGACCAGGATTACGGCGGTGCCGCCGCCGACGAGGGCGAGCGCGGTACCGGGCGTGAGCTGAACGGCCGGGCGGGACGGCGCCGGGGCGACGGAGGCCGGCGGCAGGGTCTGCGTGGCCAGGGTGATGGTGGTCGGCTCGACGACGACGGGCGGGGTGGCCAGACCGATGGGCTGGGGCATGGTCGGGATCTTTGGCCGGAACATGGGCGGATCTCCTTCCGCGGGTTACTTGATGAGGGAGTTGATGACGGGGGCCAGCAGGCTGTCGGCAAGGAGATAGCCGCCGAGGAGAAGGGCCGCGATGAGCCACCAGGGCGGGCGGATGAGCTTGATGCCCAGGACCCCGATGCAGAGCAGGGCGAGCCAGAGCGGGACGTCCATACGTGATCTCCTGTCAGGCCGAGCAGCGGTGGGTACGGGCGGCGAGTTCGGCGGCGGCACGGGAGTCGTACTCGGCGGAGAAGTCGCAGCGGGGAGCGGTGCAGGCGGCCAGGTGACGGTTCTTGCCTCGGTCGAGGTAGGAGGCGACGTTCACGGGGCCGATGCGGCGGACGTTGCGGAAGCGGCGGTGCATGGGTGCTCCTCTCAGAGGTGAGCAGCGACGGACGCGGTCATGGATGAGGGCAGGCCGAGCCGGGCACGTACGGCGTCGGGGTCGGCGGGGCGGCCGGTGGTCGAGCGGTGCTCGTCGGCCAGGGCCCGGATACGGTCGACGAGGGCGGGCGGCAGAGCGACGGCGGGAACGGGAGCCGGGGCCGGGGTGGCCACCGGTTCGGCGGCAGTCGGCTCGGGGTCAGGGGACGACGCCGGAAGCGCGTCCCGGTCAGGCGTGTCGATGACGACCGGGGCCGGGTGCGGCTCCGTGTCCGCTTCCGCGTCCGGGGCCAAGGCGGCCGTATCCGCCGGCACTTCCGGGCCGTGCGCGGTGTGGGCGAGGAGCGTGCCGCCGAAGAAGGCGACGGCGGGCCAGCCCGCGACCACGACGCGGAGCGAGGCGGGAACGTGGTCCAGGTCGAGAAGCCCGGCGGTGGCGACGTTGGCGCCGAGAGAGGCGGCCAGGGCCACCAAGAACCACAGCCGCGGGCCCCCGGACGCCTGCCCCGCTCGCTGTGATTGACGCATCCGGCGCCAGGCGGCGACCAGCAGCAGGTCCACGCTGATGGGGTAGGCCCACGCCTTCCAGCCGCCCTGTCCGGCCGCCGAGGCAAGGTCGTGCAGGTGGGAGAAGGACAGGGCACCCGCGATGACGGCCTGGACGATCACGGCGTCCAAGCGGACCAGGTGGGCGCGCATCAGCTCGGGTTCCCTTCCGTGCGATCAGTTGGCGGACTTGAGGGCGTCGGCACGCTCACGGGCGAGGCGGGCCACCTCGGCGGCGTCGGCGTCGCCGGGCGTGTGCACGGCGATGCGCTCCAGCAGTTCCGCCTTGCGGTCCATGAGCGCGGCGTACTCGGCGCAGGAGCGGTCCCGGCGGAGCGCGGCCAGGTCGGCGATGAGCGCGCTGACCTCGGCGATGGTGGGGCGGGACATAGGACGTCCTTCCGGTTTCAGGCATGGGAGGGGTAGGGACGTGGCGCGATGCGGTCACGCCGGCCGTGGAGAGAAGGGGGCGGCTACTCGGTCGCCGGGCGAGCGGTGGGCATAGCAGCGGCCGAGGAGGAGGGCCCGGCCGGTTCGGCGGCGAGGGCGGGCCGGAAGGCGTCGAGCCGGGGCAGCTCCGGCACCAGGGCAGCAGTGTCACGGCAGACGGCCGCAGCGTCGTCGAGGGTCAGGTGGGGCGAGCGGACGCGGGACCAACCGCCGGAGGAATCACCGACGATGGCGATGCCGGGCCGTTCGGCCGGGATCGAGGTAGCGGCCAGGGCCGCCTCGGGGGAGATGTCGGCCAGTGCCATGTTCGCCGAGGACTCGTCGTTGACGCGGTGGCAGATGCGGCCGGTCAGTTGGGCGCGCAGCATGGTGGCGCCCTTGCCGAGTTCGGAGCCGAAGCGCTGTCCGCACACCTCCAGGTAGATGCCTGCCGCGCGGCCGAGCTGGGCGAGGCGGATGAGCTTGGTGACCATGGCATCCCTCCGTTTCTCGTCGTCCTTGCCCGCGGCGAGGAAGAGTTCGGCGACCTCGTCGACGACGACCACGACCGGCACCGGCCGCACCGCTTCCGGCAGCCCCCACACGTCCGAGGTGAGGACGGCGTCCGGACCGGCCCCGCTACGGAGCCCGATGAGCCGGAACCGCGCCTCCATCTCCTCCAGCAACACGTCGAGGAGTTCGTTCGCCCGCTCCGGGTTGTCGGCCAGCGCCGACAACCGGGGTGCGAACGGGGCGAGTTCGACGCCCCATTTGCAGTCGATGCCGACGAGGACGACCGGTTGCCGGGCCAGGCCGCACAGCAGGTTGCGCAGGTAGACGGATTTGCCGGACTGTGTGGCGCCGAGGATCAGTTCGTGCGGCACGGTACGGAAGTCTCGGACGTGCCACTCGCCGTCCTCCCGCAGGGCCAGCGGCAGGCACAGCGGACCGGCCGCGAACCGGCGACGGGTGGGCCGCACTTCGGCGAGCACGTCCCATCCGACCAGCCGCAGCTCCAGCCGTCCCGGCTTTGTGGGGCGTACGTGCACGGCGTGGGCGCCCCAGGCGTGCCGCAGCCGGTCGGCCGAGGCAGCGAAGTCCTCGGGTGCCTGCCCGGCCGCCATGCGCAGCCGCATCACGAGCCCGGATGCGGTCGGCCGCGGGAACGAGTGCCGAGGCGGTACTGGGGCCGCCTGCCGCCCGATCATCCGGGCGGTGGCCCGACGGACGGCCGAGGCCGGGACCGTCAGACCGCAGGCGTCCATCGTCGCCCGGTACGAGGCGAGCACCCGCAGTGCGACGACCGGATATCCGACCAGCCACCAGAACACCAGCGGCATACGGCGCCGCACCACCAGCAGCGCGACCAAGAGCAGCAGGAGGGGGAGCAGAACCCGGACGGTGTCAGCCATGGCGGTCAACCCTGTGCCGGAGCCGGGGCGTTGACCATGACGGCGTCGGCCCGGTAGGCGATGCCGTGCCGGGCACGGCCGCCGAACTCGCTCTCCCAGGGCCGGGCCACGAGACCGGGCAGGATGACCGGAGCACCCATGACCAGGCCGTCACCGATGCCCTGTTCGGGGATGGTGACCTTGATCATGTCGGAGCCGCCGGCCGCGATGAACACCAGCTCCAGGACCATGAGCCGCTGGTTGGTGACCGGGTCCACGGCGACCTCTCCGGTCTGCCGGTCCTTCACCTTGACCTCGGGCAGCTTGGTGACGAGGAGCGTCGCGGCCGAGGTGTCCACGGGGATCACACGCATTTTCTGAACCTCACTGGGTTGTCGGCGCCCTCATTGCTCGGCACCGTTCAGTCTGGATACCCCCCTAGACAGCACAGGGAGGAGCCCGCCCCAACTGTCTAGGGGGGTTGACGACCAAGGTAGCCGACGGCCCATCAACTGTCTAGGGGGGTATACGAGCGGGTCTCAGAGCCCGTGCGGACGCTCTACGACAGGACCCAATGAAGGACGGTCGCGTCGTCCCGTGCCTTGCCGCGCGGCCAGCGCCGACCGTCGGGGTCGCCGGCTTCAGCTTCCCGCACACGGCGGATCAGCTCGTCCGGGCCGGATGAGTCGAGGAGGGCAGACGCCTCTTGCCAGTCGGCGAGTTCGAAGCGGTCGACGAGGCGTGTCGCGCCGTCGCTCAGCAGCGTCACGGATGCCAGCGAGTCGAGCGGCACCGTCCCGGTCAGGGCATGTTCGGCCGCCTGCGGGTCGGGGCCGGCGATCCAGAAGCCGCCGGGCCGGTTGCGAAGTCCTGTCAGGGCGTCGCGATAGTCGGCGAGTGCGGCGGTGTGTTCGGGTGAGCCGGTGGGCAGCGCGTCAACCGGCCCGCGCAGCCGTTTGCCGACGTCGTCCAGACGACGGTCGGTGACGACGGTCGTCCCCCCGTCCCCGTCGGCGAGGAGGAGGGAGGAGTCACCGAGGACGAGGTATTCCAGAACTCCCCCACCGATCCGGGCGGCGACGACCGTACTGGTCGGACTGGCCCGATAGGCCAGGTCGCAACTGTCCTCGTGCAGGGACCGGACGAGACGGATCGAGTCGGCCAAGCACTCGGCCAGCGGCCGGGCGGGGTGCATGGTGATGCTGCGCAGCAGCAGACCGCCGAGCGTTCCGGAGAACCAGGCGACGCCGTGCGTGCATCCGGTTTTCACTCCGCCGACGCCGGCACCGTCGAGGAGTACGGCCGCGCCGGGAGCGGCGGCGGCGAAGTCCTCGTTCTCACGCTCGGGGTCGGCGGGCAGCGTGGCGAGGGCGACCCTCACGCCGACGTCTCCTCGTCGTGCCGGTACAGGGGGCAGAGCAGTTCGACGGACTGCGGTTCGCTGGTCTCGGGGTCGTACTCGACACCCACCAGGGTGGAGAACCGGTGATCGCCCACCTGTCCCCACAGCGTGTTGAGGTCGTTGGCGAGGAGCTGCACGACGCCGAGGGAACCTTGCGTGTGGATACCGGCGATGGCCAGCAGCGAACCTTTGCCGTCCGGACGCGACAGCCGGCCGAGGTATCCGACGTCGTACGGCCGGACCGGATCACTGTCCTGTCCCGACCGGTACACGGTGCCGGTCCGCCGGTCCACCACCGTCCAGGGACCGTCTTCCGCGCGCTCCCAGCTCAGGACGGGGTCCTGCGCGTAGGTGTCCCACATCTCCTGAGACATGCGCGGACCGCAGACGACGACCAGGCCGTCGCGGTTGAGGTCGATCTCACCGCTCACCGGCACATGTTCCGAGGTGACGTCGAGCCCGTACGAGCGCGCCAGGTCCTCCAGCCGCTTGCCGGAACTGACGTCGTCCACGGCAACGACCGTCCGCCCGCGTTCGTCGTCGCGCCGCAGCGGAGTGGCGACGGTGACCGCACCCCGACCGAGGAAAGCACCTTCCGGCGCCGGTCCGGTGTGCCGGATCTGGTGAATCCGCCCGCGGCTCAGGCCGGCCTTTGCCGCGATCTGCGCGTAAGACAGCCCTTGCGCGTGCAGGTCCTGCACCACGCGACGGCGGAGGCGGGCCAATTCGGTCACCTCTTGCTGTGCGTCGGCCAACCGGGTCGTGACCTCGCGCAGGAGCAGGTACGGATCATCGATTGCCATGATCCGTTGCAGCTCGTCCGACATGACCTCACCTCCTAGCAGTAACCAGAAGTCTAGGGCCCTAGACGATATGGGCGGGAGACGCCGACCCGTTCGAACGCCGATCACGAAGAACCGGGACCGCCGACGAGGCACACCCCGAGGACTCACCCGCCACCGCCCACCAGGCAGACGCCAACCACCGTCGAGCGGGACACGGTCACGCCCCCTCCCGCGCAAGTTCGGCCCACACCGAGCGCCCGTCGGGCCAGTTCCTCACACCCCAGTCCTTGGCACAGCCCGCGATCAGCACCAGGCCGCGCCCGCCCTCTTCCTGGCCGGTCACGTCGCACAGGTGCGGTACGCGGGGGCCTCCCTGGTCGACCACCTCGATGCGCACCAGGTCATCACCGAGACTGACGACCACGAGGAACCAACCGCCGGCCGAACCACTCAGCGAGTGCCGCACGGCATTGGTCGCGAGCTCACTCACGATCAGGACGGCATCTTCGACCGGACCCCGCTCGTCGAGCAGGGCGGCGACGAAGTGACGGGCGTTGGCCACCTCTTCGGCCAGGCCGGGGAAGGCACGGCACCACTTTGACCGCATGGGAAACTCCTCATCCCCGTCTAGGGGTCTAGACAGCACAGCGGCAGAGTATTCCCAGGCCCGACCAGCAAGCCAGGCATCTGGAGGAATTATTCCTCTAAGGAGTGATGGTGTCTCCCAAGTCCCGGAACTCCTCCATCACCCGCAACAGCAGCTTCCGCACCTCACCACCGAAGACGGCAGCCCGCTCGAACTGGCCGAACGTCTCCTCATACGCCGCCAACTCCGCGGAGTCGACCGACACCCTCTCACCGGCGAACGTCTCGACCACGACCGCCCGTTGGTCGCACAACGTGAACCCGTGCCGAGGCAGCACCGGCACCGGCCGGCGCCACGGCACCACCCCGAGCCGGACGGTGCTCAGACTCTCGACAGCCAGCAGCCGGTCGAGCTGGGCGAGCATCAACGCCGGAGTGCCGGGCCAGGTCCGCAACACGGCTTCCGTCAGCACGAACACCGACTCCCGCCCCGGCTCGTACAGCACGCTCTGTCGCTCCACACGGGCAGCGACAGCACGGCCGACCGCCTCAGCAGTCGAGTTCGGCACACCGGCGAAGACGTGCCGGGCGTACTCCGCGCTCTGGAGCATGGCCGGCAGGACCACACACTGGAACGACCGCACCAGCCGAGCGGAGCGAACCTCTTCGTCAACGGTCGTACCGACAGGAGTTGCCCCGCCTGCCAGTTGGTCAGAATCCGCGGCAGCAACCACGGCGGCCAGGAGGCCACGCACCTCACCAGCGGTCGACTCGTCGAGACCGAGGGCACCGGAGAGCCGGTTGAGCACATCGAGGCTCGGAACCATGCGCCCGGTCTCGACCTTGGACACGGTCGGCTGCCCCACACCAGCGCGCTGCGCCAGCACAGCACCCGTCAGACCAGCCTCGGTACGAAGCACGCGCAGACGCGCACCAAGCGCCCCCATCCGCTCCTGCCGTTCACTCCCCATGCCCAGGGTTCTACACCACCTGCCAGCTCCAGCATGATTCAAACTTTCTCTACTGGTTCAAGGCGGCTCGCTCCGCTCCCCGCGCGCGGCACGGCCCCCGGCCGGGCCTGCGCTCGTGTCTCCGCCCCGCTCCAGCCCGGCCGGCACCCGTGCCACGCATATAGCAGTCAGCCGCCTGATACCAATGAAGGGATACGTCGCAGCTTGGGCGGTCGGCTCCGCCTTCACTGAGACCAGCCACCTGGCCCCAGCCGCCGGGCTGGTCCCCGTCACACAAGGGCGGTACAGACCCCCGAGGAGCGATGATGCTAATAATCAGCGCCGTCCGCCGTTTCGAAGATCTCGAAGGTGACCGAAAGGCGCGGTTTGCGGGCCTTATCGGCGACCGGGAGAACCCCTTCAGCTTTGAGAGCTTCCTCAGTGATCAGCGGCGTGGCAAGGATCCGCTCCAGCAGGGACCCTTGGGCGGGAGCCAGCTCGACTAGGCGTCGCAGCACCGTGAGCAGCTCGATGAGTTCGGCGCTCCACTCGCTCGGCCATTGCTCAACGTGAATGTCGTCCAGTGGGCTGGACCTCTTACTGTCCGGGCGTGCTTTACGATAGCCGAACCACTTCTTGATAATGCCCATTCCACCTACGTCGTAGTTCCATACCTCCTCAGGTACCGGTCCAAAGGATCCGGCGCCAAGGTGGAGGACCTGCGTAGCAGCCTCGTAGCGCATTTCATGTGGGACTTCGCTACCGATGGGAGTTAGGTATCGGATCTGCCGCGGGTCGCCAAGTGCATAGGCGATATCGCCAGGCTTACGTCCGACTTCTCGGTCAGTGAAGGCTTCGCCGTAGGTGGAGGTCCACAAAACCTCTTCGCCAAGCCGTACTGCTTCCTCCCACAGAGCGGAATCACTGGTCAGCGGGACCCGCACTCCAGGGGTGAGGAGTTCCTCCTTGAATCGCTGCGTAAACCCTGAGTGGCCAGCCACAGCCATGACGTACGCGGCGAGATCCTGGACGGTCACATCCGCAATTCCCAGTCGGGAGGTCAAGGTGGTGAGCAGCCCTGTAGGCACATTGCCGGTGCCGTCCGGGTGCAGCATCGGCAGCACTCGGCCGGCACGTCCATTGAAATGGTTTGTGTCCTGAAGGAGGGCGGTGGCGACGACGGCTGGGCCTGACTCAATGGGGCGGGCGGACTGCTGATTCAGGAAGACCTGCCCGGGTTGCAGCGCCTCCCACAAGTCGGGGCGAGGCCGGTCCATTACTCGTCGGTCCGCGATCAGCCACTGTCGGTCAAAACTGCGCAAACTGATGCGTAGGAGGTCAGGCTGCTGAGCTGTCTCCTGACCGATCGGCACGTTGTATGCGCTGCGGCCGGGCAGACCGTCGAGCTTCTTGCCCAGGGTCCGGTCGTTGGTCTCCTTGAACAGTTTCGCTTTTCGCTCGACGTCATCCTCGTTGATCAACGCTTTCCAACGTTGCTCGAGGATCTGCCGCCCGGGCGACTGCACCCAGCCCCGATTTGTTGTAACACCGAGGCTCTCCCAGGGGAAAAGATCGCTGAGCCGCGGGTACGCATCCCAGTTCAACTGAGCTGGGGTAAAGGGTGCATCACTATCCGTACGAGCCACCTGCCAGGCACCATCGTCCAGTCGGATGTCTTTGAGCTGCTGGTACTTTTCGGCTCGGCGGCCATGCACCTCACGGTAATGGATGATGGCTGGCTGGCTATGGTCGGCGTCCGCACGACGCAGGAAGATGCAGATCGCCAAGGGCTGGGCGACACCAGGGAAGATGCGGGTAGGCACATCCGGCCGGTGGCCTTCTGGGGAGACGTTTATGACCCAGCCTTCATCGCAGGTGTCGCGCAGGTACGCGCGCATGCCCCGCCCTCCGGGCCCGTTGAAGACGGCATTAGGGGTGATGAAGCAGACCACTCCATGCTGGTCTTCGGGATGCGCGTCAAAGACCTTCCACGCGGCCCAGCGCCAGAAGTAGATGTAGAGGTTTTTCAAAAGGTGCTCGTGGCGGCCGTTTCCTGCGAAGCGGAAGTCGTCCAGCAGCGGCTTACCTTTTCCTTCTGCACCATGTTCCACCCAGCCACCCCGGCCTTCGGCCTTGCCACCGTAGGGCGGGTTCCCGATGACGGCATTGACGGGCACGTGGGCCTTGACCTTATTAGCACGGTCCCGGGACTCCGAGATTGCCCCGTAAGTGGAGGCGATCGCCTCTTCCTTGACGTACGGGTTATCCAGCGTGTCTGTCACATAGAGATTCGTCCCGCCCTCCGGCAGCGACGCTCCGTACTTCTTCAGCAGGTCCGATGTACGCAGTTCAGCGACCGCGGAAGGTCCCATCTGCAATTCGAAGCCGACGAGGCGGGCCGCAAGGTCGCTGATGGCCTGGGGAACCATGCCCGGACCGTACCGCTCGGCAGCCCGTTGGGCCACGCGCTCGATGATTGCGTGTAGGTACGTGCCCGTCCCCATAGCCGGATCGACGGTGAAGACGGTCTGGTCGGCGAACCCCTCCGCCTTGCCCAGCCGGGTACGCAACACATCGTCCGTAAGCCTGACCATCTCCTCCACGACTTCGCGGGGCGTGTAGTAGGAACCGCTCCTCTGCCGCAGCTCGTCGTCGTAGACCTCCAGGAAGGACTCGTACAAGTGCAGGTAGGCATCCTGGCGGTCTTTGCGGATCGGCTCCCATTCAACGGAGGCCACAACTCGGACGAGAAGGTCGAGGGTCACCTCGAATCGGTCGTCGACGTTGTCGGTGAACAGTTGGAGGGCCTTGCCCATCAGGGAGTGCCCGGCATGGAGCTTCTTGCCGATCTCATGGAGCGAGGTACCGGTCAGAGAGATGTCCTCGGTACGGGCGAGCAGGAGCGCGAACGTGACGGCCTGCGCGTATCCGTCGGCGAAGGTGGCGTCGTCCGCGGTGGGGAACAGCAGCTTGCGCCAGTCCCGGGCCAGACCAATGAACGGCAGCTTGCTCGGGCTAGCGCCGGCCGCCATGGCCTTCTTTTCGGCGGCAAGCTGTTCCAGGACCGCGGCGCGCAGCAGTCGGCACAACGGCGCGATCCGCTGAACGAGAGTTGACACGGACCGGATGGGCTCCGGCTCCCAACCAAGGAAAGTGCGCAGCAGACTGTCCAGGTTGGCGGGCGTCGGCACAGACAGCTTGCCGCCAGCGCTCTTGAGGGAGCCCTCAAAGTGGACTGGCTCCCGTGCTTCCTTGCCCCCGCGGAAAAGCCGCCAGGTGGTCCCGTTGGTGTAGAGAAGGTTCGGCAGATCACGCAGCCTCTCCCACTGGCGCTTGTTCTGCCCGGTGAAGGACTCAGGGTCGATGTTCAGCCCAGGCTTCTTCACCTCGATGTAGCCGATGATCGCCCCGTCAACCTGTACCGCGTAGTCAGGGCGTACACCGAGCTCGTCAAGGCGGGTCTCGTCATGCCATAGGACCTTTTTCAGTCCGTAGCGACGACCAGCAGTATAGAGGAGGTCCTCAATGGGGCGGCGTATCACTGCCTCGGGACCGCCGGGGCCACTCAGCCTGTCCTTGCAGGCCTTCCCGAAATCCGATACGGCCTCGGTAAGCCAGCCATACTCCGATCCCCCCACAACACGCCCCTAACCTAGGTGTCCGGAAACAGATGATCACTCGTGGCCACCCTCGCACGCAAGGTGCCTGGCCCCCAGCGCTCGAGCAAGTACGACCCCGTCCCCTCATCGCCGGACGTCGGACGGTCGGACGGTCGGACGGTCGGACGGAGAGGTCGTACCAGAACCATGTCAGATCGCGTGGGGGATGCCAGGAATCGGCGCGGCGAACGAACAGGCGCCGACGCCATTCTCGTGTAGGTCAGCCAAGCACCGGCCTATCGGTCACTTGGGCTTCCTAAGCTGAGGGCTCAGGCACCGTCGTCACGGGTCGGCCGGCGCAGCTTGTTCTGGTCGACGGCCCCGAAAACGTGGCTGAGGCCATAGGGGGTCCAGCGAGACATACGCGTGCGTGGCCGGTCGGCACGCCCGCCGTCGTGGCTGACTGTCGTCGGCTGAGGTTCAGACAAGGCATAGCGAAGCGTCGGCCGTCAGCCGGGTGCGCCAGAGCTGGGCCGTCCCTGGGCCATCCGAGGGCGCTCGACAGAGGCGAATGACGGACCACAGCGGCGCAGTCAACCCCACGACAGCGGATCCTCTCCGCATCCGGGAACACCGTTCGCTTGTTCTAGCCGAGTGACGCGGTCGAGCAGATTCAAAAGGGCATGTCTTGGTCGCCGTACCATGTGAGTTCTTCTCTAATGCTCGAATGGTTCGCTACAGCGATGTCCCACTCTTCATCAACCCGGGTTTTGGGCTGGCCGAAGAGGAGAGCTGAAATCCAGACTTCCTCTTCAGCTACCTGAACGACCCTGCCGAGTCCTGCGTATGTGACTGGACTATGTCGAGACAGGTACAGATCTGACGTCGCTGTAGCAGTCGTTAGCCATGCAGGATCAAATCGAATCCGGAAGGTTCGACCATCGCGCTTACAGTGAAGGTACGGATCCCGGTTTGGAATTCCAGTGAGCGGCTGCGGCGGAAGTGTTGGCGTGTTTCGGCCTCGCATCGGATGATTGAAAGAGACGAGAGTCTCCCGCTTGAAACCATCCTCACCAAGCTCTCCGATAGGCCAGGCTTTGGCGTGCCAGCTCTCGAAAAGTGCTTGAACCTGAGCCAGGAACACACCAACTCGCATACCTTGAGAATGGAAACCTTGGTGGCCGTCGAGACCAACTCGCGTGGCTGCGTCATAAATGGCATGTCCACCAGGCAGCAAGGGAATCCTCGAAAGGTTAACGTAGTCGACGGTGCGGAAGCGTGCCTGCCAACTCTTCCCCGCTTGCCTCATTCCAGCAGCCCAGGTCTCTTGGGATGCCTTGATCTGACGCAAGGTATCGATATCAAACTTTGTTTCATCCTTGTCGATAAGGTCATGGCAATTTGGGCATAGTTGCAGCAAATTTTCAGCCGCGTTCCGCTGATCGAAGGGCATTTCCGGCTCAGCGCGCGGCCCGCGATCACTGAGGGCAACTATATGGGCGATCTGGACGGTTGGGTTTGGCCCCTGAACTCCGGGATCCAACTCTTGCCGACACATTTGGCACATGCCAAGTGCTAGGCGCCACAGTAGCCGTTTGATGCGACCAGTTACCTCAGGACCTCGCCGACCAGCCATGTCTCCCCCTGCGTCCTTTATTTACAACCTCTGCTTGCGTTCCAATTTCTTCGGTGGACACCACCGGCAAGAGGCTACCAATCAGCGCACAAGCGAAGTGCCTGAGCATCGGAAGTCCAAGCATGTTCGAAGGACACCAACTCATAGGATTTATTGGCCTCATTCAGTGAGTGGTGTGACCGGAGGTCACACACCAGAATCCCGCTTTCACATAGCTGGCTCGGCCAACCCTCTGGCGCGTCAGTGGCGTCGTTGATAAATGGGTTGCCGACTGCAATGCCCACTACCCAATCTTGATTGTCGCGGCCGTATCTCTCTGGTTCGGTAACGTACCCCACCACGTCCAGTGGTACTCGCCTATCAAGCCTTACTCTGGTCACCGACCGTTCGACGAGCGGGCGGAAGTGACCTCGGCGGGGAACTTCGAAACGTGCGTACAGGTGTTGCAGAGGGCTGGTATCGAGCGGAATACCGTTTAGTTGAAATGAGACGTTGCAACGAAGGAGTTGGCGCTCATTGCCGACCGATAAGCTCCCGGAGATCGTGTAGAAACCCCCATCACAAGTATCGAGGTAGGCGAACTCCTCGCTGTGATGAGGATCCCTTAGACCCTCGGTCCGTCGCTTCCAATCCTTTAGGACCTGCACGAAGGCCATTGGCCCTGTCCCATGCCAGTTCCGGCCATGCTGCTTGATGCTCCAGTGGGCCTGCGAGGTCATCCAGCCTGTGTCACTAAGTTCGTGCAGCAGGTCAAAGAGCTCCATCTGGTTCCATGCAGCCACTGGCATGTCAAGGGACACGCCGCTGCCTGATCCCGACACCCAGTCGACGTCCGGGAGGCCGAGAGCAAAAACAGTCGAGGAAAAGCCACCCAGCCCAGCGAACCAGGGTAGCGGCTTATGGACTTTATCGATGAGCTTGAAGTGTGACGCAGGCAATTCCTTTCGGCGTCTGAGACGCTTTACTTCCTTGTCGCCAGGGCGGGTACCACGGTCCAGACGTCCGTGAATGACAAGCTCATCTTGCTTTTGCCGGAGCAGCCGCTCCAACTCGTGCGGATCCTTGAGCACCTTGAGGATGTCAGGCTCATTGAAAACCAACACCAAGCCGCGATCCCGTCGCACAACGATATCTTGAGCGGCCTCACTATTGATGTCGGAGACGGTCATCAGCACACCTACCACCGACGCGTCGGTGCGACTCATCCTGTCCCGGATCCCTCCGACCACGCTGACGTCGATGGGTTCCTTCTCCCACTTGGCTTCCACGAGGTAGCGGTCGCTGCGCGAAGTCACAGCAAAATCGGTCTGCCTCGGCTTGGCAATCCTCGCGTTGTGAACCACTCGGTAGTGGGCTTTCCTGAAAGCACGCTCCAACAGCTCTTCCAGTTTGTGTCCTCGCTGATGAGCATTAGAGCTGGAGCGCAGCCCGTGAAACTCCTGAAGCAGTTCCGAACTGTATCGTTCTTCCAAGTACTCTGCCTGCGGCTGATCCTCGTCCATGACGTCAGATTTTGGCGTACCGCTACATCACTCGCCGCCCATTCCCAGAAACTGCTCGGCTCCTCGTTCGCCGACCGCTACCGATCGGACGTCCTCGCCTGTGGTCCCAGCAAGCGGCCGCCATCACGCTCCTCACCCCAGCCTCGCAGCGTGGACTATCTGTGGACCGTTAACCGCCTGAACGGCGCTACATGGTCCCCTGACCAGCCAGAACCCCGGGCGAGGAAGCCCCCTCCGGAGCCGTGTGCGCAGGTTCGAATCCTGCCGGGGGCACCCTGCATGAGGTGCCCAAAGACCCCGTCACCAGCGGAAACGCTGAGGCCGGGGTCTTCGCGTATGTGGAGGCGTGTGCCGTCTGAAACAGCCCTATGCCGGGGCTGGCGGGCCGGGTGTGGATGGAATCTTGGGCATTGCCTCAGGTAGGACGGCTGGCCGGCCGGTCAGTGAAGGGGGGCTTGTCGCGTGGCTGCTCTTAGTTCCGTCGTCTTGTGTCGAGGTTTCCGCCCTCAGTTCCGCAGAGTCCGGAAGGCAAGGCCGAGGCGATGTCCACTCCAGGTGGGTGCGTAGCACACGCGCGGTGGCCGGCCTGGTCGGCGGTCGCGCTCGGCGACTCTGGTTTCGCCGAGTTGGCCAGCCGGTCGGACAGCATGGGCAGAGCTGTGCTGTCCGACCGGCCCGGCTGGCCTCTCCGCCGAGTCAACCACCCTGGCGGAAAGAGAGGCCCGCGATCACGGATGTTCCGCGCGTGGGGCGAGGGCGGACGGTCCAGGCGGTGGCGAAGTGGTCGACGAGGAGCAGGCCCCGGCCGTTCTCGGCGTCCGTGTCCGGGTGGGCCAGTACGGGCTTGCCGGTGCCGGGGTCGGAGACGGCGAGCCAGTAGTGTCCGTCAGCCGGCCACAGGACGAGTTCGATGAGGTCCTCGTCCTCCCGGCAGGTCCCGTGGCGGATGGCGTTAGTGACCAGCTCGGAGGTCAGCAGGCCCAGGTCGTCGCCCAGGTGCGGGCGAAGGACGTGCGGCAGCGATTCGGCGACGGCGCGACGGGCCCTCCGTACGGAGGCGGGGTGGGCGGGGAAGTGCCAGTGGACGGGTACCAGGGGGATCTCGGGCATGGCGAACTCCATTGCGATACAAGGGGTTTGAGGTCGCCGGTGGCCTACCGCCCTGGTCGCGGGCGCACCCGCCCCAGGGCAGGCGGGCATGCTCGCGCGGTGCACTTCCGGCATCGCGTTGTGTAACTTGCGCGATACTGACAGTAGAACAGGAGGGGCCACATTTGCCATGTGGTCCGAAATAATGGCCTCGATGCGGTGAACTTGTGCTTATAGGACTGATGCGGACACCGCACCGTACGGAAGGAACGTCATGCCTCCGAGGACGATCCTCACTCAACGTCAGAAGCGTCTGGGTAGTGAATTGCGCAGGATGCGCACCACAGCCGGCATGTCCGCGGAGTACGCCGCAGGGCTTCTCGGCGTCGACCGGAGCCGGATTTCCAACATGGAGTCCGGACTGCGCGGCATCAGCGCCGAACGGCTGCGCACGCTGGCCTGCAACTGCGACTGCACCGACGAGACATACGTCGATGCCCTCGTCGAGATGGCTGAGCCGAGCCGGGCAGGATGGTGGGAACGCTACCGGGGCAGCTTGCCCCAGGGCTTACTGGACATCTCCGAAACCGAGGCCTGTGCGGTA
Organism: Streptomyces sp. NPDC000348; assembly: GCF_042898795.1. Classification (NCBI taxonomy): domain Bacteria; kingdom Bacillati; phylum Actinomycetota; class Actinomycetes; order Kitasatosporales; family Streptomycetaceae; genus Streptomyces; species Streptomyces sp. NPDC000348. Next base: position 103,329 of record NZ_JBIAZD010000001.1, read on the forward strand.
CGTCTGCGGGGCGCGAACACCGTGCACGTGCCGGGGCTGCTCCAGACGTCGGAGCACGCCATGGCCATCTTCCGCGCCGTCGTCCCGCAACTTCCCGAGCATGAGGTCGCTCTCCGTCTGGCCCACCGTTCGGAGCGCCAGAGTGTGATCACCCGCGACGATCCGGTTCCGTACGTGGCCGTGATCCACGAAGCGGCGCTTCGGATGCAGTTCGGGGGACGGGACGTTGCCCGGGGGCAGTTGAAGTACCTGCTGGAAGTCTCCGAGTGGGACAACGTCACCGTGCTCGTGCTTCCCTTCGACCACGGCGCCTTCCCGGGAGCGGGACAGACGGTCGTCTACGCCGAGGGGCCTGTGCGGCAGCTCGACACCGTGCAGATCGACAACTCTCATGGACCGGACTTCCTCCACAGCGACGGCCAACTCGCGAAATACCGCGCCCAACTCGACTTGTTGGAAAGTCTGGCGCTGTCCCCGGAGCGGTCCCGCGACTTCATCCGCGAGATCGCTCACCAACTATGAGGAGTGGCCACATGGCTGTCATCACCTGGGAAGCCCCGTTCTGCGGCGAGGGCAGCTCCTGCTTCCGGCTCGGTACCGATGCCGACGGCAACGGGTACATAGCTGTTGCCGGTCAGGAGGAGAGCCCTCTCGCCGACTCCATCGAGGCCCTGCGCACTCTCATCAGCGACATCAAGGCCGGTAAGGCCGATCATCTGCTGTAGGGCCCGTAGCGCGCCGTCACCAAGTGACACGGTTTTCGTGCGTTCGGCGACCTCGGTCGGCTGCCCGATCCCGGCCCTGGGGCAAGTCAGCCGACGGCAGGCTTGCGCGCATTGAGGTGGCACAGATCGCGGTGATAGGCGATGTGCGCCTCGTCCATCGGATGTCCGGGGTCACGGCGGAGAGGGCGGGGTTCCCTGCCGTCTCTCGTGCCCCTGACCAGGCCGTCGGGGTCGACGTAGATCTCCAAGCCGTCGAAGAGGACGTGGCAGTTGGCGCACAGGCACAGGAGGTTCTGCAGTTCGTCGGGGCCGTGGTGGGGCCTGCCCAGGCCTCTGATGTGCGCGGCCTGGCTGTACGGGCGGTTCAGGTAGCGGAGCGCCGTGTCGCAGATCTGGCACCGGTCGCCCTCGAGTTCCTTGACCTTCCTGGCCAGGGCTTCGTCGCGGACGATGACGGAGCGGGTCGCGTCACGGCGCGGTGCGGGGCCGATCGTCCGCCCGTGCTCGTCGTCCATGTCGGCGCCGCTGCTCTCGTCCTCCGACGGGTTCGGCAGGCTGCCGGCCGTGGTGTATCCGTCCAGGCCTATGCGTTCGAAGAGGGCCTGGCGGTCGACGTCCTGGAGATACGTCTCGCAGATCGTGGTGATGGCGTCGAGGCGGGTCACCGGGTCCCGGAGGAGAGCAGCGGCCTCTTCCTTGAAGCCGGCCTGCGGGTGGTGCGCGTCGAGGATGCTCGTCTTCGGCATCTCCTTGGCCGGCTCGGCCGGTATGCCCTGGACCTCCCACAGTCCGCTGCCCCGGAGGTGCCAGAACGGATACTCCGGAGTGGCCTTCGCGTTGGGGAGGCCGAACTCGACCAGGAGCGGGCCGACTTCGTCCCGGAACTGTGGCCACGGGGTCATGCGGGGCCGCTCGTCGGCTTCGCGGGACATCGCCCACAGGAGGCTCAACGGCTGGTGTCGGCTGGGGGCCGGGTTCCCGGGGCCGCGGGAGACCTTGAGTTTCCGGAGGCGCTCCAGCAGGGCGGAACGGTCGAGGGACGTCTCCCCGGTCTCCACCACGAAGCCGAGTTCGTGCAGGCATCGTGCCACCGTGGCCGCACCGCCGCTGAAGTCCCCCGCGCTCAGGAAGTCGCCTGTGGCATGCCCGTGGGCGACACCGACGATGGCCTTCGAGTCGTAGCGAAGACCGTCCAGGACCATCTCGTACGACCTGGCTCGCTTGAAGCCGTACGTCCGGAGGAAGTTGTCCCGGCCCAGGCGGCGGAACTCTTCGGTCGCCGCGATGACGTCCTCGTACCTGATGTCGCCAAGTCCCATACGCCGAAGGCTAGTCGGACAGTATGACAATCCATGCGACATGGCAGACGGCAATCATTATTGATTGACTTCCCCAAGGGGGCGGCTTCCGGTATCCGCGGACCGTCCACCGAGCGACAGCTCGAGACCTGACGGGGTGAGGGTGATGCGGTACTGCGAACGCCATGAAATGCACAACTGCGCCGACTGCTCTCCGCGTGCACCTCACGGCAGCGCGCCCACCACCGGCGAATGGGACGGCTGGCCGGCGGCCTCGATCATCGTCCACGCCAGCGGCAAGGCCCACCTTCCGGGCTGCACGCACATCGTCCCGGCCGACATCCGGCCGCCCCGCTACGGCTGGGTGCTCACCCCCTCACCCGGAGCATGGCGTCGTCTCGCTCCCTCCAGCCCGCTCCGCGCCACCCGGGGCAACACCGAGCGGGTGGCCGTGAGCCGCTGCGAGAGCTGCGACGCGACGCAGTAGGAGCACTCTTCGGTGCGCGGACTCCCTCACCCGATCACGGACGTCACGTAGACGACGGAAAGCACTCTGCGAGGCATCTCCGACACGACTGGGCGCGCTGATCCGCGCAGCCGTCCCGGCGCAGGTCAGAGGCCCGGGCGGTCGGCGGCCCCCGGAGGAGAGGGGCCCCGGCGGGGTCGTGATCCGCCGATCTCCCCGGGCATCTCCGACTCCCTGGGCCCGTGATGGGCGCATACTGGGGGCAATGACTAAATCTGCTGCGCCCAAACGCCATCTGCCCACCAGCCCCTTCAAGGCCCCGGTCGCGCTGCCTCCCAAGCAGTTCGCCGTGGGCGACCAGGTCACGCACGACATGTACGGCCTCGGCCGGGTCACCGGTGTCGAGGAGGGGATCGCCGCGGTCGTGGATTTCGGCTCGGCGGAACGGCGGATCCTGAGCCCGTACTCCAAGATGACCAAGCTGTAGGACCGCTGTGTCCTGTCACAGTACGTCGGGTCCCCAGGGGCTCGTCATGAATGGGAGCCTCTCATCGACCTGACCTCGCAGTTCTCCGCTCCGGAAGGAGCCCCTCGCCCTGCTTCCGCAGTGGCTCCGCCTCCGGCGACGCAGCCCTTCCGCGCCCCGGACTTCGGGGACCACGAGTATCTCCACCCGGAGGACGGTCCGGAATCGTTCCCGCATGCGGGTGCGGTGCGGCCCAAGGCGGCCGGTCGCCGTTCGTGACGGCGGTCCGGCGTGCCCCGGGCCGCCCGGGAGGCCAGGCCTCAGCAGGGGGAACGCCCTCTGCGCCCGGCCGGGCGGCACCGGAGGTGACCGGGCGGTGTCGCAGAAGTGCGGCCCGGGAGCCTGGTCACCGCCCGCTTGACCGGGCGCCGGGCGGAGCGGGGGTCCGCGGTCCGGTGGGTCACGCGGGTCCCGGCCAGGTCGCGGTCACCAGCCAGTGGCGGGCCGTGAGGCGTACGCCGTCCTCCGTCTCGTAGGCGCGGAAGGCGTCGGTGGCGGCCCGGCGGGCGCGGTCGACGGCCTCGGGGGCGGCGTCGCGCAGCCAGTGGCGCATCGGGCCCCAGCCGAAGAGGAAGGTGGCGGCGTCGGTCGCGTCCGTGCCCCACATCTGCGGCACTTCGAGTGGTTCGACCTCGATCGCTTCGAACCCGGCTCCTCCCAGGACGCGTGTGGTGCGTTCCGGGTCCGCGAAGGCGGCGGGGCCGGTTTCCGTCTTCTGGGAGAAGTCGGGCAGGGTCACGTGCTCGGCCACCGCCGCGAAGATCACCGACTGGTCCATGCGGTCGACGGACTGCGGGCAGACGAAGGCCAGGCGTCCGCCGGGGCGCAGGGCGCGTCCGATGTTCGCGAACGCGGCGACCGGGTCGGCGAAGAACATGATCCCGAAGCGGCTCAGGGCGACGTCGAAGGTCGCGGGCTCGAACGGGTGCACCTGGGCGTCGGCCCGGAGGTGGGTGACGTTGGTGAGGTGCTGCGCGGCGGCGCTCGCGCGGGCGCGCTCCAGCATGGGGGCCGACAGGTCGACGCCCACGGCGTGGTCCGCGGTGCGGGCGGCCAGCCGGGTCAGGTGTCCGTTGCCGCAGCCGATGTCCAGGACGCTGTCCGTCTCCCGGATGCGGGCGGCGGACAGGAGTGGGGCGTTGGTGGGGTCGTTGAGGGCGTCGTAGCGCGACTGGTGGTCGGCCCAGTGCCGGCCTTCGTAGCCGTTCCACGCCTCGGACTGGTGGGTGTTCACGATCCGGTTGTCGGCCATACGGCACATGGTGCCGTACGTGGGCGTCCCGTGACTCGCGCCCACCCGCTCGTGCTGCCGGCGGATCTGCCGGTGCTGCACATCAGGCCGGTCGGCTCACTGGTCGGCACGATCGTGCCGATGGCAGCGTGGAGCCTCTCGATCCTGGTGATGACCGAGTTCATGAAGGGATTCCCGAGGAACCGGCATCCCGACCCAGCCGGTAGGGTCAGAGGTAGGATGAGTAGCATGAGTGAGCCTACCGGTAAGTATTCGATCACCATGCCGCGTGACATCGCCGAAGCGGCCAAGGCCCGCAGTGGTCCGTCGGGGCTGTCCGCCTATGTCGCCGCCGCTGTCACCCGCCAGATCGAACGCGACAATCTGAACGAACTCATCGCCGTCGCCGAAGCCGAGCACGGGCCCGTCACCGAGGACGAGATCCTGGCCCTGCGCGATCAACTCCACCAGGCCCGGCAGCAGCAGACGCCGGGCGGAGCGAACGCCGCGTGAGCCGCTCCCCCGCCGTCCCGGGCGGCACGCTGGTGCTGGACAGCGAAGGGCTCGCCAAGGCCGTACTCCGCGACCGCGCGGTCACCGCCTGGCTCGCCCTCGCCCGTGCCGACGACCTGCGGGTGATCACGTCCACGGCGACGCTCGTGGAGGTCGTTCACCCTCGCATCAACCGCCCGGCCCTGGAATGGACCCTTTCCCGCCTCGTCGTCGAACCCGTCACCGAGCCGATCGCCCGCCACGCCGCCGCCCTGCTCGCCGACACCGGACTGCACGGCCACAAGTACGCCATCGACGCGATGCTCAGCGCGACCGCCCTGGCCGCTCCCGGGCCCGTCACCGTGCTCACCTCGGACCCGGAGGACATCACCGCGTTCTGCGGAGCGCGCGCCACCGTCATCAAGGTCTGACGCCGGGGATCGTCCTGTCCGGTGCGGAAGCCCGCCCCGAGCGCCTTGTCGCGTGGCGTCCGGGACGGGTGTGGTGGGGTGTCAGGAGGCGGGCATCAGGACCGTGTCGATGATGTGGACGTTGGCGTTGGCGGTCTTGACGTTGCCGCAGACCACCTTCGCGGAGTCGTTGACGGTGTAGTCCTCGTCCGCGCCGGACGTCGTCAGCTTGGTCTTCTGCAGGGTTTCGTAGGAGCCGTTCTCCAGGTCCTCGGGGGCGAGCCGCTGGCCGACCACGTGGTAGGTGAGGATGTTCGTGAGCTGCTCCTTGTCGGCCAGCACCTTGTCCAGGGTGTCCTTCGGGATCTTCGCGAAGGCGTCGTTGGTGGGGGCGAACACCGTGATGTCCTCGGCGTTGTTGAGGGTGTCGACCAGGCCGGCCTTCTTCACCGCGGTCACCAGGGTGGACAGGGCCGGGTTGTTGGACGCGGCGGTGGCCACCGGGTCCTGGGCCATGCCGTCGAAGGAACCGGCGCCGTCCTCGGGCACCGAGGCGCAGGCCGGGCCGAACGGCGCGTCCGCCGGGGTGGCGCCGCCCATGCCCTCGCCGGACGCGGGCTTCGAGGCCGGCGCGGACGCCGTCGCCTTGCCGGAGGAGTCCGACGCGGCCGAGTCGCCGCCGTCGTCGGAGCAGGCGCTCAGGGCGAGGGGCAGGGTGACGGCCGCGGTGAGGGTGAGGGCGATGCGGCGGATACGGGGGTTCATTTCTGTTTCTCCTGTGGTGGGAACTGCTGATTTCAAAGGGGGGCAGAGAGCTCAGGGGGTCACTCGACGGTCACCACGACCGAGTGCCATCCGCTCGCGCCGTCGGGGACCGTGCGGGTGCGGCGTTCGGTCTGGGTCTCGCCGGTGCGGTCGGTGGCGCGGACCGTGAGGGTGTGGGTGCCCTTGGGGGCCTGCCAGGCGTAGGACCACTGGCGCCAGGTGTCGCGCGAGTCCTCGGCCGCCAGCCGGGCCTCCCGCCAGGGGCCGTCGTCGACGCGGACCTCGACCCGGTCGATGCCGCGGTGCTGCGCCCAGGCCACCCCGGCGACCATGACCGGGCCGGCCTTCGGGCGGGCGAAGGGCTTCGGGGTGTCGATCCGGGACTGGGTCTTGACCGGTGCCCGGCGGGCCCAGTCGCGCTTGACCCAGTAGGCGTCGTAGGCGTCGAACGTGGTGAGTTCGATGTCCTCGATCCACTTGCAGGCGGAGACGTAGCCGTACAGGCCGGGCACCACCATGCGGACCGGGAAGCCGTGGTCGAAGGGGAGGGGGCGGCCGTTCATGCCGAGGGCGAGCAGGGCGTCACGGCCGTCCATGAGGTCCTCGACCGGGCTGCCGATCGTCATGCCGTCCACCGAGCGGGCCACCAGCTGGTCGGCCGGGCCGCCCCGGGAGGGCGGTGCCACCCCGCACTCGGCGAGCAGGTCGGACAGGCGTACGCCGATCCAGCGGGCGTTGCCCACGTAAGGGCCGCCGACCTCGTTGGAGACGCAGGTGAGCGTGATGTCGCGCTCGACCAGGGCGCGGCGGAGCAGGTCGTCGAAGGAGAGGGTGGCCGGACGGGTGACGCCCTTGCCGTGGATGCGCAGCCGCCAGGCGGTGGCGTCCACCCGGGGGACGGTCAGCGCGGTGTCGACGCGGTAGAAGTCGCCGTTCGGGGTGGTGAACGGGCTGATGCCGGGGATGCGGAGCCGGGCGCCCCGTGGGACCGCGGGGGCGGGTGAGGCGGGGGCCGGGAGCACGATGCCGTCGCGTGAGGCGGCCGCGTCCCGGCGGCCGGCGCCCCGGAGCACGCGGCCCAGGGCGCCGGCCCCGGCGGAGGCGGCGGCAGCGGCGGTGGCCGCGAGCAGGAAGCCCCGCCGGTCCCAGTCCCCCGGCCGGGACCCGTCGTCCGCACCGGGGCCCCGGAGTCGGCCGACGAGGAGGAACAGGACGGCCGCTCCGGCCACCGCTCCCACGAGCGACGGCAGTGCGTCGACGGGGCCGGCCGAGTCCGGGCGGCTCACGGCCGCGGCTGCGCCGATCGCTCCGAAAAGCAGGACTCCCGCCGCACCGGAACGCCGGAACCGCAGTGCCAGAATTCCCAGCGCGAGGGCGAACAGGGTCAGTACGGAGAGGATTCCGAGTTGCAGCACCAATTTGTCGTCGGTGCCGAATTGCCGGATCGCCCAGTCCTTGACGGCGGCGGGCGTGCGGTCGATCGCCGCACCCCCGACCACCAGGACCGGGCCGGCCTGCGGGCGCAGCAGGGCCGCCACCGGTTCGGCGACGGCGAGCGCGGAGAATCCGGCCAGTACTCCGCTCAGCGCACCCAGGAGGTGTCGCGTTCTCTTCTCGTCGTCGGTCACGTGGGGAATCCGGTCCGGAAAGGCCGGCGGATTGGTCGCTCACCCGATTCGGTGAATCTTTTTTTCCGGGCGATCCGGACCCATCCGCGGGCGTTCCGGCAACGGATTCAGGTGGGGAGTTCCATCAGGGCGATCGGGGCGGAGGTCGGCCGGCGGGAGCCGCCCTCGGGTTCGACGGTGATGCCCAGGGCGGACGCGCCGTCGACGGCGCCCTTCATCAGGACCGCCTGGTCGGCGCGGCCGGGGTCCATCAGGCCCGCGGACCGCATGGTGCCGCCGTCGTCGAACCAGAGCTGGTAGACCTTGCCGCCGGACGGGCTCGCCATCCCGGAGGCGACGAACACCGCCCGGTCCCGGTCCCGGGAGACGACGACGGTGCCGGTGGCGCCGTCGCCCAGGGCGGCCGCCCGGGTCGTGGCGTCCGGGGCGGCCAGTACGGCGGCGATCTCCTCCGTGCCCCGTTCGGCGCGGCGGGCCTGTTCGCGGGCGTCCTCGGCGCGTTCGTACTGCCAGACGGCCGTGCCGCCGAACGCGGCGGCCGCCGCCAGACAGGCGGCCAGCGCCCAGCGGGACAGCCGGTGCGCCCGCATGGCCGTACGGCCCGGGCGGGGAGCGGCCGGCGGGCCGGGCGGCTGCTGCCGGACGGTGGTGATGCGGCGCAGCACCTGGTCCCGCATCGCGGGACGGGGCGGCGCGGAGAGGGCGAGGCCCAGGCGGGCGGCGGTGGCGGCGAGTTCGGCGGTCTCCTGGGCGCACGGCTCGCAGTCGGCGAGGTGGCGTTCGAAGCTCTCGCGTTCGTCGTCGGGCAGGGCGTGCAGGGCGTAGGCGCCGGTCATCCGGTGCAGGTCGGCGGTGGTCACGCGGTCACCCCCAGGCAGTCGCGGAGCCGGATGAGGCCGTCGCGCAGCCGGGTCTTGACCGTGCCCAGCGGAAGCGTCAGCGCCTCCGCCACCTGGCGGTAGGTCAGGCCGCGGTAGTAGGCCAGGGTGACGGCCTGGTGCTGGATCTCGGTGAGGGTGCGCAGGCAGCGGCGCACCTGCTCGCGCTCGATGCGGGCCTCGACCTGTTCGACGACCTCGTCGTACTCGGGCATCCGGGCCAGGGAGGCGGCCTTGTGGTCGCGGGCCGCCGCGGCCTGGACGGACCGCACCCGGTCCACGGCGCGGCGGTGGGCCAGGGTGAGGATCCAGTTGATGGCGGTGCCGCGGTCGGGGCGGTACGCGGGGGACGTGCGCCACACCTCGACCAGGACCTCCTGGGCCACCTCCTCGGACTGGGCCTGATCCCGCAGTACGGAGCGGACGACTCCGAGGACCGGGCTCACCACCCGGTCGTAGACCGAGGCGAACGCCTCCTCGTCGCCGAGGGCGACGCGACCCACCAGTTCCTGGAGATCCGGCTCCCACGAAGGGTTTCTGCCGATATGGACTGCTTCTTTCACGTGGGGCCCTCCGCGGTCGGGACGTCTCTGGGCGTAATCCGATTCTGCGGGGGCCGTGGATGGGTCGCCGGAGGGGGAAATCCCAGGTGGGTGAGGAGAGGGAGGCCGGTGGTGGGTGAGGAGGGGGCCGGTGGGCGGAGGTCAGTCTCCCGTGTCTCCCGTGTCTCCCGTGTCTCCCCCGGCTCCCGGGGTCGCGGCGCGGTTTGCGGTCCGCGGGGTCCCGACGCGGTCCGCGGTTCCCGGTGTGCCGGTGCGGTCCGCGGTCCCCGGGGTCGCCGCCGTCTCCGCCACCGTCGGCGCGGTGGCCGTCCCCGCCGTGCCCGCCGTACCCGCCGTGCCCGCCGTACCCGGGGTGACCGCCGACGTGATCTCGATGCGGTCGCCCGCCCGCGCCCGGGTGTGGAACCACTTCGCGTCCGCGGGGCTCATGCCCAGCCAGCGCGTCCCGGCGGAGAGGGCGGCGAGCGCCTTGGCGTCGAAGGCGAGGGCGCCCGCGTAGACCGGTCGCCGGTCCGAGGTGCGCAACTCCACCAGGTACGGGACCTTGATCTCGGTGCCGGAGCCGGTGCGGCTCCCGAGCCGCAGCAGCTCGGTGTCGGCCTTGGCGACCACCGTCAGCCGGCTGCCGGGCGGGAACCGGCGCAGGGAGTGCGCGTCGACGCGCATGACGCGCCCGCCGACCGTGAGGGTGTGACGGCCCAGGTCCAGGACGCCGGTGGGGGCGGGGGCCAGGGTCGCCGTGCCCGGGGCCGGGGTGGGGGTGAGGGCGTCCGACGCCGCGGCCGGGGTCCGGTCGTCCCGGCCGGGTTCCCCGGTGCGCAGGGCGAACGCGACGGCCGTCAGCACACAGGCCGCCGTGGCCGCCGTGCCGAGTACGGCGGTCGCCCTGCGGCGGCGGGAGCGGCGCCCGGCGCGGTCGCGGACCTCCGCGGCGCCGACGCGTGGCGGGGTCTCGTGCTGTGCGGCCAACTCGCGCAGGGCATCGGCGAGTTCATCCGACACGGCCGTCCTCCCTCCAGGCCGGCTCCTCGGCCTCGTCCACCGCCAGGTGTCTGGCCAGTGCCGCCCGTCCGCGGGACAGCCTGGCCTTGACCGTGCCCACGGGCGCGCCGGTCTCGGAGGCTACCTGTTCGACACTGAGGTCGCACAGGTGATGCAGGACGATCGCCATGCGCTGGTGTTCCGGCAGTTCGCGCAGTGCCGTGACCAGGGCGGTGCGGTCGGGGCCCGGACCGGGGGTCGTCTCCTGCGGCGGGGTGTGCCGCACCAGTTCCAGCCAGCGTCTCGCCCGGCGCCAGCGGCTCACCGCGAGGCGCATGGCGACGGTGCGCACCCATGCCTCGGGCGCCTCGTCGGCGAGCAGCTTCCGACGCCGGTCCCAGGCCCGTACGAACGCCTCCTGCACCACGTCCTGGGCCTCGCCGAGGTCCCCGGTGAAGGCGTACAACTGCCCGGTCAGGCGGGGGAACGCGGCCGCGTAGAAAGCGTCGAACTCTTCCTCGGTCATGCCCTCCACCGGTGTCTCGGATGTCCCGTGCAACCCGGCCGTCCCCGCCATGCGTACAGGTTCCGCAGGTCGCGCACATCGAAGCACAACCCTGGAGGAAGACGTCGAACACGGGTGCCGGGATCCATCGGCCCGCCGTCACGGACGTGGCGCGCTCCCCTCTCCGCGCGGCTGCTCGCCGAAGACGCCGAAGACGCCGGAGGTGCCGGGGAGTCGGCGCGGCGCACGCCGGTGCGGGCGTGCGCGCGGTGGTGGCGGATTCCGCGGAAGGACGTCGGCTTCCCTGTACGACGGTGCGTCCGGTCCCGCTGCGTCGACGCGGACGGGCGGCCGGTGCCGGGGCTGTTCCGTCTCGTCCCCCGCGGGCCGTCCCGTACGCCGCCTCGTGGCGCCGTCGTGCGGGCGGCCTTCGCGGCGGGTCAGGCCGAGTGTTTGCGGGAGGCCGCCTTCTTCTCCGGGGTCTTCTTCGGGGACGTCCTCCCGGCCGCGCTCTTGGCCGTCTCCTTCGCTGTCGCCCTCTTCTCGGCCCGGTCCGTCTTCGGCGCCGGCTTCCGCGCGGAGGACGCCGTCTTCTTCTCCGCCGTCGACGTGGACTTCCCGCCGTCGGTCCCCTTGGGGGACGAGCGGGTCGTCCTGCGCCGCGGCAGCCGTTCGGTCCCGGCCCCCTCCGGCTCACCGCGGACCGCGCGGACGCTCCGTTCCAGGGCCGTCGTCAGGTCCAGGACCTCGACGCCGCGCTCCGGTTCGGGCGCCTCGGGCAGGGCCTCGCCGGAGATCTTGGCGGCGACGACCTCCTCCACCGCCTCGCGGTACTCGTCGCGCAGGCCCTCCAGGCCGACCTCGCCGAGGGCGTCCCTCAGGGCGTCCGCGAGGCTCAGCTCCTTGTCGTGGAGGGTGACGTCCGCGTCGGGGGCGATCCCCTCGGGACCGCGGACCTCGTCCGGCCAGAGCAGACCGTGCAGGGCGATCGCCTCGCCGACCACGCGGAGCATGCCCAGGCGCTCCCTGCCCCGCAGCGCGAACTTCACGATGGCCACCCGGTTGCCGCGCTTCAGGGTCTCCCGCAGGAGCGTGTACGGTCTGGCGGCCGGCGCCCTGCCCGCCGCCAGGTAGTACGCGGCGCCCAGCTGGAGCGGATCGATCCGCTCCTCGGGTACGAAGGTGACGATCTCGATCGTCCTGGCGGTGGGGATCGGCAGGTGGGCCAGGTCCTCGTCGGTGATCGGGATGATCGTGCCGTCCGCCTCCTCGTAGCCCCTGCTGATCTCCTGAGCGGTGACCTCGCGGTCCTCCAGCTCGCAGAACTTGCGGTGGCGGATCCGGCCGCCGTCCTCCGTGTGGATCTCACGAAAGGGGACCGCGTGGCTCTCGGTGGCGTTCACGAGCTTGATCGGGACTCTGACCAGGCCGAACGAGATCACGCCGTTCCAGATGGATCTCATGTGCGGCACCTTTCCGGTCGCCCACCGGTCACAGTCGGGGCATTTGTCACATTTTGCGCGAGATTTCCATCCTATGATGCTCGTCACCGAGACGGGGGTGACGGCTCACGCTCGGCCGTCCGGGGGAGGTGGCGCACCGGGCTGCCCGGAGTCCGCGCCCTCAGCTCACCCCGGTGCGCACCAGTGCGTCCCGTGACGCCCGCGGGGCCGGGTCCGATCGCTTCGTGACGCTCACGGGAAGCCGTCCCCGTCGCCCCGGCCGGTCACAGCCGGGCCCAGGTGTTCCGGTCCCGGGCCATCGCGTGCAGGGCCTCGATGTCGGCCGGTTTCAGGACTCCGCCCGTGCGGGTCAGGTTCTCCAGGTCGGCGTCCGTCAGGACGCGCACCTCGCGGGGCGGGGCCGGGACCGTCACGGCCGACGCGCCGACCAGGACGAGCACCGGACGGACCTCGGCGGTCAGGGCGTGGGAGGCGCGGTCGGCGTCGGCCCGGACCCGGCGCAGCAGGGGGCGCGGTTCATGGCGGCCCAGGCCGACCAGGGGGTCGGCGATCGTCACCCGCTGCCTGTGGGCGTACAGGGCGTGGACGGCGTACAGACCGCCGGGGCCGATCAGCAGGTGGTGGACGCGGTCGCCGCCGGGCAGCGGAATCGAGTGCAGGGTGTGCCAGCCGGCGCCGTCCATGCGGTCCAGGGCCTCGCCCACCGCCTGCTCCGCGGTGAGCGCCCTGCGACGCGGGTCGGGGCGGAGACGGCGGGGCGGGCCGGGGTCGCGGTCGAGGTCGATCAGCAGGGCCTCGCCGGGGCGGTTCGGCGCGAGGTCGTCGTCGGGGTGCAGGGTGAGACGTGCCAGCTCGGCGGGGGTGGGGACCGGGGGCGGGCCGACCGAGACCGGGCCGGTGAGGAAGGGGCCCAGTGCGGTGAGCACGTCCTCCTCGTGCTCCTCGCCGAGCAGGTTCACCCTGGCCGCCTCACGGTCGTACCAGGCGAGGTTCCTGCCGTCGGGGAGGCAGACGTAGAGCCTTTCCCGGCCGTGCCGCCAGGTCGGTATGACGCGCAGTCCGTCCATGCACTCTCACCCCACGTCCATGGGAACAGGCGGGGTGCTCCAGGGCAAGAAGCCGGTTACCTTGAGAGGAGTTGGGCGGTGAGGGTGGGGAGGCGCCGTTGCGTACCCGCGGGAAGCAACCCGACGTACCGGCTCCGGACAGTCCGTGGAACGAGATCGTGCCCGGCCTGTGGATGGGCGGGCACGAGTTCCGGGGTCTTTCCGGCCGGCTGGAGTTCGCCGTGGTGAACCGGCAGTTCGATCTTGTGCAGACGCTGCTGCGGCTGCCCGGGCACGGGCCGGATCCCGGGGTCGAGCACCAGGTGTGGCCGATCCCCGACGGGCCGCTGGACGGGACGCAGCTCGCGGGCGTGATCCGGCTGGCCGAGGCGGCGTGCGAGGCGCTGGACGGCGGCCGTACGGTCCTCGTGCGCTGTTACCACGGGTACAACCGCTCGGGCCTGGTGGTCGCGCACGCGCTGGTGCGGCAGGGCAGGACCGCCGAGGCGGCGATCCGGCTGATCCGCTCCCGCCGCTCGTCCTGGGCCCTGCACAACGACCTGTTCGTCGACTACCTCCGCGCCGGGCTGCCCACGGCACGGCTGCTGGAGGAGCTGACGGAGTAGGCGGGGCGGATGGCGCCGTCCCGATGGCGCAGCAGGGCGGGCGGGTGCGCAGGGGCGCTCCTAGTGTGGCGATAAGTCTCCTTCGACCCGTTCATCCGCATGTGGAGGTACTGTCATGTCCCTGCGCCCCCCGCTCACCCGCCGTCTGCCCATAGCTCTCGCCGCCGGGGCCCTCATGGCCGCGGCCGCCGTCGCCCCCGCCGTAGCCGCCGACGACCCGAACCAGGGCGGCGTCCAGGGGAACTGGAGCCAGCAGGGCGGCAACGGCAACGGCAACGGCAACGGCAACCAGCAGAACGGCGGCTACCAGCAGGGCGGTAACGGCTACCAGCAAGGCGGCGGCTACCAGCAGGGCGGCAACGGAAACGTCGGCCAGCAGGGCGGCGGCAACCAGCAGAACGGCAACGGAAACCAGCAAGGCGGCAACGGAAACGGCAACCAGCAAGGCGGCGGCTACCAGCAGGGCGGTAACGGAAACGCCAACCAGCAGGGTGGCAACTACCAGCAGAACGGAAACGGAAACGCCGGCCAGCAGGGCGGCGGCAACCAGCAGAACGGAAACGGCAACCAGCAGGGCGGCAACGGAAACGGCAACGCCAACCAGCAGGGCGGCAACGGAAACCAACAGGGCAACGCCGGCCAGCAGGGCGGCAACGGAAACCAGCCGGGCAACAACGGAAACCAGCAGGCCGGCAACGGCGGCTTCGTCAACCCGGCCGGCGGCAACCACGGCAACCAGGGCCAGTACAAGGGTGTCGTCACGGCGCCGTCCCTGGCCCTGCGCAGCGCCCCGAACCGGGGTTCGCAGATCATCCGGTACGCCCACAGGGGCGACGTCGTCTCGATCTTCTGCAAGGTCCCGGGCGACAAGGTGGACGGCAACCCGCTCTGGTACCTCCTCACGGACGGCACCTGGGCGTGGGGCCCGGCCGCCCACATCGACAACATCGGACCCGCGCCACGCTGGTGCTGATGAGCAAAGCACGCGAAGCCCCCTCTTTGGGTAAGTTCCGGACATGAGCAAGGCCGGTATCACCCTGGCGACGGCCGATCCGCCCACGCCCACCGTCCCGGACCTCCCCCGGCGCCGCGGCGTCGAACTCGCCCTGATCGTCCTGGCCGTCCTGCTGTCGGTGTACGGCTACTGCGCCGTCGGCCTCGCCAGGAACGGCACCGTCCCGCCCGGCGCCGCCGGTTACGGCGCCGGGCTCGGTGTGCTCGCGCTGGCCGCCCATCTGGCGGTGCGCCGGCGCGCCCCGCACGCCGACCCGGTGCTGCTGCCCATCGGGGTGCTGCTCAACGGCGTCGGCCTGGTGCTGATCTACCGGCTCGACCTGGAGACGCCGGGCGATCCGGCGGCCCCGACCCAGCTGGTCTGGTCGACGCTGGGCGTGGCGCTGTTCACCATGGTCGTCCTGGTGCTGCGCGACCACCGGGTGCTCCAGGACTACACCTACGTCTGTGTCACCACCGCGCTGGTCCTGCTGACGGTCCCGATCCTCTTCCCGGCGGTGAACGGGGCCCGGATCTGGATCCGGGTCGCCGGGTTCTCCATCCAGCCCGGAGAGTTCGCGAAGGTGCTGCTGGCGGTCTTCTTCGCCGCGTACCTCGCCGCGAACCGGGGCGCCCTCACCTACGCCGGCCGCCGCTTCCGCCGGCTGCGGCTGCCCACCGGGCGGGTGCTCGGCCCGATCGTCGCCGTCTGGCTGGTCAGTGTGGGCGTGCTGGTGCTGGAGCGGGACCTCGGCACCTCGCTGCTCTTCTTCGGTCTGTTCGTGGTCCTGCTGTACGTCGCCACCGGCCGCACGGGCTGGATCGCGGTGGGGTTGCTGCTGGCCTCGCTGGGGGCGGTGGCGGTGGGCCGGCTGGAGCCGCACGTGCACCACAGGATCGAGACCTGGCTGCATCCGTTCGCCTCCATCGAGGCGGGCGAGGGCCCGAACCAGCTCGCCCAGTCCCTGTTCGCCTTCGCGGAGGGCGGGACGCTCGGCACCGGGCTCGGGCTCGGGCACTCGGTGCTCATCGGCTTCGCGGTCAAGTCCGACTTCATCCTGGCGACGGCCGGCGAGGAGCTGGGCCTGGCCGGGCTGTCCGCGATCTTCCTGCTCTACGGGCTGCTGGTGGAGCGCGGCTACCGGGCGGGGCTGACCCTGCGCGACCCCTTCGGACAACTGCTCGCGGTGGGCCTCGCCTCGCTCGTGGCGCTCCAGGTGTTCGTGATCGCGGGCGGGGTGACCGGGCTGATCCCGCTGACCGGGATGGCGATGCCGTTCCTGGCGCAGGGCGGCTCGTCGGTGGTGACCAACTGGGCGATCGTGGCGCTGCTGGTCCGGCTGAGCGACTCCGCGCGGCGGCAGGACGACGGGGGGTGCCGCCCGGTGGACCGGGGCGTCCGGCAGGACGACGGGGAGTGCCGCCCGGTGGACCGGGACGTCCGGCAGGACGACGGAGAGTGCCGCCCGGTGGACCGGGGCGTCCGGCACGGCGGCGGGGGTGCGCTCCGGTGACCCGGCACATCCGGCACGCCGCGCTCTTCTGCGCCCTGCTGCTGGTGGCGCTGCTGGTGAACGCCGCCCGCGTCCAGGTCCTGCGGGCCGGCGCCTACGACGACAACCCGGCCGACCGCCGGGACGCCATCGCCCGCTACCAGCAGCCGCGCGGCGACATCCTGGTCGACGGGCGGCCGGTCACCGGCTCACGGGACACCGGGGAGCACCTGCGCTACGAACGGACCTACCGCGACGGGCCGCTGTACGCCCCGGTGACCGGCTTCGCCTCGCAGGCGTACGGGACGACGCTGCTGGAGCACACGGAGGACGGGCTGCTGTCCGGGGCCGCCCCGGCGCTCGCGCCGCTGCCGCTGTGGAACGAGTTCACGCGCTCCCGCAACGCGGGCGGCCACGTGGTGACGACGATCGATCCGGCGGCGCAGCGGGCGGCGTACGAGGGGCTGCGCTCGCGGAAGGGCGCGGTGGCGGCGGTGGAGCCGTCGACCGGCCGGATCCTGGCGCTGGTGTCGGTCCCGTCGTACGACCCCGCGCTGCTGTCCGGGAACGGCGCGGCGGCGCGGGAGGCCTGGGCGCGGCTGAACGCCGACCCGGACCGGCCGATGCTGAACCGGGCGGTGCAGCGGACGTATCCGCCGGGGTCGACGTTCAAGGTGGTCACCGCGGCGGCGGCGCTGGACGCGGGCGTGATCGGGGACCTGGACGAGCCGACCGACTCCCCCGACCCGTACACCCTGCCGGGGACGAGGACCCGGCTGACCAACGGCTCCAGGGGCTGCGCGGACGCCTCGGTGCGGGAGGCGTTCGTCTGGTCCTGCAACACGGTGTTCGCCAGGCTGGGGGTGACCACGGGGGTGGCGAGGATGCGGGCGGCGGCCGAGAACTTCGGTTTCAACGACTCGGACGTGCACATTCCGTTCCGGGTGGCGCGCAGCACCTTCGACACCACGGTGGACCGGGCGCAGCTCGCGCTGTCGTCGATCGGGCAGTACAACACCCGGGCGACGCCCCTGCAGATGGCGATGGTCGCGGCGGCCGTCGCGAACGGCGGGCAGGTGCGGGAGCCGTACCTGGTGGAGCGGACCACGCGGGCGGGCGGCGGCACGGTGTCGGCGGCGGGTCCGCGTCCGGTGCGGCGGGCCATGCACCCGGCGACGGCGATGCGGATGCGGGAGCTGATGCGGGGCGTGGTGGAGGACGGCACCGGCACGAAGGCCGCGATCCCCGGTGCCGTCGTGGGCGGCAAGACCGGCACCGCCCAGCACGGGCTGGGCAACTCCGGTACGCCGTACGCCTGGTTCATCTCCTGGGCGCAGGGCGGTGCGGACCTGGAGGCGAAGGTGGCGGTCGCGGTGGTGGTCGAGGACGCGGCGGCGAACCGGCGGGAGATCAGCGGCGGCGGGACGGCGGCGCCGATCGCGCGGGCGGTGATGCGGGCGGTGCTGAACCCGTAGGCGGGGCCCGCTCGACTAGCGCCGGCTCCCATGTGCTGCAGCCTGACCGGCACCGTCAGCGTACCCAGGGCGAACGCCGGACCGGCGCCCCATGAGGTGACCCGGGGTGCGCGCCGTTGACGCGCCCACCGGGTGGACCGGACGTCGACAACTCCCGCGCGAGGGATTGACGAGCTTGCTGACAGGCAGTCTCATAAGTGGGTGACCCGCCGGTAACCCGAGACGCACCGAGGTGGAACCGTCATGACGATCCTGCCGGAAACCGACACGCTCGATGGTCCGCGGGACGCGCTCGGGCTGCTCAAGGACCGGGAGCAGGTGGCCCAGCGGCTGCTCGACGCCTCCGCCAGGCACTCCTTCGACCCGGACGAGGAGCTGGACTGGGAGGCGCCCTTCGAGGAGGGCAAGTGGTTCTGGCCGCCGGAGCTGGTGTCGCTGTACGGCACCCCGATGTGGCGGCGGATGAGCGAGGAGCAGCGCATCCTGCTCTCCCGGCACGAGGCGGCGGCGCTCGCCTCGCTGGGCATCTGGTTCGAGCTGATCCTGATGCAGCTGCTGGTCCGGCACGTCTACGACAAGGCCGCCACGAGCGCGCACGTGCGCTACGCGCTCACCGAGATCGAGGACGAGTGCCGGCACTCCAGGATGTTCGCCCGGCTGATCACCCGCGGCGGCACCCCCTGGTACCCGGTGAGCCGCGTCCACCAGAACCTCGGCCGCCTGTTCAAGACGGTCTCCACCACCCCCGGCTCCTTCACCGCGACCCTGCTCGGCGAGGAGGTCCTGGACTGGATGCAGCGGCTGACCTTCCCGGACGAGCGGGTCCAGCCGCTGATCCGGGGCGTCACGCGGATCCACGTCGTCGAGGAGGCGCGGCACGTGCGCTACGCCCGCGAGGAGCTGCGGCGCCAGATGGTGACCGCGCCGAAGTGGTCGCAGGAGTTCACCCGGATCACCTCCGGGGAGTTCGCCCGGGTCTTCTCCGTGGCCTTCGTGAACCCCGAGGTGTACACGAACGTCGGCCTGGACAGGCGTGCGGCCGTCGCCCAGGTCAGGGCCAGCGCCCACCGGCGGGACGTGATGCAGCAGGGGGCGAGGAAGCTGACGGACTTCCTGGACGACATCGGCGTGCTGCGCGGGGCCGGACGGAAGCTCTGGCGGTCGTCGGGGCTGCTCGCGTAGGCGGGCGCCCGCACCGGGCCGCCGCACCCCCGAACGGCTCACCGCCACGCGGCACAGCCGCACACCGACGTCCTCGGGGAACACCGGTACGGCGGTCACCGGTGGGAACGGTCGCGGTCTGCCGGCAAGTGGTCCACTTGCCGGCCGGGCGTACGCCGGGCGAAGTGACGACGCCCGCCCGGTCCTCCGACCGGGCGGGCGTCGTCGTGTCCGGTGCGGCGGGTCAGCCGGCGGCCGTCCTGCGCCGTCGCATCCACCAGGCGAGGGCGCCGCCCACCGCGACCAGGGCCGCGGCGACGGCACTGATCAGCCCGACGGGGGTGTCGGAGCCGGTGTCGGCGAGGCCTCCGTCCGGGCCCTGCGGCCTGTGGGCGTTGCCGGGGGCCGGGGTGGAGGTGGTCGGGTCCGGCGCCGGGGTCGTGGGCTGCCCGGTCGGTGGGTCGGTCGGGTCCGGCGCCGGAGTGGTGGGCTGCCCGGTCGGCGGGCCGGTCGGATCCGGGGCCGGTCCCGGATCGCTCCCGAGGTCGCCGGCGCTGTTGCCGCCCATGAACGAGGTGGTGGTGTCCCGGTAGGCGGTCTCGTCGCGGACCGAGGTCTTGGTGGTCTCGTCCCGCTGCGGGTGCTGAAGGTCGAAGCGGGCCCGGGTGATGTTGCGCTTCTCCGCCTTGGAGAAGTCCACGCCCCCCACGGTGAAGGTGTAGACGGTGCCGCCGGAGGGCCACTCGTACGTGTACTCGCCCTCGGTGAAGGACTTGCGCATCTCCTCCCACACCGTGCGCTTGTCCCAGTCCTCGTTGGGGGCCCGCAGCGGCCACCGGTCGAGGTCGTTGCTGTTGATGATCTTCCGGAAGTCGGTGGGCCGCTCGGCGTCCTGCTGGCGGATCCACTCCGCTGCCACGCGGGCCTTGTAGACGCGGCGCAGGTCGGCGTACTTGGGGTCGTTGTTGACCTTCTCCTGGACCGCGGGGATGATCCACTGCTTCATCAGGCGGACGCCTTGTTCCTTCTCCGCCTCGGTCAGCTTCTTGTCGCAGCGTTCGCCGGGCACCGGGGTGGTGAAGTCCATCGGCGCGTGGTCGACCTTCAGCGGCGCGTCGAGGATGTAGATGCCGCCGTCCTGCTCGCGGACCTGGGCGCGGTCCGGGACGATCCAGTTGCGGCCCGGACCCCAGCACGGAACGCCGTCGACCTTCGGGACCGCGGCCATGAACTCCCGGCCCGGGGACTCCTTCGGGTTCAGGGCACGGGACCAGTCCCGCTTCATCTCCATGTCCGCTTCCAGCAGGACGCGGCCGGCGTCGGTCTCGCCGAACGCCTCGTCCATGATCTTGTCGGGCTGGTCGGGGTTGAGGTTCACCCACATGCGGTCCGGGGACAGGGCGAGCCAGGTGAACACCGCGTCCGAGGACATCTGGAGCTTCGCCTGCCCGCCGTAGCCCGGCTCCTCGTCCGGGTTGGGCATGTAGTCGGCCTTGAAGCTGTAGTCGATGCCCTTGCCCTTGGCGAGGTTGCCCACGTACTGGAGCTCCAGGGTGGAGAAGTCCACGCCGCCCGGCCCGCGTCCGCCGGGGAACGCCCCTCGGGTGCCCGCCTCCCTCGCGGCCTCCTGGAGGCGGCGGGCGTCGTTCGGCGTCGGCCCGGAGGCGCGGGCGGCGGAGTTGATCGGGCCCCGGCCGCCCTTGTCCGGGTCCGGGTTCAGGATCGGGTCGTACTTGGTGTAGACGTTCGGCTTGCCGATCCGGGCCTGCCCGATGGAACGGTGCTCACGCACGCGCACCTGGGTCCGGCTGGTGCCGCGTTCCTTCTTCAGCTCCTCGTCGAGGGTCCTGGTGGCCTCCTTGGTGGGGTCCTCGGTTTTCATGCCGGTGACGTACGTCAGCCGGTGGTCGCGGTACTTGGGGTCGCGCAGGATGACGCGTTCGGCCCTGTGCTGGTCGGGCCGGTGCTCACCCGTGGACTTGAACTCGGCGAACTCCTTGGTGGCCTTGTTGTAGGCGTCGAAGTCGCGTACGACCCACTTGCCGGTGGCGGGGTCCTTGACGCGGACCTTGACCTGGCACAGCCAGTCGGGGCCGACCAGGTTGAAGTCCTTGACGACCTTCGCCTCGAACTTGCTGCCGCGGGCGTTGACGACCTGGTTGCCGATGTACTTCACATCGCGCCAGGTCTCCCAGTCCGTGGTGGGCCTGGAGCCGGAGAGCTGCCGGTTGTAGCGGGCGTAGATGGCCATCGCCTTGTCGGCGGGGTCGCCGGACTTCTTGAACGCCGCCTCCCACTTCTTGACGTCCGCGTCGGTGTCCCCCGCCTTCTGCTTCTGGGCGTCGGTGGGGGCCTTGAGGTCGTCGTAGGCGGCGTTGGGGTTGGCGTAGTCGTAGGCGGTCTCCGCGCCGGCGGGGATCTCGGAGAACTGGCTGGAGCCGCCGGGGATCTGCCCGTTGCCGTCGATCTCCTTGCCCAGCCACTTCTTGTCGCAGCGCTTGCCGCCGGTGATCTGGGCGGACGCGTCGGTGACGGGAAGGCCGGGAAGGCCGGTCAAGGTGACCGCGCAGGCCGCCGCGGCAGCCACGGTCAGACGCGCCCATATACGGCGCCGCCGGTTTCGGGGTGGTGCTGTCGCGTGACTCACTCCTGCATCTTTCCCTCGGTCGGTGGGGGCGGTTGAGGGGTGCGGGGGATTCACGACGCGCGGTGCCCCCGTGACAACAGCGTCGCGGGCGCCACCCTAGAACCTCAACCCCCCTATTTCGAAGGGGATATGAGAGTGTCGACAAGTCCTCCCCCGCCGGGTCAGGCCCGGGGGCGTCCGCCGCGCCCGGTGCCTAGAGTGGGGGCATGTCCTCCGCAAACGAAGCGACACCGCAGCCCGCGCAACAGCTCGAGGCCTGGCTCCGCGACCGCGCGGGGCTCTTCGACGCCTGGCGCGAGGAGACCGGCTGCCCGCAGAGCTGGGACTTCAGCGAGGAGTCCCTCGACACCCTCGAAACGCTCATGCGTGCGAGGTTCAGTGCGGACGTGGAGGTCAGAGCGGCCAAGACCGGCAGCCTCGTCCAGGGGGCCGTCTGGTACGTGGGAGAGACCGTACGGCGCACTCGCACCGCTTCCTGGATGTTCGATCCCCGTCACCTGGCGCCCGAAGGCCCGGCTCCCGCCCTGTTCGAAGGCACCCGGGGGCAGCAGGACACCCCTTCCCTGAGCGGACGGGTCGACGGGGACGGCGGTGTCTACCCGCTCGGAGCGCTGGTGGAACTGTTCTGGGACGAGGACGACGCGGGCGAGCCCATCGAACCGCACCTGAGGGACATCCTCGACTGCTTCGACTGAGAAACGGCCCCGCTCCGGACGGCCGGGTGCCGTGGGTTGGCCCCGGCAGCGGACCGCCGGGTGCCGCCGGGCCCGCACGGACCGCCCGTGCGGCCCCTTCGGGCCCGGCCGTGCGGACGCGGCACCCGAACACGCGAGCTCACCGGCCGCCGGGGCCGGCCGGGCACGGCCCGGACGGTACCGGCGGCCGCACGGGACCGGCCGGAAGGCCCCGGCGGCCGAGCAGGCACGGGGCAGCCGGAAGGCCCGGCGGGCGGGACCGGCCGGAAGGCCCCGGCGGCCGGGCGGGCGCGCGGGGCGGACGGTTACCCTGCGGGCATGACCCCGCAGGCCCCCACCCCCGCCTACCGGCGGCTCAGTGTCGAGGAACGCCGCAGCCAGCTGCTCGAGGCCGCGCTCTCCCTCTTCGCCCACCGCGCCCCCAAGGACGTCTCCCTGGACGACGTGGCGGAGGCGGCCGGCGTGTCACGCCCCCTGGTGTACCGGTACTTCCCGGGCGGCAAGCAGCAGCTGTACGAGGCCGCCCTGATGTCCGCCGCCGACGAGCTGCGGCACTGCTTCGACGAGCCGCACGAGGGCCCGCTGCTGCCCCGGCTGTCCCGGGCCCTCGACCGCTACCTCGCCTTCGTCGACCAGCACGGCACCGGGTTCAGCGCGCTGCTCCAGGGCGGGAGCGTGGTGGAGACCTCCCGTACGACCGCCATCGTGGACGGCGTGCGGCGGGCCGCCGCCGAGCACATCCTCAGCCACCTCGGGGTAGCCGGGCCCGGGCCCCGGCTGCGGATGACGATCCGGATGTGGATCACCGCCGTGGAGGCGGCCTCGCTGATCTGGCTCGACGAGGACAAGCAGCCGCCCCTGGACGAACTGCGGGACTGGCTCGTGGAGCAGTTCGTGGCGGTGCTGACGGTGACCGCGCGGCGCGACGCGCAGACCGAGGCGCTGGTGCGGGCGCTGGCCGCGGACCTCTGACGGTCCGCGCGTCGCCGACACTGGGGGCGTGAAGAGCGAAGACACCCCGTTCGAGGGCGGGCCCATGGACGGGCGCGTCCTGCCCGTGCTGCTGGGCATCACCGGGCACCCGCCGAAGACGTACCGCATCCCCGTCCCGGTCCCGGACGGCGGCCCGCCCACCGTGCTGGTCTACCGGCGGGTGCCCCGGGCGCGGAGCGCGCGGACCGGGCTGACCCGGGGGTGGAAGTACCTGTACGACCCCACGGGGCGGGCCGGCGACCGCCGGAGGTGGCCGTGGTCGAAGGCCGCGCCCGATCCGGACGCCACGCCGCGGGGCAAGCCGGACGACGCCGACGGGTGACCGGGTTGCGCCGAACCGCGCACACTCGGCGAGCGGACCGCGCACAGCCGCCCGATGCTCGCGGTGCGGAGCGGACGAGCCGCCCCGCGCCGGAGGTGATGGTGTGTCAGGAAAGCTTCTGCGTCTGGTGTGCACGGCGGCGCTGGCGGCCGGGGCCGTCCTCGCGCCCGTGCCCGCGGCGGCCGTTCCGGAACCGGGCGGCGGCACCGGCGGGCGTTCCGTCGCCGAGCTGCTGACGGAGCTTCAGACCCGTTACCGGGAGGCCGGGAAGGCCACCGAGACCTACAACGCCACCGAGGAACGGCTGAAGAGGCAGCGCGCCGAGGCCGAGCGGCTGGAGCGCGCCCTCGCCCGCGTCCGGCGCTCCCTGCGGGACAGCCGGGGCGCCGCCGGGCAACTGGCCCGCCGGCAGTACCAGAGCGTCACCGGTCTCTCCCCCTACGTACGGCTGCTGCTCGCGCGCGATCCGCAGCGCGCGCTCGACCAGGGGCACGTGATCGGGCGACTGGCGCGGGAGCGGGCCCGGACGGTGGGCCGGCTGACCGGCGACGCGCGGGAGGCCGAGGCGCTGGCCCGCCGGGCGCGCAAGGCCCTCGACGCCCGGCTCGCCCTCACCGAGCGGCGCGGGAGGGAGCGGGACGAGGTCCTCGGACGGCTCCGCGCGGTCGAGGAGCTCCTCGCCTCGCTCACCCCCGGACAGCTCGCCGCGCTGGCCGAGCTGGAGCGGGACACGGTGGCCGAGGCGCAGGAGGAACTGGTGGCCTCCGGCGCGCTGGGCAGCGGCGGCACCCCTCCCTCGGCGGCGGGCGAACGGGCCGTGCGCCACGCCGTGGCGCAGCTCGGGAAGCCGTACGAGTGGGGTGCGGAGGGGCCCGCCGCGTACGACTGCTCGGGGCTGACGTCCGAGGCGTGGGGCGCCGCCGGGACGCCGATCCCCCGGACCAGCCAGGAGCAGTGGGCGCGGCTGGAACGGGTGCCGCTGGCGGAGCTGCGCCCGGGGGACCTCGTCGTGTACTTCCCGGAGGCCACCCACGTCGCCCTGTACCTCGGCGATGGGATGGTGGTGCAGGCGCCCCGCCCCGGAGCGCGGATCAAGGTCTCCCCGATCGCGGCCAACCCGGTGCTGGGCGCCGTGCGCCCCGACCCGGCCGGGGAGCCCGTACGGCGGTACGTGCCGCCGGAGCTCCCCGAGGGGGCGACGGAGGGGTCCGACGAGGGGTACGCCCGCGGTCAGGCGCCGGACGCGCCCGAGACCTCCATCAGGTAGCCCTCGGTCTTCTTCGGGTCGTAGAAGAAGTTCTCGAAGTCGGCCGGGTCGTTGAAGCCGTTGGCGAAGCGGTCCGCGACCGGCTGGAGCTCCCCGGCCGCGCCGAGCAGGTTCAGGACGTGCTCCGGCGGCGGGGCGAGCATGGTGTTGGTCCACTTGGTGACGTGCCGCGCCGTCTCCCAGTAGCGGTCGAAGGTCGCCTGCATCCAGGTCCCGTCGAACTCCTTCTCCCCGTGCTCCAGGATCGAGGCGAGGTAGGAGGCGGCGCACTTGGACGCCGAGTTGGAGCCCTGGCCGGTGATCGGGTCGTTGGCGACGACCACGTCGGCCACGCCGAGGACGAGGCCGCCGGAGGGCAGCCGGCCGATCGGGTTGCGGACGGTGGGGGCGTAGCGGCCGGCGAGGGTGCCGCCGGCGTCGGTCAGTTCGACCTTGGTGGCCCGCGCGTACTCCCAGGGAAGGAACCTCTCCATGAGTTCCAGGGTCAGGGAGAGGTGTTCCGCCGGGTCCTTGACGTCCTTGAAGGCGTCCAGCGGGCCGCCGGGTATGCCCTCCCAGAACAGGATGTCGGCGCGGCCCGAGGTGGTGAACGTCGGCATGACGAACATCTCGCCGACACCGGGGACCAGGTTGCAGCGGACCGCCTCCGTGTCCGGGTGCTCCGGACGCGGGCCGAGGCCGTGGACGTAGGCCACCGCGAGGGCGCGCTGCGGCTCGCTGTACGGGGACCGCTCCGGGTCGCGGGCGAACATCTGCACGAGTTCGCCCTTGCCCGCCGAGACGAGCACGAGGTCGTACGCGCGGGAGAAGTAGTCGAGGTCGCCGACCGCCGCGCCGTGGATGACCAGCTGGCCGCCGCGCTGGGCGAAGGTCTCCATCCAGCCGGCCATCTTCACGCGCTGGTCCACCGACTGCGCGAACCCGTCGAGCCTGCCCAGCCAGTCGATCGCGCGCTGCGAGGGGCCCGGGTCGAAGGAGCCGGGGGCGGCGACCGAGACGCCGAGTCCTTCGATCTTCGGGGCCTGGGACTCCCAGAAGTTCAGCTGGAGGTCCCGCTCGTGCTGCAGCGCGGTGTGGAACATGCACTGCGTCGACATCACCCGTCCGGTACGGATCTCGTCCGCGGTCCGGTTGGACATCAGGGTGACCTCGTACCCGTGCGACTGGAGGCCGAGGGCCAGCTGGAGACCGGACTGGCCGGCTCCGACGACGAGTATCTTCCGCATACGGGGACGCTCCTAAGAGGGCTACTCGGGGGTTTCGTCGAGCGCGTGGCCCACGAGGGACAAGAGGGTCTCGATGACCGAGATCCGGCGGCGCGCATCCATGATCATTACAGGTATGTGCGCGGGGATCGTCAATGCCTCTCGCACGTCCTCGGCGTCGAACCGCTCACTTCCGTCGAAGTGGTTGACCGCGACGACGTACGGCAGTCCGCAGCTCTCGAAGTAGTCCAGGGCCGGCCAGCAGTCCTTCAGGCGGCGGGTGTCGGCCAGTACGACGGCGCCGATCGCGCCGCGCACCAGGTCGTCCCACATGAACCAGAACCGCTGCTGCCCGGGGGTGCCGAAGACGTAGAGCACGAGGTCGTCGTCGAGCGTGATGCGGCCGAAGTCCATGGCCACGGTGGTGGTCAGCTTGCCCGGCGTGGCGGTGAGGTCGTCGTGCTCCTCGCTCGCCTCGGTCATCAGCGCCTCGGTCTGCAGGGGCGTGACCTCCGAGACGGTGGTGACGAGCGTGGTCTTGCCGACGCCGAAGCCGCCCGCCACCACTATCTTCGTGGCGATCGGCGCGCGGGTGCGGTCCGTCTGCCAGGGCAGCAGGGGCTCGTCGTCCTCGACGAGCGGGGAGACGCCGCGAGCGGCATCAGAGACGACGGAGTCCACTCAGCACCCTTTCCAGCAGTACGCGGTCCGGGCGGCCCGTGCCGTGGCCGGTTCCCGTTCCGTAGACACGGATCTTTCCCTGGTCCGCGAGGTCGCTCAGGAGGACGCGGACCACGCCGAGCGGCATCTTCAGCAGCGCGGCGATCTCGGCCACCGTTCGCATGCGGCGGCACAGTTCGACGATGGCCCGCATCTCCGGCATGACCCGGGAGGTGAGGCCCCCGTTCGTGAGCTCCTTGCGCTCCTCGGCGGCTTCGAGCGCGGCGGTGGCGCCGACGAACGTCTCGACGAGCAGGACGTGGCCGAAGCGGGTGCGGCCGCCGGTGAGCGAGTAGGGCCGGACCCGGGCGACCTTGCGGTCGCCGCCGCGGACCGGGAGCTGTTTCCTGGGCTTGCTCACCGGGACCCCCCGGTGGACTCGCTCTCCAGGGATTGGCGCAGCTCGCTGCGGAGTTCCGGGGTCAGGACGTGGCCGGCGCGGCCGACGAACAGGGCCATGTGGTACGCCACCACGCTCATGTCGCAGTCCGCGGAGCCGTGCACGCCGAGCAGGGAGCCGTCGCTGATGGACATCACGAACAGGCTGCCCTCGTCCATCGCCACCATCGTGTGCTTGACCGGACCGTAGTCCATCAGCTTCGAGGCGCCGACGGTGAGGCTGCCGATGCCGGAGACGACGGTGGCCAGGTCGGCGGCGGAGCCGCGGGGGCCGGTGCGCTTCGCGCTCCGCGCGTCGCGGGCCTCGTCGTGGCGGGAGTCGTCGGAGGAGAGCAGGAGCAGACCGTCGGAGGAGACCACCGCGACGGAGAGGATGCCGGGCACCTCCTCGACGAGGTTGTTCAACAGCCAGTGCAGGTTGCGGGCCTCACTGCTCAGTCCGACAGTACCGGTCGCGGTCAACTGCTTGCCTCCTCGACTGTGCCCCCCGTGGTCTCTTCGGATGTGGCGGCCTGACCGGACGGTGCCCGGTGGCCACCGGTCCGTTCGGCGAGTTCCGCCTCGACGTCCCGGCGCCCGGCGTCCGCCCCCCGGCGGAAACCGCCGAGCCGGCGGCGCAGGGCCTCGGCGTCCACGGCCCCGGCGTGCGGGCGCGGGGCCGCGGCGGGCGCGGTGATCCTCGGTGTGCGCTTGGGCAGCCCCTTGGCCGTGACCGGCTCGTCGCCCTCGTCCCCGTCCCCGTCCCCGTCGGCGACGCGCGCGTGCTCCGCGTCGGCGCCGCCCCCGGACGCGGCGCCCGGCCGCCGGGGAAGCCCTTCCGGGTTCCCGGCGTCGGCCGCGGGGCTGTCCCCGGGGCCGGCCGCAGGCCGGCTCTCGGACCCGGCGTCCGCTGCGGGTGCGTCCCCGTGGACCGCGGCCGGGCGGGCGACGCCCTCCGCGTCCTCCGCGTCCTCGCCGGCCGACCGGCTCGCGGCACCGGAGGGGGGCTCCTCGTCTCCGGCCGCGTGACCGGCGCCCGGGCGGACGGCGTCGCCCGCGCCCGCGCCGAACGGCTGCGGCGCGGCGGTCCCGGACGGGGCGTCGTTCCCGCCCGCGTGACCCGCGCCCGGACGGACGCTCTCGCCCTCCGCCCGGCCGACGGCCCCGGCGGAGGCCGCGGACCCGGCTTCGGCCGCCGCTCCGGCGGTGTCGCCGGTCCCCGCTCCCCGGGCGCCGGGAACGGCCGTGCGTCCGGGAAGGTCGGTGCCGGTCCTCTGGTCCCGGGCGGCTTCCGGCTCGTCGGCCGTCTCCGGCTGCGCCGGGATCAGCAGCTCCATCGTGATTTCGGCGGGCCGCTCGGCCGGCGCGTCGGCGCCTTCCGTGCCCTCGCGCCCCGCACGGTCCGGCGCGGCGTCGTCGCCGCGGTCCGGCGCGGACTCCTCCGCCGGCTCGTCGGCACCGCCCGGCACGGCGTCGCCGGCACGGGTCTCCTCGGGTTGCCCGGCGGAGCCTCCCGTCGGCCCCGCCGCGCGCTCCCGCGCGGGCTCGTCCCCACGGCCCGGTGCGGACTCCTCCGCCGACTCGTCGGCACCGCTCGCCGCCGACTCACCGGCGTCCTCGGGGCGGACCTTCTCGGACCGCCCGGCGGGGCTTCCCGCGGATCCCTCCGCACGCTCCCGCGCGGGCTCGTCCGCACCGCCCGGCGCGGACTTCTCCGCACCGCCCGGCGCGGACTCCTCCGCGAGGGCCGGCGAGGACTCGTCCGCGTCACCCGGTGCCGGCGTCTCCGCGCCGGGCGAGTCCTGGTGGCGTACCGCCTTCTCCGCCAGGGCGACCAGCGGATCGTCCGACTCCGTACGGCCCTGGAGGACGTTGGAGTTGGCCTCGGCGTCGGCACCCGGGAGGGAGTACGTGACGGTGCCGCCGGCGACGGAGGCGGGGACCGCGCCGGGGGCGGCGGACGCCAGGAGGGGGTCGGGGAGGACGACGACCGCGGCGATGCCGCCCTGCTTCTGCTCGCGCAGCCGGACCCGCACCCCGTGCCGGTGGGCGAGCCGGGCCACGACGTACAGGCCGAGGCCGAGACCGTCCTCGGCCTCCGCGTCGTAGGTGGTCTCCGGGTCGAAGTCGGACAGCCGGGAGTTGAGCCGCTCCAGCCGCTCCCCGGTCATGCCGATGCCCTCGTCCTGGACGGAGAGCATGACCTCGCCGTTCTCCAGCAGCCAGCCGGAGACCTCGACGGGCAGGTCGGGCGGGGAGAACGAGGTGGCGTTCTCCATGAGCTCGGCCAGCAGGTGGGACAGGTCGTCCGCGGCGAACCCGGCGATGTGCGCGTGCGGCGGCAGCGCGGCGATACGGACCCGCTCGTACCGCTCGATCTCGCTGACCGCGGCCCGTACGACGTCCACCAGCGGGACCGGACCCGCCGTGTGCTGCACGTGCTCGGTGCCGGCGAGGACGAGGAGGTTCTCGCTGTGCCGGCGCATGACCGTGGCGAAGTGGTCGAGCTTGAACAGGGTGGCCAGCCGGTCCGGGTCGTCCTCGCGCTCCTCCAGCCCCTCGATGACGCCGAGCTGACGCTCGACCAGTCCGAGGGTGCGCAGGGCGAGGTTGACGAACGTACCGCCGATGCCGGCGCGCAGCCGCTCCAGGTGCGCGGCGGACTCGGCGAGCTCGGTGCGCAGCTCCTCGCGGGCGTCGGCCATCTTCTGCCGCTGTCCCACGAGGTGCTTGCGGTCGGCCTCCAGGGTGGCGATCCGCTCGGCGAGGGCGACGGCGTGCGCGTGGAGGGCGTTGACGGAGCGGACGACCTGCGCGAACTCGTCGTTGCGGCCGGTGAAGGCGACCGGCTCCTGACCGGTGGGGTCCTCCGCCTCGGCGAGGCGGGCGGAGCCCCGGCGCAGCACCGACAGCGGACGCGTCAGGGTGCGGGCCATCGCCGTGGCGATGCCGATCGTGAGCAGCATCAGGGCGCCGAGGACCGCGATCCGGATCTCCAGCGCGGTGACGTCGTCGTCGCGCAGCTGGGCGAGGTCCTTGGTGCGCTTGTCGAAGAGGGCGGACTCGACCCCGCGCATCGTCTCGATCCGCGCGGTGAGCGCGGCCCGGAGCTTCTCGGCGCTGGTGCCGAGGTCCTCGTCGGAGAGCGTCGGCTCGTCGGTGAGGCGCGCCAGGTACTTCTCGGCGGTCTCGACCTCGGGGCCGGTGACCGTGGAGTCGTAGGAGGCGCGGGCGTCCCCGGGCGCGGTCTCGCGGAAGTCGGCGAGGGCCGCGTCGGAGCGCAGCCGGGCCTGGAGCGCGGCGGCGGTCAGCTCGTCGCGCCGCTCGGTGTCGGCGTCCGAGGAACCGGTGGTGGTGGACGGCAGGCCGGTGACCGGGTCGATCACGGTCCGGGTGGCGCTCGGCACGTTCAGCGCGGCGAGCAGCAGTCCGCGGGTGGCGGCGGCCTGCTGGACGGCGGAGTCCAGCTCGGTGAGCGCGTAGGCGCCCGAACCGGCGCGGGGCGGGGTCAGCTCCGCCAGCTGTTCGGCGAGCCGGTGCAGTTCCGTGATGGCGGTGGAGTACGCCTGATGCGCTTCGAGAGCACTGCTCTTGCCCGTGAGCGCCGCTCTGCGCACGGCGGCGACGGCGTCGAGGCCGTCGTGCAGCTCCTGCGGGATGTCCGTGTCGGCGCGCAGTTCCTCGACCTGCCGGTCGACGCGGGCGCTGTGCTCCTCGGAGGGCGCCTCGGACTTGGGGCGGCCGGCCGCGATGTAGGGGACGACCTCGTCGCGCTCGTCGGCGAGGGAGTGCGCCAGGGTGAGGGCGTCCTGGGTCTGCTCGGCGAGCGTCACCAGGTCCTGCGCGTCCTTGAGCTGCCCGGAGGCCGCGAGCACGGAGGGCGCCCCGGCCGCGGCGATCGCGGCGGCCACCACGGCCACGGCGACGATGAGCCGGTTGCGTACGTGAGTGGGGCGGCCCCTGCCTACGGCGGTCGTCTGCTTTGCCTCCCCCGTGGGGGTTGTCTGCTTGCCTGTGCGACGAGGCCGCGACTTCTGCACCGGTGCTCGCATTCCTGACTCGTGTACCCGTGGGTCCGGGTGACGCTCCGTCAACGGGTGCGGGCGTTCACCCCGAGCTCTTGACCGCGCTCGGACAGCGAGGCGCCCCCATCGCTCCCCGACCCTCCCAGTGACCGTGGACAGTGGATGCGCATCACCTGACCCGCCACTCGAAGGAGTGAACCCCGGAGGTGAGTTGAGGGGCAAGTTCCGTTACGTCGCGCAGCGGCCCCGCGCGGTACGCCGGTTGGACGTCTGCGGCGGGCGGTGGCAATATTCGCCGCCACGTCTTCCCGGAGCGCTGCATTCCCTCCCAAATCAGGCGTCTGACCTGCGCGACTGCGGGTATCCGCCGCTCGGCCAAGGTCTTTCCCGGCCCCTGTGAAGGGCTCGTGCAGACTGGCGGGATGCGTACGGAGCTGGTTTCGGAGCCCGGCGATCCCGGGCGCCCCAACGAGGACTTCGCGAGCGTCGGACTTCCGGCCTCCGGACAGGGCGGTTCGCTCGTGGTGCTGGACGGGGTCACCCCGCCGGGCGACGGCGGCGGCTGTCTGCATTCCGTGCCCTGGTTCACCGCGCGGCTGGGCGGGGCGCTGACCGAACTGACCGTTTCCCTCCCGGATGTTCCGCTGGCCGAGCTGCTGTCCCGGGCCCTCGCGCGTACCGCCCGGGGTCACGCGGCGACCTGTGACCTTTCTCACCCCCGTACGCCGCAGGCGACGGTGGTGCTGGCCCGCTGGTCACCGGCCTCGGTGGACTACCTGGTGCTGTCCGACTCGGCCCTGCTCGTCGAGTCCCCCGACGGCACGGTCACCCCGCTGCTGGACGACCGGCTGGACCGGCTGCCCCGCTCGGCCCTGGCCACCGCCGCCCTGGTGGACACCACGCTGCGCAACAAGGAGGGCGGCTTCTTCACCGCGGCGGCGGATCCCTCGGTGGCCTCCCGCGCGGTCACCGGTTCGCTGCCGCGCGACGCGGTGCGCGCCCTGGCCGCCCTGACGGACGGTGCGGCGCGCTGGGTGGAGAGGTTCCACGAGGGCGACTGGGCGGACTGCCTCACCCTGGTCCGCGAGGAGGGCGCCCGGTCCCTGGTGGACCGGGTACGGACCCTGGAACGGGCGGACGCGGACCGGGCGGCGCCGCGCCGCGGCAAGACGCACGACGACGCGACGGTGGTGTACGCCGAGCTGTCACCCCGTGAGGGGTAGCCCGTACGGGGTCACTTCTCCATGCCCCGGTTCAGCTGGTTCAGCAGCCGGGCGAGTTCCGTCACCTCGGCGGGGTCCCAGTCGGCGAGCCGGCCGGCGTAGCGTGCGCGGCGGGCCTCGCGGACCCTGCGGACCCGTTCGTGCCCCTCCCGCGTGAGGGCGATCAGCCAGGCGCGGCCGTCGGCGGGGTCCGGCTCGCGGGCGACGAGGCCGAGCTCCTCCAGTGCGCGCAGCTGGCGCGACATCGTCGCCTTGCCGACGCCGATGTAGGCGGCGAGCTCGGTGGCCCGCTGCCGGCCGTACTCATCCAGACGGACCAGCAGCCCGTACGCGGACGGCTCCAGGTCGGGATGGACCGCGCGGGCCATCTCCCCCTGGCTGGCCCGGGCGCGCCGCAGCAGCACCGTCAACTCGCGTTCCAGCGCGAGGAATCCGGGCTGGTCGACACCCGACGCGGGCGCCGGGGAGGCGGCGCGTTCTTCGCCGCCGTGTCCGTCTTCGTGCACGTCTGCCCCTGCTTCGGTTTTCCGGTCCCGGGAGTTCCCCGCCAAGTGGCGACGCCGCCCCGGCTCCACCAGTATTTCGCAGGCGTGGACCAACGGCAGCGCGCGGACGCCCCGCCCCTGCCCCGGTCCACGTGCGCAGTTTCCTCGACCAGGCGATTGCGTGGCATGCCCACCACATGGGACATGAGTCACATTCCGGGTTCGCCCCACACCGACCTTTCGGAGATGCGTCATGCCTGTGCACAGATCCGGCCTCCCCCGCATACGCGCGCTCGCGACCGCCGGCGCGGTCCTGCTCGCGGTGCTCTCCCTCCCCCGCACGGCCGTCTCGGCCGAGTCCTCCCCCAGCGCCCCTCCGCGCGGTTCCGCCCACATGGGCATGGGGGTGCTCGCCCACGACGGCCGCGGCGGACTCCCCTCCGTCCGCACCACCCGGACGGAGGGCGTGGACGTCTCCAGCCACCAGGGCGACGTCGCCTGGACGACCCTGTGGAACAGCGGCGTCCGCTGGGCCTACGCCAAGGCCACGGAGGGCACGTACTACACCAACCCGTACCACTCCCAGCAGTACGACGGCTCCTACGACGTCGGCATGATCCGCGGCGCCTACCACTTCGGCACGCCCGACACGGCGAGCGGCGCCGCCCAGGCCGACTACTTCGTCGACCACGGCGGCGACTGGTCCGCGGACGGACGGACCCTGCCGGGCGTGCTCGACATCGAGTGGAACCCGTACGGCGACGCCTGCTACGGCAAGTCGCAGGGCGCGATGGTGAGCTGGATCCGCGACTTCCTGGACCAGTACCGGTACCGCACCGGCCGGGACGCCGTCCTCTACACGGCCACCAGCTGGTGGAAGCAGTGCACCGGCGACTACGCCGGCTTCGCCGCCACCACTCCGCTGTGGATCGCCCGGTACGCCTCCACGGTGGGCGAACTGCCCGCCGGCTGGGACACGTACACGATGTGGCAGTACACCTCGACCGGGCCGACCGTCGGGGACCACGACCTCTTCAACGGCGCCCTCGACCGGGTGCGGGCCTTCGCGCTGGGCTGATCCGCGCCGGGCACGGCGAAGGCCCGGGCCTCCCTCAGGGGACCCGGGCCTTCCCTCGTCCGGCCGCGTCCGTCACGCCGCGACCGGAACCTCCGGCGCCGCGCCGTTCGTCGCGGGCGACAGCGCCAGCTCCAGGACCTGGCGGACGTCGGTGACGGCGTGGACGTCGAGCTTGTCCAGCACCTCCGCCGGGACGTCGTCCAGGTCGGGCTCGTTGCGCTTGGGGATGACGACGGTGGTGATCCCCGCGCGGTGCGCGGCGAGCAGCTTCTGCTTCACCCCGCCGATCGGCAGCACCCGCCCGGTCAGCGAGACCTCACCGGTCATCGCCACGTCGGTGCGGACCAGCCGGCCGGAGAGCAGCGAGGCCAGGGCGGTGGTCATCGTGACGCCCGCGCTCGGGCCGTCCTTGGGCACCGCGCCCGCCGGGAAGTGGATGTGCACGCCCCGGTCCTTCAGATCGCCCACCGGCAGCTCCAGCTCGGCCCCGTGACTGCGCAGGAAGCTCAGCGCGATCTGCGCGGACTCCTTCATCACGTCACCCAGCTGGCCGGTCAGGGTCAGCCCCGCCGCGCCCGTCTCCGGGTCGGCCAGGGACGCCTCCACGTAGAGGACGTCCCCGCCGGCCCCGGTCACCGCGAGCCCGGTGGCGACACCGGGGACGGCGGTGCGGCGCTCGGCCGGGTCCTGGGCGGACTCGGGCACGTGGTGCGGCCGGCCGATCAGGTCGCGCAGGTCGCCGTCGGTGATGGTGAAGGGCAGTTCCCGCTCGCCCAGTTCGTGCTGGGCCGCGACCTTGCGCAGCAGTCGCGCGATGGACCGCTCCAGGGTGCGCACGCCCGCCTCGCGCGTGTACTCGCCGGCCAGCCTGCGCAGCGCGCCCTCGTCGATCGTGACCTCGTCCCGGTCGAGACCGGCGCGCTCCAGCTGGCGCGGGAGCAGGTGGTCGCGGGCGATGACGATCTTCTCGTCCTCGGTGTAGCCGTCGAGGCGGACCAGCTCCATGCGGTCGAGCAGGGCCTCCGGGATGGCTTCCAGGACGTTGGCCGTCGCGAGGAACACGACGTCGGACAGATCCAGTTCGACCTCCAGGTAGTGGTCCCGGAAGGTGTGGTTCTGCGCCGGGTCGAGGACCTCGAGGAGCGCGGCGGCCGGGTCGCCCCGGAAGTCCGACCCCACCTTGTCGATCTCGTCGAGGAGCACCACCGGGTTCATCGACCCGGCCTCCTTGACGGCCCGCACGATCCGGCCGGGCAGCGCGCCGACGTACGTACGGCGGTGGCCGCGGATCTCGGCCTCGTCGCGGACGCCGCCGAGGGCGACGCGGACGAACTTCCGGCCCATCGCGTGGGCGACGGACTCGCCGAGCGACGTCTTGCCGACGCCGGGCGGGCCCACCAGGGCCAGTACGGCGCCGCCGCGCCGTCCGCCGACGACGCCCAGGCCCCGGTCGCTGCGCCGCTTGCGCACCGCCAGGTACTCGGTGATCCGCTCCTTCACGTCCGCCAGGCCCGCGTGCTCGGCGTCCAGGACCGCCCGGGCGCCCTGGATGTCGTAGGCGTCCTCGGTGCGCTCGTTCCACGGCATCTCCAGGACCGTGTCGAGCCAGGTGCGGATCCAGGATCCCTCGGGCGACTGGTCGGAGGAGCGCTCCAGCTTGTCGACCTCCTTGAGCGCGGCCTCGCGGACCTTCTCCGGCAGGTCGGCGGCCTCGACGCGGGCCCGGTAGTCGTCGGACTCCTCGCCCTCCTGCTCGCCGTTGAGTTCCCGCAGTTCCTTGCGGACGGCTTCGAGCTGGCGGCGCAGCAGGAACTCGCGCTGCTGCTTGTCGACGCCCTCCTGGACGTCCTTGGCGATGGTCTCGGCGACGTCCTGCTCGGCGAGGTGGTCGCGCAGCTGCTGGGTGGCGAGCTTCAGCCGGGCCACCGGGTCGGTGGTCTCCAGCAGGGCGACCTTCTGTTCGGTGGTGAGGAACGGCGAGTAGCCGGAGTTGTCGGCGAGCGCGGAGACGTCGTCGATGGCCTGGACCCGGTCGACGACCTGCCAGGCGCCGCGCTTGCGCAGCCAGGCGGTGGCGAGCGCCTTGTACTCCTTGACCAGTTCGGTCACGTGCCCCGGCAGCGGCTCCGGCACGCTCTCGTCGATGCGGGTGCCCTCCACCCACAGCGCCGCGCCCGGCCCGGTGGTCCCGGCGCCGATCCGTACGCGGCCCCGGCCGCGGATCAGGGCGCCCGGATCGCCGTCGGCCAGCCTGCCGACCTGCTCGACCGTGCCCAGCACGCCGGTACCGGCGTAGGTCCCGTCGACGCGCGGCACCAGCAGCACCCTGGGCTTCCCCGGCTCGGCCCGGGCGGCGGCCTGGGCGGCCTCCACCGCGGCGCGCACCTCGGAATCGCTCAGGTCCAGCGGAACCACCATCCCGGGCAGCACGACCTCGTCGTCGAGCGGCAGCACAGGCAGGGCGAGCGGTGTGGACTCAGCAGCCATGATCTCCCCTTCGGCAGTCAAGTTGAGCTATGCCGACTCAATGCTCGTGAGCCGCCGAATGTTCCCGGAGCCGCGTTCGCTCTCAGCGATCATCCTCCGGGGCGCGGAAGAGCGCGGCCGCCGCGAGAAGGGAGCTGCCAGGATGAACGCATGTCCACCCCGTACGACATTCCCGATGCCCCCGAAGTCCTGGACCGCCGCGAGGGCCCGTACGGCGAGGTCGTGCTGCGCAGGCACGGTGACCTGCTGCAGATCATCGCCAACGGCTGCTTCCTGATGGACACCTCCGACGGCCGTTCGGAGCGGCGGCTCGTCGACGCCGCCCTGGCCGCCCTCGACGCGCGCACGGCGGACCCGCACGTCCTGATCGGCGGCCTCGGGGTCGGCTTCTCACTCGCACACGCCGCCGGGCAGCCCCGCTGGGGACGGATCACCGTGGTGGAACGCGAGCCGGCCATCATCGGATGGCACCGCGGGGGACCGCTGGCCGGGCTCTCCTCGCGGGCCCTCGCCGACCCGCGCACGGAGATCGTCGAGAGGGACCTCGTCCGTTACGTCAATGAGACGTCGGACACGTTCGACGCGCTCTGCCTGGACATCGACAACGGGCCCGACTGGACCGTCACCGAGGACAACGACGGGCTCTACTCACCGGCCGGACTGGCCGCCTGCGCAAGGGTGTTGAGGCCGGGCGGGGTACTCGCCGTGTGGTCGGCGAAACCGTCCCCGGAATTCGAGGGAACCTTGCGTAATGCCGGATTCCAGCAGGTGCGTACCGAAGAGATCCCCGTTGCCCGGGGCGTTCCGGACGTCGTGCATCTCGGCGTCCGCCCCGGATAGCAAACTCGCGGTAACTCCCCGTACGCTGCTGCCCTGGCGCGGATCATCCAAGCGTCGAGCGCAATGCTGCGCGGACGAGGGATCACCCCACTGATTCCGGAAAAGCACACTTCAGGGGCGGGCGATGGAGCAGACACACACCTCCCACAACGGCACGGCCACGACCACCCTCGGCGCCCAGCGCAGGGTCCTGGTGGTGGAGGACGACGCGACGATCGTGGACGCCATCGCGACGCGCCTCCGCGCCGAGGGATTCCTGGTGCAAACGGCGGGCGACGGCCCGTCCGCGGTGGACACGGCGGAGGCCTGGCAGCCCGACCTGCTGATCCTGGACATCATGCTGCCCGGCTTCGACGGCCTGGAGGTCTGCCGGCGCGTGCAGGCCCAGCGGCCGGTGCCGGTGCTGATGCTCACCGCGCGCGACGACGAGACCGACATGCTGGTCGGGCTGGGCGTCGGCGCCGACGACTACATGACGAAGCCCTTCTCCATGCGGGAGCTGGCGGCACGCGTGCACGTGCTGCTGCGCCGCATGGAGCGGGCGGCCCTCGCGGCGACGACCCCGCGCAGCGGCATCCTGCGCCTGGGCGAACTGGAGATCGACCACGCGCAGCGCAGGGTGCGCGTGCGCAGCGAGGACGTCCATCTGACGCCCACCGAGTTCGACCTCCTGGTGTGCCTGGCGAACACCCCCCGCGCGGTGCTCTCCCGCGAGCAGCTGCTGGCCGAGGTGTGGGACTGGGCGGACGCCTCCGGCACCCGCACGGTCGACAGCCACATCAAGGCGCTGCGCCGGAAGATCGGCGCCGAGCGCATCCGCACCGTGCACGGCGTGGGCTACGCCCTGGAGACGCCGACGCCATGAGCGACGGTCCGGCCGGACGCAGAGGCCCCCGGGCTTCGCAGCCCTGGGGCGGTGTACGCCCGTTCTCGATCCAGACCAAGCTGGGTGCGCTGGTCGTCGTCTCGGTCCTGATCACCACGGGGCTGTCGGTGATCGCCGTGCACACCAAGACGGAGCTGCGCTTCATCACGATCTTCTCGATGATCGCGACGCTGCTCATCACGCAGTTCGTGGCGCACTCGCTCACCGCGCCGCTGGACGACATGAACGCCGTGGCCCGTTCCATCTCGCACGGCGACTACACCCGCCGGGTGCGGGAGAACCGCCGGGACGAGCTGGGCGACCTGGCCCAGATGATCAACGTCATGGCCGACGAGCTGGAGGCCCAGGACCGCCAGCGCAAGGAGCTGGTCGCCAACGTCTCGCACGAGCTGCGCACCCCCATCGCGGGCCTGCGCGCGGTGCTGGAGAACATCGTCGACGGCGTCACGCAGGCCGATCCCGAGACGATGCGCACGGCCCTGAAGCAGACCGAGCGGCTGGGACGCCTCGTGGAGACGCTCCTCGACCTGTCCCGCCTGGACAACGGCGTGGTGCCGCTGAAGAAACGGCGGTTCGAGGTGTGGCCGTACCTGTCCGGCGTGCTGAAGGAGGCCAACATGGTCGCCTCGGCCCGCGCGGGCATGGCCTCCGGATCGGGCAGCCACACCCGTACGGACGTCCATCTGCACCTCGACGTGTCACCGCCGGAGCTCGTCGCGCACGCCGACCCCGAGCGCATCCACCAGGTCGTCGCCAACCTCATCGACAACGCGGTCAAGCACAGCCCGCCGCACGGCCGGGTGACGGTCCGGGCGCGGCGCGGGGACCGGCCGGAGTCGCTGGAGCTGGAGGTGCTGGACGAGGGGCCCGGCATCCCGCGCACCGAGTGGCACCGCGTCTTCGAGCGCTTCAACCGGGGCAACGTCAACCGGCCGCACGGTCCGGGCAGCGACGGCGGCACCGGTCTCGGCCTGGCGATCGCCCGTTGGGCCGTCGATCTGCACGGCGGCCGGATCGGAGTGGCCGAATCCGAGCGGGGCTGTCGGATTCTCATCACTCTTCCGGGAGCGTCATCCGCACCAAGTTGACGTAAAGTTCGAAGCGGAGCCGCACGATCCACCCGTGTTCGCGCTGGCGGACACGTGTGAGCAGGCGCAGGCCCGCGCGAACTGCGCGCCGGGGCCCGGCCTGGCGATCCCTGATACGGCCCGAAGAATCGAAACCACGGTTGTTTCCCGCCATTTCCCACGCCGAAACACACGCTGCAATGTGACTTACGCGACGATGAACGGGCCCGGCCTGACCTTCTCGCTCTCGGGGGCGTAGCCTTTATTTCCGCTGTCCATCATCTTGCGAAGCGGAAGAGGGCGGTTGACGCCGTGTCGCCACAGTCCCCCAGTAACTCGAGCATCTCGACCGACACCGACCAAGCGGGTAAGAACCCCGCTGCGGCCTTCGGTGCCAACGAATGGCTCGTCGACGAGATCTACCAGCAGTACCTCCAGGACCCGAACTCGGTGGACCGAGCCTGGTGGGACTTCTTCGCCGACTACAAGCCGGGCGCGCCTGCGGCCTCGGCTCCGGCGGGTACCGCGGCCGCGGGGGCCGCGGGAACCACCACCCCGGCCCCTCCGGCCCGGCCTGCCGCGCCCGCTCCCGCGGCCGCGCAGCCCGCCGCCGCTCAGCCGGCCGCCGAGGCGCCCGCCGCCCCGGCGAAGGCTCCCGCCCCGGCGCAGGCCGCCGCGCCCGCAGCCAAGCCGGCCGCCGCGGCGCCCAAGGCCGAGCCCGCCACCGAGGCGAAGGCCGGCCCCGAGCAGGTCACCCTGCGCGGCCCGTCCGCCGCCGTGGCGAAGAACATGGACGCCTCCCTCGAGCTGCCCACGGCCACGTCCGTGCGCGCGGTCCCGGTGAAGCTGCTGTTCGACAACCGCATCGTCATCAACAACCACCTCAAGCGGGCCCGCGGCGGGAAGATCTCCTTCACGCACCTCATCGGCTACGCGATGGTGCAGGCCATCAAGGCCATGCCGGCGATGAACCACTCGTTCGCCCGGGTGGACGGCAAGCCGACCCTGGTGAAGCCGGAGCACGTCAACCTCGGTCTGGCCATCGACCTGGTGAAGCCCAACGGCGACCGCCAGCTGGTCGTCGCGGCCATCAAGAAGGCCGAGACGCTGAACTTCTTCGAGTTCTGGCAGGCCTACGAGGACATCGTCCGTCGCGCCCGCGACAACAAGCTGACGATGGACGACTTCACCGGTGTCACGGTCTCCCTGACCAACCCCGGCGGCCTCGGCACCGTCCACTCCGTGCCGCGCCTGATGCCCGGCCAGTCGGTGATCATGGGCGTCGGCTCCATGGACTACCCGGCGGAGTTCCAGGGCACCTCCCAGGACACCCTGAACAAGCTCGGCATCTCCAAGGTCATGACGCTCACGTCGACCTACGACCACCGGGTGATCCAGGGCGCCGCCTCCGGCGAGTTCCTGCGCGCGGTCGCCAACCTCCTGCTCGGCGAGAAGAACTTCTACGACGAGATCTTCGAGGCGCTGCGCATCCCCTACGAGCCGGTCCGCTGGCTCAAGGACATCGACGCCTCCCACGACGACGACGTCACCAAGGCCGCCCGCGTCTTCGAGCTGATCCACTCCTACCGGGTCCGCGGCCACGTCATGGCCGACACCGACCCGCTGGAGTACCGCCAGCGCAAGCACCCCGACCTGGACATCGTCGAGCACGGCCTCACCCTGTGGGACCTGGAGCGCGAGTTCGCCGTCGGCGGCTTCGCCGGCAAGTCCCTGATGAAGCTGCGCGACATCCTCGGCGTGCTGCGCGACTCGTACTGCCGCACCACCGGCGTCGAGTTCATGCACATCCAGGACCCCAAGCAGCGCAAGTGGATCCAGGACCGCATCGAGCGCTCGCACACCAAGCCGGAGCGCGAGGAGCAGCTGCGCATCCTGCGCCGGCTGAACGCCGCGGAGGCGTTCGAGACCTTCCTGCAGACGAAGTACGTCGGCCAGAAGCGCTTCTCCCTGGAGGGCGGCGAGTCCGTCATCCCGCTGCTGGACGCGGTGCTGGACTCGGCCGCCGAGTCCCGCCTGGACGAGGTCGTCATCGGCATGGCCCACCGCGGCCGGCTGAACGTGCTGGCCAACATCGTCGGCAAGTCGTACGCGCAGATCTTCCGCGAGTTCGAGGGCAACCTCGACCCGAAGTCGATGCACGGCTCCGGCGACGTGAAGTACCACCTGGGCGCCGAGGGCACCTTCACCGGCCTGGACGGCGAGCAGATCAAGGTCTCCCTGGTCGCCAACCCCTCGCACCTGGAGGCGGTGGACCCGGTCCTGGAGGGCGTCGCCCGCGCCAAGCAGGACATCATCGGCAAGGGCGGCACGGACTTCACCGTCCTGCCGGTGGCGATCCACGGCGACGCGGCCTTCGCGGGCCAGGGCGTGGTGGCCGAGACCCTGAACATGTCGCAGCTGCGCGGCTACCGCACCGGCGGCACGGTCCACGTCGTCATCAACAACCAGGTCGGCTTCACCGCGGCCCCCGAGTCCTCGCGCTCCTCCATGTACGCCACGGACGTGGCCCGCATGATCGAGGCCCCGATCTTCCACGTGAACGGCGACGACCCGGAGGCCGTGGTCCGCGTCGCGCGGCTCGCCTTCGAGTTCCGCCAGGCGTTCAACAAGGACGTGGTGATCGACCTCATCTGCTACCGCCGCCGCGGTCACAACGAGTCGGACAACCCGGCCTTCACCCAGCCGCTGATGTACGACCTGATCGACAAGAAGCGCTCGGTGCGCAAGCTGTACACCGAGTCCCTCATCGGTCGCGGCGACATCACCCTGGAAGAGGCCGAGCAGGCGCTGCAGGACTACCAGGGCCAGCTGGAGAAGGTCTTCACCGAGGTCCGCGAGGCCACCTCGCAGCCGTCCGCCGCGCTGCCGTCCGAGCCGCAGGCCGAGTTCCCGGTCGCCGTGAACACCGCGGTGACCACGGAGACCGTCAAGCGGATCGCCGAGTCCCAGGTCAACATCCCCGACCACATCACCGTCCACCCGCGTCTGCTGCCTCAGCTGCAGCGCCGGGCGGCGATGGTCGAGGACGGCACGATCGACTGGGGCATGGGCGAGACCCTCGCCTTCGGCTCCCTCCTCCTGGAGGGCGTCCCGGTGCGCCTCGCGGGCCAGGACTCCCAGCGCGGCACCTTCGGCCAGCGCCACGCGGTCATCATCGACCGCAGCACGGGCGAGGAGTACACGCCGCTGCAGTACCTCTCCGAGGACCAGGCGCGGCTGAACGTCTACAACTCCCTGCTGTCCGAGTACGCGGCGATGGGCTTCGAGTACGGCTACTCGCTGGCCCGCCCCGACGCGCTCGTGCTGTGGGAGGCGCAGTTCGGCGACTTCGTCAACGGCGCGCAGACGGTCGTGGACGAGTTCATCTCGTCGGCGGAGCAGAAGTGGAACCAGACCTCCGGTGTGGTCCTGCTCCTCCCGCACGGCTACGAGGGCCAGGGCCCGGACCACTCCTCGGCCCGCCCGGAGCGGTTCCTGCAGCTCTGCGCCCAGAACAACATGACGGTCGCGATGCCGACGTCGCCGTCGAACTACTTCCACCTCCTGCGGTGGCAGGTGCACAACCCGCACCACAAGCCGCTGGTCGTCTTCACGCCGAAGTCGATGCTGCGCCTGAAGGCCGCGGCCTCGAAGGCGGAGGAGTTCACCGCGGGCCAGTTCCGCCCGGTCATCGGCGACGCCTCGGTCGACCCGGCCGCGGTGAAGAAGGTCGTCTTCACCGCCGGCAAGGTCTACTACGACCTCGAGGCCGAGCGGCAGAAGCGCGGTACCACGGACACGGCGATCATCCGCATCGAGCGCCTGTACCCGCTGCCGGGTGCGGAGCTCCAGGCGGAGATCAAGAAGTACCCGAACGCCGAGAAGTACCTGTGGGCCCAGGAGGAGCCGGCGAACCAGGGTGCCTGGCCGTTCATCGCGCTCAACCTGATCGACCACCTCGACCTGGCGGTCGGTGCCGACCTCCCGCACGACGAGCGTCTGCGCCGCATCTCGCGGCCGCACGGCTCGTCCCCGGCGGTCGGCTCCGCGAAGCGCCACCAGGCCGAGCAGGAGCAGCTGGTGCGCGAGGTCTTCGAGGCGTAACCGGAGGCCGTACGCGGGCGGGCCGCACCCCTCTCACGGGAGTGCGGCCCGCCCGTTTTCCTGCCCATATCCTTGTCCTCATGTACTTCACGGACCGTGGCATCGAGGAACTGGAGAAGCGGCGCGGGGAGGAGGAGGTCACCTTCGAGTGGCTGGCCGAGCAGCTGCGCACGTTCGTCGACCTCAACCCCGACTTCGAGGTCCCGGTGGAACGCCTGGCCACCTGGCTGGCCCGCCTGGACGACGAGGACGACGAGTAGCACCCCACGGGGGGGCGGCATTCCCGCCCCCACCACACACCCGCCCGCCGCGCCAGTCGCTACCGCACCCCCGCGATCCGCGGGCAGTCGTGCCTCCCCCAGTGCCTCAAAAGGCCTGGGAGGTACCCCCAGGGCGGCACGGGTGGGCGCGAGGGCACCCCGCAAGCGCCGGGCTGCGTGAACACCTCCGGCCCACACCAGCGCAGAGCATCCCGCAAACGCCGGGCCATGCGAACCCGCCCCCGCTCAGCGCCGATGCGCCAGGTCACTTCACCCCCTCCGCAAAAGACCGATCACCAGAACGAGCGCCTTGACTTTCCCCTGCCGCGATATATCGTGAATCACGTAAGACGCGATATGCCGCGTCATCGTCGACCGCTTCGTTCCCAGGAGGTCCCCCCATGCCCGAATGGTCCGTCGCGGAACCCACGAAGCTCACCTTCGACACCCCCGTGAGCGACCTGCGCGTACGCATCGTCAACGGCACCGTGAACATCGTGGGCACCGACGAGGGCCCCGCCCACCTCCAGGTCTCCGAGGTCGAGGGCCCACCCCTGCTGGTCACCCAGAAGGACGGCACCC
This sequence comes from Streptomyces sp. NPDC000348, assembly GCF_042898795.1. Classification (NCBI taxonomy): domain Bacteria; kingdom Bacillati; phylum Actinomycetota; class Actinomycetes; order Kitasatosporales; family Streptomycetaceae; genus Streptomyces; species Streptomyces sp. NPDC000348. The sequence goes on from NZ_JBIAZD010000001.1 coordinate 147,318, forward strand.
TCACGGTGGCCTACGACGACCTCCCCTGGAAGGGCTTCCTCAAGTGGCTGGACCGCAAGGGCCGGCGCCGCAGCGCGGTGGTCTCCCTGGCCGTTCCGGCGCAGACCCGGGTCGAGGTGGGCGTGGTCGGCGCCGGCGCCGTGGTCTCCGGCATCCGGGGCCCCGCCGCGGTGAAGGGTGTCGCCGGCGACACCACCCTGGTCGCCCTGTCCGGCCCGGTCCGCGCGGAGACCGTCTCCGGAAGCGTGGAGGCCCAGTCCGTCACCGGCGACCTCCGCTTCGCCTCCGTCTCCGGCGACCTCACCGTCGTCGAGGGCTCCGGCCCCTCCGTGCGGGCGGACACGGTCAGCGGATCGCTGATCGCGGACCTCGACCCCGCCGGCCCCACCGACGTCGATCTGACCAGCGTCTCGGGCGAGATCGCCATCCGGCTGCCCCATCCGGCGGACGCCGAGGTGGAGGCCAACACCGCGAGCGGCGCCATATCCAACGCCTTCGACGACCTCCGGGTGCAGGGCCAGTGGGGCGCCCACAAGCTCACCGGCCGTCTGGGCGCGGGCAGCGGCAGACTGCGCGCCACCACCGTCTCCGGCTCCATCGCCCTGCTGCGCCGCCCGGCCGGGGAGGACGAGCCGGACCCGCGGGACGGCTCGGGGGACAATGCGGGTACGACCGACAAGAAGGTGCTCTGACATGCCTCCCGTCTTCGCCCACGGACGCCTCCGCCTCTACCTGCTGAAGCTGCTGGACGAGGCCCCGCGTCACGGCTACGAGGTGATCCGCCTCCTCGAGGAGCGCTTCCAGGGGCTGTACGCCCCGTCGGCGGGCACGGTCTACCCCCGCCTGGCCAAGCTGGAGGCGGAGGGCCTGGTCACCCACACCACCGAGGGCGGCCGCAAGGTGTACTCCATCACGGACGCCGGCCGCGCGGAGCTGGCCGACCGCAGTGGCGAGCTGGCCGATCTGGAACTGGAGATCCGGGAGTCGGTCGCCGAACTGGCCGCCGAGATCCGGGCCGACGTCAGCGGCGCGGCGGGCGATCTGCGCCGCGAGATGCGGGCCGCGGCGGGAAGGGCCCGCCAGAGCCGTACCGGCGGGGCGGCCCCCGACGAGGAAGGTGCTTTCGGCGACTTCGGGGCCTTCGGCACCAAGGACGCCTGGCATGCCGCCAAGGAGGAGATGCGCCGCGCCAAGCAGGAGTGGAAGGAACAGGCCCGCCGCGCCAAGGACGAGAGCCGACGCTCCCGCGAGGAGGCTCAGCGCGCCCGCCGCCAGGCCAAGGAGGCCCAGGACAGGGCGCAGGAGGAGGTGCAGCGCATCGCACGTCAGGTCCAGGAACAGGTGCAGGACCACTTCGCCCGGGGCGACTGGCCGACGGGGCTGCGTGAGGGCCTCAGCGAACTGGCCAAGGAGATGGGCGAGTTCGGCAAGGACTTCGCCTTCGGCCGCGCCGGCGCGGGGGCCTCGGGGAAGGCCTCCGAGCCGTCGTACTCCCGGACTCCCGAGGACTTCCCCGCCGACTACACCCCTGCCTGGGCGCACGAGGACGCCTCGGACTCCACCGGCGACCCGGCCCGTGACCTGGACCGCCTGCTGGACCGCTTCCGGGACGACATCCGTGACGCGGCCCGCGACCACGGGGTCACCGCGGACCAGCTCCGCGACGCCCGCCGCCATCTGTCCACGGCGGCGGCCCACATCGGGGCGATACTGCGCACACCGAAGCGGTAGACCTCCTGGCCGGGCCCACCCGAACCGGGCCGAAGGCCTCCGGGTCACCCGGCCCGACGCAATCCCGGCCCGGCGGGACGCACAGGCCCGACACGGCCACACCGTCCTCACGAGACCGACCCGGCCCACCCGAACCGAACCGGAACTCCCTGAGCCCGCCCGCCCCGGCGAAACCCGGCCCGGCGGGACGCACAGGCCCGACACGGCCACACCGTCCTCACAAGACCGACCCGGCCCACCCGAACCGAACCGGAGCCCCCTGAGCCCACCGGACCCGGCGATCCCGGCCCGGCCGGGCCGGCGCAGGGCAGCCCAGCCCGGGCGGCCCTGCGCCGACCTCAGCCCGCCTTGGCTTCGCCGGCCCCGTGGAGGACCCGGGTCACGGATGCGTACGTCACGCCGTGGTCGGCGAGGACCTCGGCGGGGACGCCGGGGCGGGCGGTCAGGGCGAGCAGGAGGTGCTCGTCGCCGATACGGCGGTCGCGCAGGGCGGTGGCGGCGCGCAGGGCGCCCGTGAGGACGTCCTTGGCCGCGCGGTCGAAGGGCAGGTGTCCCGACCGCCGGCCCCCGGCCTTCCGGTCGCCGGACATCGCCCCGGCCCCGTGCACCTCCTCCACCCGCGCCACGATCTCCGACACGTCGATGCCGAGCCCGGCGAGGGCGTCGGTCTCGGCCTGGGTCAGCCCGGCCCGCCGCCGGGCCTCCCCCAGCGCCGCCCGCACCGACTCCCGTCGCCCACCGGCACCGAGGGCGGCCAGCGCGAACGAGGCCCGGCTCCCTTCCCGGTCGAGCAGGGCCAGCAGCAGATGCTCGGCACCGACCCGCTCGGCCCCCGTCTCCCCCGCGTGCCCGACCGCCCCCTTCACCACGTCGCGGGCGTCCTTCGTGAACCGCTCGAACATCAATGCCTCCCGTACTTCTTGTGCACGGCCTGCCTGCTGACCCCGAGTTCGGTGGCGATCTCCTGCCACGACCAGCCCTGATGGCGCGCGTTGCGCACCTGCACGGTCTCCAGTTGCTCCAGCAGCCGGCGCAGGGCGGCGACGGCCCGCAGGCCGACCCGTGGGTCACGGTCGCCCGCACGCTCGGCGAGGTCGGTTGCCTCAGTCATGATGTCAACTTACATTGACACCCCTTCGGCGTCAACCCTGGTTGACATGCCGACGGCCGGCCCGGAGACCCGGACCGGCCGTCGGGGGCGGGCTTCGCCCTTCAGGGATTCGTGAGCACGATCTTGCCGAACTGCCCGCCGGACTCCATCCGTTCGAAGCCCTCCCGCGCCCGGTCCATGGGCAGCGCCTCGTCGATGACGGGCCGTACGCCGGTGGCGGCGCAGAAGGAGAGCAGATCCTCCAGCTCGTCCTTGGTGCCCATGGTCGACCCGACGACCTTGAGTTCCAGGAAGAAGATCCGGGTCAGCTCGGCGTGCGAGGGCCGGTCACCACTGGTGGCGCCGGAGATCACCAGCGTGCCGCCGGGGCGCAGCGACTTCACCGAGTGGGACCAGGTGGCCGCCCCCACGGTCTCGATCACCGCGTCGACCCGCTGCGGCAGCCGCGCCCCCGGTTCCACGGCCTCCACGGCCCCGAGCTCCAGCGCCCGCTTCCGCTTGGCCTCGTCCCGGCTGGTGGCGAAGACCCGCAGCCCCGCGGCCCTGCCGAGCACGATCGCGGCGGTGGCGACACCACCCCCGGCCCCCTGCACCAGTACGGAGTCCCCGGGCCGCACCCCGGCGTTGGTGAACAGCATCCGGTACGCGGTCAGCCAGGCGGTCGGCAGACAGGCGGCCTCCTCGAAGGAGAGCTCCTTCGGCTTGGGCAGGACGTTCCACGTGGGCACGGCGACCCGCTCGGCGAACGTGCCCTGGTAGCGCTCGGTCAGGATGGACCGGGGCTCGTCGGGGCCGACCCCGTGCCCGCTCTGGCCGATCACGGAGTGCAGGACGACCTCGTTGCCGTCCTCGTCGACGCCGGCGGCGTCGCAGCCGAGGATCATCGGCAGCTTGTCCTCCGCGAGGCCCACGCCCCGCAGGGACCAGAGGTCGTGGTGGTTGAGGGAGGCGGCCTTGACCGTGACGGTGCTCCAGCCTGGCCGGGGCTCGGGAGCGGGACGCTCTCCCAGCTCCAGACCCGCGAGCGGCTGGTCGCGGTCGATTCGGGCGGCGTAGACGGCGAACATGACCTCGACGATAGGTTCCCCGCCCCGCCGAAGGAACCGGGCCCCGCTGTGAGACACACCCTCTTGCCACCCGGCGGAACCCGCCACCCGCGCGGCCCGGGCTCCCGGCGAGAGAAATCGGCCCCGCCCACCGGGGGACGGGGCCGATCGGCGATCCGCGCGTCAGCGGCGGGCGACACCCTCCGCCCGGGCGGCCGCGGCCACCGCCGCCGTCACCGCGGGGGCGACCCGCTCGTCGAACGGGGACGGGATGACGTAGTCGGCGGCGAGGTCGTCACCGACCACCGAGGCCAGCGCCTCGGCCGCCGCCAGCTTCATCCCCTCGGTGATCCGGGAGGCCCGCACCTGCAGCGCCCCCGCGAAGATCCCGGGGAACGCCAGCACGTTGTTGATCTGGTTCGGGAAGTCCGACCGTCCGGTGGCCACGACCGCCGCGTACTTGTGCGCGACCTCCGGGTGCACCTCCGGGTCGGGGTTGGCCATGGCGAAGACGAACGCGCCCTCGGCCATCGACGCCACCGCCGTCTCCGGCACCGTGCCGCCGGAGACGCCGATGAAGACGTCGGCCCCGGCCAGCGCCGACTCCAGCGACCCGGAGAGGCCGGCCTTGTTGGTGAACGACGCCAGCTCCGCCTTGACCGGGGTGAGGTCCCCGCGGTCCCGCGACACGACGCCCTTGCGGTCGGCCACGGCGACATCGCCGATGCCGGCCTCGATCAGCATCCTGGCGATCGCGACACCCGCGGCGCCCGCGCCCGAGATCACGGCGCGCAGATCACCGAGGGCCCGTCCGCTCAGCCGCGCGGCGTTCCGCAGCGCCGCCAGCGTCACGACCGCCGTGCCGTGCTGGTCGTCGTGGAAGACCGGGATGTCCAGCCGCTCCTGCAGCCGCTTCTCGATCTCGAAGCAGCGGGGTGCGGAGATGTCCTCCAGGTTCACCCCGCCGAAGGACGGGGCGAGCCGGACCACGGTCTCGACGATCTCGTCCACGTCGGTGCAGTCCAGGGCGATCGGGACCGCGTCCACGCCGCCGAACTGCTTGAAGAGGATGGCCTTGCCCTCCATCACCGGGAGGGAGGCCTCGGGCCCGATGTCGCCGAGCCCCAGCACGGCCGTGCCGTCCGTCACGACGGCGACGACCTGCGACTTCCACGTGTAGTCGTGGACGAGCTCCGGCTGCTCGGCGATCGCGCTGCACACCTTCGCGACGCCGGGCGTGTACGCCAGGGACAGGTCGTCCTTGTCGCGGATCGGCACGGTGGCCTGCACGGCCATCTTGCCGCCGCGGTGCAGCGCGAACGCCGGGTCGAAGGAATCGAGGGGCTCGGCCCCGTCGTCCTGCCCCGTATGGCCGTTCCGGCTTTCGCTGTCGCTGCGAGGATTGACAATCTCCGCTGCCACTTGGTTTTACCCCTTAAGTGTTCATGGTTTGAGGGTTGCCACTCCTGGTGAGGGGTGGGCGGGACCGCGCAAGGCCCGGAGGGTTGATGCGTACGGGCCGAACACGACGGGCGCGCCGCACACGCGCCCTGAGCCCCGGATGAGGGGTGTAAAGAACCTTCTTACCGGACGGACGCCGTCGGCGACGAGTCCATAACGCGAAGGTCACATGCCGGCGACCTGAATTGTCACCTGATACAAGGACAAGGTCGGTACGAACAGCCGTCAAACGCACTATCGTGACAAAAACCACGGTCGGCGCGTCCATATCCTGGGATGGACCGAAGATCTTCCGGCCGGAATGGCTGATTCCCGCAGACTGTCCGGCCGGATGTCCCGGAGTGGTGTGGTTCGGGTGCCGCCCGTTATCCGATTTTGACATCGCGAGTCCCCTGAATGGCTCAGACCGAATGGCAAGATGCCGTAATCGCACGAGGTCGCGACACTCGAAGACGTGTGTTCTCGTCGACCTGCGGCGCTGTCGATACCCGTCGGCAGTGGCCCACCCATCGGCATCTCCACCCATCCGCCGGAGGAACCCACCATGACCGCAAGCACCACCCGTCGTACCACCGCCGCGAAGTCCCGGACAGCAGCGGTCGGCGCGATCGCGGTCGCAGGCGCACTGCTTCTCACCGGCTGCGGTGACCAGACGGACGAGGGCAACGACAGCAGCACCTCCGAAACGTCCACCGCGCCCCTCGCCGACAAGCTCCCGGCCGACATCCGCAAGGCGGGCGTCGTCAAGGTGGGCTCGGACATCGCGTACGCCCCGGTCGAGTTCAAGGACGGTTCCGGCAAGACGGTCGGCATCGACCCGGACCTCGCGGACGCCATGGGCAAGCAGCTCGGCGTGAAGTTCGAGTTCGAGAACGGCACCTTCGACACGCTGCTCGGCGGCCTGCGCTCGGACCGGTACGACATCGCCATGTCCGCCATGACCGACACCAAGGCCCGTCAGGAGGGCATCGACTCCGACACCGGCAAGAAGGTCGGCGAGGGCGTCGACTTCGTCGACTACTTCACCGCCGGTGTCTCGATCTACACCAAGAAGGGCGACGACCAGGGCATCCGGACCTGGGCCGACCTGTGCGGCAAGAAGCTGGTCGTCCAGCGCGGCACGGTCTCGCACGACCTGGCCAAGGCCGAGGCGGAGAAGTGCCCGGCGGGCAAGACCATCACCATCGAGGCCTTCGACAACGACCAGCAGGCCCAGACCCGCCTGCGCGCGGGCGGCGCCGACGCCGGTTCCTCCGACTTCCCGGTCGCCGCGTACGCCGTGAAGACCTCCGGTGGCGGCAAGGACTTCCAGCTGGTCGGCGAGCAGGTCGACGCCGCCCCGTACGGCATCGCGGTCGCCAAGGGCGACACCGAGCTGCGGGACGCCCTGAAGGCCGCACTCGCCGCGATCATCGAGAACGGCGAGTACCAGAAGGTCCTGGAGAAGTGGGGCGTCACGGAGGGCGCCGTCGAGGAAGCCACCATCAACGGCGGCAAGTGACCGCACCGGCGGCGCTGAAAGGCAACACCCGTGACTGCTGACATCAACAAGACGGACGGGCCGGCGGGCACCCCGCCGGCCGGCCCGGAGGCCGTCAAGGCCGTTCCGGTCCGGCACTACGGCCGTTACGTCTCGGCCGTTCTCGCCCTCGCGATCTTCTTCGCGCTCATCTGGGCCTTCGCGAACGGTGACATCAACTGGGGCGCGATCCCCGACTACTTCTTCAACGACCGCATCCTCACCGGCGTCCGCGAGACGCTGTGGCTGACCTTCCTCTCGATGCTCATCGGCATCGTCGGCGGCCTGCTGCTGGCCGTGATGCGGCTGTCCAAGAACCCGGTGACCTCGTCGATCGCCTGGTTCTACATCTGGTTCTTCCGCGGCACCCCGGTCCTGGTCCAGCTGTTCGTCTGGTTCAACCTGGGCTTCGTCTTCGAGTACGTCAACCTCGGGCCGATCTACAAGGACGAGTGGTCCCAGTTCATGACGCCGTTCCTGACGGCGCTGCTGGGCCTCGGCCTGAACGAGGCCGCGTACATGGCGGAGATCTGCCGCGCCGGTCTGCTGGCCGTCGACGAGGGCCAGACCGAGGCCGCCCACGCGCTCGGCATGAGCCACTCCAAGACGCTGCGCCGGATCGTCGTCCCGCAGGCCATGCGCGTGATCGTGCCGCCCACGGGCAACGAGGTCATCAACATGCTGAAGACCACGTCGCTCGTCGCGGCCGTCCAGTACTACGAGCTCCTGCGCTACGCCCAGGACATCGGCACCACCTCGGGCGCCACGGTCGAGATGCTGTTCCTCGCCGCGGCCTGGTACCTGATCCTCACCTCCGTGCTCAGCGTGGGCCAGTACTACGTCGAGCGGTACTACGCCCGCGGATCGAGCCGCCAGCTGCCGCCCACCCCGTGGCAGAAGGTCCGTGCCCACCTGACGTCCTTCTCCAGCCGCAAGGGGGTCACGGCATGACGAACGCGATGGTCAAGGCCGAGGGCGTGCACAAGTCCTTCGGCCCCGTCGAGGTCCTCAAGGGCATCGACCTGGAGGTCAGGTCCGGCGAGGTGTTCTGCCTCATCGGACCCTCCGGCTCCGGCAAGTCCACCTTCCTCAGGTGTATCAACCACCTCGAGAAGATCAACGCCGGACGTCTGTACGTCGACGGCGAGCTGGTCGGCTACCGCCAGAAGGGCGACAAGCTGTACGAGCTCAAGGACAGCGAGGTGGCCCTGAAGCGCCGGGACATCGGCATGGTCTTCCAGCGCTTCAACCTGTTCCCGCACATGACGGCCGTCGAGAACGTCATGGAGGCGCCGGTCCAGGTCAAGGGCGTGGGCAAGGGGCAGGCCAGGGAGCGCGCGATGCAGCTCCTGGAGCGCGTGGGCCTCGGCGACAAGGCGGGGAACTACCCCTCGCAGCTCTCCGGCGGCCAGCAGCAGCGCGTGGCGATCGCCCGCGCGCTCGCCATGGATCCCAAGCTGATGCTCTTCGACGAGCCGACCTCGGCGCTCGACCCGGAGCTGGTCGGTGACGTCCTCGACGTCATGCGCGACCTCGCCGAGTCCGGTATGACGATGGTCGTCGTCACCCACGAGATGGGCTTCGCCCGCGAGGTGGGCGACAGCCTGGTCTTCATGGACGGCGGCGTGGTGGTCGAGTCGGGCAACCCGCGCGACGTCCTGACCGACCCGCAGCACGAGCGCACGAAGGCGTTCCTGTCCAAGGTGCTCTGAGCGAACACGCGAAGGGGCGGTACGGCCGGTCCGTACCGCCCCTTCGCGTTCCCCTCCGGCTACTTCAGCGCCAGCAGCAGGGTGTCCGAGGGCGAGCACCACACCGGCCGCGCCTCCCCGAACCCCTTCTCGCGCAGCACGCGTGCGTGCCAGGCGGCCGACGGCATGTCGCCGTCGGCGTGCTCGCCGTAGATCTCGAACCGGCGGGCCGTCGGTCCGGCGAGGACCGGGTCCTCGGCGGCGAGCCGCCACCACTGGGCCCAGTCGAGGGCGCCGTCCCGCTTGGCCTGATCCATACGGGCGTGGCGCAGGGCGCGCTCGGCCGCGTTGATCCGGGGAGTCGTGTCGTCGATCATGTGGTCCGCGTTCATGAAGACACCGCCGTCGCGGACGAGCCCCGCGATGTGCCCGTAGAGGTCCGCGAGGGGTCCCCGGTGCAGCCAGTGGAGGGCCGTCGCGGTCAGCACCGCGTCGTAGGAGTCGTGCGGCAGCTTCGCCGGCCACGCCGGGTCCTTGAGGTCGGCCGTCACGAAGGAGACCCGCTCGTCCCCCTCGAACGTGCCCTCCGCGATGGCGAGCAGCGCCGGGTCCAGGTCGACGCCGGTGCTGGTGGCGTCCGGGAACCGGTCGAACAGCCGGGCGGTGATGCTGCCCGTGCCGCAGGCGAGGTCGAGCACGCGCGGCGAGGTGCCGACGAGGGCCTCCACCATGTCGAGCATGACCCGGAAGCGTTCCTCCCGGTCCGGCATGTACCACTCCTGCTGCCGGTCCCAGCTCTCCTGCCAGGCCCGCCAGTCGGCGGCGGCCGTGGTGGTGTCCGCGTCCGTCATCGAGCGCCTCCCTCACGTACGTCCCGTAATACCCTGGATGCGGAATCGTCTGTTACAAGACCGCGCTCATGACGATAGATCCCCTGCGTAAGGACTACAAGTGGAACTGGCCTATTACTCGGATTACGCCGTGCGCCTCGTCAACACCGAGGAGCCGGCCCGGGGGAAGGACACGCTGACCTCGGTCGAGGCCGTCCGCGATCTGTTCGGCGCCAACCAGTCGGCCGCCCGGCGCACCACCGACGCCGATGTGACGCGGTTCCGCTCGGTCCGGGCCAGGCTCCGCTCGGTCTTCGAGGCGGCGGACGGCGGCGACGAGACCCTCGCCGTCGACCTGCTGAACTCACTGCTGCTGGAGTTCCCGGTCAGCCCGCAGATCTCCGGCCACGACTTCCGCGACGACGACGGCCGCCCGCTGTGGCACATGCACCTGGCCGACCACCCGTCCAACGCCACCGCCGGCTACGCCGCCATCGCCGCGATGGGCCTGGCCTTCCACCTCACCGAGTACGGCGTGGACCGCCTCGGCCTGTGCGAGGCGTCGCCCTGCCGCAACGCCTACCTGGACACCTCGACCAACCGTTCCCGGCGCTACTGCTCCGACCGCTGCGCCACCCGCGCCAACGTGGCCGCCTACCGCGCCCGCAAACGCCTGGAGGCCGACCGGCCGGAGAGCACGGGCCGGGCCGACGACAGCGCCCAGCCCACCACGGCCAGCGGCGAACGCCGCCCGGAGCCGCGCGGCCGGTAACGGAAACGGACCCGGCCGAGCACCAGCTCGTCGGGGACGACGCCGTAGTCGGTGCTGTCCCCGCCGGCGTAGGCGTTGTCCCCGAGCACCCACCAGCCGCCGTCGCGCCGCTCGGCGGCCCGCTTGACGACCAGCAGGTCCTGCTGGAACGGATGCCGGAGCACGATCACGTCCCCGCGTTTGACCCGGGCGCCGTAGTGCACCAGGAGCCGGTCCCCGTGGTGCAGCGTGGGCACCATGGACGGCCCGGTCACCTCGGCCACCCCGAAGGGCAGCGGCGCCCTCGCCCGTTCGGCGTCCTGCGACGGCTCCGGCATCACCCGGCACCTCCCCGGTTCTTCCTCCACCAGTCCCAGTCTCACCCCGGACTTTTGTCCTAAGCCCGCGGGGGCACCCGCGAAAAGCCGTCCGCCACGGAGTAATGTCCAGTGTGAGAAGACGATCACGAGGAAGGAAGCGCTTCATGCTTTCCCGCCTGTTTGCCCCCAAGGTCAAGGTCAGCGCCCACTGCGACCTGCCCTGCGGTGTGTACGACCCGGCCCAGGCCCGCATCGAGGCGGAGTCCGTGAAGGCCGTCCAGGAGAAGATGGCCGGCAACGACGACCCGCACTTCCAGGCCCGTGCCACGGTCATCAAGGAGCAGCGCGCCGAGCTGGCGAAGCACCACGTCTCCGTGCTGTGGAGCGACTACTTCAAGCCCCCGCACTTCGAGAAGTACCCGGAGCTGCACCAGCTGGTCAACGACACCCTGAAGGCCCTTTCGGCCGCCAAGGCGTCGACGGACCCGGCGACCGGCCAGAAGGCCCTGGACTACATCGCCCAGATCGACAAGATCTTCTGGGAGACCAAGAAGGCCTGACCCGGCCTCCTCCTCCGTGACGGCGATCGGTGCACCATCGCGGGTCATGGAGGTCGCGAAGGGCCCCGCCGCTCCGTGCGGCGGGGCCCTTCGGCGTCTTCGGGACGGCCGCCGCGGTCCCGTGGGGCGTGGGATGCTGGGCGGATGGAGCTGGAGGATCTGGTGCGGCTGCGGCGGGCCCGGGACCGGATGGACCGGGAGTACGCCGAGCCGCTCGACGTCACGGAGCTGGCGCGGACCGCGCTGATGTCGCCCGGTCACTTCCAGCGCAGCTTCCGCGCGGCGTACGGGCAGACGCCGTACGCCTACCTCATGACCCGGCGCATCGAGCGCGCCAAGGCGTTGCTGCGGCGGGGCGACCTCACGGTGACGGAGGTGTGTCTCGCGGTCGGCTGCACCTCGCTCGGTTCGTTCAGCTCCCGGTTCACCGAGCTGGTCGGGGAGACACCGAGCGCGTACCGTGCCCGGTCGCACGAGGAGAGCGCGGTCATTCCGCCGTGCGTGGCCCGGAGGTACACCCGGCCGGTCCGGGGCCGGACGCGGGTCGATCCGGGCGGAACCTTCTAACGTGGGGGCATGAACACCGGATCGGACGTGAGACTCGCCCAGTGCTTCCTCGCCGTCGACGACCACGACAAGGCGCTGGCCTTCTACCGCGACGTGCTGGGTCTCGAGGTACGCAACGACGTGGAGTTCGAGGGGATGCGCTGGGTGACCGTCGCCTCGCCGGAGCAGCCGGACGTGGAGATCGTGCTGGAGCCGCCCGCCGCGGACCCGGACGCCTCCCCCGCCGACAAGCAGGCGATGGCCGAGCTGTTGGCCAAGGGCATGCTGCGCGGGGTCAACTTCACCACCACCGACTGCGACACCCTCTTCGCGCGAGTCCGCGCCGCCGGTGCGGACGTGCTCCAGGAGCCGGTGGACCAGCCGTACGGGGTGCGGGACTGCGCGTTCCGTGACCCGGCGGGGAACATGCTGCGCTTCATGGAACGTCCCCGGCGGTGAGCGTCCGCCGGACGTACGCCTTCGCCGGTCGGCCCGCCTCCGGGACCGGCCGGACCGGTCGGTGGTGACGGGGCGGGCGGCGGCCGCGCCCCGCCGCCCCGTGCCACCGCGCTAGCGCTCGGTGGGGGCCTGGCTCACGGTGTCCTTCCGGGCCGGTCCCGGCTCGGCGGCACCGGGTCGTTCGGTTCGTCCTGCCTCTGCGGCCCCGTGGAATTCCCGGCATTCCGGGTTGCGGCACGGCCCGTGCGCCCACACCGGGACCCACGCGCCCAGTGTCTTGTGGCGCCGGACCACCGTCTCCACCGGCTGTCCGCAGGCGGGACAGACGGGCTGTTCGCTGTCCATGCCCCCAGGGTAGGCCCGGAGCCGGTTCAGCGCTTCCTGCTGTACGTCCGCACCAGCGCACCGTTGCCGAACGAGCGCACCGACTCCAGCGCGAAGTGCGTGATCGAGAAGCCGGAGGCGAACATCGGCATCCCGGAGCCCTGCACGATGGGGTACGTCTTGATGACCAGCTCGTCGATCTCGTCGGCCAGTTCACCGGCGATCCCGGCCCCGCCGCACAGGTAGATGTCGTACGCGCTGTCCTCCGCCTTCAACGCGCGCACCCGGCCGACCAGGTCGTCCGCGATGATCTCGACGTTGGGGTCGGGCGACTCCCCCAGCGTGCGGGAGGCGACGTATTCGCGCAGATGGGCGTAGGGACTGGTGATGCCCTCCCGCAGGGCCAGGTCGTAGCTGGCCCGGCCCTGGACGATGGTGTCGAACCGCTTGTTCGGCAGGTGGTCGATGTTCATCTGCCGGCGGCCGTGGGTCGGAACGGTCTCGGGGTACTCCGCCGCGAGGAATGCGGAGAACTCCTCGTCGACGAAGGCGAACATCGCCGACGCGTCGCCCTCCGGGTCCCCGATGAAGCCGTCGATGGAGCAGGCGATGTAGTACGTGAGCTTTCGCAACGCGTCCTCTTCCGGTGGACTGCCCTCGCTTGAACAACTCCAGTTGTAGTACTTCAGTTGTAGTGGTGCAAGGGAAAGAAGCCCATCGGGGACAAGTGGGGACGGGCATTCCGCTTGTCGTCGTCCGGTCCGGTCTCCTCGACGCGGCTATCCCGGGTGCCGTCCGCGGCCCGGGCGGGTGTGCCGCACGGCGATCGCGAGGACCAGGCCCACGGCCACCGCGGGGACCATGACGATCGCGGCGGGGACGACGACGGCCGCTCCGGGCACCGGAGCCGACGCCAGTGCGGCCACGGCCGCCGCTCCCACGACCGGCCCGGCGAGGGTCACGGCGGCGACCGCTCCGCGGGAGTGGTGGGCGTCGGCGGACGGCGGGACGTGCGGCAGCTGCGCCCACTGCCGGGCCGCTTCCCGCTGCTCACCGGCGCGCCGCACGGCGGCACGGACGCGCAGGGCGGCGGCGGCCGGACCGCCCACGGCCACCGGTATCCACCACTCCGTGGCCACGAGCAGCACCAGGGCGACCGCCCCGAGGGTGCCCCAGCCGGTCAGACAGGCGATCGCCGCCGTACGGCGGGACAGCGGCCGGTCGGCTCCGGCCCGCAGGTCGGCGAGGGCCGGCAGGTACCAGACGCAGCCGGCGGCCGTCACCGCCGCGCACCCCAGGGACAGAACGGGCTGCGGCACGGCTCACCCCGCCGTCTCGGTCGCGGCGATCTCGGGGTGGTGCAGGTCGAACGCCGGGGACTCGCTGCGGATCCTCGGCAGGGTGAGGAAGTTGTGCCGCGGGGGCGGGCAGGCGGTCGCCCACTCCAGGGAGCGGCCGTAGCCCCACGGGTCGTCGACGCCGACCGGCTCGCCGTACTTGGCCGTCTTCCAGACGTTGTAGAAGAACGGCAGGACCGCCAGGCCCAGCAGGAACGACCCGATGGAGGACAGGGTGTTCAGGGCGGTGAAGCCGTCGGCGGCGAGGTAGTCGGCGTAGCGGCGGGGCATGCCCTCGACGCCCAGCCAGTGCTGGACCAGGAAGGTCAGGTGGAAACCGGCCGTGAGGGTCCAGAAGGTGATCTTGCCGAGGCGTTCGTCGAGCATCTTGCCGGTGAACTTCGGCCACCAGAAGTGGAAGCCGGCGAACATCGCGTACACGACCGTGCCGAAGACGGTGTAGTGGAAGTGCGCCACCACGAAGTAGCTGTCGGAGACGTGGAAGTCCAGCGGCGGCGAGGCCAGGATGACACCGGTCAGACCACCGAAGACGAAGGTGATCAGGAAGCCGGTCGTCCACAGCATCGGGGTCTCGAAACTCAGGGACCCCTTCCACATGGTGCCGATCCAGTTGAAGAACTTCACGCCCGTCGGGACCGCGATCAGGAAGGTCATGAAGGAGAAGAACGGCAGCAGCACACCGCCGGTGACGTACATGTGGTGCGCCCACACCGTCACCGAGAGGCCGGCGATCGCGATGGTCGCGCCGATCAGGCCCATGTAGCCGAACATCGGCTTGCGGGAGAAGACCGGGACGACCTCGGAGACGATGCCGAAGAACGGCAGCGCCAGGATGTACACCTCGGGATGGCCGAAGAACCAGAACAGGTGCTGCCACAACAACGCCCCGCCGTTGGCCGAGTCGAAGATGTGGCTGCCGAACTTGCGGTCGCACTCCAGCGCGAACAGCGCCGCCGCCAGCACCGGGAACACGATCAGCACGAGCAGCGCCGTCAGCAGCACGTTCCAGGTGAAGATCGGCATGCGGAACATCGTCATGCCGGGCGCGCGCATGCAGACGATCGTGGTGATGAAGTTGACCGCGCCCAGGATCGAGCCGAACCCGGACAGGGCCACGCCCATGATCCACAGGTCGGCGCCGATGCCGGGCGAGTAGACCTCGTTCGACAGCGGGGCGTACAGGAACCAGCCGAAGTCGGCGGCTCCTCCCGGGGTGAGGAAACCGGCGGCGGCGATCGAGGAGCCGAACAGGAACAGCCAGAAGGCCAGCATGTTCAGCCGCGGGAACGCCACGTCGGGCGCGCCGATCTGCAGCGGCATGATCCAGTTCGCGAAGCCCGTGAACAGCGGCATCGCGAACATCAGCAGCATGATCGAGCCGTGCATCGTGAACGCCTGGTTGAACTGCTCGTTCGACATGATCTGCAGGCCCGGCCGGGCGAGCTCCGCGCGCATCATCAGCGCCATCACGCCGCCGACGACGAAGAACACGAACGCGCTGACCAGGTACAGCGTGCCGATCTTCTTGTGGTCGGTGGTGGTCAGCCAGTCCACCCACGCGGCCCGGCGCGCCGCGGGCGCCGCTGCGACGGTCCCTCCGGACGGCGGTACCGGACGGGGCCGCGCGTCCTCCACCGCTCTGACCTTCTCCATGTGCATCTCGTCCACCGGACGTCTTCCTCCCCAAGCTGTTTCGCGCGCCCATGATCGGCGGCGGGGAGGGGGCTCCACATGGGTCGAAGGGTCCCTGCCAGGGCCTTTGGGCAGGGGCCGATGGTCCCTGTTCGGCCGTCAGCGCTCCGCGCGGAGAGCCGGCAGCGCTTCCCGGGTGGCCCCCTCGGGCCACACGACCTCCACGGGGACGCCTCGGGCGCGGGCGTAGGTCACCAGGTGGGCGGTGGCGTCGCGGCCGTTGGACGGGGAACCGTCCCAGACGGCCAGGAGGAGGCCGCTGGAGGCGACGAGCCGTTCGTCCGCGCCGATGCAGGAGTCGCGGTCCACCGGGTCGTAGGTCAGCAGGCGCACCTCGTCGGCGAGGGTCAGCAGCTCACCGGCCGCCATCCGGTCCCGCCGGGGCGGCATGGCGGGCACCCCGATACGCGTGGGGATCACCACGGCCAGCGGGCATCCCGACGCCCGCGCGGCCCGGCCGGACGCCAGTGGTGTTCCCGCGCCGGTGCGCACCATGGCCACGGCCGGGGCGGGCCGCCGCGCCAGCCGGGTCCGCAGCGCGGTCTCCACCAGCAGGAGCGTCTGCGGGGTCAGGTCGGCGTGCCCCACCACCGCGATGTTCCCGCCCGTCGTGCCCTCGTCGCCCGCCGTTGTCCTCATCCCGTCCCCGCCGGCCTCGTCGTCCGACACCCGCCGGATCCCTCGGGACGGCCGGCGGGCGCTGTCCGCGAGCCAGTGAAGTCCGCGCGCACGGCGGCGGCCAGGGCCGAACGTCCCTTTCGGGGCCCGGGCCCGCCGGCCGGCCGTGCGGCCCATCGCTCCCGGCCGGTCCGTCAGCCGGTCGTGCGGGGCTCGCGCCACATGGGCCACATGTGCGGTCCGGCCGGAAGGGCCAGGGGCTCACCGGACACCTCGAAGCCGAGGCGCCGGTACAGCCGGGCGCTGCGCTCGCTGCTCGCCTCCAGGTACGCCGCCAGCCCCTCCCGGTCGCAGCGGTCGAGGACGGAGCCGATCAGCGCGGTGCCGAGCCCCTCGCCCTGGCGGCCGGGTGCCACGCCGATCATCCACAGGTACTCGTGGGCCCGCCCCGAGGGGTGGATGTCCGCGGTGAGCCGGCCGATCAGCTCCACGCGCTCGTTGTCCGGGTCGACGGCCCGGCGCATCTGTGCGAAACCGTCGTCGTCCGGTCGCTCCTCGCCGTGCCCGGGGCCGTCCGCCGGTACGGACATCCAGAGGGCGCACGCCGAGCCGTCCTCGGTGAGGTCGACACGCCCCTCGGCGAGCACGGCGTCGGTGAAGGCGGCCATGAGCCTGTGGTGCGTCGCACGGCGGTACTCGTCGCCGGGGAAGACCCAGCCACTGACCGGGTCGTCCTGGAACGCCTCGTCCAGAAGCCGGACGATCAGTTCCCGGTCCCCGTCCCCAGCCGTCCGGATCGCCACGCCCATGTCCGCCCCTTCATCCCAACCGGCTTCGTGCGTACGGAAGTTGAGCCTAATGGGAGCGCTGGGTCGAGGTGGGCGGGCCCCGCACATCGTGGGGAAGTGCGGGACCCGCCGGGCCGGAGCCCCGGTGCCGTGCGGGGTCAGGAGCCGCACGGCACCCGGTGGCTCCGGGGCCGGGGAGACGGCCGGCCGTCAGGTGGTGCGCCGTGTCACGAACTCGGCCAGGGCCAGCAGCCCGCCCGCCGCCTCCGGGTCGGGCACCGCGCGGGCCACTTCCTGCATCGCCCGGGCCATCCGGTCGGCCGCCTGGGCCTGCGCCCAGTCCCGGCCGCCCGCCCGTTCCACGGCCAGGGCGATCTCCTCCAGGTCGTCCTTCTCGTGATGCGGGGCCGCGTACACGGCGGCGAGTTCCACGGCCTCCGGGGTGCCGGAGGTGAGCGCGGCGACCACCGGCAGGGACTTCTTGCGGGCGGCCAGATCCGCGCCGGCCGGCTTGCCGGTGCGGCGCGGGTCACCCCATATGCCGATCACGTCGTCGATGAGCTGGAAGGCCAGTCCGGCCTCCCGGCCGAACGCGTCCAGTGCGGCCACGTCCGCGTCCCCGGCGTCCGCGTACAGCGCCCCGATCGCGCAGGCGCAGCCGAGCAGCGCACCGGTCTTGGCCTCGGCCATGGCGAGCGTCTCGGCGAGGGTGACCTCGTCGGGGCCCCGCTGCTCCATGGCCGTGTCCGCGTGCTGCCCCGCGCACAGCTCGACCACGCAGTCCGCGAGCCGGGCCGCCGCCGCCGAGGCCGCCCGGTGGGGGTCCTCGGCGAGCAGCCGCAGGGCGAGTGCCTGGAGGGCGTCCCCGGCGAGGATCGCGTCGGCGTCCCCGAACACCGTCCAGGCGGTGGGCCGGTGGCGGCGGGTGGCGTCCCGGTCCATCACGTCGTCGTGCAGCAGCGTGAAGTTGTGGACCAGTTCCACGGCGGCCGCCGCCCGTACGGCGGCCGCCCGGGCCACGGGCCCGCCCAGGGCGGAGGCCGCGGCGAGCACCAGGGCGGGGCGGATCGCCTTGCCCGAGCCGCCCCCGGCCGGGGTGCCGTCCGCCTGCTCCCAGCCGAAGTGGTAGAGCGCGACGCGGCGCATCGGGCCGGGCAGCGAGCCGATGGCGGCCCGCAGCACCGGGTCGACCACGGCCCGTGCCCGCTCCAGCAGGATCGTCGCCTCGTGCCCTTCACCGGGCCGCTGCTCCGGGACGGCCGGCATCTCGGTCGTGCTCTCCGCCGTGAGTCCCGTCTTCGGTTCCGTGATGGACTCCGTCATCGGCTTCCCCCTGGGACCGGCTCGGTGGAGGAGCGGAAGGATGGCGCTTCCGCACCCGTCGGGCGCGTACCTCCGAGGTGTACCCGCCCGGACGGGCGGGGACACGGCGTGCGGGGCGGGAGCCGGCGGCAGGTCATCGCCAACGGCCGATCTCGACGTTCTCCAGGACGCCGAGCGCGTCCGGCACCAGCACCGCGGCCGAGTAGTAGGCCGTGACCAGGTACTTGATGATGGCCTGTTCGTTGATGCCCATGAACCGCACGGACAGACTCGGCTCGATCTCGTCGGGGATGCCGGCGGCCCGCAGCCCGATGACGCCCTGGTCCTCCTCGCCGGTGCGCAGGGCGATGATGGAGGTCGTCCGGGCCTCGGTCACCGGGATCTTGTTGCACGGGAAGATCGGTACCCCCCGCCAGGTGGGGATGCGGTTGCCGCCCATGTCGATGGTCTCGGGGACGAGTCCCCGTTTGTTGAGCTCACGGCCGAACGCGGCGATCGCGCGCGGGTGGGCGAGCAGCAGCCTGGTCCCGCGCCGCCGGCTGAGCAGTTCGTCCATGTCGTCGGGGCCCGGCACGCCGTTGTGCGGCTGGATCCGCTGGTCGTACTCGCAGTTGTGGAGCAGGCCGAAGTCCCGGTTGTTGACCAGTTCGTGCTCCTGGCGCTCCTTCAGCGCCTCGACGGTCAGCCGGAGCTGCTGCTCCGTCTGGTTCATGGGCTGGTTGTAGAGGTCGGCCACGCGGGTGTGGATGCGCAGCACGGTCTGGGCGACGCTGAGTTCGTACTCGCGCGGCCTAGCCTCGTAGTCGACGAAGGTGTGCGGGATGTCCGGCTCCCCGCTGTGACCGGCCGCGAGGTCGATCTCCTTCTCCCCGTATTTGTTGGTGCGCCGGCCCGGGTCCGTGAGCCGCCGACGGAGGTGTTCGCGCAGGGTGTCCGACCGCTCGGCGACCTGCTCCACGGCTTCGCGCGGCAGCACGAGCACGGTGCAGGCGGTGAGGGTGCGGGCGGTGTACTCCCAGATGGCGTCCTCGCCCAGCAGCGCCTGTTCGCCGAAGTAGGCGCCGTCGGCGAGGACTCCGAGGGACTCGTCCTCGCCGTAGGGGCCGGTGCCGACCCGCTCCACCCTGCCGTGCGCCAGCAGGTACACCTCGTCGGCCGGGCTGCCGAAGGAGGCGATGACCTGACCGGCCCCGATCTCCCGCTGCCGGCAGCGGACGGCCAGCTCGGCCAGCACCTCCTCGTCCTCGTAGGACCGCAGCGCCGGAAGCTCGCCCAGCTCCGCGGGGACGATCTCGACGCGGTCGCCGGTCTTCACGAACGTCATCCGGCCATCACCCACGGCGTACGTCAGTCGCCGGTTGACCCGGTACGTACCGCCCTGCACATCGACCCAGGGCAGCATGCGCAGCAGCCAGCGCGAGCTGATCTCCTGCATCTGCGGCACGGACTTGGTCGTGGTGGCCAGGTTCCGCGCGGCCGCCGTGCCGAGGCTCTGCTGTTGCCCGGCCTGCTCCGTGCGGACCTCTTCGCCTACCGACATAGAGAATTGCCCTCCCCGATGGTGATCCCGCACCCGGCCGCGCCGGGCGGGGCATTGCGCGATCAAGCCTCCCTCACGCAGCGTGCGCACGCCATTACCCGATCGAGCGGGATTGGATCTTGGGAGAGCTGGGCACACATGGGGCGCCCGTCCGACGGCTCGCACCGGAAGGAAGTTGTCCGGATCGGCTCGCACAGGAGACGGACGAGTAGTTGAACCCGCTCCTTTTAGGTATAGGCCCGGTAGCGAGCGGTTGCGAAGGGCGGCCGCCGCCCGGCACGAAGGAGGGCGGTCATGGCCCCACCCATGTCCGCGAGCACGTTCCTGCGGGCTCTGAAGGCGGAAGGGCTCACGGTCGTCGAGGTCGGTGACTGGCGCGACCACAACCGCAACCACAAGGGCCCGTGGGGCCCGGTCCACGGCGTGATGATCCACCACACCGTGACCAGGGGCAGCGCCCGCACGGTCGACATCTGCCGCGAGGGCTACGCGGATCTGCCCGGGCCCCTGTGCCACGGCGTCATCACCAAGGACGGCCGGGTCCACCTCGTCGGCTACGGCAGGGCCAACCACGCCGGGCTCGGCGACGACGAGGTGCTCCGCGCGGTGATCGCCGAGACCCGGCTGCCGAAGGACAACGAGGCGAACACCGACGGCAACCGGCACTTCTACGGCTTCGAGTGCGAGAACCTCGGCGACGGCGAGGACCCCTGGCCGGCGGCCCAGCTGGAGGCCGTCGAGAGAGCCGCGGCCGCCGTGTGCCGCCACCACGGCTGGAACGAGCGGTCGGTGATCGGGCACAAGGAGTGGCAGCCGGGGAAGGTGGACCCGCGCGGGTTCACGATGAGCTCGATGAGGAAGCGGATCGGCGACCGGTTGAAGTGACGCGCGGACGTGCGGGCGCGACGGCGCACGGCCTCACTGGCGACAACCCGTTGGAAACTGTCGCTCGCTCCGCTGGGGCCCGCGGCGACCCGCTCCTAGCGTGGTGAACCGTCCCTGACGGTCCCAGGAAAAGGCCTCGCCATGCAGTACGTCGCCCCGGTCGGCATCGGTGTCCTCTACGCCCTGCTGATGTCCCTCGTCCGTGAACCGCACCGGCGGCGCCTGAACGCCCTCATGGTCGCCGGTGCGGGCGCCGCCTACCTCAGCGGCGGCGGGCTGGGCGGCTGGGAGTTCGTCTTCACGGCGCTGGTCACCTATGTCGCGTTCCGCGGCCTGGACTCCTGGACGTTCATCGGCGTCGGCTGGCTGCTGCACACCGTGTGGGACGTCGTCCACCACATCAAGGGCAACCCCATCGTCCCGTTCGCCCACACGTCGTCCCTGGGCTGCGCGATCTGCGACCCGGTGATCGCGCTGTGGTGCCTGCGGGGCGGTCCCTCCCTGCTCGGCATCTTCCGGGACCGCGGCCGCGGCCGCGCGGAGCCGCGGGCGACAATGGCCCGGTGACCGGCCCCGACGCCCCCGACCCCCGTGCCGCCCTCGCGGGCCTGCGCCCACGGCTGCCCTCCCCGCTGCGGGAGGTCGTGGACGGGCGGTTCGAGCGGCGCGGGGTGCGGCTGCTGCTGAAGCGGGACGATCTGATCCACCCCGAGCTGGTGGGCAACAAGTGGCGCAAGCTCGCGCCGAACCTCGACGAGGCGGCCGGGCGGACCGTGCTCACCTTCGGCGGCGCGTACTCCAACCATCTGCGGGCCACGGCCGCCGCCGGCCGGCTGCTCGGCCTGCGCACGGTCGGCGTGGTGCGCGGGCAGGAACTCGCCGGCCGTCCGCTCAATCCCTCGCTGGCCCGGTGCGCGGCCGACGGGATGCGGCTGCACTTCGTCGACCGGTCGGCGTACCGCCGCAAGACCGAGCCGGAGACCCTGGCGGCCGTGCTGCGCGCGGCGGACGCCGAGGACGCGTACGTCGTGCCGGAGGGCGGCAGCAACCCCGCCGCCGTGCGCGGCTGCCGCGCGCTCGGGGAGGAGCTGGCCGGCCGGGCGGACGTGGTCGCGGTGGCCTGCGGCACCGGCGGCACGCTGGCCGGACTGGCCGCCGGGCTGGGCGGCGGGACGCGCGCGCTGGGCGTACCCGTGCTCAAGGGCGGCTTCCTGGCCGATGACATACGGGCCCTGCAGGGCGAGGCGTTCGGCGGCCCGCGCGGCGACTGGAGCCTCGACGACCGCTTCCACTTCGGCGGTTACGCCCGCGTCCCCCCGGAACTCGACGCGTTCGCCGAGGATTTCGAACACCGTCACGGGGTCCCGGTGGAACGTCTCTATGTCGCCAAGTTGCTCTACGCCCTTGTCGCCCTGGCGGACTGCGACGCGTTCCCGCGCGGGAGCACGGTCGCCGCGGTGATCACCGGGCGGCCCTTCCCCTAGGCGGCTAGGTCGTCTCCCGGAACGCCGCCGCCTCCTCCAGGTCCAGCCGGCGCAGCAGCGTGCGCAGCATCTCGTCGTCGATGTGGCGGCCGTCGCGCAGCCGGACGAACATCTCGCGTTCCGCGCCGATCATCTCCCGTGACAGCCGCCGGTAGGTGTCGTCCACCGACTCCCCGGTGACCGGGTTGACCTGCCCGAGCCGTTCCCAGACGGCGTTGCGGCGGCGCTCCAGGACGGCGCGCAGGCGTTCGGCGAGCGGTGCGGGCAGGGTGTTGCGCTCGTCGGCCAGCAGCTCGTCCAGGCGCTGCTCGGCGACCCGGGAGGCCTGTGCCTGGGCGTTTGCCTCGGCCAGGGTCTCGGCCCGCACGTCGCGTCCGGGGAGCTCGAGCGCCCGGATCAGCGGGGGCAGCGTCAGCCCCTGTACGACCAGGGTGCCGATGACGGTGGTGAAGGTCAGGAAGAGCAGCAGGTTGCGCTGCGGGAAGTCCTCGCCCTCGGCGGTGACCGGGATCGAGAAGGCGATGGCCAGCGAGACCACGCCCCGCATCCCGGCCCACGCGATGACGAACGGCGCCTTCCAGTCGGGTCTCCCCTCGCGTTCCCTGATCTTCGCCGACAGCATCGGCGGCAGCCAGGTCGCCGGGTACACCCAGACGAACCGCATGACGACGACCACCGCGAAGACGGCGACCGCGTACCAGGCGGCGTCGACGCCCTCGTACGCGCCGAGTCCTCTCAGGACGACGGGCAGCTGCAGTCCGATCAGCGCGAACACCGCGGACTCCAGGACGAACGCGACCATCTTCCACACCGCCTCCTCCTGGAGGCGGGTGGCGAAATCGACCTCCCACGCGCGATGCCCCAGGTAGAGGGCGACGACCACCACGGCGATCACGCCGGAGGCGTGCACCTGCTCGGCGGCGGCGTACGCGACGAAGGGGATCAGCAGGGAGAGCGTGTTCTGCAGCAGCGCCTCCTTCACGTGGGTGCGCAGCCAGTGCAGCGGTGCCATCAGCACCAGGCCGACCACCAGCCCGCCGACCGCCGCGAGCAGGAACTCACCGATTCCCCCGGACCAGGTCGCGCCCTCGCCGACCGCGGCCGCCACGGCCACCCGGAACGCGGTGATCGCGGTGGCGTCGTTCAGCAGGGACTCGCCCTGGAGGATGGTGGTGATCCGGGACGGCAGGCCCACCCGGCGTGCCACCGCCGTCGCCGCGACCGCGTCCGGCGGGGCCACCACGGCGCCGAACACCAGCGCCGCGGTCAGCGGCAGGCCCGGCACGATCAGGTACAGGACCCAGCCGACGGCGAACGTCGCGAACAGCACGTACCCCACCGACAGCAGCGCCACCGGCCGCAGTTGCGCCCGCAGATCGAGGTAGGAGCTGTCGGTGGCCGCCGTGTGCAGCAGCGGGGGCAGGACGAGCGGCAGGACGACGTGCGGGTCGAGCGTGTATGCGGGCACGCCGGGGACGTAGCTGACCGCCAGCCCGGCGGCGACCAGCAGCAGCGGCGGCGGCACCGGGGTGCGCCGGGCGGCCGCGGCGATCGCCGCACTGCCCGCCACCAGCAACAGCAGCGGCATCACATCCATGTCCGGCCCACCCTCGTTTTTCCGCGCGGCTCTCCGCGCGGGCGTCGTAATCTGGCAATCATGAAACAGTGCACGCACGCCGACGCGCTGCCGCACCCGGAACCCGTCCCGCTCGGTGAGACGTGTCCGGAGTGCCTGCGGGACGGCACCGATCCGGTGCAGCTGCGCCTCTGCCTCACCTGCGGTCACGTCGGGTGCTGCGACTCCTCGCCGAACCGGCACGCCACGGAGCACCACCGGGAGACCGGTCACCCCGTGATGCGGACCCACGAGCCCGGCGAGGACTGGCGCTGGTGCTTCGTCGACCACGTACTCGTGTGACCCGGCGAGACCCCGGTGCCGGACGGTTCGACCGTCTGACGTCTGGGTACGTCAATGCGGCGCACGCTCTTCCCATTTGGGAGCCGCAGACCCCTAGCCACGGAGCGTATTCATAGTTTTACTATGAGTGACGACATGCGGGTCGGGGTCCCGGGGACAGGACCGTCGAGAGCGCGATAGCGTCACCGCTGAACCACGTAGCGCGTTACCCGGGGGCGAACCAGGCCCTGAAACGCTTGTACCACCTTGGAGGTGAGGGTGTCCCAGATCGCAGGCGAGCCCGCGACCCAGGACTTCGTGGAAGTCCGGCTGCCGGCCGCGGGTGCCTACCTGTCGGTGCTGCGTACGGCCACGGCCGGCCTCGCGGCCCGTTTGGACTTCACCCTCGACGAGATCGAGGATTTGCGCATCGCGGTCGACGAGGCCTGCGCGATCCTGCTTCAGCAGGCCGTGCCGGGTTCGGTGCTCAGCTGTGTCTTCCGGCTCGTCGACGACTCGCTCGAAGTGACCGTCTCGGCGCCGACCACGGACGGTCACGCCCCTTCGCGGGATACCTTCGCCTGGACCGTCCTGTCCGCGCTCGCGGGCAAGGTCTCCTCCGCGGTGGACGAGGACAAGACCGTGTCGATCAGCCTCTACAAACAGCGCGGCGCGGGACCCGGGCCGGCGTGAGGAGCGAGGACGGGCCGGTGCGGGACGAAGAACGCGGCACACAGGAGCTGCCGGCCGAGCGCATGCCGGACGGCATCGACGGCATCCCCGAGCAGGCCCGGCCGCATCCGGAGGACGACTCCGCGGAGACCGTCGTACCGGGCGGCGGGCAGGCCGGCGGTGCCGTGCGGAGCACGCCCGCGGCCGGGCGGGCCGGGGTCGCTCCGGGCCGAGGGGGCGCCCCGGCCAGGGCCAACCCGGCGGCGGGGGACGAGGCGAGCGCTCGGGGAAGGGCGACGGGCGGGACGATGAGCGAGCACGAGCGACATGCCGAGGACGAGGCGCCGCGGGCGCCCGCCGCCCGGGGCGCGCGGAGCGCCCCCGGCGCTTCGGGCACCCAGGGCGGACACGCGCACCACGACCCGCAGGACCGCAGCGGGGCGCGCGCCATGTTCCTCGAGCTGCGCACGCTGCAGGACGGCACTCCCGAGTACGCGGAGCTGCGCAACCGCCTGGTGCGCATGCATCTGCCGCTCGTCGAGCACCTCGCGCGCCGCTTCCGCAACCGCGGTGAGCCCCTGGACGATCTCACCCAGGTCGCCACCATCGGGCTGATCAAGTCGGTCGACCGCTTCGACCCCGACCGGGGGGTGGAGTTCTCGACGTACGCGACCCCGACGGTCGTGGGCGAGATCAAGCGGCACTTCCGCGACAAGGGCTGGGCGGTGCGGGTGCCGCGCCGGCTGCAGGAGCTGCGGCTGTCGCTCACCACGGCCACGGCGGAGCTCTCCCAGTTGCACGGCCGCTCCCCCACGGTGCACGAGCTGGCCGAGAAGCTGGCCATCTCCGAGGAGGAGGTCCTGGAGGGCCTGGAGTCCGCGAACGCGTACTCCACGCTGTCCCTGGACGTCCCCGACACCGACGACGAGTCCCCGGCGGTCGCCGACACCCTCGGCGCCGAGGACGAGGCGCTGGAGGGTGTGGAGTACCGGGAGTCGCTCAAGCCGCTGCTGGAGGACCTGCCGCCGCGCGAGAAGCGGATCCTGCTGCTGCGCTTCTTCGGCAACATGACCCAGTCGCAGATCGCCCAGGAGGTCGGCATCTCGCAGATGCACGTCTCCCGGCTGCTGGCCCGCACCCTGGCCCAGCTGCGGGAGAAGCTGCTCGTGGAGGAGTGACCCGGCGCGGCCGCCGGGGCGCTACTTCCCGGCGTTCCCGGGTCCCCGGATGCCGAGGGCCCGGGTCGTCTCGGGGTTGATCAGCAGGACGAGCGCGGTGACGGCCACGACGGCGAGGACGATCCCGGCGGGGATGGCCACGCTGTCGGAGCGCAGCAGGTTGTAGGCCACCGGCAGCGCGATGATCTGTGTGATGACGGCGGGGCCGCGGCTCCAGCTCCGCCGGGCGAACAGCCCCCGCGCGGCGAGCAGCGGGAGCAGCGCGAGCACGATCAGTGTCACCCCGCCGGTGACGGCCTGCCGGCGGTCGTCCGGTTCGCCGGTGAGGGCGAGGACCGACATCCACACTCCGGCGGCCACCAGCGCGAGCCCCTCCAGGGCGGCCAGCGCCGCGGCGTGGATCAGACGGCGCGGGCGGGGGCCGGTGACGTCCGGGGCGGTGGTGGGGGTCTGCTCACTGCTCACCCCTGAAGGGTAGCCCTCGCCGTGCGCGCACCCGTGTCGAGGTTCACGCCCCGTCCACCCCTCCGCCCCCGCCTCGGTCTGGGCCCGGTACCACTCAGTAGGTACCCTGCACGTCATGCGTGCACTTCTCGTGGTCAATCCGGCGGCAACCACCACCAGTGCGCGCACGCGCGATGTGCTGATCCACGCGCTCGCCAGCGAGATGAAGCTGGAGGCGGTCACCACCGAGTACCGCGGACACGGGCGCGATCTGGGCCGGCAGGCCGCGGAGAGCGACGACATCGACCTGGTGGTGGCCCTCGGCGGGGACGGCACGGTCAACGAGGTCGTCAACGGTCTGCTGCACGCGGGACCCGACCCGGAGCACCTGCCCGGTCTCGCCGTGGTCCCCGGCGGTTCCACCAATGTCTTCGCCCGCGCCCTGGGCCTGCCCAACCAGCCCGTGGAGGCCACCGGCGTCCTGCTGGACGCGCTGCGCGAGGGCCGTGAACGCACCGTCGGCCTGGGTCTGACCTCGGGCACGCCGGGCTCGGAGGACGAGGCCGTACCGGCCCGCTGGTTCACCTTCAACGCGGGGCTGGGGTTCGACGCCGGCGTGGTCGGCCGGGTGGAGCAGCAGCGGGAGCGCGGCAGGAAGTCGACCCACGCCCTGTACATGCGCCAGGTGGTCCGTCAGCTGCTCGGCGATCCGCACCGGCGGCGCGGGGTGATCACCCTGGAGCATCCGGGCGAGGAGCCGGTCACCGATCTGGCGCTCTCCATAGTCTCGAACACCTCGCCGTGGACGTTTCTCGGCAATCGCCCGATCTACGCGTCACCTAAGGCCGCGTTCGATACGGGCCTCGATCTCTTCGGCCTGAGCCGGCTGTCCACCGCCGCGGTTGCCCGGTATGGCACCCAGTTGCTCACTTCGTCCCCGGAGCGCGGACCCCATGGCAGGCACGCGGTCTCCCGGCACGATCTGACACGCTTCACCTTGCATTCGAAGGTGCCACTGCCCCTCCAGATGGACGGTGATCACCTGGGGCTGCGAACCAGCGTGACGTTCACAGGCGTACGCCGTGCACTGCGTGTGATTGTGTGAGCAGAAAGGGCCAAAGTCCTTTCACTCGAACGTTTAGGCAAGGATCCACCCCATGGAAGTACGGCTGTGACCTAGTCGACACCGAAGAATCAAAAAAAACTTTTCGGAAGGGGTTGTATCCGCCGCCGAGGTTTGCGAGTCTCTTCTTGGCGATCGGGACGGCCCGCAACACCGGCCTCCACAGATCACCGGAACCCCTCTTCAAACCCAAGGACCACGCCAGCGAACCTGGCAGTCGGCCCTTCCCTTGTCGGGGGATTCGTGAAAGCGTTCACATTCACAAGCAATCGCAGTACATACCCAGGAGAGGTAGCAGCCATGGACTGGCGTCACAACGCCGTTTGCCGCGAGGAAGACCCCGAGCTCTTCTTCCCCATCGGCAACACCGGTCCTGCGCTGCTGCAGATCGAGGAAGCCAAGGCCGTCTGCCGTCGCTGCCCGGTGATCGAGAGCTGCCTGCAGTGGGCGCTCGAGTCCGGTCAGGACAGCGGCGTCTGGGGTGGTCTCAGCGAGGACGAGCGTCGCGCGATGAAGCGCCGTGCCGCCCGCAACCGGGCCCGTCAGGCCTCCGCCTGACAACCCACCCCTGCTGACAGCCTGAGCTTGGCGGCGCGTACGGCGCGTACGCATCTCCCGCCCCCGAGCCGCAGCGCGCAGTTGAGCACGAGCCCCGGCCGCTTTCAGCGGACCGGGGCTCTGTGCCGTCCGCGCCCGCTACTTGTCCGACTGCACCGGGATGTCCAGGATCACCCTGGTCCCCCGCTCCGGGGCCGGGACCATGTCGAAGGTGCCGCCCAACTCGCCCACCACCAGGGTCCGTACGATCTGCAGGCCGAGGTTGCCCGCGGTGTGCGGGTCGAAGCCCTCGGGCAGACCCACGCCGTCGTCCTGCACGGTGACCAGCAGGCGGGTCTCCTTCGTGGTGCCGCCGCGGACCGCCGACACCTCGACGGAACCGGTCTCGCCCTCGCGGAAGCCGTGCTCCAGGGCGTTCTGCAGCACCTCGGTCAGCACCATCGACAGCGGGGTGGCGACCTCGGCGTCGAGTATGCCGAAGCGGCCCGTGCGCCGGCCGGTGACCTTGCCCGGGGAGATCTCGGCGACCATCGCGAGGACGCGGTCGGCGATCTCGTCGAACTCCACGCGCTCGTCCAGGTTCTGGGACAGCGTCTCGTGCACGATGGCGATGGACCCCACCCGGCGCACCGCCTCCTCCAGCGCCGCACGGCCGCGCTCGGACCCGATGCGCCGTGCCTGCAGACGCAGCAGCGCCGCCACCGTCTGGAGGTTGTTCTTCACCCGGTGGTGGATCTCCCGGATGGTCGCGTCCTTGGTGATCAATTCGCGTTCACGGCGGCGAAGTTCCGTGACGTCACGGAGCAGCACCAGCGAGCCGATGCGGGTCCCCTTCGGTTTGAGCGGGATCGCACGGAACTGGATCACCCCGTCGTGCGCCTCGATCTCGAACTCGCGCGGGGCCCACCCGCTGGCGACCTTGGCCAGCGCCTCGTCCACCGGCCCGCGGGAGGGGGCAAGTTCGGCGGTGGTCCGCCCGAGGTGATGACCCACCAGGTCGGCGGCGAGACCCATGCGGTGGTACGCGGACAGGGCGTTCGGGGAGGCGTACTGGACGATGCCGTCGGCGTCGAGCCTGATCAGCCCGTCGCCGACGCGGGGCGAGGCGTCCATTTCGAGCTGCTGGTTCGCGAACGGGAAGGATCCGGCCGCGATCATCTGCGCGAGGTCCGAGGCGCTCTGGAGGTAGGTGAGCTCCAGCCGGCTCGGGGTGCGCACGGTGAGCAGGTTGGTGTTGCGCGCGATGACCCCGAGGACGCGCCCCTCACGCCGTACGGGTATGGACTCGACCCGTACGGGGACCTCCTCGCGCCACTCCGGGTCCCCTTCGCGCACGATCCGGCCCTCGTCCAGGGCCGCGTCCAGCATGGGGCGGCGGCCGCGCGGGACGAGATGACCGACCATGTCGTCCTGGTAGGAGGTCGGGCCGGTGTTGGGCCGCATCTGGGCGACGGAGACGTAGCGGGTGCCGTCGCGGGTGGGGACCCACAGGACCAGGTCGGCGAAGGAGAGGTCGGAGAGCAGCTGCCACTCCGAGACCAGCAGGTGGAGCCACTCGAGATCGGTGTCGTCGAGGGCGGTGTGCTGGCGTACGAGTTCGTTCATGGAGGGCACGTCAGCGAGCGTACCCGGCGGTCCGCGGGGCCCCGAAACACCCGCGGGCCGCGGCGCCTGGGAGGGACCCTCAACCCTCCCGGCACCGCAGCCCGGAGCAACATCGGCCGCGGGGTGTGCGGTCCCGGTCGGCCGAGGGACGAGGAGCCGGGGCAGTCAGGGCAGAGAGCTCCGGTTCCTCGGTTCCGCCTTCCTGTGCGGGGAAGGCAGGCTTGTCGTGCCCTGCTACGCATTGTGGACTAGACCACTGTCCCTGTAAATGCGTCGGACACTGTTCTTCGGTGCCGCGCCGCCGTCGGTCCGGACCCGCGGGCGTCCGTCATGCAGCCTAACCCGCGGGGTTCCCGCGCGGGGCCGGTCGGCCGGGTCAATTTCGGCGCGCGGCCTCCGCGCCCGCTCTGCTAGATTGAGATTGGTCTAAACCACATTGCATCACGCACGGACCCGTGCCGACGGGTCCGGTCCCAGTCGAGTCCCCCTCAAGATCGGCAGGCCCACCGTGGAAGTTGTCATCGTCGCGGACGCCGGGGCGGGCGGCGAGCTCATCGCCGAGGCCATGGCGCAGCTCCTGCGGCGCAAGCCCGACGCCCTGCTGGGCGTGGCCACCGGCTCGACGCCGCTGCCCGTCTACGAGGCGCTGGCGGCCAAGGTGCGCTCCGGCGCCGTGGACACCGCGCGGGCACGGATCGCCCAGCTCGACGAGTACGTGGGACTGCCCGCCGACCACCCCGAGTCCTACCGCTCGGTGCTGCGGCGCGAGGTGCTGGAGCCGCTCGGGATCGGGATGGACGCCTTCATGGGCCCCGACGGCACCGCCGAGGACGTGCAGGGCGCGTGCGAGGCGTACGACAGGGAGCTGGCCGGGGCCGGCGGCGTGGACCTCCAGCTGCTCGGGATCGGCACGGACGGGCACATCGGGTTCAACGAACCGTGCTCCTCGCTCGCCTCCCGCACCCGGATCAAGACGCTGACCGAGCAGACCCGGGTGGACAACGCCCGCTTCTTCGACGGCGACATCGACCAGGTCCCGCACCACGTCATCACCCAGGGCATCGGCACCATCCTGGAGGCCCGCCACCTGGTCCTGCTCGCCACCGGCGAGGGCAAGGCGGACGCGGTCGCCGCGACCGTCGAGGGGCCGGTGGCGGCGGTGTGCCCGGCGTCCGCGCTGCAGTTGCACCCCCACGCCACGATGGTCGTCGACGAGGCCGCCGCCGCCAAGCTGAAGCTCGCCGACTACTTCCGGCACACCTACGCGAACAAGCCGGACTGGCAGGGCGTCTGAGCGACCGCCTGTGGTCTGGACCAGCCCTTGTCCCGAGGGTATACAAAGGGGATCACGGAGCGTGCGGGGCACACCCCCGTCCCGAGCCGTGCCACGATGTCAGCCGTGGCCGATGGGGATGTCGGTCGTTTCGGCATCCGGAGCCGGGAAGGCAGAGCATGAGCACCGACGTCAGCAGTGCGGAGAACGAGGGTGGGACCACGGTCCGTACGGCGCGTGTGCCCAAGTACTACCGGCTGAAGAAGCACCTGCTCGACATGACCGAGACGGCGCCGCCCGGCACGCCGGTCCCGCCCGAGCGCACCCTGGCGGCGGAGTTCGACACCTCGCGCACCACCGTGCGCCAGGCGCTCCAGGAGCTGGTGGTCGAGGGGCGCCTGGAGCGCATCCAGGGCAAGGGCACCTTCGTCGCCAAGCCCAAGGTCTCCCAGGCGCTCCAGCTCACGTCGTACACCGAGGACATGCGCGCCCAGGGCCTGGAGCCCACCTCGCAGCTGCTGGACCTCGGCTACATCACCGCCGACGACCGGCTCGCCGGGCTGCTCGACATCACGGCCGGCGGGCGGGTGCTGCGCATCGAGCGGCTGCGCATGGCCAACGGCGAGCCGATGGCCATCGAGACCACCCATCTGAGCGCCAAGCGCTTCCCCGCGCTGCGCCGCAGCCTGACGAAGTACACCTCCCTCTACACCGCCCTCGCCGAGGTGTACGACGTCCGTCTCGCGGAGGCCGAGGAGACCATCGAGACGTCCCTGGCCACCCCGCGCGAGGCCGGACTGCTCGGCACCGACGTCGGCCTGCCGATGCTGATGCTGTCCCGGCACTCGCTGGACCGGGACGGGCAGCCGGTGGAGTGGGTGCGGTCGGTGTACCGGGGTGACCGGTACAAGTTCGTCGCGCGCCTGAAGCGCCCCCGGGACTGAGCCCGGACCGGCCCCGCCGCGGGTCCTCGGCGGGGCCGCGGAACCCGACGGCGCGGGCGGCCGACGGGGATTTCGTCGCTGTCGCCTCTCGGTTGAGCGGCGCCTGGGTACCGCTATGCGGACGAGGGGTTACGACCGCGCCGCACCCTGCCCTAGATTTCCTGCGCACTACCGCCGGTGATCAGTGAGGGGACGGGAGCCGTCTGATGTCGCAAGCCCCAGAAACCAGAGGAGGGCCGGTGGTGACGCCCGTGCGCGTCGTCATCGCCCTCTGTCTCGTCGCACCGTTCGTGGCCATGCTGTGGGTCGGGTCCTACGCGAAGACCGACCCGGTGCTCGTCGGCATCCCGTTCTTCTACTGGTACCAGATGCTGTGGGTGCTGCTCTCCACCGCCCTGACGATGGTCGCGTACAAGCTCTGGCAGCGTGACCAGCGCGCCCGCTCGGCCGCGAAGGGCGGTGCGTCGCGGTGAACGACGGCGTGAACGGCGTGGCGCTCGCCGTCTTCATCTTCTTCTTCCTGCTGGTCACGGCGATGGGCTTCATGGCCGCGCGCTGGCGCAAGGCCGAGAACGAGCACAGCCTCGACGAGTGGGGCCTGGGCGGGCGGTCGTTCGGGACCTGGGTCACCTGGTTCCTGCTCGGCGGCGACCTGTACACCGCGTACACCTTCGTCGCCGTGCCGGCGGCGATCTACGCGGCGGGGGCGGCCGGCTTCTTCGCGGTGCCGTACACGATCCTGGTGTACCCACTGATCTTCACCTTCCTGCCCCGGCTGTGGTCGGTGTCGCACAAGCACGGCTATGTGACGACGTCCGACTTCGTGCGCGGCCGGTTCGGCTCGAAGGGGCTGTCGCTGGCCGTCGCGGTCACCGGCATCCTGGCGACGATGCCGTACATCGCGCTCCAGCTGGTCGGCATCCAGGCCGTGCTGGACGTGATGGGCGTCGGCGGCGGCGAGGACACCAACTGGTTCGTCAAGGACCTGCCGCTGCTGATCGCCTTCGGTGTGCTGGCGGCTTACACGTACTCGTCGGGTCTGCGGGCCCCCGCGCTGATCGCGTTCGTGAAGGACACGCTGATCTACGTCGTGATCGCGGTGGCGATCATCTACATCCCGATCAAGCTGGGCGGTTTCGACGAGATCTTCGCCTCGGCGAGCGAGGCGTACGGCCAGACCAACCCGGCCACGGGCGCGCCGCGCGGTGCGCTGGTGCCGGGCGAGGCGGGCCAGTGGACGTACGCCACGCTGGCACTCGGCTCGGCGCTCGCGCTGTTCATGTACCCGCACTCGATCACGGCGACGCTGTCCTCGCGCAGCCGTGAGGTGATCCGCCGCAACACCACGATCCTGCCGCTGTACTCCCTGATGCTGGGCCTGCTGGCGCTGCTCGGCTTCATGGCGATCGCGGCCGGGGTCGAGGTCAGCAACGGCCAGCTGGCGATCCCGCAGCTGTTCGAGAACATGTTCCCGGACTGGTTCGCGGGCGTGGCCTTCGCGGCGATCGGCATCGGCGCGCTGGTGCCGGCGGCGATCATGTCGATCGCGGCGGCGAACCTCTTCACCCGCAACATCTACAAGGACTTCATCAAGCCGGACGCCACGCCCAAGCAGGAGACCCAGGTCTCCAAGATCGTGTCCCTGCTGGTGAAGGTGGGTGCGCTGGCCTTCGTCCTGACCATGGACAAGACCGTCGCGATCAACTTCCAGCTGCTCGGCGGCATCTGGATCCTGCAGACCTTCCCGGCGCTGGTGGGCGGCCTGTTCACCCGCTGGTTCCACCGCTGGGCGCTGATCGGCGGCTGGGCGGTCGGCATGGTCTACGGCACGGTCGCCGCGTACGGGGTGGCCTCGCCGACGCAGAAGCACTTCGGCGGGTCGTCCGAGGAGATCCCGGGCATCGGCGAGATCGGCTACATCGGCCTCACCGCGTTCGTGATCAACGTCCTGGTCACGGTCGTCCTGACCTTCGTCCTGAGGGCCGTGAAGGCGCCCGAGGGCGTCGACGAGACCGAGCCGCAGGACTACACGGCGGACGCGGGTGACCCCGGTGTCCAGGTGGAGCTTCCGCCGGCCACCGCGGGCAGCAGCCACTGACGCCCGGGACGCGGGGCGACGGGCCGCCGGAGAAATCCGGCGGCCCGTCGTCGTACCCGTCCGGCAGACTCCCCCCATGGACATCGTCATCCGGCCGGTGGAGCCCGGCGAGCACGAGGAACTCGGTGAGATCACCGCGCAGGCCTATCTGCTGGACGGGCTGCTCGACTTCGGGGAGAACGACGCGTACCTCGGTGAGCTGCGGAACGTGGCGAAGCGGGCGACGGCCGCCGAGGTGCTGGTCGCCGTGGAGGACGGGGCGGTGCTGGGCGGGGTGACCTTCGTGCCGGGCCCCGGGCCGATGGCCGACATAGCGGGGCCGGGCGAGGCGGAGATCCGGATGCTCGCGGTCGCCCGCGCGGGCCGGGGCCGGGGCGCCGGGGAGGCCCTGGTGCGTGCCTGCGTCGACCGGGCGCGGGCCGTCGAGGGGTGCGTGCGGGTCGTGCTGTCGACCCAGCGCACCATGCGCTCCGCCCATCGCATCTACGAACGGCTGGGTTTCGCCCGCAGCCCGGAGCGTGACTGGAACCCCCTGCCGGACCTGGACGACATCACTCTGCTCACCTACGAGTTGACGCTCTGACACCTCCGCGACACAACATATGGGGTTGTCGGCGGCACCCGGCACAAGATGTATGCTCATGCTCGCTGTCGCCGCAGGGGAATCCGGTGTGAGTCCGGAACTGTCCCGCAACGGTGTACCCATGCCCGCGCACGCGTGTGCACGGGCGTCAGTCCGAGGACCTGCCGACAGTGCGCCCGGCCGTCCGGTCCGGGTGCGTGGACGTCCGGGCCTCGCGGAATGGGCCGGTGGACGCGGCGCCGCGTGCGCTCGTGTGCTGCCCCCTGCCCTCTTCGAGGCCCCGTGCCGAGCGAGGGAGAGCCCCACGTGACCATCGCGCCAGCCGATCCGGCCTCAGCGATCGACGCGACCGAGGAGAGCGGCGGCCCCGGTGCCGCGCTGCTGCGGACCCTGACCGAGCTGACCGCCGACCTGCCGGACGCCGACCCCGGCCGGGTCGCCGCCGCCGCGCTGCGCGGCCGGTCCGCCGCCGCGGGCTCCGACATCACCGCGGAGCTGCGGGAGCTGGCCACCGAGGCGGCGGCCGGGCTCATCTCCGAGGACCCGGCCTACTCCCGGCTCGCCGCCCGGCTGCTGACCATCGGCATCCGCGCCGAGGCCGCCTCACAGGGCGTCACCTCGTTCACCGGGTCCGTCGCGACCGGGCACCGCGAGGGTCTGATCGCCGACCGGACCGCCGAGTTCGCCCGGCTCCACGCGGCCCGCCTGGACGCGCTGATCGACCCCCGGGCCGACGACCGCTTCGGCTACTTCGGCCTGCGCACCCTGCACAGCCGCTACCTGCTGCGGCACCCGGTCACCCGCAAGGTCGTCGAGACGCCCCAGCACTTCCTGCTGCGGGTCGCCACCGGTCTCGCCGAGGACGACAGCGTGCGCTCGCTGGACGAGGTCGCCGCGCTGTACGGGCTGATGAGCCGCCTGGACTACCTGCCCTCCTCCCCCACGCTGTTCAACTCCGGCACGCGGCACCCGCAGATGTCGTCCTGCTACCTCCTCGACTCCCCCAAGGACGAGCTGGACTCGATCTACGACCGCTACCACCAGGTCGCCCGCCTCTCGAAGCACGCCGGCGGCATCGGCCTGTCCTACTCCCGCGTCCGCGCCCGGGGTTCGCTGATCCGCGGCACCAACGGCCACTCCAACGGCATCGTCCCGTTCCTGAAGACGCTCGACGCCTCGGTCGCCGCCGTGAACCAGGGCGGCCGGCGCAAGGGCGCGGCGGCGGTCTACCTGGAGACCTGGCACTCCGACATCGAGGAGTTCCTGGAGCTGCGCGACAACACCGGCGAGGACGCCCGCCGTACGCACAACCTGAACCTCGCGCACTGGGTGCCGGACGAGTTCATGCGCCGGGTGAACGCCGACGCGCCCTGGTCGCTGTTCTCCCCGGCGGACGTGCCCGAACTGGTCGACCTGTGGGGCGAGGAGTTCGACGCGGCGTACCGGGCCGCCGAGGCGAAGGGCCTGGCGAGGAAGACCCTCCCGGCCCGCGAGCTGTACGGCCGCATGATGCGCACCCTCGCGCAGACCGGCAACGGCTGGATGACCTTCAAGGACGCCGCCAACCGCACGGCGAACCAGACCGCCGGGCCGGGCCGTGTCATTCACTCCTCGAACCTCTGCACGGAGATCCTGGAGGTCACCGACGACGGGGAGACGGCGGTCTGCAACCTGGGATCGGTCAACCTCGGCGCCTTCGTGGAGCGGGGGGACATCGACTGGGAGCGCCTCGACGAGACGGTGCGCACGGCCGTGACGTTCCTCGACCGGGTCGTCGACATCAACTTCTACCCGACCGAGCAGGCGGGCCGCTCCAACGCCAGGTGGCGCCCCGTCGGTCTCGGCGCCATGGGGCTGCAGGACGTCTTCTTCAAGCTGCGGCTGCCCTTCGACTCCCCGGAGGCGAAGGCGCTGTCCACGAGGATCGCCGAGCGGATCATGCTCGCCGCGTACGAGACCTCCGCCGACCTCGCCGAGCGGGACGGGCCGCTCCCGGCCTGGGAGGAGACCCGTACCGCCCGGGGCGTGCTGCACCCCGACCACTACGACACCGACCTGACCTGGCCGGAGCGCTGGGCGGCGCTGCGGACGCGGATCGCCACCGTCGGGATGCGCAACTCGCTGCTCCTCGCGATCGCGCCCACCGCCACCATCGCGTCGATCGCGGGCGTGTACGAGTGCATCGAGCCGCAGGTGTCCAACCTGTTCAAGCGCGAGACGCTGTCCGGGGAGTTCCTCCAGGTCAACTCGTACCTCGTCGACGACCTGAAGCGGCTCGGCGTGTGGGACGCGCGCACCCGTGAGGCGCTGCGCGAGGCGGGCGGCTCGGTGCAGGACTTCACCTGGATCCCCGAGGACGTGCGGCGGCTGTACCGCACCGCCTGGGAGATCCCGCAGCGCGGTCTGATCGACATGGCCGCCGCGCGCACCCCGTACCTGGACCAGGCCCAGTCGCTGAACCTGTTCCTGGAGACGCCGACCATCGGCAAGCTCTCCTCGATGTACGCCTACGCCTGGAAGCAGGGCCTGAAGACCACGTACTACCTGCGCTCCCGCCCGGCGACCCGGATCGCCCGCGCGGCCCGCGCCTCCGTCCCCGTCCCGCAGGCGGCCGACCCCGAAGCGGTCGCCTGCTCCCTGGAAAACCCCGAGTCCTGCGAGGCCTGCCAGTGATGACCACGAAGAACCTGCTCGACCCCGGCTTCGAGCTGACTCTCCGCCCCATGCGCTACCCCGACTTCTACGAGCGCTACCGGGACGCCATCAAGAACACCTGGCACGTGGAGGAGGTGGACCTCCACTCGGACGTGGCCGACCTGGCGAAGCTCAGCCCCGAGGAGCAGCACCTGATCGGCCGGCTGGTCGCGTTCTTCGCGACGGGCGACTCGATCGTGGCCAACAACCTGGTGCTGACCCTGTACAAGCACATCAACTCCCCGGAGGCGCGGCTCTACCTGTCGCGGCAGCTCTTCGAGGAGGCGGTGCACGTCCAGTTCTACCTGACGCTGCTCGACACCTATCTGCCGGACCCGGACGACCGCGCGGCGGCCTTCGCGGCGGTGGAGAACATCCCGTCCATCCGGGAGAAGGCCGAGTTCTGCTTCCGGTGGATGGACTCGGTGGAGACGATCGACCGGCTGGAGACGCAGGCCGACCGCCGCCGCTTCCTGCTGAACCTCATCTGCTTCGCCGCGTGCATCGAGGGCCTGTTCTTCTACGGGGCGTTCGCCTACGTCTACTGGTTCCGCGGCCGGGGTCTGCTGCACGGTCTGGCGACCGGCACCAACTGGGTGTTCCGGGACGAGACGATGCACATGTCCTTCGCCTTCGACGTGGTCGACACCGTGCGCAAGGAGGAGCCGGAGCTGTTCGACGAGCAGCTGGGCCGGCAGGTCACCGACATGCTGCGCGAGGCGGTCGAGGCCGAGCTGCAGTTCGCGCGCGACCTGTGCGGGGACGGGCTGCCGGGCATGAACACCGAGTCGATGCGGCAGTACCTGGAGTGCGTCGCCGACCAGCGGCTGGTACGGCTGGGCTTCGCTCCGGTGTACGGCTCGGAGAACCCGTTCTCCTTCATGGAGCTCCAGGGCGTCCAGGAGCTGACGAACTTCTTCGAGCGGCGCCCGTCCGCGTACCAGGTCGCCGTGGAGGGCACGGTCGACCTGGACGAGGACTTCTAGACCGCCGTGCGCCCGGGTGCCGCCCCGCCGTCACGCCGCTCGTGCGGTGCGGCGGGGGGCGGCGCCCGTCGCCGGGCGGGAGACCGCCGGCCCCTCGCGGCGCTCGGCGGCGGCGCGGGCGGCCTCGGCCCGCTCGATCTGCCGGTCGATCCGCCGCTCGCGCGCGATGCCGATCAGGGCGGGCCAGGTCATGAAGACGAACAGGCCGAGAACGGCCACCATCGCGATCAGTGCTTCCCACTGCGTCGTATCCATGGACACCACTGTCCCGCCCGATGCTCCTTACCGGCAGTGGCAGGACTGCCGCGCACCCTCGATTTACTGCCAACGGCACGGCACACTGGAGCCATGCTCCAGAACGTGGCCGCCGTCCTCCTCGACGGCGTGAATCCCTTCGAACTAGGCGTCGTCTGCGAGGTCTTCGGCGTCGACCGCAGCGACGACGGGCTGCCGGTGTACGACTTCGCCGTCGCCTCGGCCGACGGCCCCTCGGTGTGCACCAACACGGGCTTCTCCCTCCAGGTCGAGCACGGTCTGGAGCGCCTCGAGACGGCGGACCTCATCGCCGTGCCCGCCGGTGCCTCCTACGTCTCCCGGGAGTTCCCGCCCGAGCTGCTGGACGCCCTGCGCCGGGGCGTGGACCGGGGCGCGCGGGTGCTGAGCGTCTGCTCCGGGGTGTTCGTGCTCGCCGCCGCCGGGCTGCTCGACGGCCGGCGCGCGGCCGTCCACTGGAAGCACGCGGAGGAGCTGACCAGGCGGCACCCCCATCTGACGGTCGAGCCGGACGTGCTCTACGTCGACGAGGACCCGGTGATCACCTCCGCGGGCACCGCCGCGGGCATCGACGCCTGTCTGCACCTGGTGCGCAAGGAGCAGGGGCCGGAGGTCGCCAACAAGATCGCCCGGCGCATGGTGGTGCCCCCGCACCGCGACGGCGGGCAGGCCCAGTACATCGAGCGGCCGCTGCCCCGGTCCGGGGGCGACACCGTCTCCGAGGTGCTGGTGTGGATGGAGCGGCATCTCGACGAGGAGACCACCGTCGAGCAGCTCGCCGCCCGCGCCCACATGTCGCCGCGCACCTTCGCCCGCCGCTTCCAGCAGGAGACCGGCACCACGCCCTACCGCTGGATCCTGCGCCAGCGGGTGCTGCTGGCGCAGCGTCTGCTGGAGGCGACGGACGAGACGGTGGACGCGATCGCGGGCCGCACCGGCTTCGGGAACGCGGCGGCACTGCGCCACCACTTCATACGGACCGTCGGTACGACCCCGCACGCCTACCGGCGCACGTTCAGGGGCCCGGAGGCCGCCTGAACGCACGCCGGCCGGTCAGCGGGGCAGCGCCCGCAGCCTCAGCCGGCGCGGCCGGAGCGTGATGCCGATCCGGGGCCGGGGGTCGGAGCCGCTCGCGTGGTCGAAGCGGTAGGCGGAGGCGACCGCCGCGGTGACGAGCGTGAGCTCGGCCATCGAGAAGTGGTCGCTGGGGCACTTGCGGTTGCCCACGCTGAACGGGCTCATCGCGTACCTGGGCACGTCCTTGGACCGCTCGGGGAGCCAGCGGTCGGGGTCGAACTCCTCGTGCCGCTCGTACGACCGCCGGTCGCGCTGGACGGCGTACGGGCTGTAGATGAGGTCCGCCCCCTTGGGAATGCGGTATCCGCCGAGTTCCGTGTCGGCCACCGCCCGGCGCGTCAATATCCAGACCGCCGGATACAACCGCAGGGTCTCGGTGACGACATTCGCGGTGTACGTCAGCTTTCGGACGTCCTCGAATGCGACCGGGCGGTCACCTACGACGGTTTTCACCTCGTCGCGGATCTTGTCACCGAGTTCCGGGTGCTCGGTGAGGACCAGAAGGAGCGACATGATCGTGGCTCCGACGGTTTCGCTGCCGGGGGTGATTATGGCGATGACCTGATCATGGATCTCCTGTTCCCCGATGGGCTCGCCATTGTCGTCCTTCGCCTCCAGCAAAGCCGTCAGCAAATCGTCCGGTCTTTGACCGCCCGCTCGTCGGTCGGCGACGATCTCGTCCACCAGGAGATGCAAATCGGCCAGCGCCCGGTTGAATTCCCGGTTGGCCGGAAGGGGCACCTTGTAAAGCGGTCCGAGCGGTACCACCATGCGCTGGTACATACCGCTGAAGAGCGTGGCGAGGGCGTCGCAGATGCGCTCCGCCCGGGCGTCCATGTAACTGCCGCGCATCAGGCAGCGGGTGGTCACCCGGACGGCCACGCGGAACGACTCCGCCGTGACGTCCAGCACCTCGCCGGAGCGCCAGCGCTCCACGAGCGCGTACGCCTCCTCCGCCATGATCGGCCCGTACGCGGGAACGGCGTCGAGCTTGAACGCGGGTTGGATGGTGCGGCGCTGGCGCCGGTGCAGCGGGCCGTTGGCGGTGGCGACGCCCTCCTTGCCGAGCAGGTCCTCCAGGGACTCCCACAGCGGTCCGGCGATGATGTAGTCCGGGCTCAGCGCCACCGCCCCGGTGAGGGCGGGGGTGGTGACGGCGTACACCGTCTTCGGTCCGAGTCTGAGACGCACGACGTCGCCGTCGTCACGCAGCCGGGACATGAAGGACAGCGGATCGCGCGCCAGTTTCCACCCGTGGCCGAGGAGGGGGACCCCTCCGCCGGCCACGGGAGGCTCGCGCAGTGCGGCCGCCCCGGCCGTTTCGGGGTTCACGGACCCGACGGTCATGACTCACCTGCCGTTTCGTTGTCGACGTACGGGGGTGTGGACCGGTCGTCCCAGCTGTCGACCCGGTACCGGCCGGACTCGTGGTGGAACCAGTAGACGGAGCTGAACCAGTTCCGCATGTTGCCGACGCAGGCGCGTACGGCGGCACTCGTCTCCTTTCCTCCCACCGTGCCGTCGTCGAGGGCGTCCGCGAAGCGCAGGGCGTCCCTTTCGGCGTCCTGGAATTCGCTGATGCATTCCTCGACGCGACGCCTCAGGTCCGTGATTGCCTCTTCGAGCGTGAGTTTTCCGTGGGTGATGAGACTGATGCCGAGATTGTGCACCTCACTGCCCGCTATTTCCTTCGGCAGTGAACACAGGTCGTTGTACCAGGCGGCGAATTCCTGACTGAGCAGTGCCGCCTTCCGGTAGGCCGGGTTCCGGCGCACCTCGTCCGGCAGTTCACAGCCCGCGCTCGGCTCCAGGAGATCGTTCCAGATCCAGTGCGCGAAGGTGAGCCGACGCAGTTCCAGGTATTCCTCGACGGTGGGGACGACGCCCTCCGTGCGGTTGTGGAATTCCCGGTCGTACGCCTCGATCACCTCGTGGAAGTGCCGGGCGAACCGGTCGTTCCAGCCACCCGGCAGGAACGCGTACAGCCGCTCCACGCTGTCCGCGAGCCCCGCCACCACCGGGTCCTCGTGGCCCAGGTGGTCACCGGGGGCGTCGAGGGCCCGGTGCAGGCGGTCCTTCAGTCGCAGCCAGGCGGCGGGGCGGCCGTGCACGATGTCGCGGTCGTGCCGGTCGTCCCAGACGAAGAACCATGCGCTGTAGTCCGCTATCGCCTGCAGGACGTCGTCGGGGGCGCCTATGTAGTAGCCCGCCATAAGGTCGGTGTAGCACAGGCCATCGGCATATTCCTCCACCTTGTCCGTCGGCATGAGCCGCTTTTCGAGCAGCCAGGCCCTGGTCCTCTTCTGAAGCTGAGGCCAATAGGGGTGGAGTTGCCGGGGAAAAGCCGCCTCGATCACCGGAAGAGACAGCGCCGGTGGAACTGCGATGGTGGTCGGTGTCGATGTGGTGCCGTGTGACAAAGCATGCACGAACAATCCCCTCTCTGCCGCCAGTCGGCGTGCGCCCGCCCCGAGCCGGGCGCACGCCGTGCGTATCCCCGCACCTCCATTCAGCACCACAACTGACCGTTCTGGGAACGGATTTGCTTCTTTCCCTCATGCGGATGCGGCACAGATGAACGGCGCCCGATCGAAGAAGTGCTCGA
Source organism: Streptomyces sp. NPDC000348 (assembly GCF_042898795.1). NCBI lineage: Bacteria > Bacillati > Actinomycetota > Actinomycetes > Kitasatosporales > Streptomycetaceae > Streptomyces > Streptomyces sp. NPDC000348. The sequence continues at coordinate 189,365 of NZ_JBIAZD010000001.1, forward strand.
TCGGGCGCCGTCGGTGAGGAGACGGAGGGGCTCCGGAGACCGGTCAGTCGTTGGCCACCACGGGGTAACGCGGCTCGTTCTCGGCCATCTGCCGCAGCGCGTCCTTGCGTTCGCGCTTGGACAGCCGGTCGATGTAGAGGTAGCCGTAGAGGTGGTCGGTCTCGTGCTGCAAACACCGTGCGAAGTAGCCGGTGCCGCGTACCCGGACGGGGTTGCCCTTCTCGTCCTGCCCGGTCACTTCGGCGTAGTCGGGGCGGGCCAGCGGCATGTACGCCGTGGGCACCGACAGGCAGCCCTCGTTGCTGTCGTCCAGCCGGCGCTTCTCGGCGGGCAGTTCGACCAGCCTGGGGTTGCAGACCACACCGACGTGCCGCACGCCCTCGTCGTCCGGGCAGTCGTAGACGAAGACCTTCTTGTCCACGCCGATCTGGTTGGCGGCCAGGCCCACGCCCTCGGCGGTGCGCTGGCTGGCGAACATGTCGGCGACCAGCTGCTGGAACTCGTCGCCGAAGTCCGTCACGTCCTTGCACTCCTGGTGCAGCACCGGGTTGCCGACCACGGTGATCGGACGCGAGGTGCCGCGCTCCCGCCACGCCGTCTCGCGCTCCTCGCAGTTCTCCGTGTCGATGACGTATCCCTCGTCGTCGACGGGGAGCACGCCCGCGTGCTGCTGATCGGTGTCCTGCTGAGCCATGACCGACGTGTGCCTTCCTGGAAAAACAAGGGTGTGATGCTGATACAGGGTACGGGGAAGCACTCCTCGAGGGCGCGGGACCGGGCGATGTGCGGCTCCGCCGCGTGGGCGCGGTCAACCACGACGAATCCGCGGTCGGCCGACGGCCTCAGCAGACCTCTTCAAGGTCCCGCCAATCCCGCGAGTCCGGGCTGTCCGCGACCCATCCGTCGAGCAGCCCCCGGACCAGGGAAGCCGGCGCCGCGACGCCGCACTCCCGCTCCGGCACCCACAACTGCCCGTCCGTACGATGCCCGAGCGGTCCGGGGTGCCCCGGCTCGCTGTGGTCGTGCGGGTCCAGGTGCTCGCCGTCCCCCTCGTCGGACGGCATCCGGGACTCCGAGCACATCCGGCACAGCAGCCGTACGGAGGACGACCAGTCCTCGGCCGCGAACCCGGCGTCGGAGGCCAGCTGCTCCAGCGCGTCCCGGTCGGCCTCGGTCGCGGCCTCCAGCAGCACCACCCAGGTCGGCACCGGCGAGGGCGCCCACAACTCGATCTCGTCGAACACCGGGTAGGTGTGCCCGGCGGCGGTGCTCCGCTCCCCGTGCGGCACGCCGTCGTGCAGGACGACCTCGCCCCAGCGGCGCCCGGAGGACGGCAGCGGAATGGACAGCACCTCGATCCGGGCGGGGTCCAGCCTCCTCCCCCACACCACCTCCGCCTCCCCCTCCGGGGACAGCCGTACGGCCGCGCTGCCCAGGTCCATGCCGAGGGGCTCGCCGGAGTCGGTGGCCGAGCCGGGCACCTTGAGTCCGTAGGCCTGCCAGGCCCGCCGGGCCAGCGGCCAGTCCTGGAGGGCGGTGGCGGCGATGCCGACGTTCCACCAGTCGGGAGCCCCGGTGTCGCGGTCGAGCAGCGCCACGGCCCGCAGTCCGGCGGCCCGCGCCTGCTCCCAGTCGTGACGGAACTTGTGCAGCAGCGCGAGGTTGAACCAGGACTCCGACAACCAGGGTTCCAGATCGGCGGCACGGGTCAGCAGCGCGCCCGCGTCCTCGTACCGGCCGTCGCCGATGAGCGTGAACGCACGGTCCGTGGCCTGCCGCCAGGAGGCGGAGGGCCGGTGCCGTCCCTTGCCGAAGATCCTCACGATTCCCGCCTGCCAGTTCCGTCGGTGGGCTGGCTGTACCTGTCCGCGCCCCCGGACACCCTCTTCTTCGCATCCAACCACGTACGGCCGCACGGGCGCTCATTACCCATGGGTTACCCAGCCTCGGCCGGGGTCAGACAGTCCCGTCCGTGGCCCTCGCCACGCTCGGCCTCCGTGTTCACGCGTCCCCTCCGTGTTCCGTGACAGCACCCGGGCCAGTGCTTCGACCACCTCCGGGGCGTACTCCCCGGCGGCGCCCAGGCGCAGTTCCTCCAGCGCGGTCAGCGGCCCGCCGAGCCCTCCTTCCCGGGACTTCTCCTCGTACGCGTTGACCACCCGGACGATACGTGCGGCGAGCGGCTGCTCCGGATGCGGGTCGGCCTGGCGCTCGACGACGGCGGCCACGCGCGGGTCCACCCCGGTCTGGCGCACCACGGCGCCGCCGAGCAGCGCGATCCGCCGCTGCTCGGCGGCCGGCAGGTCGGCGGTGGCACCGTCGGGGACCGGGTCGACGAGGCTGAGCTGGCCGATGTCGTGCATCAGGGCGGCGTACTCCAGCACGGTCAGTTCGGGCTCGGTCAGCCCGAGGTCCCGGCCCACCGCCCGGCTGAGCGCGGCGACCCGGCGGGCGTGCCCGGCCGGGGTGTATCCGGCGATCTCGGTGGCCCGCGCGAGGGAGGCGATGGTCTGCCGGTAGGTGGCGCGCACGGCGGCGTACCGCCGGTAGGACAGCTGGGCCAGCAGGAGGGGCACGGAGAAGACGGGCAGCGCCCACAGCCCCACGACCGCGACCCCGAGCGCCATCACCGCGCCGGTGGCGATGACGGCGGCCCCGATCCCGGGCACGGCCCGCAGTTCGTCGCGCAGCGCCGGCCGGAAGGGCCACCCGGTGCGGGAGTGGGCCAGCGCGGCGGCGAGCACGGCGTCGCACAGCGCGGTGAGGGACAGCAGGGCGAGCAGGAGGAGCGCGTGGGCGGGGCCTCCCCAGTCGTCGAAGGTGCCCCGGTTGTACAGCGGCTGGAAGCACACGGCGGCGAACCCGACGGTCAGCACCCTGCGGGCCGGCGGGTCGAGGGCGGGGCCTTCACCACGCCCGACGTGCGGCACGCTGCCGAGCAGGGACGCGGCGAGCACCACGGTGACGACCTGGGCGGCGCCGTGCTGGGTGGGCCGTCCGGCGGTCTCGCCGAGCAGCGCGTACGCCAGGGATCCCGCGGCGGCGAGCGGCGCGGCCTCCCTGATCCGCGTCCCGTTGCGCCGGGTGAGCTCGCCGACCGCGATGAACACCCCGAAGGCGAGGGCGGCACCGCGTTCCTCGACGCCGTTGTAGAGGGTGGCGCCGAGGGAACCGGCGGCGAGGACGGCGGCGCACAGGTGCACGACGGTGTGGAGCCGGGGCCTCATCGGCGCGTCCCGGGCCGGCCGGCGACCGGTGCCGCGGGCCCGGGCACGGCGGTGGACCGTGGGTCGCCGGTGGCCGGCCGGGGGTCGTCGGCGGTCACCGCCGGATGCCAGCCGGCCCGGCCGATCGCCCGTACCAGCGCGGCCACCATCCGCGGGTCGAAGTGGGCGCCCGCGCACCGCCGGAGCTCCTCCAGCGCCACGGGCACGGGCCGCGCCCTGCTGTAGGAGCGGGTGGAGGTCATCGCGTCGAAGGCGTCGGCGACGGCGACCACCCGGGCGGACTCCGGGATCTGACCACCCGCCAGTCCGTAGGGGTATCCGGTGCCGTCCAGCCGTTCGTGGTGGTGCAGGACCGCTGCGCGGGCCTCGCCGAGGAAGGAGATCCCCCGCACCATCTCGTGCCCGTACTCGGGGTGCAGTTCGATCACCCGGCGCTCCTCGGGGGTCAGCGGGCCGTTCTTGGTGAGCAGCCGGGTGGGCACGCCGAGCTTGCCGACGTCGTGCAGGATGCCCGCGAAGCGGAGCACCTCGACGCGCTCGTCGTCCATGCCGAGTTCCCGCGCGATCATCATGGACGCCCGTCCGACGCGTTCGCTGTGCCCGCGCGTGTAGCCGTCCTTGATGTCGACGGCCTGGACGAGGGCGCGGATCGTCGCCTGATGGGCGGCCCGCTCCCGGTGGTACTGGGCGAACGCCCACCAGGAGACGCCCATCGGCAGCAGCACGAGCAGCGCGGCCACGGGACCGTAGGGGCTGCGCCACAGCAGCGCCATCATGAGTCCGGCGAGGCCGTGCACGGTGATCGGGGCCAGCGACCCGAGGAACAACCGCCACCAGGCGGCCGACACCGGGATCCGCCTCCCGTGCGGGAGCACGCCGGGCGCCGGCGCCGGGATGCCGCCGTCCAGCAGGGTGAGCACCAGGCAGAACACCAGCACCGCGGCCCCGGCCGTGCCGAGCGCGGCCGGGACGTCGCAGTCCGCCACCGCGTCCCGGCCGCCGACCGCCAGGTGGACCCGGCTCGCGGCCCACACGGCGAGCATCAGCCGGCCGGCCCGCCAGAGCCCGCGCGTCAGGTGCGGGCGTTGGTCCCCGGGGAGCAGCAGCGCCCCGGGGAGCGCGACCAGCGCCGCGGCGGGCGGTGGCAGCAGGAAGGCCCCGGCGAGCAGGACGGGGTGGAAGGTCCCGCCCGGGTGCGGGGCGGCGGCCGGACGCGAGCGGGCGAGGCGCTCGCAGCCCGCGTACAGCGCGGCGAGCAGGGCGACCGCCCACCAGGAGAAGCGGGCGCCGCCCGGCGGGGACACCGGGGCGGAAAGGGCCGGGGACAGCGGACAGAGCAGGCCCAGCACGGTGACACAGGTGACATACGCGCGGGCCCGTGCCGGTAACGCCTCCATGAACCCCTCCCCGACCGTGCCCGCCGACACCCGACCTGTCACCTGCCAGGCTCTGGAGCCTAGGACGGCGGGGTGTGCCTCCACGGGCCGATAACCCGCGCATTAGCACGTTCGAGTGATACAGGGGCCGGGGAACCGCGGGGTGTCAGGACTCCTGCGGTGTGGCCGGCGAGGCCGTGACGTCCTGGCCGGGGACGGCCTGGCCGGAACGGATCAGGTCGATCCGGCCCATGACCTTGGAGCGCAGGTCGCCCGGCACGTCGTCCTGCCCGCAGCAGCGCTTGACCAGCTTCTTCACCGCCTGCTCGAGCCCGTACTTCTCCAGGCACGGCGAGCACTCCTCGAAGTGGTGCTCGAACTTCACACAGTCGGAATCCGGCATCTCACGGTCGAGGAACTCGTAGAGATGATCGAGGATTTCGCTGCAATCCGTCTCGTGCGGCTCTCCGCAGCTCATGACCCCGAGCCTTTCGCTTCGTTCGACTCTCCGGCGCCGGCCGGGACCAGTCCGCGCTCGCGCGCGTAGTCCTCCAGCATGCCGCGCAGCTGACGGCGGCCACGGTGCAGCCGGGACATCACCGTACCGATGGGTGTCCCCATGATGTCCGCGATCTCCTTGTAGGCAAAGCCCTCCACATCGGCGAGGTACACCGCGATGCGGAACTCCTCCGGGATCGCCTGGAGCGCTTCCTTGACGTCCGAGTCGGGCAGGTGGTCCAGCGCCTGCGACTCCGCGGAGCGCAGACCTGTGGACATGTGCGACTCGGCGCGCGCGAGCTGCCAGTCCTCGATCTCCTCGGCCGCGCTGCGCTGGGGTTCGCGCTGCTTCTTGCGGTACGAGTTGATGAAGGTGTTGGTGAGGATCCGGTACAGCCACGCCTTGAGGTTGGTGCCCTCACGGAACTGGTGGAAGGACGCGTACGCCTTGGCGTACGTCTCCTGCACCAGGTCCTCCGCGTCGGCCGGGTTGCGCGTCATGCGCAGGGCGGCCGAGTACATCTGGTCGAGGAACTCGAGCGCGTCCCGTTCGAAGCGCGCACTGCGCTCCGCGGTCGACTCCGCGCCCGTGCCGCCCTGGCCCTCGGGCTGCTCCGCCTGGCCGTGTTCGGTCCCTGCGTCGGTACCGGGAACCGGACCCACCTCCTCCAGAGTTGTCGTGGGACCGAAGGCGGCCCCACCCGAATCGGAGGATAGACGACGATCCGGTCCGCCCGCCGCCCGAATGGGGGCGGTCTTGGCCGCGTGCAGCACCGTCCAGTCCAGGTCGGCGCGGCTGCTGCGGGTCGGGCAGGCTGTCGAACCCATGCGGCGGACTTCCTCTCCTACGGCGGTGGTGCCGTCGGCCGGCACGTACGACCGTCCCAACAGTGGGAGCCGCCCGGGCATTCCCGGTGCTCAGCCGAGCGTGCCGGTCCACCGCACGACGGCGTCGGTGACGACCGCCACGGCCCCGTCCTGGGTGATGTCCGCCCGCTTGGGCACGGCGAAGCCGTGGTCGCCGTGGGGGACCTCGACCAGTTCGAAACCCCCCTCGGGGAACTCCCCGGGCCTGCCGAAGGGATCGTTGCCGCCCTGGACCACGAGCGTGGGCACGCCGGTGCCCAGCAGCTCGTCGGCGCGGGACCTCTCGGGCCTGCCCGGCGGGTGCAGGGGGAAGCTCAGGGCGAGCACGGCGTGCGCGCCGAGTTCCGTGGCGGTGCGGCAGGCGACGCGGGCGCCGGCGCTGCGCCCGCCCGCGACCACCGGCGGGCCCGGCTTCGCCAGCGCGGGCCAGATGCCGCGCCAGCCGGCGTCGAGGGTCCTCGGCGCGGGGGCCACCTTCCTGCCGGCCACCCGCCAGGGCTGTTCGACCAGGGCGACGGTCACCCCGTGCGCGGGCAGTGCGGCGGCGAGCGCCTTCAGGTCCCGGGCCTCGACGCCGCCGCCGGCGCCGTGACCCAGCGCGAGGACGAGGCGGGCGCGGCCGGGTGCGCGGTGCCAGGTGATGCGGGCGGGGCCCGCGTCCGTCCCGACGGTCTCGGTCGTGTCAGAGGTCACGTCAGAAGAGTGTGCCCTCTTCCGGCGCGGCCAGCTCGGTCAGCAGCTCCGGCCCGTTGTTGCGGACGTTGCTGACCGCCGTGGCGACCGGGTAGGCGCGCATCAGGCCGGGGGGCGGCGGGGCGAGCAGCTCGCGCACTTCGCCGACGTCGGTGCGGGCGGGGTCGAGCCAGGCGTCCCAGCGGTCCGGGGTGAGCATCAGCGGCATCCGCGGGTGGATCTCGGCGAGGGTGTGCGGGCCGTCCGCCGGCGACACGGCGAGCGGGTCGCTCTCCGCCTCGGTGGTGATGACGGAGCACGTCACCCACCAGGCCTGGGGATGGTCGTCCGGCAGCGTCCTGTCCCGCCAGAACTCGTACAGCCCGGCCATCGCGAACACCGAGCCGTCGGCCGGGGTCACGAAGTAGGGCTGCTTGCGGGGCCGCTTCTTCTTCCCCTCGACCTCCAGGTCCCGCTCCTGCTTGCCGGTGACCCACTCGTAGTAGCCGTCGGCGGGCAGGATGCAGCGCCGGGAGGAGAAGGCGCGGCGGTAGGACGGCTTCTCGTGGACGGTCTCCGCGCGGGCGTTGATCATCCGGGCCCCGCCCTCGGGCGTCTTGGACCAGGAGGGCACCAGGCCCCACCTCAGCTTCCGCAGCTGCCGAACCGGGCGCGGGTCCGCCGCGTCCTTCAGGGCACGGTCGAGTACGGCGTAGACCTCCTTGGTCGGCGCCACGTTGTAGTCGGGCTCCAGGGCTTCCTCCGGCTCCCACTTCTCGATCTCAAAGATTCCTGCGAGATCCTCGGGCCTGCGACTCGCTGCATACCGTCCGCACATACGTGCAACACTGCCAGACTCCGCACGCGCAGAGGGAGCAACCGGAAACAGATGGAAAGCATGGTCAGTACCGCGTCCGCCTCACTCGCCTCCCTCTGGGACGAGGTCTCCGGCACCCAGCCCGACCCGGACGTGTGGGTGGTCGTCGCCACACTGGTGGCCGCGGCCGCCGTCGTCGTGCCGCAGGGGCTGTGGCGGCTGTCCCGGAACGCCGTCACGATCGCCCACGAGGGCGGGCACGGTCTGGTGGCGCTGCTCACCGGCCGCACGCTGACGGGGATACGTCTGCACTCGGACACCAGCGGTCTGACCGTCAGCCGCGGAAAACCGCACGGCGTCGGCATGATCCTCACGGCCGCCGCCGGCTACACCGCTCCCCCGCTGCTGGGGCTGGGCGGCGCCGCGCTGCTCGGCGCCGGCCGCATCACGCTGCTGCTGTGGCTGGCCACGGCACTGCTGGTGGCGATGCTGGTGATGATCCGCAACGCGTACGGGGCGGTGTCGGTGCTCGTCACGGGCGGCACGTTCGTCCTGGTGTCCTGGCTGGCCGGGCCCCAGGTGCAGGCGGCGTTCGCGTACGCCGTGGTCTGGTTCCTGCTGCTGGGCGGCGTGCGCCCGGCCTTCGAGCTCCAGGCCAAGCGCTCACGCGGCGGCGCGGGGGACTCGGACGCGGACCAGCTCTCGCGTCTGACCCACGTGCCGGCGGGCCTGTGGCTGTTCCTGTTCCACGCGGTGTCCCTGTGCTCCCTGCTGGGCGGCGGCAGGTGGCTCCTGGGGCTGTAGCGGGCACGGGCACGGCACCTGTCGGCAGGGCCGCGGGGTTCCGCCGCGTGGGCGCGACAGGCCACCACGCGGCCGTACCCGAAGCACGGCCTGCCCCCCGCCCTCCTTATAAAGTGGACCCCATGGCCCGAAACCCCGCACACACCGCCCTCTGGCCCGCCCCGCACGCGAGCGGAGCCGTCGACGCGACGGTCCACGTGCCCGGGTCCAAGTCGGTCACCAACCGCGCCCTCGTGCTCGCCGCCCTCGCCTCCGAGCCGGGCTGGCTGCGCCGCCCGCTGCGCTCCCGCGACACCCTGCTGATGGCCGGCGCGCTGCGCGCCATGGGCGTCGAGATCGAGGAGACGGTGTCGTCCAGCTCCTCCGTCGCGGGGGGCCCGGACGTCACCGGCGAGGCCTGGCGGGTGCTCCCCACCGGCCTGCGCGGCCCGGCCACCGTCGACGTCGGCAACGCCGGCACGGTGATGCGGTTCCTGCCCCCGGTCGCCACGCTGGCCGACGGCCCCGTCCGCTTCGACGGCGACCCGCGTTCCTACGAGCGTCCCCTGAACGGCGTCATCGACGCGCTGCGTCAGCTGGGCGCCCGCATCGACGACGAGGACCGCGGCGCGCTGCCGATGACCGTGCACGGCGGCGGCGCCCTGGACGGCGGCACCGTGGAGGTCGACGCGTCCTCGTCCTCCCAGTTCGTCAGCGCCCTGCTGCTGTCCGCGCCGCGCTTCAACCAGGGCGTCGAGGTCCGCCACACCGGCGCGACGCTGCCCTCGCTGCCGCACATCCGGATGACCGTCGACATGCTCCGCGCGGTGGGCGCCCAGGTGGACACCCCCGAGTCGGGCGGCGAGCCCAACGTCTGGCGGGTCACGCCGGGCGCCCTGCTGGGCCGGGACCTGACCATCGAGCCGGACCTGTCCAACGCCCAGCCGTTCCTGGCGGCTGCGCTGGTGACCGGCGGCAAGGTCGTCGTCCCGGACTGGCCGGCCCGTACCACCCAGCCCGGTGACCGGCTGCGGGAGATCTTCACCGAGATGGGCGGTTCCTGCGAGTTGACCGAGTTCGGGCTCGTGTTCACCGGCTCCGGGTCGATCCACGGAGTCGACGTGGACCTCGGCGAGGTCGGCGAGCTGACGCCCGGCATCGCGGCCGTGGCGGCGCTCGCGGACTCCCCGTCGACCCTGCGGGGCGTGGCCCACCTCCGGCTGCACGAGACGGACCGGCTGGCCGCGCTGACCAAGGAGATCAACGAGCTGGGCGGCGACGTCACCGAGACCGCCGACGGTCTGCACATCCGCCCGCGCCGGCTGCACGGCGGGGTCTTCCACACCTACGAGGACCACCGCATGGCCACCGCCGGTGCGATCATCGGCCTGGCGGTCGAGGGCGTGCAGATCGAGAACGTGGCGACCACGGCGAAGACCCTGCCGGACTTCCCCGAGCTGTGGACCGGGATGCTCGGGGCGTAGGGGTTCACCATGCGCCGCTACGGCAAGCACACCGACGAGGACGACATCCGCTCCCGCCCCAACCGCAGGGGCAACCGGCCGCGCACCCACACCCGGCCCAAGCACGAGGACGCCGCCGAGGGCCTGGTCCTCACCGTCGACCGGGGCCGGCTGACCTGCCTCGTCGACGACCGGATCGTACTGGCGATGAAGGCCCGCGAGCTGGGCCGCAAGGCGGCGGTGGTCGGCGACCGGGTGGCGATCGTGGGCGACCTGTCCGGGAAGAAGGACACCCTCGCGCGGATCGTGCGGATCGGGGAGCGCGCCTCGGTGCTGCGCCGTACCGCGGACGACGACGACCCCTACGAGCGGGTCGTCGTCGCCAACGCCGACCAGCTCGCCGTCGTCACCGCCCTCGCCGACCCCGAACCCCGCCCGCGGCTGATCGACCGCTGCCTGGTCGCGGCGTACGACGGCGGTCTCGAACCGCTGCTGGTGCTGACCAAGTCGGACCTCGCGCCGCCGGACAAGCTGCTGGAGCTGTACGGCGACCTCGACATCCCGTACGTCGTGACCAGTCGCGCGGAGCTGGAGAGCGGCGAGGCGGCGGACCGGGTCCGGGAGCAGCTGGACGGCCGGATCACCGCGTTCGTGGGGCACTCCGGGGTCGGCAAGACGACGCTGGTCAACGCGCTGGTGCCGGAGGAACGGCGGCGTACGACCGGACATGTCAACGCGGTGACCGGGCGGGGGCGGCACACGACGACGTCCGCGCTGGCGCTGCCGCTGTCGGGTGCCGAGGGCTGGGTGATCGACACCCCGGGGGTGCGGTCCTTCGGGCTCGCCCACGTCGACCCGTCCCGGGTGATCCACGCCTTCCCCGACCTCGAGTCGGGCACGGAGGGCTGTCCGCGCGCGTGCAGTCACGACGAGCCGGACTGCGCGCTGGACGCGTGGGTGGCCGGGGGTCACGCGGATCCGGCGCGGCTGTACTCGCTGCGGCGGCTGCTGGCGACGCGGGAGCGCACGGAGGACGACTGACCTCCGCGTTGTTTGCCGTGGCCCCCGGACGGTAAGTGCATAATCGCACCGAGCCGGACCCGAACCTGACGAAGCGGTCACTGTAGGCGGGGAATGCGGGAGGACGACACATGGCGTGGCTGCTGGTCGTGGTGGCCGGGTTGCTCGAGACCGGTTTCGCCGTGTGTCTGAAGCTGTCGCACGGCTTCACCCGGCTCTGGCCGACCGTCGCGTTCTCCGCGTTCGCCCTGGGCAGCTTCGGGCTGCTGACCCTGTCGCTGAAGAAGCTGGACGTGGGACCCGCGTACGCGGTGTGGACGGGCATCGGCGCGGCGGGGACGGCCGTCTACGGGATGGTGTTCCTCGGGGACCTGGTGTCGACGCTGAAGATCGTGTCGATCACGTTCGTGATCGTCGGTGTGATCGGGCTGCAGCTGTCGGGGTCCGCGCACTGAGCCCTGCTACGGCACCACCGCGGGCCGGTGCAGGGCGCCGCGCACCAGGTCGGCGACGCCGTCGGCCGGGGGCGCGGCGACGCAGGACAGGGCGAGGCGGACCACCAGCTCGCAGCACCGGGCCAGCTCGGCGGTGCCTGCCCCGGTGACGCCGGGGCCGGCCAGGACCGCGACGGCACGGTCGCGGACGAGGCCGACGAGGTCGGTGGGTGAGGGCAGCGGGCCGTCGGCGCGGCGCTGCGCGGGCACGGCGGAGCCGGACGCCACGGCCGCGAGGCCCGGGGCGGGCAGGCGTTCGCCCCAGCAGCCGGTGAGCAGGGCGCGGGCCAGGGCGTTCTCACGGGCGCTGGCGGTGGTCCACTCGGCGGTCGCGGTCAGCCGGTCGCGCGGGTCCGAGTGGCCGCTGAGGGCGCGGTCGACGCCGGCGAGGTAGCCGTCGGCCTCCCTGCGGACGAGGGCCCGGGCCAGGCCGTCCTTGCTGCCGAACTCGTTGTACAGCGTCTGGCGGGAGAACCCGGCCGCGGCGGCCACGTCCACCATCCGCACCGCGGACCACGGGCGACGCTCCAGCGCCGTGCAGGCGGCGTCCAGCAGGGATTCCCGCGCTGCGGGCATCTTCGCCTCCCTCGGAACGAGCGGCCGGCCCTGCGGTCAGGTTTGACGCGCCGTCGGGCACTGTCAAGGGTTCGCGGGACCCGCCCCCGGTGGCCCCGCACCGACCTCGGCAGATACCGTTCGTTGCATGCCCGACTACCTCGACGACCTGCGTCTCGCCCATGTCCTGGCGGACGCCGCCGACGCCGCGACGATGGAACGGTTCAAGGCTCTCGACCTCAAGGTGGAGACCAAACCGGACATGACTCCGGTGAGTGAGGCGGACAAGGCCGCCGAGGAACTCATCCGCGGCCATCTCAAGCGCGCCCGCCCGAGGGACGCGGTCCTGGGCGAGGAGTACGGGGTGGAGGGCACGGGGCCCCGGCGCTGGGTGATCGACCCGATCGACGGCACCAAGAACTACGTGCGCGGGGTCCCTGTGTGGGCCACGCTGATCTCCCTGATGGAGGCCGGTGAGGGAGGCTTCCAGCCGGTCGTCGGAGTGGTCTCCGCCCCCGCCCTCGGCCGCCGCTGGTGGGCCGCGCAGGGGCACGGCGCCTACACCGGCCGCAGTCTGTCGTCGGCCTCCCGGCTGCACGTCTCCCGCGTCTCCGAACTCTCCGACGCCTCCTTCGCGTACTCCTCGCTCAGCGGCTGGGAGGAGCAGGGACGCCTGGACGGCTTCCTCGACCTCACCCGCGAGGTGTGGCGCACGCGCGCGTACGGCGACTTCTGGCCGTACATGATGGTCGCCGAGGGGTCGGTGGACCTGTGCGCCGAGCCGGAGTTGTCGCTGTGGGACATGGCGGCCACCGCGATCGTGGTCACGGAGGCGGGCGGCAGCTTCACCGGGCTCGACGGCCGCCCCGGCCCGCACGGCGGCAACGCGGCCGCGTCGAACGGGCTGCTGCACGACGAGTTGCTGGGGTATCTCAACCAGCGTTACTGAGCGGCACGGGGCGAGCGTGCGCGCCCCCGATCGGCCGCACGCGCCCTCTTGTTGACCCCCGCTGTGCCTGCCACTCTGAGAGCTCCCCCACTTGTGAACTTGTGAAATCGCGAACGAACCGGCCCCTCGCCCGTGACCTCGCGTTTTCCGGTAGGAGGTGGCTCCATCCATGCTCGTCCGTGACGCCATGAGCACCGTGGTCCTCACCATCGGCCCCGCCCACACCCTCCGGCAGGCCGCCGCCCTGATGTCCGCCCGCCGGGTGGGCGCGGCGGTGGTCCTCGACCCCGACGGCACCGGCATCGGCATCCTCACCGAACGGGACGTCCTCAACTCCCTCGGCCTCGGCCAGGATCCGGACGCCGAGCGCGCCCACGCCCACACCACCACCGACGTCGTCTTCGCCGCCCCGTCCTGGACCCTGGAGGAGGCCGCCGTCGCCATGGCCCGCGGCGGTTTCCGCCATCTGATCGTCCTGGACCGAGACGAGCCCGCCGGTGTCGTCTCGGTCCGCGACATCATCCGCTGCTGGGCACCCGGGCGGCAGCGGGCCCAGCAGGTACCGGCGTAGTGACACGCGGAACGGGCCGGACCCCGGGAGGGGGTCCGGCCCGTGTTTCGACAAGCGGTCCAGCGCTGGAATCAGCCGCGCAGGGCCTGGACCGCGGCCTCCAGCCGCTTGCCGAAGTCCTCGTCCGCCTGACGGAAGTTGTTGATCGCGCGGTCGGCGATCTCGTCACGCGTGACGCCGGAGATGGCGTTCGCCAGGTTGCTCACCAGGCGCTCCTTCTCCTCCTCCGTCATCAGCCGGTAGAGGTTGCCCGCCTGCACGAAGTCGTTGTCCTCGGCGTGGACGGGCGTGACCGTCTCGCCGGTGACGCCGGTCACCGGGATGGGCTGCCACAGCGGACGGCCCGTCTGGGCCGGGCCGCCGAAGCTGTTCGGCTCGTAGTTCTTCGCGCCCTTGTGGCGGCCGTCGTACAGGTAGCCGTCACGGGAGTTGGTACGCGCCTCGGTGGCGTGCGGGCGGTTCACCGGCAGGTGGTCGGCGTTGATGCCGACGCGGTAGCGGTGGGCGTCGCCGTACGCGAAGAGGCGGCCCTGGAGCATCTTGTCCGGGGAGGGACCGATGCCCGGCACGAAGTGGGCGGGGCTGAAGATGGACTGCTCGACCTCGGCGAAGATGTTCTCCGGGTTGCGGTTGAGCTCCAGCTTGCCGAACTCGATCAGCGGGTAGTCCGCGTGCGGCCAGACCTTGGTCAGGTCGAACGGGTTGAAGCGGTACGTGGCCGCCTCGGCCGCCGGCATCACCTGGACGTAGACGGTCCAGGACGGGAACTCGCCGCGCTCGATGGCCTCGCGCAGGTCCCGCTGGTGGGAGTCGGGGTCCTTGCCCGCGAGGATCTCGGCCTCCTCGGCGGTCAGGTTCTTGATGCCCTGGTCCGTCTTGAAGTGGTACTTGACCCAGAAGACCTCGCCGGCCTCGTTGTTCCACTGGTAGGTGTGCGAGCCGAAGCCGTCCATGTGGCGGTACGACGCCGGGATGCCGCGGTCACCGAACAGCCAGGTCACCTGGTGCGTGGACTCCGGCGACAGACCCCAGAAGTCGAAGACGTTGTCCGCCTCCGTCGAGCCCGTGTACGGGTCGCGCTTCTGGGTGTGGATGAAGTCCGGGAACTTGATCGCGTCCCGGATGAAGAACACCGGGGTGTTGTTGCCGACGAGGTCGTAGTTGCCCTCCTCGGTGTAGAACTTCAGCGCGAAACCGCGCGGGTCGCGCACGGCGTCCGCGGCGCCCAGGTTGCCGGCCACCGTCGAGAAGCGGAGGAAGGTCTCCGTCTGCTTGCCGACCTCGGAGAGGAACGCGGCCCGCGTGTACTGCGTGACATCGGCGGTCACCGTGAAGGTGCCGTAGGCACCGGCACCGCGGGCGTGCACCACACGCTCCGGGATGCGCTCACGGTTGAAGTGGGCCAGCTTCTCCAGGAGGAGCTGGTCCTGGACGAGGACCGGGCCACCGACGCCCGCGGTCTCGCTGTTCTGGTTGTCGGCTACCGGAGCACCGGCCTCCGTAGTGAGCGGTCCCTGCGTCACGTGCGCCTCCTGCGTCCTTGCTGACCAAACCATGCCTTGGCCAAATCCGATCCCGATCCTACAATGGACAATGTCTAAGTCAAGCAGAGCTCCAAAATCACACCCGTTCGGGATTCTCGTCCCCCCTGCTGTTAGGCTGGTGCCTATGAGTGACCTTTTGGAACGGCTCCGTGGACGTGGATGGCGGATGACCGCACAGCGCCGTGTCGTGGCCGAGGTCCTCGACGGCGAACACGTCCACCTGACGGCCGACGAGGTGCACGCCAGGGCCGTCGCCAAGCTGCCCGAGATCTCCCGGGCGACCGTCTACAACACCCTGGGTGAGCTGGTCTCGCTCGGCGAGGTGCTGGAAGTCGCCACGGACAAGCGGGCCAAGAGGTACGACCCCAACGCGCACCGTCCGCACCACCACCTGGTGTGCGCGCAGTGCGGCGCGATCCGCGACGTCCACCCGACCGGCAATCCGCTGTCCGACCTCCCCGACACGGAGCGTTTCGGCTTCACGGTCTCCGACGTCGAGGTGACGTACCGCGGGGTCTGCCCGAACTGCGCGGCGGCATAGGCGGCACGCGCACGCAAGCGGAAGCCCCGGCGTCCGAGGGATGCCGGGGCCGAGAACGACCTGAGGCCGGAATCCTGTCGGATTCCGGCCTCAGGCCTTCAGTAGCGGGGACAGGATTTGAACCTGCGACCTCTGGGTTATGAGCCCAGCGAGCTACCGAGCTGCTCCACCCCGCGGCGATGAATGAAACACTACGTCAAGACGTCCGGCAGAAGCAAATCCGTTTCCGCGCGCTCCTGCGGGCAGTCGCGCACCGCCCCGCCCCTGCGGGCAGGCGTGCCTCCCCCAGTGCCTTAAAGGCCTGGGAGGTGCCCCCAGGGCGATGGGGGCCCCGCTCATGGGGGTCCCCCCGCTCGAGCGAAGCCGAGAGTGGGGGGAGGAGCCGAGAGTGGGGGAGGGTGGGCCGGGGGTCCCCCTCTGGGGGAGGCACCCCGCCAACGCCGGGCTGCGCAATGCCTCCGCCCGGCCTCACGCCGACAGTTCCTCACGCAGCGCGTCCCGCAGCCGCGTCGCCCGCTCCGCGACCGCCGTCGGCCCCAGCGCCGCCGCCCGCTCGGCCCACCGCTGCCCCTCCGCGAGCTCCCCTCGCCGCGCGTAGACCAGCGCAAGCCGCAGCGCCGCCCGCCCGTGCCCCGCATCGGCCGCCCGGGTCCACCACACGGCCGCCTCCGGCTCGCTGCCCTCACGGGCCAGCAGCAACCCCAGGTTGAAGGCACCGTTGCGCGACCCGGCCTCCGCCGCCTCCCGGTACCAGCGCGCCGCCTCCACCACGTCCCCCCGGGCCGCCGCGAGCATCCCGACCCGCACCTGCGCCCGCCGGTGTCCCTGGGAGGCCGCCCGCTCGTACCACTCCTCGCACTCGCTGCGCCGGTTCACCGGCTCCCCCAGCTCGTGCGCGGGCTCCGGCGGCCTGCGGGCGTCCAGCACCGTCGCCAGCCGGTACGCGGCCTCCGCGCTTCCCCCGCCCGCCGCGCACCGCAGGAACCGCTCCGCCTCGCCCTCCTCGCCCTCCCGCAGCCGCGCCATCCCGACCTGGAGCGCCGCCTCCATGTGTCCGGCGGCCGCCGCCCGCTCGTACCAGCGCAGCGCGGACCGCTCCTCGCCCCGGCCCGCGTGCAGGATGCCGAGGTTGAAGGCGGCGTCCACACTGCCGGTCTCCGCGGCCTTGGAGAACCACGGCTCCGCGCCGGTCTCGTCCCCGGCCCGCAGCAGCAGGATCGCCAGCGCGTTCGCCGCCTCGCGGTGACCGGCGTACGCGGCCCGGCGGTACCACTGCTCGGCCTGGGCGGTGCGGCCCTGGTCGGCGCAGAGCAGCCCGAGGTTGTACGCGCCGTTGATGTCACCGGCGTCCATCGCGGCCCGGTACCAGCGCTCGGCGGTCTGGGTCTCGCCCCGCTCGGCGTGCAGCGCGCCCAGCGCGTTGGCGGCGTTGCCGTCGCCGTCCTGCGCGGCCCGCAGCCACCACACGGCGGCGTTCTCGGTGTCCCCGGCGTCGCGCAGCAGGAAGCCGAGCGCGCAGGCCGCCCGGGCCTCGCCGTCCTTGGCGGAGGTGAGGTACCAGCGGCCGGCCTCCTTGAGCTCGCCGCGCCGCTCCAGGATCGCCCCGAGGTGCAGTGCGGCCCGGCGGTGTCCCCGCGCGGCGGCCTGCCGGTACCACTGCTCGGCCTCCCGCACCAGCGCCGCGGCGTGGCCGTCGCCCTCCCGCGCGGCCCTGCGGTCCAGCGCCCGGGCCAGCCGGTAGGCCCCTTCCCGGTGCCCCCGCTCGGCGGCGGCCCGCATCCAGCGCTCGGTCCCGGCCGTGTCCCCGCGATGTTCCAGCAGGTCGGCGAGGGCGTACGCGCCGAGGGTGTGACCCTGCTCGGCGGACTGGCGCAGCCAGTACTCGGCGGCGGGTTCGTCCCCGCGCTCCCGGTGGTGGCGGCCGAGCGCGTGGGCCGCCGCGGTGGAGCCGGCCACGGCGGCGATCCGCCACCAGCCCGCGGCCTCGTCGGCGTAGCCCCGCTGGTGGAGCAGAACGCCCAGGTTGTTGGCGGCGGCGCGGTCGCCCGCGGCGGTGGCGGCACGCAGATGGGGTTCGGCCCCGTCGAGATCACCGCGGCGCAGCAGCATGGCGCCGAGGACGCTCATCGCCTCGACGTCGCCGGCCTCGGCGGCGAGCCGCTGACGGAGCTCCTCGGCCGCCTCGTCGGCGGCCTCCCCCGCTTCGTCGCGGGGTTCCTCCCGAGGGGAGGACTGCACAAAACGCCCTGTCCCGAACAGAGTTGCCTTGTCCCCCATACCATCCATCGTCGCACCACCTGCAACCTGGGTACACCTGGTATACCGCAGTCAGTGAGGTCACTACAGCGTTTTGTCGACATGCCCACAGAGAGACAAGTCAAACACAGATCCGCCAACTCCCGTCGGCGGCACGGCCGTCACTCGTCCAGGCACATGCGTTCGCCCATCACAAAGGCCCGGATTCCTTCAGGAATCCGGGCCTTTGATTCGCCGACTCGGCGATGTGAGTAGCGGGGACAGGATTTGAACCTGCGACCTCTGGGTTATGAGCCCAGCGAGCTACCGAGCTGCTCCACCCCGCGCCGTTGTGCTGCAACCGTAGCACGGCGCGGGGCGGGCGTTTGACCAGCCTGCTCGCTAGCTGCTCGGGCTCGGGCTCGTGCCGGGACCGGTACCGCCGTCCCCGCCGCCGCCACTGCCTCCTTCTGCCGACTGGGCCTGCTCGGCCTTGCGCAACGCTTCCTCCAGGTCCTTCTGCGCCTGGCCGTAGGCCTCCCAGTCGTTCTTCTTCAGGGCTTCCTGGCCGGCGTCGAAGGCCTTCTGGGCGTCGTTCAGCGCCTCCTGGACCGTCGGATTGTCGGACGTCGGCGGTGGCGTCGTGCCTTCCTGCTCGCCGGTTCCCTGGTCCTCGCCCGGTGGCTCGGTGGTCGTGCCCTCACCACCGAAGACCTTGCTGAGGGCCTGGTCGAGGGTGTCCTCGAAGGCGGTCTGGCCTCCGTAGGTCACCAGCACCTTCCGCAGCAGCGGGTACTTCAGTCCACCACCGCGCACGTAGACCGGCTCCACGTAGAGCAGTCCCCCGTCGAGCGGGACGGCCAGGAGGTTGCCGTACTCGACCTCGGAGTCACCGCCTCTCAGCAGCCTGATGGACTCGGCGATGTCCTGTTCGGAGTTGAACTGGCTCTGGACCTGTTTGGGTCCGGCGGCCGTGGTGCTGGTCGGCAGTTTCAGCACTCTGATCTTGCCGTAGTCCTCGGTGCCCGGATCGGCGTTCACCGCCATGAAGGCACTGAGGTTGTCCCGGCCGTTCGGCGTGAACGTCGTGGTGAGCGAGAAGGTCTGCTCGTCCTGGTCGGGCATCTTCATGCTGAGGTAGTACGGAGGCACCGCGTCGCCCGTCTTGTTGGTCGGGTCGTCCGGCACCTGCCACACCTCGCTGCCCGAGAGGAACGTCGTGGCGTCCTTCACGTGGTAGCGGGTCAGCAGTTCGCGCTGCACCTTGAACAGGTCCTGCGGGTACCGCAGATGGGACATCAGCTCGCCGGAGATCTCGGTCTTCGGCTGCACCGTGTCCGGGAAGGCCTTCATCCAGGTCTTCAGGACGGGGTCCTGGGTGTCCCACTGGTAGAGCTTGACCTCGCCGCTGTACGCGTCGACGGTCGCCTTCACCGAGTTGCGGATGTAGTTGACCTGGTTCTGCTGGGCCACCACCGCGCGCTGGTCGTTGGTGGCGGTCAGCGAGTCGGCCGTGGTGTCACCGAGGGTCGTCCGCGACGCGTACGGATAGCCGTTGGTGGTGGTGTAGGCGTCGACGATCCACTGGATACGGCCGTCCACGACCGCCGGGTAGGCGTCGCCGTCGATGGTCAGCCACGGGGCGATCGCCTCGACCCGCTCCTTGGGCGTGCGGTTGTACAGGATCCGCGACCCCTCGCCGATCGCCCCGGAGTAGAGGATCTGCGGCTCGCTGAACGCGACCGCGTAGGCGGCCCGGTTGATCGGGTTCTCGAGGTTGACCCCGCTGTCGCCCTTGTAGCTGTAGGTCTTCTCGCCGCTGTCGTCGGAGTAGTCGATCTCCTTCTGGGGACCGCCGACGATCGAGTACGTGGTGGTGCGCTCGCCGTAGTAGACGCGCTGCTCGTACTCCGGGAGTTCGCCCTTGGACGGCAGGTCGGACTCGACGAAGTTCGGACGGCCGCCGGAGTCCACGCTGGTGCCCTCGGCCGCGACGGCACCGTATCCGTGGGTGTAGCGGAAGTGGTCGTTGATCCAGTTCCGCTTGGGGATGCCGTCCAGGTTCAGCTCGCGCAGACCGATGACCGTGTCCTGCTCCTTGCCGTCGACGGGGTACCGGTCGACGTCCAGGTTGGTCGGGAACGCGTAGTAGTTCCTGATCTGCTGGAGCTGCTGGAACGTCGGCGAGACGATGTTCGGGTCCATGATCCGGATGCTCGCCGTGTCGGTGACGTCGTCCCGCAGCTGGGTCTTGTCCTCGGTCTGGCTCGTGCCCGGGTAGTCGGTGACCTTGGAGTCGTCGATGCCGTAGGCCTCACGCGTGGCCTTGAGGTTCTTCTCGACGTACGGCGCTTCCTTGGCCTGCTCGTTCGGCTGGACCTGGAACTTCTGCACGATCGCCGGGTACAGGCCGCCGATGAGGATCGCCGACAGCACCATCAGGCCGAAGCCGATCACGGGCAGCTGCCAGGTGCGCCGCCACAGCGTGCCGAAGAACAGCAGCGCGCAGATCACGGCGATGCAGAACAGGATCGTCTTGGCCGGCAGATAGGCGTTGGCGTCGACGTACCTGAGGCCCGTCCAGCTGTCGGTGGCCTTGAAGTCGCTGGACTTCACCGCCAGGCCGTACCGGTCGAGCCAGTAGGCGACCGCCTTCAGGGCGACGAAGACGCCGAGGAGCACCGAGAGGTGTCCGGTGGCCGCGGCCGTGGCGCGCGCGCCCGGGCTGGTGATGCGCAGCCCGCCGTACAGGTAGTGGGTGAGCGCGGCGGCGATCAGCGCCAGGATGGTGGCGGCGAAACCGAAGCCGAGCAGGAACCGGTACCAGGGCAGGTCGAAGGCGTAGAAGGAGACGTCGAGCTTGAACTGCGGGTCCTTCTGGCCGAAGGACACGCCGTTGACCCACATCAGCCAGGTCCGCCACTGGCTCGACGCCGAGGCGCCGGCGATCAGACCCACCAGCGCGGTGATGCCGAGCAGCAGCCACTTCTTGTACGGGGCGATGCCCATCCGGTACCGGTCGAGGTTCTGCTGCTCCATCGACATGGCGCTCAGCGGCGGCCGCATCCGGTGTGCCAGCCAGACGTTGAAGCCGACCGCGAGGGCCATCAGCAGACCGAAGACGAAGAACAGCCCGATCTTGGTCCACAGGGTCGTCGTGAACACCGACGAGTAGTCGACCGAGCGGTACCACAGCCAGTCGGTCCAGAAGCCCGCGAACATGGTGAACACCATGCCGAGGACGGCCAGGACGCCCAGTGTCATGAGCAGGGTCCGGACCCGCCGGGACGGGCGGCCCACTCTGATCCGTGGCCCCGTCGGGCCTCCGCCGCGGTCCGGCATCTGGAAAGCCAAGGTAGGCACCTCGAAGTTCGCTGTTGATTCGGCAGGTCCGCGTCTTCACGGACCGTGCGTGGCCCCCCGTGATCGCGGGCCCACACCTATGCAACTTACTCACGCTTTACTCGGTTCCCGATTCCGGCCAGGAACGAGAGAGGATTGTGACCATGTCCAACACACCCATGGCGGCCAACCCGCTCACCCGGGCCGTGCTCGAGATCGACGAGTACGTCTCCGGCCTCGGCTGGGACCAGCCCGCCCGCCTGTTCGCCCTCGTCGACACCGCCCGGCTGCGGGCCGAACAGCCCTCGCTCGCGGACCGGCTCGGTCTGGGCGACGAACAGGAGACGACCGCTCTCACCCCGATCGAGCAGGACGAGATTCCAACGGGCAAGCCGCTCGACGAGTTCCTGGGCACCATCGCCTGGCCCGACGCGGTGACCGGCTGTGCCCTGACCGTGGAGCGGCTGATGCTGCCGCCGTCGGCCGAGGCCCAGGTCCCGGAGGATCTGGACGAGGCCGCGCTGACGAAGTGGGTGGCGCGGCACCCGGAGCGCCAGGAGGTCCGGATGACGGTCGCGGTGCTGCGCGACGGAGCCCGCGAGTCCGCTCTGCGGTTGCGTGAGAAGGACTCCGCCACGGAGGTCCTCACCGGCTCCGAGCTGGTGCCGGGCCTGGCGGAGGCGCTGACGGCGACGTTCGAGGAGTAGCGGGGCCGGTCAGGACGCCGTGCACCTCGGCAGGTCCGAGGTGTCGCCGGAGCGGATGCCCTTCAGGGCGTCCAGGGCGTCGTCGATGGTGTCGACCTTCACCAGCGTGAGGCCCTCCGGGGTGTCCTTGGCGGCGGACGCGCAGTTGTCGGCGGGCGTAAGGAAGTACCGGGCGCCCTTGCTGCGCGCGCCCACCGTCTTCATCTCGATCCCGCCGATCGGCCCCACCCGGCCGTCGTCGTCGATCGTGCCGGTGCCGGCGACGAACGCGCCGCCGGTCAGGCTGCCCGGGGTGAGCTTGTCGTAGATGCCGAGGGCGAACATCAGGCCCGCGCTCGGCCCGCCGACGTCGGCGAGCTTGATGTCGATGGTGAACGGGAAGGTGTGGTCGGTCCCGGCGGAGATCCCGACGATGGCGCGCTCCTCGCCGCCGTCCTCGGAGGCCGTGGTGGTGATCGTCACCTTCTCGGTCCTCGTCGCCGTCCGGTTCTCCTTCTCGGCGGCGGCCTGCTCCTTGGCCGGCACGATCGTGAAGACGACGTCCTCGCCCGGCTTGTGCTCGGTCACCCGCTCGGCGACGTCGGCCGGTTCCTCCACCGCCGTGCCGTCGACGGCCTTGATGACGTCACCCGCGTGCAGCTCGCCCTCGGCGGGGGACCCCTTGACCACCGTGGAGACGATCACCCAGGACTCCACCGGGACGTCGAGTTCCTTCAGGGCCGCGACCTTGGCGCTCTCCTGGGACTGGCTGAACTCCTCGGCGTTCTCCTGGGTGGACTGCTCCTCCGTCTTGCCGTCGGGGTAGAGGGTGTCGTGCGGGACGACCTTGTTGTCGTGCGCGAGCCATCCGTAGACGGCCTCGACGAGGTTCATCCGGTAGTCGGCACTGGTGACCCGCACCGTGGTCATGTTGAGGTGCCCGTCCGTCGGGTAGGTCTTGTGCCCGTCGATCTGCAGCACCGGCTCGCCGTCGTGCTCGCCCAGCGTGTTCACCGTCGGCCCCGGGGACATCTCCGCATAGGGCACGGGGATGAACACTCCCGCGCACAGGAGCGCGATCAGCATCAGGGTGGAGGCGAGCATCGTCGCGGTGCGGCGTGGCATGACTCGACAGTACGGGACAGGCCTGTCAGCGCACCGTCAGGGCCGCCCGGACGGACGGCCCTGCCCGCGTCGTACGCCGTGACCTGCTGTCTTCGGCCCTCAGCCGCCCGGGCGCGGCTTCTCCATGGCCTCGCGGAACCGGGCGTAACCGATGAGTTCGGGGCCGTCGCCCCGCACCTTGCGGGTGCGATTGGCCCAACTGCCCCACAGCCCCGCTCCGATCGCGGCCACAAGCGGAATCAGCAACCAGGCGAGTGCCGCCATGCCGACCTCCCAACCCCATGAGCGTCCGCAACACTGACTGATCAGCAGATTAACCATCCGCAGTGACAACGCTCACGTCAGGGGTGGGGTTACGCAACCGGAGTTCCGGCCCGCTCAGCGGGCACCCGCCCCCGGCGACGGCGCTACACGCCGACCCATTCCTCGGTCCCGTCCGAGAACCTCTGGTGCTTCCAGATGGGCACCTCGTGCTTGAGGTCGTCGATCAGCTTCCGGCAGGCCTCGAAGGCCTCCCCCCGGTGCGGACAGGACACGCCGACGACCACGGCCAGGTCCCCGATCCGGAGGTCCCCCACACGGTGCACGGCGGCCAGCGCCCGAACGGGGTACTCGGCGGCGACCTTCCCGGCGATCCGCCGCATCTCGTCCTCGGCGCCGGGGTGGCACGAATAGCCGAGTCCGTCGACGTCGGCGCCCCCGTCGTGGTTGCGCACGGTCCCCACGAACAGTGCCGTCCCGCCGGCCGCGTCGTCCCCGACCGCGCGGAGGACCTCGTCCACGGAGAGCGGCGTGTCGCGGATCGAGATCAGCTTGATCGGGTCCTGTGCGGCCTGCTCACCGGGGTGCTCGTGCGTGGATGCCATGCCCCCATCGTGCCCCACCCCGGCGGCATCGCGGAACGGCGGCGTCGCCCGGCACGCGCGCGTGCCCGTACAAAGCTTCCCGGAGCTTCCCGCAGGAGGCACGTCAGATCCGGCGCCGGGCCTTGCGCGCCCGTCGTACCACCGCGGCCGCGCCCAGCAGGGCCACCGTCGCCCCCGCGGCGCCCGCCGCCGTCGCGTCCTTGCGCCCCAGCCGCCGGCCGGCCACCGTGTGCCTGCCGGACACCTCCTCCAGCAGTTCCGCGAGCACCTCCTCGTTGGTGTGCGCGGGCCGCCACCCGGCGTCGTGCAGCCGGCTCCCGCTCACCACCCAGGGGTACATCGTGTACGCCAGGTCCCCGGCCGGGGACGGGGTGAGCCCGATCCGGTGCAGCCGGGCCGCCGCGCCGAGCGCGACGGCCGACGGCAGCTCCATCCGCCGGATCCCGCTGAGCTCCTCGACCTCCTCCTGTTCCAGCCATCCGTCGCAGCCGACGGCCAGCTCGCCGTCGACCTTCTCCAGAACGGCGTACTCCAGGGCACTGCACAGGTCCTCGACGTGGCAGAACTGCCACGCGGGCCGCGACCCGGCCACCACGAGCAGCCTGGGCGACTCGAAGTACCTGGTCAGCGCGGTGTCGGTGCCTCCCACCAGCACGGCGGGGCGCACCACCGTGACATTGAGCCCCGGGTGCGCCCTGGGCGCCCGGCGCGCGAGCCGCTCGATCTCCAGGAGGTCGCCGACCCCCGTGGCCTCCGCCGTGGCCCGCAGCTCCGCGTCCTCGGACAGCGGCAGCTCGTTGTCCGGCAGCGCCCCGTAGACCATCGTCGACGTGCACAGCACCGCGCGGCGCACTCCGGCGGCCGCGGCGGCCGTCAGCACCGTCTGCGTGCCCCGCACGTTGTAGGCCGTCCGGGCGGCGGCATCGGTCTCCAGGTCCAGGTCGAGCGCGAGGTGGACCACCACGTCGGCGCCGCGCAGCTTGTCCGCGATGGCCGGGTCCCGTACGTCCAGGACGTGCCAGCGCGCCTCGGCGCACTCGCCGCGCCGCTCGTCGATGGCGATGACCTGCTTGATCTCCTCCGAGGCGGCGAGCCGCGCGGTGAGCAGCGCGCCGACGCCGGACGCGGCTCCGGTGACCGCTACGACGGGCCCGCGCGCCGCAGTCGTCCTGTCGGCGCGCAGCGCCTTCGTTGAGGGGCGATGGTCGGGTGACGGGTGGGCTGAGTCGTTTCGCGCTGCGCGAACCTGCGGATCTGGGGAACTCACCGGGCGTCTCCAGCGGTTGTCTTCAGTACGAGCGCGAGCGACGCGTGCGTACCAGGTGGCATCCATCCTGCCGCAGGCCTCCTGTCGGCGAAGCACCGAGGCCCGAACGGCTTCAGGTGTCTACGCTGGGTGGTGTTGTCGGGCAGCCGTGCCGCCGGAGAGAACCGGTGGCCTTACCAGCCGAGGAAACCCGTGAGTGACACCCCATTCGGATTCGGCCTTCCGCCGGAGGAGCCGGACGACGGCGACGAGGGCAAGAAGAAGGACCCGCAGAGCGGTGGTGGTCAGGGCCCGGCCAACCCGTTCGGCTTCGGCATGCCCGGAGCAGGAGGCTTTGGCGGCCCGGGCGCGGACAATCCGTTCGCCGCGATGTTCGGGTCGCTGAACCCCACCGACCTGGGCGCAGCGTTCCAGCAGCTCGGCCAGATGCTCTCCTACGAGGGCGGGCCGGTGAACTGGGACATGGCCAAGCAGATCGCCCGGCAGACCGTCTCGCAGGGCACCGCGGAGGGGTCGAAGGACGCGAGCGTCGGCCCCGCCGACCGCAGGGCCGTGGAGGAAGCGGTCCGTCTGGCCGACCTGTGGCTGGACGACGCGACCTCCCTGCCGTCGGGAGCCAACTCCGCCGTGGCCTGGAGCCGCGCGGAGTGGGTGGAGGCCACCCTTCCGGCGTGGCGGGAGCTGGTCGACCCGGTGGCCGAGCGCGTCGGGAACGCGATGGGTGACGTGCTGCCGGAGGAGATGCAGGCCATGGCAGGCCCGCTGATCGGCATGATGCGCTCCATGGGCGGCGCCATGTTCGGCACGCAGATCGGGCAGGCCGTCGGCGTGCTCGCCGGTGAGGTCGTCGGCTCGTCCGACATCGGTCTGCCGCTGGGCCCGGCCGGCCGGGCCGCGCTGCTGCCGCTGAACATCGAGACGTTCGGCAAGGACCTGGGCGTCTCCCAAGAGGAGGTGCGGCTGTACCTCGCCCTGCGCGAGGCCGCCCACCAGCGCCTGTTCGCGCACGTCCCGTGGCTGCGCTCACACCTGTTCGGCGCCGTCGACGGCTACGCGCGCGGGATCAAGGTGGACACCGGCAAGCTCGAGGACGTCGTCGGCCAGTTCGACCCGCAGAACCCCGAGCAGCTGCAGGAGGCCCTCCAGCAGGGCATGTTCCAGCCGGAGGACACGCCGGAGCAGAAGGCCGCCCTGGCCCGTCTGGAGACGGCTCTGGCGCTCGTCGAGGGCTGGGTGGACGCCGTGGTGCACGCGGCGGCCAAGCCCCGGCTGTCGTCGGCCGACGCGCTGCGCGAGACGCTGCGCCGCCGTCGCGCCTCGGGTGGCCCGGCGGAGCAGACGTTCGCCACGCTGATCGGTCTGGAGCTGCGCCCGCGCCGGCTGCGCGACGCCTCGCGCCTGTGGGCCTCGCTCACCGACGCGCGCGGAGTCGACGGCCGGGACGCCCTGTGGGCGCACCCGGACATGCTGCCGACGGCGACCGACCTGGACGACCCGGACGGTTTCGTGCACCGCGAGCAGATCGACTTCTCCGAGCTGGACAAGATGCTCGGCGAGGCCGCCGGCAGGCCCGACCTCAAGAAGAAGGACGCGGACAAGGACGAGAACGAGGGCGACGACGCCGAGTGAGCCTCCACGACGACGCGGTCCTCGTGCTCAAGGGGTACGAGGACCAGCCCGAACTGCGCCAGACCTATCTGGACCATCTCGCGGCGCATCCGGACGGCATGTGGAAGGCCTGCGGGGACGCTCACATCACGGCGAGCGGCCTGGTGATCGATCCCGAGCGGGGCCGGGTCCTGCTGACCCTGCACCGGAAGCTGCGGATGTGGCTCCAGATGGGCGGGCACTGCGAGCCGGGTGACGTCTCGCTCGCGGCGGCGGCCCTGCGGGAGGCGACGGAGGAGTCCGGCATCGCGGGACTGACGCTCGTGCCCGGCGGGCCCGTGCGGCTGGACCGTCACCACACGCCGTGTGCCTGGCACCTGGATGTCCAGTACGCGGTCCTGGCTCCGCCCGGAGCAGTCGAGGCGATCAGCGACGAGTCCCTCGACCTGCGCTGGTTCCCGTACGACGAGGTGGCGGACGTGGCCGACACCTCGGTCACCCGTTTGGTGGAAGCGACCCGGATGAGACTGGGCGCCTGACCGGGGGGTGGGGGCGACCGCCCGGGCGGTCGCCCCCA
>NZ_JBIAZD010000001.1:216457-223495 GCF_042898795.1 Streptomyces sp. NPDC000348
CGTTCACCGTTTGGGGGTAGCCTCCGGGGGGGGGGGGGGGGCCCGGGGGGGGGGGGGGGGCCCCCCCCCGGGGGGGCCCCCCCCACCCCCTGTGTCGTTCCCGTCAGCTCCAGACGTTGCCCTGGTTCTGACCACGGGCCCCCTGCTGTCCCACGCCGTACTGGGCGGCGACGCCCGAGCCGATCCGGGCGTTCTGCGGCGGCAGCAGTTCGCTGGGCTGGACGAGCGCGAAGCCACTGCCCATGAAGCTGAGCTCCCAGCCCTCGCCGGTGTTGCCGCGGCGCCGCCACACTCCGGAGGAGTGGGTCTGGGCCTGCATCTGCACCCGCAGGGACGTGGACCAGGCGACGATCGCGTCGGCGTCGCAGTTGACGTACTTGTCCGGTGTCACCTGCATCAGCAGCGGCATGCCGGAGGTCATCAGGGCGACCTTGCCCCGGCCGGTGATGTTGAGCTGGTACTTCCCGGAGCCGGAGATGCCGTACAGGCTGTCGACGGCGATGACCTCGTGGTGCAGCGAGGAGTCCATCGCGAGCACGTAGCTGCTGTCGACCGTCAGCCCGTCCTGCTCCACCTCCATGACGTGGATGCGCTGGGCGAGGTTGGCGAGGTAGACCGTGCCCTGCCCGTGGCAGCGCATCAGGTCGAGTCCCTCACCGGTCTGCGCACGTGCGCGGGAGGCGCTGTTGCTCTGGAACTCGGCGTCGAACTCGACGAGTCCCTGGTAGGCGACCATGGTGCCCTTGCGGGCGAGGACGTCGTCGTGGCCGTCCAGGGCGACGCGGAGCATCTGCTGGTTCTGCAGGCTCCAGCGCTCCTGGGTCTGCTGGTCGTTGAAGGCGAAAAGCGGGCTCTGCATGGTGTGGTTGCTCCCCCTCAGCCCCGGACCCGGAGGCGGTCGGTGCTGTCCTCACTGGGCTGGACGACGACGATGCCCTGACCGGAGAAGGCCATCTGGTAGGCCTCTCCGCTGCCGCGGCCGATCAGCGACTGGGCCCGGAAGCTGCGCTTGCCCTTCACCTTGAGGTTCGGGGACCAGGCGACCAGGGCGTCCGGGTCGACGTACGTCTCGTCGTCGCCGCCACCGCAGTCCACGACGATCGGCTTGCCGCGCGAGGTCAGCGCGACCCAGCCCTGCCCGGAGATCCTGGTGTTCCACAGGCCCTGTCCGGCGAACTTCGCCAGGCCCTTGACCCGCTCCACGCCCCACGTGAGATGGGCGTCGAAGGCGAGCAGGTTGGTGGCGTTGACGGAGATGCCGTCGCCGTTGAGGTTGATCACCACGACGTTGGCGCCGTAGTCGGCCAGGTAGAGCAGGCCGTCGCCGGAGCACTTCATCAGCGGCGCGCCCTCACCGGTGAGCCAGTCCTTGGCGATCTGGCGGACGGCCGGCGGGTTGGGCTCGTACTGGACGAAGCCCTCATAGGCGACCATCGAGCCCACGCGCGCGAGGAGGTCGTTCCCGGTCTGCATGGCGACCTTCAGCATGTGGTTGCCGTGGTTCTCCATGCGGGCGCCGGCGGGGGCGGGGGCATAGCCCGCGAGTGGCTGGTTCATGACGGGCTCCCTTTTAGATCTCGTACGGCTGGACGACGATGAAGTTGCCGGGCGCGCCCCGGAACTGGAGGTTCACGCTCTCCCCGGTGTCGCCGGGGTAGGAGTTGCGACGCATCCGCACCTGGCTGGAGACGACCACCTGGGAGGCGGCCGACCAGGCGACCACGGCGTTGCAGTCGGCGAAGGTGGTGGGCGTGACCGGCAGCACCACGGGCGTGCCGTGGGTCTTCACGACGATCGTGCCGGTTCCCTGGAACTGCATCGTGAACAGCGCGCCGCCGGGGATACCGTGCCCCTCGATGCGGCGGACCTCGTACTGGAGGGTCTCGTCGAAGGCGAGGACGTTCTCGGCGGAGACGCACACGGCGTCGCCCTGGAGCTCGATCGGGTGCAGCATCGTGGAGTTCTCGGCGAAGAACACCTGGCCCTGGCCGGTGCAGCGCATCAGCTGCATCTCCTGGCCGGTGGCGTTGCCCACGATCCGGCCGGAGAACCCGGCGCCCTTGTAGCTGAAGTCGACCTTGCCCTGGTAGAGCACCATGCTGCCCTGCCGGGCCAGCACGGCCTGCCCGCCGATGCCGAGGTCGGCGCGGACGAGCTTCTTGTTCTGCTGGGTCCAGCGCTGCCCGGTGGGCGTCTCCTTGAACTGCTGGAGCGCGCCGAGCACACCGGGGCCCTGCGGTGCGCCCTGGGACGCACCGTACGGGGCCTGCCCGGCCGGCGGTTGTCCGGGCGGGGGCTGCTGTCCGTAGCCCGGAGGAGGAGTGGGCTGTCCGTAGCCGGTCGGCGGGGTGGGTGCCTGCGGTGCCGGTGGCTGTCCGTAGCCCGGGGGCGGCGGGACGGGCCGGCCGTACGGCGGCTGCTGGCCGTAGGGCGCGGGCGCCGGGGGCGGCACCGGGGAGCCGCCGGGCGGGGTGTGCAAGGGGGCGACGATGGTCGGCGCGGCGTGCACCGGCGGCGCGGAAGGTGCGGGGGCCGGCGGCGGCGCGAAGCCCTGTGCGGCGGGCTGGGGGGCCGGGATGGGCGCGGGGACGGGGACCGGGGCGGGCGCGGCTCCGCCGGGCACGCCGAACGCGGGCGGCGCGGTGGCCTGGGCGGGCGGGGCGAAACCGGGCGCGGCTCCGCCGGCCTCCGGCTGCTGCGGGGCGGCCGGCTCGTCCTCGGCCACCTCGCCGCCGAAGTTCCGCAGCAGCGCGTCGAGACCGCCGTCGAAGCCCTGCCCGACGGCGGCGAACCGCCAGACGTCCTTGACGTAGAAGTCACCCAGCATCACGGCCCGCTCGGTGGAGAACTCCGAGCCGCTGAACGGGTACCGGGCCACTTCCTCGCCGCCCGCGACGATGCGGATGTATCCGGGACCGATCTGCGACATCTGCCCGGCGCCGTCGAGGGTCGCCGTGAAGGACAGCTTCTTGATCTGCTGCGGGATCCGGTCCAGCGTCACGCGGAACGACTCGGTGTCGCCCGCCTGGGCGCCCAGGAGCTGAATGGACTCCTCGGGGGACTTCGGCTGGTTGTAGAAGATGAAGTAACGGTCGTCGGAGAGCCGTTCGTCGGCGTCAAGACCGAAGCAGCTGATGTCGAAGGTCAGCCCCGGGCCGGAGATCTGCACGCCTACGTACAGATCCGTTCCCGCCGTGAGGTCACTGATCCTGGCCTTGTGGCCGCGTTGGAATTCCCTGGCCATGCGTACGACCGTCCCCCATCCCGAATGTGAGTGCGTCGCGTCAGGCTAACGGCAAACCCGGACACCGGATGAAGTCGGTACAGACCCGGTACACAACGCACGCACAGGCCTACAGTGCGCTCACTTCGGGCGGTGTTCACGCATCGGGCGTATCCGGCACACGCGGCAGCCGCTCGGCCGCGACCACCCCTTCGAGGTAGCCACGGGCCCGCTCGGTCCTCGGGTACGCATCCAGCAGCCGCCAGAAACGCGGGCCGTGCCCGGGCACCAGCAGGTGCGCCAGCTCGTGGCAGAGGACGTAGTCGACGACGTACTCGGGCATGCCCTGCAGCCGGTGCGACAGGCGGATGCTCCCCTCGGACGGGGTGCACGAGCCCCAGCGCGTGTTCTGGTTGGTGACCCAGCGCACCGAGGCGGGCCTGGCCCGCCCGTCGAAGTACTGGTCGGACAGCCGCCGGGCGCGCTCGGCCAGCTCCGCGTCCCCGAGCGTCCGCCTGCTCTCCTGCGCGGCCAGCTTGTCGAGCATGACGGCCACCCAGCGCTGCTCCTCCGCCTCGGACATCCGGGCGGGGATGAGCACGACGGTGCGATCGCCCTCGCGGTACGCGGAGACCGTCCTGCGACGGCGGGCGCTCCTGCGGACCTCGATCGCGCTCGTCCGCGAGCCGTCCGTCGGCTGGCTCGTCGTGCTGCGCTGTGGTTTTCCGGCGCGGTGCAGTGGGTCGGCGGGCACGCCCCGACGGTACCCGCTGCACACGGGGAAGTCTTGGCTCCGGGGCGGTTCCCCGGTGATCCCCCCACTGCGCGCCGGATTCGTACGATGAATTCCGCCGCCTGTGGACAACTTTCGGCAGCCTTCGGCCCGTCCCGGCATGCTGGCATGCGTCGGACGAGCCGCGAAGAGCTCGACCGCTCAACGGGGACGATCCGGGACGTACGGGGGTATGTCATGCATCCGATGGTCAAGCCCGCGCTCCGGCGCGGATGGCGCGATCTCAACACCGTGCAGTTCGGGATGACACCTGCGCACGCGTTGACGCTGGGCCCGATGGACACGGCCACGGGCAGCTTCCTCGACCTGCTCGACGGCACCCGTGGTCCGGAGCTCCTTCGGGAGGAGTCACGTCGCATGGATCTGCCCGAGGGCCATGTCGACCGGCTGGTACGCAGGCTGGCGCGGGCCGGGCTGCTGGACGACTCACGGGGCGGCGGGCCGGCCGCCGAGGCCCTGCGGGAGAAACCGGAGGTGCTCGACCGGCTCCGTCCGGACCTGGCGTCCCTCGCCCTGACCACCTCCGAGCCGGGTGATCCGCTCCGCCGACTGGCGGCGCGCCGCAGTATGCGGGTGCAGGTGAGAGGCGGAGGCCGGGTGGGCGCCGCCCTCGCGGCGCTGCTGTCGGGGGCCGGAGTGGGCGAGGTCGACGTGCGCGACGTCGGACGGGTCGAGCCGTGGGACGTCGCGCCGGGC
Source organism: Streptomyces sp. NPDC000348 (assembly GCF_042898795.1). Classification (NCBI taxonomy): domain Bacteria; kingdom Bacillati; phylum Actinomycetota; class Actinomycetes; order Kitasatosporales; family Streptomycetaceae; genus Streptomyces; species Streptomyces sp. NPDC000348. The sequence goes on from NZ_JBIAZD010000001.1 coordinate 221,170, forward strand.
GGGCTGCCCGCCGAGGCCGTCGGCGACCGCAGGGACGAGGCGGCCCGCCGTGCGGTACGCCGGGCCGCCCCGGACCGCCCGCCGCGCCGGACCGCCCGGTCCCCCCTCGGCGAGGGCGACCCCGGCTTCGGTCTGGTCGTCCTCGCCCCACGGGACGACGTCGCCGTGCACGCGCCCGATCCCGGGGCCGCCGAAACCCTCGTGACCTCGGGCACACCCCATCTCTACGCCGGGGTCGTGGAGGGAACCGGCGTGGTCGGCCCGCTGGTGCTGCCCGGCGAGACGGGCTGTGCGGGCTGTCTCCAGCAGGACCGCACCGACCGGGACCCGGTCTGGCCGCGTCTGGCCGCCCAGTGGCGCTCCGGACGGCAGCGCCGAGTGGGCGCCTGCGACCTGACGCTGGCCACGACGGTGGCCGGGCTGGCGGCCGCCCACGCGCTCACCTTCCTGGACGGCCGGGTTCCGTCCAGCGCCGGCGCACGCTGGGAGGTCTCCCTCCCCGCTCTGCACTGGCACGCGCGCCCGGTCCGGCCGCACCCGGTCTGCTCGTGCGGGGCCGTGCGCAAAGGTCCGGAAAAAGGTAAGGGAGAACACACCTCCGGGGACGGGGGGTCGCACGAGACAATGGCCGTGCACGGGCCGTCGGAGAAGTGGCGCCGCGAGGCGGACGCGAAGCGGTCGGCAGGGACTTGGAGGGCGCATGTCTGATCTTCCCCGGAAGGCGGTCACCCGGACCGCCAAACTGGCCGCGCTCCCGCTCGGCTTCGCCGGGCGGGCTACCTGGGGACTCGGCAAGCGGATCGTGGGCGAGTCCGCGGAGCTTGTCGGCCGCGAGCTCCAGCAGCGCACCGCCGAGCAGCTGTTCAAGGTGCTCGGCGAGCTCAAGGGCGGCGCGATGAAGTTCGGCCAGGCCCTGTCGGTCTTCGAGTCGGCCCTGCCGGAGGAGGTCGCCGGTCCCTATCGGGCGGCGCTGACCAAGCTGCAGGAGGCCGCCCCGCCGATGCCCACCCGTACCGTCCACGCGGTGCTGGAGAAACGGCTGGGCGAAGGCTGGCAGGAGCTGTTCCTGGAGTTCGAGGACAAGCCGTCCGCTGCGGCCTCGATCGGCCAGGTGCACCGGGCGGTGTGGCACGACGGCCGCGAGGTGGCGGTCAAGGTGCAGTACCCGGGCGCCGGCGAGGCCCTGCTGTCCGACCTGAACCAGCTGAGCCGCTTCGCCCGCCTGCTGGGGCCGCTCATCCCCGGCATGGACGTCAAGCCGCTGATCACGGAGCTCAAGGACCGGGTCTCCGAAGAGCTGGACTACGGCCTGGAGGCCCAGGCCCAGCGGGTTCACGCCGAGGAGTTCACGGACGACCCCGATGTCGTCGTGCCGGACGTGGTCCACCAGTGCGAGCAGGTGCTGGTCACGGAGTGGATGGACGGCATACCGCTGTCGGAGATCATCTCGGACGGCACGGAAGCACAGCGCGACCGGGCCGGCCAGCTCCTGGCCCGCTTCCTGTTCTCCGGTCCCGCCCGCACCGGTCTGCTGCACGCCGACCCGCATCCCGGCAATTTCCGTCTGCTGCCCGGCGGTCCGGAGGGCGAGGACGACTGGCGCCTGGGCGTACTGGACTTCGGCACCGTGGACCGGCTCCCGGGCGGGCTGCCCGAGCCCATCGGTGAGGCCCTGTGGATGACGCTGGACGGCGAGGCGGAGGCCGTCTACGAGATGCTCTGCGCCGAGGGCTTCGTCAAGGAGTCGATCGAGCTGGACCCCGACGCCGTCCTCGACTACCTCCTGCCGATCATCGAGCCCGCCCGGGCCGACGAGTTCACCTTCACCCGAGGCTGGATGCGGAGCCAGGCGGCCCGGATAGCCGACCCCCGCTCCCCCGCCTCCCAGCTGGCCAAGCAGCTCAACCTTCCCCCGGCCTATCTGTTGATCCACCGGGTGACCCTGAGCACGATCGGCGTGCTCTGTCAGCTGGGCGCGACGGTGCGGCTGCGGGAGGAGCTGGAGGAGTGGCTGCCGGGTTTCGTCCCGGAGGAACCGACGGCGGAGGAACCGGCAGCCCCGGCATGACGGACCCGGTGGGCACGTTGAGCGCCGCGGGGACACACCGGCGGCTCCGCCGCGGAGCCGCCGTCGTCACTGCCACCGGAATGACTCGTCACCCGGCGACGACGACGCCGTTCCCGGCGGCCCACCCCGCACGACGCGCCGCGGGGGGGGGGGGCGGGGGGCGGCCCCGCCCCCCCGGGGGGGGCCCCCGGGGCGGGGGGGGGGGGGCCCCCCCGCCCGGGGGGGGGGGTTAATGCTGTACCCCCAGGGGGGCCCGCC
>NZ_JBIAZD010000001.1:223505-346907 GCF_042898795.1 Streptomyces sp. NPDC000348
GACAGGCCCCCGTTCTCCCCGCGCCCCCCGGCCCCCCCCCCGCCCCCCCGGCCGCCCCCCCCCCCCCGCCGGCCGGGGGGGGGGGGGGGGTTCCCCCGCCCCGCCCCCCGGGGGCAGAGCCCGGTCTCCGGGCTGGGGAGACCACCGCTTCAGAGGAGAGTGGTTACTGCATGACCGCCATGGCGAGCGCGCGGCGGGCGCGCCGGGAAGCGCGCTCGGCCCGGCGCTGCATCCGGCGAGCGGTCACCAGGCCCGCGGCCCGGCGCTCCCGCTGCGCCTCCTGCAGTCGCTCGTGCATATGCGCACGGGCCAGGGCTTCTGGAATGAGTTGCATCTCTCGGGTCCTGTTCTGGCGCGAGTCGTTCGCACCGCTGGTGGTGAAGTCTTCGGTCGCGGAGCCTGCGGGCTCGTGAGTGGACGGCATCATCGGGGCCTGCTTCTGGGGGTCGTGCGTGAGGGGGCGGTCGATCGTTCCTGGGGCGTTCATGCCGTGACCGGGTTCTTGCGCGGGCGGCCACGCGGCCGCTTGCGGGCCACGACAACTCCCTGGACGAACAGCTCGCCACCCCAGACGCCCCAGGGCTCACGCCGCTCCTTGGCGCCGGCGAGGCAGGCCTCGATCAGCGGGCAGGTGCGGCAGAGGGACTTGGCGTACTCGACGTCCGCCGGCGACTCGGCGAAGAAGACCTCCGGGTCGTAGGAACGGCACGGGACGGGTACGCCGAGGTTCTCGATGGCGTCGTCGAGCGCGGTGAGCGCGGTGAGCGGGGTCAAGGTCGGGTCCTCCGTGGAGCCGGGCTTGGGGATCGTGTCGGAAGGCGGTACGGACGGGACGTGCGCTTCGAGTTGCACGATTCGTCTTCCTCGTCTGGTCGTTTCCGGCCTGTTGGCCGGGTGGCGGCTGGTACCGGGCTCTTTTCTCGTCCCGAGGCGCTTCGCTCTCCCCGCTTGAGGGAAAACAGAAGGGCCGCGGATCCCGGATGGGGTTCCGCGGCCCTGAAGGCGCCGGCCTGATCGGATCAGGCTGGATCACTCCAGGGTTTTGGCCCACGGAAGGCCCACATCAGGTGGTGCTGCGTCGTCTGCTTCCGGAATCCGGCACCGGCTGCCGCAAAGGCATAGGCCTTCGCCTGTGCCACTACCGCTTCCAGTGCCTCGGTCGGTCGCTCATCGCGCTCACGGACGGCAGGAGCCGCGGGAGCAAGGGAGGACGCCGGGTGCGCGGCACGAATGCCGGACAGACCGGTGCCCTGGTTCGAGGCGCCGAGCATGCACAGGGAGACGGCCGAGCGATCGGTCAGTTTGACGATGGAGCTGGTGTTGATGCTGATCACTGGACTCGCCTCCTCTCGGCGTCTAGGGGACCAGGGTGAACCGGTCCGCGGATATGCAAGTACAACACGGAGTCAGGGCCTTGGAGAAGGCCGCCGTCCCCGTGCCTAAGAACCTATGGGGATTGCCGGGGCATGCGCAAACTATTTTTCCGACGAGTTCGGATCAGTCCTGATCTCGTTCCTCGTGGATGTCACGACCTGCGCAGATGGCCAGAACATCGGCTCCGTAGCGGCCCAGCTTGCGCATCCCCACCCCGGGGATCCTGGCCAGTGCGTGCTCGTCGTCGGGGACCGTCTCGGCGATGGCCATCAGCGTCTTGTCGGTGAAGACGCAGAAGGCCGGCTGCCCGCTGCGCCCCGCCTGGTCGGCACGCCACTCACGGAGCCGCTCGTACAGACCCTCGTCCATGTCGGTGGGGCAGTCCTCGCAGCGCATCAGCTTCATCTCGCCCGCGTCGGTCAGCGTGCGGCCGCACACCCGGCAGCGCGCGGGGCTGCGCTGTCCGCGCCTCGGACTCGGGACGACCGAGGCGGACGCCGCCCCGAAGGAGCCGCGCTCCACACCTCCCGCGCCGACCGCGCCGCCGCGGGCCGCGGCGGTGTTCGAGCCGGGGCGCAGTCCGTGGAGGAAGCGGCTGGGGCGACGGTTCGGCCGGCTGCCGGGGGAACGGGAGAGCGCCCAGGAGAGATGGAGGCGCTCGCGGGCGCGGGTGACACCGACGTAGAGGAGGCGGCGCTCCTCCTCGATCTGTTCGTCGGTCTTTGCGTAGGTGATCGGCATCATGCCCTCGGCGACGCCGACCAGGAAGACGACGTCCCACTCCAGGCCCTTGGCCGAGTGCAGCGAGGCGAGGGTGACGCCCTGCACGGTCGGGGCGTGCTGGGCGCCGGCCCGCTCGTCGAGTTCGGCGACGAGGTCGGCGAGGGTGGCGCCGGGCCGGGCGGCGGCGAAGTCCTGGGCGAGATGCACCAGGGCGGCCAGTGACTCCCAGCGTTCCCGGACCGCTCCGGAACCGGCCGGCGGCTGGGGCGTCCAGCCCTCGCCCGAGAGCACGGCGCGCACCTGGGAGGGCAGGTCGGGTGCGTCGTCGAGGAGGGTGTCGTTGCCGCCGAAGCGGGCCGCGCCGCGCAGGGCGATGCCGGCCTTGCGCACCTCGGGACGGTCGAAGAACCGCTCGGCCCCCCGCAGCTGGTAGGGCACACCGGCGTCGGCGAGGGCCTGCTCGTAGATCTCGGACTGGGCGTTCGTCCGGAACAGGACGGCGATCTCGCTCGCCGGGACCCCCGCGTCGATCAGCTCACGGATGCGGCGGGCGGCGCCCTCCGCCTCGGCGGGCTCGTCGGTGTACTCGGTGAAGACCGGCTCGGCCCCCGCGGCGCGCTGGGAGACCAGTTCCAGCCGGTGGTCGGCGGCCCGGCCGCGGGCCTGGGCGAGCAGGCCGTTCGCCAGGCGGACGACCTGGGGAGTCGAGCGGTAGTCGCGGACCAGCTTGACGACGGTGGCCCCGGGGTGGCGGGTGCGGAAGTCGAGCAGATGGTCGGGGGTTGCGCCCGTGAACGAATAGATCGTCTGGCTGGCGTCGCCGACCACGCACAGGTTCTCCCGCTCGCCGAGCCACAGTTCCAGCAGGCGCTGCTGGAGCGGGCTGACGTCCTGGTACTCGTCGACGACGAAGTGCTGGTACTGGGCGCGGACCTGCTCGGCGATGTCGTGCCGGTCCTGCAGGACGGCGACGGTCAGCAGCAGCACGTCCTCGAAGTCGATCACGGCGCGCTCGCGCTTGAGGTCCTCGTAGGCGGAGTAGAGCTGGGCGATCTCGGCGGGGTCGCGGGGGGACTCCCGGCCGGCCTTGGCGGCGGCGGCCGCGTAGTCGGCCGGGACGGTCTGGGTGACCTTGGACCACTCGATCTCCGCGGTGACGTCCCGCAGCTCGCCCCGGTCGAGCCGGATGCGGCAGGCGGCGGCCGCGTCGGCGACCAGCTGGATCTTGCGGTCGACGAGCCGGGGCAGGGAGCCGCCGATCGCTTTCGGCCAGAAGTACTGGAGCTGGCGCAGCGCCGCGGAGTGGAAGGTGCGGGCCTGGACACCGACGGCGCCGAGCTGGCGCAGCCGGCCGCGCATCTCCCCGGCGGCGCGGTTGGTGAAGGTGACGGCGAGCACGCTGGAGGGCTGGAGGATGCCCGCGCGCACCCCGTAGGCGATCCGGTGGGTGATCGCCCGGGTCTTGCCGGTGCCGGCGCCCGCCAGCACGCACACCGGACCCTGCAGGGCGGTGGCCACGGCGCGCTGCTCGGGGTCGAGCCCTTCGAGCACCGCGTCGGCCGAGTCCGGTACCTGTGGGAAGAGGGTGGAGTGCGTTGCTGCTGTCACACAGCCATGCTGCCAGGTCGCCGGAGACGGGCGAGCCGGTTGTCCACAGGGAGGGCCCCGCAGTCGTACGAATGCGGCGGGCATCACGCGGGAGCCGTGCGGCGCCCGGCGGGAATGCCTGCGCTTTCAAGTACGTTCCCACCACAGCGAGGACTTCCCCGAACCGCCGAAGGAGCGCGAGAGGCATGCAGGGCACTGTGACGATGTACAGCACCACGTGGTGCGGCTACTGCCGCCGGCTGAAGAGCCAGATGGACCGCGAGGGCATCGCGTACACCGAGATCAACATCGAGCAGGACCCGGCGTCCGCGGCCTTCGTCGAGAAGGCGAACGGCGGAAACCAGACGGTGCCCACTGTTCAGGTAGTTCCCTCCAGCGGTGGCACTGAGGTCGTGATGACGAACCCGAGCCTTGCCCAGGTGAAGCAGGCGCTCGGCGTCTGATCACCGCGATACGCAACCCCCGATCGGCCTGGAGCTGATCGGGGGTTTGCGCGCTTCGGGGACTTTCCCGTTTTGGAAAGCCGGGGATCTTGACCGTGCTGGCCAAAGACCAGAAGCATCGAACGCGACAAGGACCGTCGGCCTGAGGGGGAAGCCGTGGGCACACCGCTGCGGAAGCTGTCGGGAGACCCGGAGTGCAAGAACGGCACGTGCCCGACGCTGTGGGGTACGGACGATGGCAAGGACTACGTGGTGCAGGGTTACGTGATCACCGACCCTGAGCGGCTGGCACAGCTCGATCTCCCCGAGGGGGAGACGGCCGTCATGGTCCCGGCCGCCGTACTTGAGGAGTTCTTCCGTGCTCAGCGGTGAGGATTTCGGCCGTCTCTTCGAGACCTTCGAGCGGACCGCGTTCCGGCTGGAGACGCTCGACGTGTATGACGTTGAGGAGGAGCGGGAGGAGATCGCTCGGTTCCTCGCGGGTGAGGACATGGGCCCGGAGTGGAGCGACAACCCATGGGTGCGCTCGATGACCGACAAGGGCAAGAGCGTGTCCCGCGTTCATGTCCTGCGCTCCCCTCTGACTGACTACCTGCGTTACGAGCTGTCGGCTTACCCCGGCAACATCAAGGCCGGGGAGTCCATCGGGATCATCGACCTTGCCGAGCAGGCGGTGACCGGCCTGCCTGATCACGACTTCTGGCTCTTCGACGACCGTCACGTGTACCGCATGCACTACACCCCCGAGGGCAAGTTCACCGGCGGTGACCTCCTGCCTGCCGACCGGCTGAGGGAGTACCAGGGTTACCGCGACCTGGCGCTCACCCGCGCCGTGCCGTTCGCGGCCTACTGGGAGCGGCATCACTGACCACGGAGTCGATCGGGAGAGCCCTGCGGGCACTGCGGGAAGCATCGGGACTGACCGGTGACGCGGTAGCCCGCAGGGCTTCCATGTCCGCAGGGAAGCTCTCGAAGATCGAGAACGGCCGGACCCTGCCCACCGTTCAGGACGTTGACCTGATCCTGTCGGCGCTCGGCGTCTCGGACGCAGTGAAGGAACAGTTCCTCGCAACTGCCCGAGCCGAGGTCACCGAGGCCACAGCGTGGCGCCTGCTGCGCCGTATGGGCCCGTGGAAGCACCAGAACACCATCAAGGCCATCGAGGCCAACACAGCCGCTCTCAGGCTGTTTCAGGGGCAACTCATCCCCGGACTCCTCCAGACACCGGAGTACGCCACAGCGGTATTCTCCCTGCCCCCAGCTTTGCCAGACGAGACCAGGGCCCGGACGGTAGCGGCGAGGATGGAGCGTCAGACGACGCTCTACGAAGACGGCCGGTGGTTCCACTTCGTGATCTGTGAGCACGTCCTACGGTGGCTGATCTGCGAGCCAGCCGTCATGGCCATCCAGCTCGACCGGCTTGTGTCCCTGTCCCGGCTTCCCAGCGTGTCTGTTGGGGTGGTGCCCCTGGCCGGTCGGATGCCGGACTTCCCGATGACGTGCTTCAGCATCCACGATGACCGGCTTGTGATCGTCGAGACGTTCCACTCGGAGATCACGACACGGGACCCCAGGGACATACAGATGTACGTCGACACCTTCGAGCGGTTCGCCGACGTGGCGCTCCACGGCGACGACATGCGCGCCCTCATCCAGAGCATCCGAGACGAGTTCTTGCCTCAACAGGAAAGAGGGTAGGGACGCCGGGCCAGAGCCCCAAGGATGGATCGCAGCGAGATCCAGCCGGGGAGGCCGTACGGGATGAGTACACCGAAGACGACGATGACGGGGCCGGTGCACCTGAGAGCGCCAGTCCCGGAGCCGGACCCTGTGGCAGGTTGCGGTACGTGCCTCGGCATCGCGGTCACTCGAACCAACGCCCGATCGGTCCGGGACTACTCGAAGGTGTCCGATGCAAACGTCGTTCTCCGTACGCACCTGCGGGAAGAACACGGGGCCGAGTGATGGTGCGCTCCGTCATGCGGTACGTGAAGCATCGGATCACGCAGCACCCAGACACTGACGTGACCTTCGAAGCGGAGTGCCTTCACTGCAAGTGGACGGCCACGCCCTCGACGGACGGCGCAGCGGTCGACGTGGAGTGCATGAGCCACACAGGCCGGAGCGGACACAAGGGGTTCCGGCGCCTCTGTACGTCGTTCGCCATGGTCGTCCGGGACGAGTGACCGGCAGACCCCCGGCGCGCTGAGGGACGGCGAGCACTACGACCGAGGCGCGCCGGAAGGGGAGCGGTTCGAGCGACGCGCCCCTGTGACTGCCCCTGTCGGCTCTCCCCTCGTGGTCGGCAGGGGCAGGCATCGTGACGCCTGTCAGACGACGTCTCACGCTCGTGCATGACAAGGGCCCCCGGCGGGAGCCGAGGGCCTGTCGCAAGCTGCTGTGCGCCTGTCTCAGGCGCTCTCTCCAAGGTGGCGGTAGAGGGGGCTCGGGAGATCCCGAGAGCCTTGGCGATGGCGCTCACGCTCTCGCCCTTCGCCTGCCTGGCACGGGCCACGGTGAGCACGTCCTCACTCACGACGGACGGCCGTCCGCCGGTACGCCCCTGAGCCTTGGCCGCGTCGAGTCCGGCACGGGTGCGCTCCTTGATGAGGCTGCGCTCAAACTCCGCCATGGCCCCGACCACCTGAAGCATGAGACGGCCGTCGGCCGTACCGGGGTCGATGTTGGCCAGTGCACCCGTGAGCACCTTGAACCCGATGCCCCGCTCTCGAAGGGTGTCGACCATGGTCACAAGGTCGATGAGCGACCGAGCGAAGCGGTCGAGCTTCCAAACGCACAGGGTGTCGCCGGGTCTGGCGTAGTCCAGTGCGGCCGTGAGCTCTGGCCGGTTGGTGTTCTTCCCGCTGGCCTTGTCCTCGAAGATGCGGGCGCACCCTGCGGCCGTCAGTGCGTCGCGCTGCAACTGCGCTTCCTGGTCATCGGTCGAGACGCGGGCGTATCCGATGAGCTGACCGTTGATCGTGTTCGTCGTCACGGCCGGGGCTGTCTCAGAACCCGTCTCAATACGTCAAGCCTGAGACGGGAGTTTCGAGACGGGTTTTGAACAGCGCTGCGCCCCCCTTTCGGGGCGCATGCCGTCTCGTCTCACAAACCTTGGTTTACGAGACGGCCGCTCCCCTCTGTTTCATGCCAAGCGGCGAAGCTTCATCCGACCGAAGAAGCGCACGCGAGGAGTGGTCCGGCCGCCTTGCTCCATGACTCTCCCCGCGCAAGGGCGGCCGCCCCTTCTGTGCGCAGGGACTCGACTACAGGGGCAATGAACTCACTGCGGAAGTGCTGCACCGTTTCCGGCTTCATACCGCTCGCATCGGCCACAGCCCCCACTTTGGCTTCGAGGACGGCCGCACCTTGCTGCGGGTCAGCCCCTGTCCACTCGTCTACGTGATCGGCTACCAGAGCCCAAGAGATCTTGATCATGCGCCGGATCGTATGACCAGCGGCGGGTGGCTGAAAGTGGGTAAAGGGGTGGGGTATGCCCCCTTGAGCAGTGCTTGCCGACCGCCGGGTCTTACCGGCTCAAATCCTGCCACGGTTCTGGGGTCCGCCTGAGAGGCGCCTCACACGCGATGACCTGCGCTTTTGTCTCTGGCGGCCTGTAGATTTTGGAGTCCATGTTGAGTCTTCGGCGAAGGGAAGCCCGAGATACAGGAACACGTATGGCGTCGTGCGCTGGTGCGCTCGAACATGAAGCACGCAGAGAAGTTGGTCGGCGTCGCCATGGCGTTGTACGCGGACTACGAGACAGGCGAGAACGTGTGCCCGTCGAACGGGACGATCGCCAGGGAACTCGGCTACGGCGGGAAGGCTCCAGAGCAGACGGTCAACAAGATCGTGGGCAAGCTACGTAAGGCTGGCTGGCTCACGAAGACCGGCAAGGTGCCGGATGGTCCAGTGATCTACCGACTCACCTTGCCGAAGCAGGGGGGTATGGCTGAGGAGCCATACAACCTACACACCTTGAAGAGCGACGGCGGTGGGAGAGAGGAGCCAGCGGCGAAGAGCAAGCCGGTAGGCGGAGAGCGGCCCCCCGTAGGGGGCCGACAGGGCGAAGACGAAGAGCGCAAGCAGCCGGCGAAGGTGGGCCGCGTAAGCGGCCCCCAGAAGGAAGACGAAGGGGCTGACTCCCTTGGGGGCCTTCGGCCCCCACCTTGTCCTTCGTAGACCTGGCGACGGTCAAGCAAGAGGAGCGCCACCGGAAGTGGTTCGGCGAGTCATACACAGCTCCCATGCCAGCCGACTTCGACTACGACAACTCGGCCCATCGGCTCCGCGAGGCAGAACACGAGCCGCCGCCCTTCTGACTCGGAACGACAGAAGGCCCCCAAGCCGGGGGCCTTCCTCGCTTGCTCATCCTGCATCAGGCGGACGCCGGAACCATCTTGGCTTCCCCTGCTCCCTCGGCCTCCTCCTCAGCCTTCGCCCGCTGCGCTGCCCGTTCCGCTTTGAAGTCCTCCCAACGGCTGACGATCTCCCACTCCGCCCCCGTGAGCGACTTCGGCTTCTCGTACGGCTTGCCCGGCAACGAGATCGGCGTGATCGGTGAGAGCACCTGAGAAGACTTGGAGGGCACATCCCAGTACGTGATGCCCTGCAGCTTGATGTTCTCGATCAGGTCGCCGGGATCGATGGCCAGGACGCCATGTCCGAAGTACGCCTTGACCTTGTGCTTCTTCAGCCATTCACGCCGTTCGTCGACGCTCGACCGCTCCCACCACTCCGCGTAGCCCTCTCCCGTACCCGTCCATACGGTCACTGGCTTCGGCCCCTCCTGACTGGTGACCTTCTCCCGGTCCTGGGCAAGGCTGGCGACTTGTGAGGCGTACGCGACGGCGCTGATCTCGTCCTGCTGGAGTTCCTTCAGGAGCTGGTTCATCTTGCCGTCGATCACGGCGAGCTTCGCCGCACGGCTGTCGTCGATGGTCGTCTTCGACTCCATCCGTTCGAGGTGGCCAATCTCCCCCAACAGGGCCGACTCCAGCCAGGGGTACAAGTCCTCTGCCCAGAACCTCTGCTTCGGGCATGCCTGAATGCCCTTGCTCTTGTTTCCGTGGCAGCGGTACCGCTCCCGCTTGCCCTTGGCCGGGTCGCCCTTCACGAAGTACAGGGAGCTGCCACACAGCATGCAGAACGTCACGCCCACCGTCGGCGACGTAGAGCCCTTCTGCTTCTTGTACTTGGCCGAGGCGACGGCTTCCGACAGCTTCGTCCACTCCTCCTCGTTCAGTACCGGCTCAGACCGCATGACGGGTGTGCCGTCGTCGTTGCGGACCACGGCGCCATTGGCTCGCACGTACTCCCCAAGCAGAGAGCGGCTGACCAGTACGGCTTGCACTGTGGTCGGCGTCCATCTGGCGCCCCGAGGCTTCGGGTCCGCCAGCCGAGTCGTGCTCTCGCCTGCCGCCGCGCGGATACGAGCGATGTCCTGAGCCGTGGGTACGCCTTGCTCGTTCAGCCAGTCGGCGACGGCCGAGAAGCTCGGCTTCTCGATGAAGCGCCGGATCATCTCGATCAGCGGCGGGCCGTACTCGGGATCGAGTTCCAGGGTGAAGCCTGCGTCGCCCTTCACCGCTTTGCGTCCGAACGGGACAAGGCCACCCGGCCAACGACCGGTCTTCCGCATGGTTTCCCGGGAAGCCTTGTTGCGGGCCTTGATGGCGTCCAACTCGGCCTCTGCGACCACGGCCAGGATCTTGGCGATCGTCTTGCCCCACGGCTTCGAGAGGTCGAATCCCTCCTCGCAGGAGATGAGGCCCTTACCGTTCGCCTCGCACCACTCGATGATGTCCGAGAGGTGGCGGACCGACCGCGCGATGCGGTCGATCTTCAGGATGATGATGTGGTCGAACTGGTCTTTCTTGTTGTTGAGCCAGTCCCCCAGGGACGGGCGCACCCACGGCGAGATGGACGCCGACACGTCGATGTCGACGGCAAAGTCGACCAGCTCCATGTCCTCGGCGTCGGCCCGCTTGCTGATGCGGGTCCGCTGCGTTTCCTCGCCGGTCTGGTTCTCGTTGCCTACAGACAGACGGACCACACCAAGAGCCCTGGGCTTGCCGTTCACCCTTGCCCCTCCCCAAGACATGGGCGGCCCCCCCCCCGGCCGCCACAAGGTAAGAGGGAAGTCTACAGACTGTGCCGACCGTCCTCTTCGCCGACAGCTCGACGCTCACCAACCCGTCGCTGGCCCAGGTGAAGCAGAAGATCGGCGCCTGAGCGGTTCACACGAAGCGGGGTGGCCTCTTCCCGGTGGGAGGAGGCCACCCCGCTTCTTCGTGTCCTGGTTCAGAAGGCGCTGCGGGTCGGCAGGTCCTTGCCGTACCAGCGCTCGATCAGGCGGGCCGCGATCGAGATGCCGTACGGCGGGAGCACCTCGCCGGACTCGAAGGCGGCGCCGAGTTCGTCGCGGGAGAACCAGCGGGCCTCGTGGATCTCGTCGCCGTCCACGTCGATCTCGGTCGAGGTGGCGCGGGCGAAGAAGCCCAGCATGAGGCTGGACGGGAAGGGCCAGGGCTGGCTGGCGATGTACTCGACCTCGCCGACGCCGATGCCGACCTCCTCGTGGACCTCGCGGCGCACCGACTGCTCGATGGACTCGCCCGGCTCGACGAATCCGGCGAGCGTGGAGAAGCGGCCCTCGGGCCAGTGGACCTGGCGGCCGAGCAGGATGCGGTCCTGGTCGTCGACCACGGCCATGATCACCGCCGGGTCGGTGCGCGGGTAGTGTTCGGCGCCGCAGGCGGGGCAGCGGCGGATGTGGCCGGCGGCGGCGATGACGGTGCGCTCGCCGCAGCGGGAGCAGAAGCGGTGGAGCCGCTGCCAGTTCTCCAGGGCGACCGCGTGCACCATCAGGCCGGCCTCGCGGTGCGACAGGAGCAGTCCCGCCTCGCGCAGGCCCGCAGGGCGGGCGGAGTCGTCCATGCGGCCGGGCAGGGAGTCCTTCTGAAGGGCGAAGTAGCTGACGCCGTCCTCGTCGATGCCCAGGAAGTAGCGGTGGGCCTCGGTGAGCGGGGCCTCGAAGGAGGGGGTCATGACGAGTTCGGTACGCCCGTCCGCCGTCTCGTCGATGAGGACCTGGCCGCCGGAGACCACGAAGCAGCGGGTCGAGGGGTGGCTCCACGCCGCCGCGAGCCATGCCTCGTCGAGCCGGTGGTGGGCGGCGCGGTCGATGCCGCTCGGGGCGGTGAGCGAGATGGGACGGTCGGCGGTGCGGTCGGTCCAGATGGTCACGGGTGGTTACAACTCCCCCGGTGGAACGGATTGGGTCGGCGGGCGGTTCGGCGGGAGGGACCGGTTCCTGCGGGGCGCGGCGGCGGGTCCCTTCCAGTGTGCCCCGCGCGGGCGTCCGGTTCGGACGGCGTGTGGGGTCAGGGTGCGTGCCGCCAGTGCTCGGCGAGGTCGCCCCACAGGTACGCGCTGGTCTCTGCGCCTTTGAGGAGGAGGTCCAGGTCGACCTTCTCGTCGGGGGCGTGCCAGCCGTCGGACGGGACGGAGATGCCGAGGAACAGCACCGGTGCGCCGAGGACGTCCTGGAGGTCGGCGGCCGGTCCGGAGCCGCCCTCGCGGGTGAACAGGACGGGCTTGTCGAAGGCGCGGCCCATCGCGCGGACCAGGGACTGCAGGGCAGGGTGGTCCAGCGGTGTCAGGCAGGGGCGCGTGGCGGGGCTGAAGGAGATCTCGTGGCGGATGCCGTCGGGCAGTTGTCCAGGCACCCAGGCGCCGACGACCTGGCGCACGTGTTCGGGGTCCTGGCCGGCGACGAGCCGGAAGGACAGCTTCACCATGGCGGAGGACGGGATGATCGTCTTGCTGCCGGGGCCCTGGTAGCCGCCGCCGATGCCGTTGACCTCGGCGGTGGGGCGGGCCCAGAGGCGCTCCAGGGTGCTGTATCCGGCTTCGCCGCGGGTGCCGTGGGACTTGGCGGTGCGCAGCCACTGCTCCTCGTCGAAGGGCAGCCGGGCGAAGAGTTCGCGTTCGCGGTCGGTGAGCTCGACGACGCCGTCGTAGAAGCCGGGTATCGCCACGCGCGCGTGCTCGTCGTGCAGGGCGGCCACCAGGCGGGCGGCGGCGGTGGCCGGGTTGGGCACCGCGCCTCCGAAGGAACCGGAATGGATGTCCTGGTCGGGGCCGTACAGCCGGATCTCGCACTCGGCGAGGCCGCGCATGCCGGTGCACACGGTGGGGGTGTCCTCGGACCACATGCCGGTGTCGGAGACGATCACGGTGTCGGCGGTGAGCCGGTCCGCGTGCTGCTCGACGAGCGCGCGGAAGTGCGGGGAGCCGGATTCCTCCTCGCCCTCGATCAGCAGTTTCAGGTGGACGGCCGGGGTGGTGCGGCCGGTGGCGGCGAGGTGGGCCCGGACGCCGAGGGTGTGGAAGAACACCTGGCCCTTGTCGTCGGCCGCACCACGGGCGTAGAGGCGGCCGTCCCGGACGACGGGTTCGAAGGGCTCGCCGGTCCAGCCGTCCTCGCGGGCCGCGGGCTGTACGTCGTGGTGGCCGTAGACCAGCACGGTGGGCGCCCCGGGGTCGTCGGAGGGCCATTCGGCGTAGACGGCCGGGGCGCCGGGGGTGTGCCAGACCTCGGCGGTCGGGAAGCCGGTCTCCTTGAGTCTGGCGGCGAGCCAGTCGGCGCTGTGGCGCACGTCGGGCGCGTGGTCGGGCTGGGCCGAGACGGACGGGATGCGCAGCCACTCGGTGAGGTCGTCGAGGAAGGCGACGCGGTGCTGTGCGATGTACGTGCGGACGGCGCTGACGGCGGTGTCAACGGGCTGGCTCATGTCCTCGAGCCTATCGGCCCGCGCCGGTGTCCTCGGAGTGCGGTATCTCACCGGACGGCTCCCCGAGCAGCAGCCGCTCCAGCTCCGCCCGGCCGGGCAGGGCGTCGGGGCGGACGGTCTCACCGGTGCGCACGTACAGGAACGCGGCCGTGACGGTCTCCAGGGGGACGCCCTGCTGTTCGGCCCAGGCGAGCCGGTAGACGGCGAGCTGGAGCGGGTCGGCGCTGCGGCCGCGGCCCGTCTTCCAGTCGACGATCTCGTACGTCGTCCCGTCCCCGCCGTCCTCCTTGTAGACGGCGTCGATGCGGCCCCGGACGACGCGGCCGGCGATCGACAGCTGGAAGGGGGCTTCCACGCGGTGGGGCGTGCGGTGGGCGTACTCGGTGCGTTCGAAGGCCTCCTTGAGGGCTTCCAGGTCGCGTTCGTCGGCGATCTCGGCGTCGCTGCCGGGCAGTTCGTCCGGGTCGAGCATGGGCAGCGTCAGTTCCTCGAAGCGCGCCTCGACCCAGGCGTGGAAACGGGTGCCGCGGCGCGCGGCCGGCTGCGGGGGGCGGGGCATGGGGCGGGCCAGCTCCTGGGCGAAGCCGTCCGGGTCGGCGGCCAGGCGCAGCAGCTGGGAGGCGGTCAGCGAGGCGGGCAGCCGGACCTCGGTGACGCTCGCGCGGGTGTGCAGAAGCTCTCCGGTGAGGGCGTCGAGGTCGCGGTCCCAGGAGGCGACGGTGCGGGCCTCCTCGGGGGTGAGAGGGGGCCGCGGCGGGTGGGCCGGCTCCGCGGCGCGGGGGTGCGCGGTGGCGTCCGGGGACGTCGCCTGGTGCGGGACGGTGGGGCGGTCGGTGCTCCAGGAGTCCCAGTCGTACGGACCGGCGTCCGCGTAGGGGTCCTCCTCGGGGAGGGGGTCCTCGTCGTCGGGCGGGGGCGGCCAGTCCGGGTCGTCGTGGGTGTCGGGGTCGTGTACGGCCGTGGTGGGGCCGTCCGGGTGGGCGGCGAGGCGGTGGAGGTGGGCGAGGACGGTGTCGGCGGCCGCGCGGCGACGGGCGAGGGCGGCGTCGTCCAGGGGCAGGGGCCACACCTGGTCGTCGCCGGCCCGGTGCAGGGCGGGGTTCTCCTCGTCCTCGGCGGGCTCGTCGGCCCACGCCTCGATCTCGCCGTGTCCGGCGACGCAGTGCTCGTGGAGGGCGTGGAGGAACTCGGAGGGGCCGCGCGGTTTCTTCTGGCTGGGCCCCCACCAGTGGCCGGAGCCGAGGAGGAGGGAACGGGGACGGGTGAAGGTGACGTAGCCGAGGCGGAGCTCCTCGGTGTGCTGGTGTTCCTTCATGGCCTCGTGGAAGGCCTTCAGACCGCGGGAGTCCCAGGACTCGACGTCGGGCAGGGTGTCGGCGTCGCCGCGCAGTCCGTGCGGCAGCACCCTGCCCTGCGCGGTCCACTTCTCGCGGCCCTGGCCGCTGGGGAAGGTGCCGGTGACCAGTCCGGGGACGGCGACGACGTCCCATTCGAGGCCCTTGGACTTGTGCGCGGTGAGGACCTTGACAGTGTTCTCGCCGCCGGGCAGCGCGTTGTCGAGGCCCTTCTCGTACTGGGCGGCGGTGCGCAGGAAGCCGAGGAAGGCGAGCAGGGTGGCCTCGCCGTCGCCGGCGGCGAAGGAGGCGGCGACGTCGAGGAAGTTGGAGAGGGTCTCGCGCCGGCGGGCGGCCAGGGCGTGGGGGGACGCGGAGAGTTCGACCTCCAGGCCGGTGACGGCGAGGACGCGGTGCAGGACGTCCATGAGGGGGTCGGCGAGGGAGCGGCGGAGGTCGCGCAGTTCGGTGGCCAGGCGGGCGAAGCGTACGCGCGCGTCCGGTGAGAAGGGCAGGCCGTCGTCGTCCCCACGGCCGTCCAGCGGTGTCTCCAGGAAGGTGTCGAGGGCGTCCGCGAGTGAGATCACCTCGGCCGGGTCGACGCCCTCGACGGCTTCGGCGAGCCGCCGGTCGGGGTCGTCGTCGCCGTCGACCCGCGCGGGGGAGACGAGCCGCCGTGCGCGCCGCCCCAGCAGGGCGAGGTCGCGGGGGCCGATGCGCCAGCGTGGGCCGGTCAGCAGCCGGACGAGGGAGGCGTTGGCGCCGGGGTCCTGGAGGACCTCGCAGACGGCGACCAGGTCGGCGACCTCGGGAAGGTGCAGCAGCCCGGACAGGCCGACCACCTCGACGGGGACGTCCCTGGCGACCAGGGCGCCCTGGATCTCGGCGAAGTCGCCGGCCGTGCGGCACAGCACGGCGATCTCTCCGGGCGCCTTGCCGGTGCGGACGAGGTGGGCGATGGAGTCGGCGATCCAGTCGATCTCCTCCGCGTGGGTGGGCAGCAGGGCGCAGCGGACGGTGCCGTCGCGTTCGGCGCCGGGGGCCGGGCGGAGGGCCTCGACGCCCGCGTGCATGGCGCGCAGCGGCTCGGCGAGGCCGTTGGCGAGGTCCAGCAGCCGGCCGCCGCTGCGGCGGTTCTCGCTGAGCGACTGGCGGGCGGCGGGGCGGCCGTCGGCGTGGGCGAAGTGCTCGGGGAAGTCGTCGAGGTTGGCGACGGAGGCGCCGCGCCAGCCGTAGATCGCCTGGCAGGGGTCGCCGACGGCGGTCACCGGGTGGCCGGTGCCGCCGCCGAACAGTCCGGCCAGCAGGACCCGCTGGGCGACGGAGGTGTCCTGGTACTCGTCGAGGAGGACCACGCGGAACTCGTCGCGCAGGAGGCGGCCCACCTCGGGGAGGGCGGCGAGCCGGGCGGACAGGGCGATCTGGTCGCCGAAGTCGAGCAGGTCGCGTTCGCGTTTGGCGGCCCGGTAGCGCAGCACGAGGTCGGCGAGCTCGCGCCGCGCGGCGGCCGCCTCGGGAACCTTGCGCAGGTCGGCGTTGGTGAGCCGGGTGTTCTCCAGGGTGCGCAGCAGCTCGGCGTCGTGGGCGCGCAGGTCCTCGGGCCGTACGAGGTGTTCGGCCAGCTCGCCGTCGAGGGTGAGGAGGTCGCCGACCAGGTCGGGGAAGGAGCGGGTGAGCGCCGGGTAGAGGCCGGGGGCTTCGCGCAGGACGCGCGCGGCGAGCTGGTAGCGGGTGGCGTCGGCGAGCAGCCGGGAGGTCGGTTCGAGACCGATGCGCAGGCCGTGGTCGGTCAGCAGGCGGCCCGCGAAGGCGTGGTAAGTGGAGATCGCCGGCTCGCCCGGGGGGTTGTCCGGGTCGATGGCGTCGGGGTCGGTGACACCGGCCTTGACCAGCGCCTTGCGGACGCGTTCGGCGAGTTCGCCGGCGGCCTTGTTGGTGAAGGTGAGGCCGAGCACCTGTTCGGGGGCGACCTGACCGGTGCCGACCAGCCACACCACGCGGGCCGCCATCACCGTCGTCTTGCCCGACCCGGCTCCGGCCACGATCACCTGCGGGGCGGGCGGCGCGGTGATGCAGGCCGTCTGCTCCGGGGTGAACGGGATACCGAGGAGCTCCTTGAGCTGATCGGGATCGGTGATACGGGCGGGCACACGCAGAATCTAGCGGCGGGCACTGACAGTGGAGGCCGTCGGAGCGCTCCGGGAGGGAAGAACCGCAGGTCGGCATGGAGGGTGCGATGCGTCACGTCGGTCACTCGACCACGTGCCGGCCCTCGGGCCGGGCGCTGCACGAGGCCCGGAACGCACAGTGGGCGCAGTGCTGGCCCGCGGTCGGGCCGAACCGTTCGTCGAGGACCTTCCCGGCGGCCGTGGCCAGCAGATCACCGATCCACTCCCCCTCCGGCGGCTCCTGGGCCTGCACCTTGGGCAGGGTCTCGCCGCCGTCCCGCTTGGCGGCCCCCTGGCGCAGCTGGACGAGCTCGGCACCGCCCGGTTCGGGGCGCACTCCGTCGAAGACGTCGTCGACGGCGCCCTCCCCGACGGCGAGCTGGTAGACGGCGAGCTGGGGGTGGCGCTCCACCTCCTTGGCGCTGGGCGCCTGTTTGCCGGTCTTGAAGTCGACGACGTACGCGCGTCCCTCGCGGTCGGTCTCGACGCGGTCCATCTGGCCGCGGATGCGGACCTCGTAGTCGCCCGCTTCGAGGGTGACGTCGAAGTCGTGTTCGCTGGCCACCGGGGTGCGTCCGGCGCGGTCCATGACGTGCCACTTGAGGAAGCGTTCGAGCGCCACGCGCGCGTTCTCCTTCTCCTGCGCCGACTTCCACGGCGCGTCGAAGGCGAGCGCGTTCCACACCGAGTCGAGGCGTTCCATGAGGACGGCGAGGTCGGCCGGGGTGTGCCCGGAGGCCACCTCGTCGGCGAGGACGTGCACGACGTTGCCGAAGCCCTGGGCGGCGGTCGCGGGCGCGTCGGCCTTCACCTCGCGGCCCAGGAACCACTGCAGGGCGCAGGTGTTGGCGAGCTGGTCGAGGGCGCTGCCGGAGAGCACGACGGGCTGGTTCCGGTCGCGCAGCGGCACCCTGCTCTCCGTGGGCTCGAACATGCCCCACCAGCGGTAGGGGTGCGCGGAGGGGACCAGCGGGCGGCCGTCCTCGTCGGCGAGCGCGGCGAGCCGGGCCAGCCGCCGGGCGGCGGCCTCCCGCAGGGTGTCGGAGACGCGGGGGTCGACCGTCGTGGCGCGCAGTTCGGCGACGAGCGCGGCGACGGACAGGGGGCGGCGGGGGCGTCCGGTGACGTCCTTGGGCTCGACGCCCAGTTCGGTCAGGAAGCGGGAGGGCTGGTCGCCGTCGTCGGCGGGCGCCTTCACGGCCGTCACGACGAGCCGTTCACGCGCACGCGTGACCGCGACGTAGAACAGGCGGCGTTCCTCGGCGAGCAGCGCGCCGGGGGTGAGCGGTTCGGCGAGTCCGTCGCGGCCGATGCGGTCGGCCTCCAGCAGGGAGCCGCGGCGGCGCAGGTCGGGCCACAGGCCCTCCTGGACGCCGGCCACGACGACCAGGCGCCACTCCAGGCCCTTGGAGCGGTGCGCGGTCATCAGGCGCACGGCCTCGGGGCGGGCGGCACGCCGTGTGAGGGTGTCGGCGGCGATGTCCTCGGCCTCGATCTCCTCCAGGAAGTTCAGGGCGCCCCGGCCGCCGGTGCGTTCCTCCGCGCGGGCGGCGGTCGCGAACAGCGCGCACACGGCGTCGAGGTCCCGGTCGGCGTTGCGGCCGGCCGCGCCGCCGCGCCGGGCGGAGCGCTCCAGACGCCCCGGCCATGGTGTGCCGTCCCACAGGTCCCACAGGGCCTCCTCGGCCGTACCGCCGTCCGCCAGGCGCTCGCGGGCCCGGCGCAGCAGGCCGCCGAGACGCTGGGCGCCCCGCGCGTAGGCGGGGTCGTGCACGGCGAGCCGCTCCGGTTCGGCCAGCGCACGCGCGAGGAGCTCGTCCGAGGGCGGTGGCAGCGGGTTGCCCGCGGCCCGCTCCTCCTCGCGCAGGGCCCGTCCGAGGCGGCGCAGGTCGGCGGCGTCCATGCCGGCGAGGGGGGAGGTGAGCAGGGTGAGGGCGGTCTCGGTGTCGAGCCAGCGCGGTTCCGCTTCGGCGTCGGCCCCGGTGCCTTCCCCGTCACCGGCCTCCGCCGTCGCCACCGCGCGCAGGGCCGTCAGCAGCGGGGCCACCGCCGGTTCGTGGCGCAGGGGCAGGTCGTTGCCGTCGACGTCGACGGGGACGCCCGCCGAGGTGAGCGCGCGGCGGACGGTGGGGAGGGTGCGGGCGCCGGCCCGGACCAGGACGGCCATGTCGTTCCAGGGCACGCCGTCCTCCAGGTGCGCCCGGCGCAGGATGTCGGCGATGTTCTCCAGTTCCGTGCCGGAGGTCGGGTAGGTGTGGACCTCGACCCGGCCGCCCTCCCGGTCCGCGGTCAGCTCCCGGTGGGCGCGGACCTTCTCGGCGGGCAGGCGCGGCAGCGGCATGCGCCGGGTCACCCGCCGGGTGGCCTCCAGCAGGGCGGCGCCGGAGCGCCGGGAGGTGCGCAGCACCTCGACGGGGGCCGGACGGCCGTCCGCGCGGGGGAAGGCGTACGGGAACTCCAGGATGCCGCCCACGTCCGCGCCCCGGAAGGCGTAAATCGACTGGTCGGGATCGCCGAAGGCGACGAGGGTGCGTCCGCCGGCCAGGGCGCGCAGCAGCCGCACCTGGGCGGGGTCGGTGTCCTGGTACTCGTCGACGTAGACGGCGTCGTACCGCGCGGCGAGCTGCCCGGCGATCTCCGGACGGCCGGCGAGGAGCACCGCGCGGTGGACCAGTTCGGCGTAGTCGAGGACGCCCTGCAGGTCGAGGACGTCGAGGTACTCGGCGAGGAAGGCGGAGGCGGCGCGCCAGTCGGGGCGTCCGATGCGGCGGGCGAAGGCGTCCAGGGCGTCGGGGCCGAGGCCCAGCTCGCGGCTGCGGGCGAGCACCGCGCGGACCTCGTCGGCGAAGCCGCGGGTGGTCAGGCAGGCGCGCAGTTCGTCCGGCCAGCGCACGTGGGCGAGCCCGAGCCGCTCCAGGTCGACCTGGCCGGCGAGCAGTTCACGGACGGTGACGTCCTGCTCGGGGCCCGACAGCAGCCGCAGCGGCTCCACGAAGAGGTCGCTGTCCTGGTGGGCGCGGACCAGGGCGTAGCAGAACGAGTGGAAGGTGGTCGCCTGCGGGGCGCGTGCGGCCCCGATGCGCAGGGCCATGCGGTCGCGCAGCTCGACGGCCGCCCTGCGGCTGAACGTCAGCACCAGGATGCGCTCGGGGTCCCCGTCACGGGCGATCCTCGCGGCCACGGACTCGACCAGGGTGGTGGTCTTACCGGTGCCCGGACCTGCGAGAACGAGCAGCGGACCGGTCTCGTGCTCAACCACGGAGCGCTGCGCGGCGTCCATCCGAGGGGGATTCACGCGGGCCGGCGGGGTACGCACCAGTCGATAAGCGCCACGGTTCCCCCGCCGCACCTGGGGGTGCGACAGGCCGCTGGTGGAGGAAGAGGAGCTCACGTGGTTCGCCGGTCCTGGTGGGTGTGCTGTGGGGCCGTTCGCCGCGCGTGCGGGGCGGTGGGCACGGGGTGAAGGGGGTACGCGCGGCCGACGCTACGCCGGTGAAGAATGCGGAAGCAGGCTTTCCGCTTCTTCCCTCCGGACACTCCGGCCGCACATGTCCCTTGCCTCACGAACGTACGTCATGCCACGAATGTGCTCCGTCTCACCCCGAGGGGTCAGAGGTCACACGGCGGCGCGGGCGATGGCGGAAGCTGTCAGGTGTGACCTTCGGTGTGTCCGCCGCCGTCCCATCGCGCGCGCCTCATGTCGAGGCGCGGCACATGGCCCTCCGCGGCCCGGCCCGCCTCCTTCAGGGGCGTGCCCTCCGCGCGGTAGTGGCCGAGGGCCCTCAGCTCGTGGCCCGGCAGCAGCACGCCGTCCGCGCGGACGACACGCCACCACGGCACCGCTCCCCCGTACAGGGCCATCACGCGCCCGACCTGCCGGGGACCGCCCTCCCCCAGCCACTCGGCCACGTCCCCGTACGTCATGACCCGTCCCGGCGGGATCAGCTCGCTCACCTCGAGGACCCGCTCGGCGTACTCGGGCAGGGCGTCCGGGTGCTCCGGACCGCCGTCGGACGGAAGGCTCTCCTGGCTCATCCCGCCCATCCTGCCCCACCCCACCGACAACGCGAGGCGCTCGCACGCGTGTGCGCGGCTCGCCCGGGAGCGGTGCTTCGGGCAGACTGTGCCGCTCCGCGTTCGGACCCTGATGCCCCCTTGTGCCGGTACGGCATGCCACCATCGTGCGGGCGGTGACTGGTGATACAAGATCGAGAAGAGACGATGAAGCAGCAGGGTGCGCACCCCAAGGGCACGGAGGGTACCCCTGACGCCTCGTCGCGCCCGGACACCGCGGGCCCCGAGACGGCGCACATCGACGAGGTGGAGGGCGACGAACCGCTGCTCCCCGCGCGGGTGCACCGCCCGTCCGACCTCATGCGGCTCCTGGCGGGCGTACTCGCCGTCGTGGTGCTGCTGGCGATCGCCGCGTTCGCCCACGGCACCACCTCGGGCCTGGAACAGGACATCAACAAGGGCACCGGGCAGGCGCCCGACCTGCTGATCAAGATCGCGGGCCTGGCCTCCAGCATCGCGATCCTCCTGGTGCCGGTGGCCTTCGCGGTGGAGCGGCTGATCAAGCGGGACGGGCTGCGGATCGCCGACGGCGTGCTCGCCGCCGTCCTCGCGCACGGTGTGACGCTCGCCACCGATCTGTGGGTCGCGCGCGCCGCTCCGGACTCGATCCAGGAGGCGCTCACCCAGCCCTCCCCCGGCGACATCCACGCCCTGACGGACCCGGTGCACGGCTACCTGGCCCCGGTGATCGCGTACATGACGGCCGTCGGGATGTCCCGCAGACCCCGGTGGCGCGCGGTGCTGTGGGTGGTGCTGCTCCTCGACGCCTTCTCGATGCTCGTCACCGGGTACACGACACCGTTCTCGATCATCCTGACGGTCCTGATCGGCTGGACCGTCGCCTACGGCACCCTCTACGCGGTCGGTTCGCCCAATGTGCGCCCCACCGGCCGCACGCTGATGGCGGGCCTGCGCACGGTCGGCTTCCGCCCCGTGAGCGCGTCCCGGGTGGAGACCGGCGACGCCGCCGAGGCCGGGGACCGGGGGCGCCGGTACTTCGTCACCCTGGAGGACGGTCCGCCGCTGGACGTCACGGTGGTCGACCGCGAGCAGCAGGCGCAGGGGTTCTTCTACCGCGCGTGGCGCAATCTGGCCCTGCGCGGTTTCGCCACCCGCAGCAGCCTGCAGTCGCTGCGCCAGGCGCTGGAGCAGGAGGCGCTGCTGGCGTACGCGGCCATCGCGGCCGGCGCCAACGCGCCCAAGCTGATCGCGACCTCCGAACTCGGCCCCGACGCGGTGATGCTCGTCTACGAGCACAGCGGCGGGCGCACCCTCGACTCGCTGCCGGACGAGGAGATCACCGACGAACTGCTGCGCGACACCTGGCATCAGGTACGGGCCCTGCAGTCCCGCCGCATCGCGCACCGCAGGCTGGTGGGCGACGCCATCCTGGTGGACCGTTCCGGTACGGTGATCCTCACCGATCTGCGGGTCGGCGAGATCGCGGCCGGCGATCTGCTGCTGCGCATGGACACCTCCCAGCTGCTGGTGACGCTGGGCCTCA
The DNA here is from genome assembly GCF_042898795.1 of Streptomyces sp. NPDC000348. Lineage (NCBI taxonomy): Bacteria > Bacillati > Actinomycetota > Actinomycetes > Kitasatosporales > Streptomycetaceae > Streptomyces > Streptomyces sp. NPDC000348. Next base: position 245,532 of record NZ_JBIAZD010000001.1, read on the forward strand.
GGGTGGGCGCCGAACGCGCGGTGGCCTCCGCGCTGAGCGTCCTCGGCCCCGACACCGTGGCGGACTGCCTGCCGATGCTCCAGCCCATCGCGCTGAGCCGTTCCACCCGCGGAACCCTGCGCAAGCTGGCCCGTGAGCGGGCGGAACGCGAGCGTGAGGCGGTCCTGGAGGCCTCCCGGCAGTCCAGGCCGGCCCGCGCGGAGCACGACGCCGGCGGTGCCGTCCCCGACAAGCCCGGCAAGAAGGCCGTACGCGCGGAGCAGCGGGCCGAGAAGCGGGCCATCGACGAAGCCATCGAGGAGGCGCGCGAGGAGGACCTGCTCACCCAGATCCGGCACGAGGTGCTGCGGATCAGGCCGCAGGCCCCGGTCGAGCCGGCCCGTCTGGAGCGGGTGCGCCCACGGACCCTGATCAGTTTCATCGCCGGTGCGATCGGCGCGTACTTCCTGCTGACGCAGCTCACCCACATCGAGTTCGGCCCGCTGATCGCCAACGCGGAGTGGGGCTGGGTGGCCGCGGCGGTGCTGTTCTCGGCGGCCAGTTACGTCGCGGCGGCCATGGCCCTGCTCGGGTTCGTACCCGAGCGGGTGCCGTTCGTGCGGACCGTGGCGGCACAGGTCGCCGGGTCGTTCGTGAAGATCGTCGCCCCGGCGGCGGTGGGCGGTGTCGCCCTGAACACGCGGTTCCTCCAGCGCGCGGGGGTGCGGCCCGGTCTCGCGGTGGCGAGCGTCGGCGCGTCGCAGCTCTTCGGGCTCGGCTGCCACATCCTGATGCTGCTGTCCTTCGGTTACCTCACCGGCACCGAGAAGACGCCCTCCCTGACCCCGTCCCGCACGGTGATCGGGGGCCTGCTGACGGTGGCGGTGCTGGTGCTCGTGGTGACCTCGGTGCCGTTCCTGCGGAAATTCGTCGTCACGCGCGTGCGGTCGCTTTTCGCGGGTGTCGTGCCGCGCATGCTCGATGTGCTGCAACGGCCGCAGAAGCTGGTCACCGGCATCGGCGGCATGCTGCTGCTGACGGCCTGCTTCGTGATGTGCCTGGACGCCTCGATCCGGGCGTTCGGCGACGAGACGACATCCGTCAGCATCGCCAGCGTGGCCGTCGTGTTCCTCGCGGGCAACGCACTGGGGTCGGCGGCCCCGACGCCGGGCGGTGTCGGCGCGGTCGAGGCGACCCTGACGGTGGGTCTCATCGCGGTCGGGCTCCCCAAGGAGGTCGCCGCGCCGGCGGTGCTGCTCTTCCGGCTGCTGACGCTCTGGCTGCCGGTGCTGCCGGGCTGGCTGGCCTTCAACCACCTCACCCGCAAGGCGGCCTTGTGAGCGAGGTCCCCTTACCTCGTTCGGCCCGTGTCCCGCGCGCCCCGCTCCGGGCGACCGCAGGATGGGGCCATGCCCCGCCCCTTCCGTCTGCGTGCCGCCGCCCTGACCGTCTGCGCCGTACTGCTGCCCGCGCTGCTGGCGGGCTGTGGTGGGGGCGACGAGGACGAGGACCTGACGGAGCAGCAGCTCGACTGGAAGGACTGCCCGGCTCCGTCCGAGGCGCAGGGCGGGGGCTCCGCTCCGTCCCCCCTCCCCGGCGGCCGGGGCGAGTGGAGCTGCGCCACCATGAAGGTGCCGCTGGACTGGGACGACCCCGAGGGCGACACCATCGGCCTCGCGCTGATCCGGGCCAGGTCGAGCGGCGCGGCGGGCCGGCGCATCGGTTCCCTGGTCTTCAACTTCGGTGGCCCGGGCGTCTCCGGCGTCACCACCCTGCCCGCCTTCGGCGACGTCTACGCGCCCCTGCGCGCCCGCTACGACCTGGTGAGCTTCGATCCCCGCGGTGTGGGCCGCAGCGCACCCGTGACCTGCCTGGACGACCAGCAGCTCGACACGTACTTCCAGCAGGACGCCACCCCCGACGACAACGCCGAGCGCACCGAACTCGTCAACAGCACCGAGAGGTTCAACGCGGCCTGCGAGAAGAACTCCGGACGGGTGCTGCCCCATGTGCGCACCACGGACACCGCCCGTGACCTGGACCTGATGCGCCAGGTCCTCGGCGACGACGTTCTCCACTACTTCGGCATCTCCTACGGCACCGAACTGGGCGGCGTCTACGCCCACCTGTTCCCGAAGAAGGTGGGCCACGCGGTGTTCGACGCGGTCGTCGACCCCACGGAAACCGCGGAACAGGGCTCCCTCGGACAGGCCCGGGGGTTCCAGCTCGCCCTCGACAACTACGCCGAGGACTGTGTCTCGGGCACGGAGGAGTGCCCCGTGGGCGACAGCGCGCAGGACGTGCGGGATCGTATCGTCAAGCTGCTGAGGGACCTGGACAGCGCACCCGTCCCCGGCGTCTTCCCGCGCGAACTGACCCAGACCGCGGCGGCCAACGGGATCGCGCAGGCGCTGTACTCGAAGGAGCTCTGGGCGTTCCTCACCGACGGCCTAGAGCAGGCGTACGACGGTGACGGAACGATTCTGATGGCGCTCTCCGACTCCATGAACGGACGCAGCGAGAACGGCGAGTACAGCAACATCATCCCGGCCAACGTGGCCGTCAACTGCGCCGACGACAGACCCCGCTACACCGCCGAGGACGTGGAGCGCCGGCTGCCCGCGTTCCGGGCCGCCTCCGAGGTGTTCGGGGAGTATCTGGCGTGGGGGATGGTCGGCTGCACCGACTGGGCGGTGCCGGGGGCCGCCGAGCACCCGGATGTCCACGCCCCCGGCGCGGCCCCGATCCTGGTGATCGGCAACACCGGCGACCCGGCCACCCCGTACGAGGGGGCACGCAGGATGGTGCGGGCGCTCGGTGAGGGCGTGGGTGTGGAACTGACGTACAAGGGGCAGGGGCACGGGGCCTACAACACCGGGAACACGTGCGTGCAGGACGCGGTGCACGGCTATCTCCTGGACGGAAAGGTGCCGGCGGCCGGGACCGTCTGCTCGTAGGCGGGCAGACGGTTCTCCACAGAGCACCAGGTCAGAGCGTTGTCCACAGGCCGCCCCGGCGGGCGGCGAATCTGCCTACCATGGCTCGACCGCCATCCGTGGCGCATGCGGACGGCCAGCGAGGGGGGAAGTGGCACATGACCCGTTTCACACGGTGGGCGGCCCTGACGGTCGCCGCCGCGCTGCTGACGGCCGGCTGCGGCGTCGGCGGCTCCGGCGACGACGGCAAGAGCCGCGGGACGCTCGACTGGGGGCGCTGCAAGGCCTCAGGGGACACCCCCGCACCGGGCGGGGAGTGGCAGTGCGCCACCCTCCGGGTGCCGCTGGACTGGTCGGAGCCGGACGGCTCCACGATCGGGCTCGCCCTGATCCGGGCCAAGGCCACGGGTGACGACCGCCTCGGCTCACTGCTGTTCAACTTCGGCGGTCCGGGCGGGTCCGGCGTGTCGATGATGCCGTCCTACGCCGCCACGGCCTCCGAACTGCGCGAGCGGTACGACCTGGTGAGCTGGGACCCGCGCGGGGTCGCCGCCAGCGAGGGCATCCGCTGCCGCGACGACAGGAGCATCCAGGCCGCCGAGTCGTCGGTGGACGGCACCCCGGACACACCGGCCGAGGAGCGGACCTTCCTCCAGGACGCCACCGACTTCGGCAAGGGTTGCCAGGAGGCCGCCGGGAAGCTGATGGCCCACGTCTCGACCACCGACACCGCTCGCGACATGGACCGCATCCGGCAGGCCCTCGGCGACGACCGGCTGAACTACTTCGGCATCTCCTACGGCACCGAGCTGGGCGGTGTCTACGCCCATCTCTTCCCGGAGAAGGTGGGGCGGATGACGCTCGACGCGGTGGTCGATCCGAGCGCCGACACCGTGGGCCACGCCAAGAACCAGACCCGGGGCTTCCAGACGGCCCTCGACAACTACCTGAAGTCCACCGGGCGGAGCCCCGAGCGGGGTTCGCGGGAGATCGCGGAGCTGCTGGAGCGGATCGACGCCGACCCGCTGCCGACGTCGTCGTCCGGGCGCGAGCTGACGCAGACGCTGGCACTGACCGGCATCGTCCTGCCGTTGTACAGCAAGACCAGCTGGCCGACGCTGACCAGTGCGCTGGAGGCGGCCGAGGAGGGCGACGGCACGGAGCTGCTGGCGCTGGCCGACGGCTACAACGAACGCGACGCCTCGGGGCGGTACGGCACGGCGACCCACTCGCAGCGGGTCATATCGTGCCTGGACGACAAGCAGCGGCCGACCCCGGAGGAGACGAAGAAGCTGCTGCCCGAGTTCGAGGAGATCTCGCCCGTCTTCGGGTCCTTCCTCGGCTGGGACACGGCCGGCTGGTGTCACGACTGGCCGGTTCCCGGTCAGTTCGACACCCCGGAGGTGAGCGCGCCGGGCGCGGCGCCGGTCCTGGTCGTGGGCAACACCGGCGACCCGGCCACCCCGTACGAGGGTGCCCGGAAGATGGCGGACGAACTCGGCGAGGGTGTCGGTGTGGTGCTCACCTGGAAGGGCGAGGGCCATGGCGCGTACGGCAGCGGGAGCGACTGCGTCGACTCCACGGTGGACGCGTATCTGCTGGACGGCACGGTGCCCGAGGACGGCAAGACCTGCTCATGACGACGGCCGGGGCTCCGTGCACTCGTGGTGCCCGGAGCCCCCGCGTCGGCTCGTGTTCGTGCCGGGTTCGGTCAGTAGACCGGCTTCTCCGGCTCGATCTGGTTGACCCAGCCGATCACGCCGCCGCCCACGTGGACGGCGTCGGCGAAGCCCGCGGACTTCAGGACGGCGAGGACTTCCGCACTGCGGACACCCGTCTTGCAGTTCAAGACGATCTTCTTGTCCTGCGGCAGGCTCTCCAGGGCGTTGCCCATGAGGAACTCGTTCTTGGGGATCAGGCGGGCGCCCGGGATGGACACGATCTCGAACTCGTTCGGCTCGCGGACGTCGATGAGCTCGATGCTCTCGCCGTCGTCGATCCACTCCTTGAGCTGCTTGGGAGTGATCGTGGAGTCGGCGGCCGCCGCCTGGGCCTCCTCGGACACGACGCCGCAGAAGGCCTCGTAGTCGATGAGTTCGGTGACGGTCGGGTTGTCGCCGCAGATCGCGCAGTCGGGGTCCTTGCGGACCTTGACCTGGCGGTACTGCATCTCCAGGGCGTCGTAGATCATGAGCCGGCCGACCAGCGGCTCGCCGATGCCGGCGAGCAGCTTGATCGCCTCGTTGGCCTGGATGGAGCCGATGGACGCGCACAGCACGCCCAGGACGCCGCCCTCGGCGCAGGAGGGGACCATGCCGGGCGGCGGGGGCTCCGGGTAGAGGCAGCGGTAGCAGGGGCCGTGCTCGGACCAGAAGACCGACGCCTGGCCGTCGAAACGGTAGATCGAGCCCCATACGTACGGCTTGTTCAGCAGCACGCAGGCGTCGTTGACCAGGTAACGGGTCGCGAAGTTGTCCGTGCCGTCGACGATCAGGTCGTACTGGCTGAACAGGTCCATCACGTTGTCGGCCTCGAGCCGCTCCTCGTGCAGGACCACGTTCACGTACGGGTTGATGCCCTTGATCGTGTCACGCGCGGACTCGGCCTTGGGGCGGCCGATGTCGGACTGGCTGTGGATGATCTGGCGCTGCAGGTTCGACTCGTCGACCTCGTCGAACTCCACGATGCCGAGCGTGCCCACGCCCGCCGCGGCCATGTACATCAGACCCGGCGAACCCAGGCCGCCGGCGCCGACAAAGAGCACCTTGGCGTTCTTCAGCCGCTTCTGCCCGTCCATGCCCACGTCGGGGATGATCAGGTGGCGGGAGTACCTGCGGACCTCGTCTACGGTGAGCTCGGGGGCCGGCTCGACCAGGGGTGGCAGCGACACGGGGACTCCGTTGGTCGGTCAATCACTACGGTTGTTCTTCGCCTAACAGTGCCATGGCCTTTTTCATTCCGAGACACCCGTTCCGATACGCGAGACGATGTCGTCCCAGTAGCCGGGCAGCGGCTCCCGGGGAGCGGTGCGGGCGCGGTGCCCCGTGTGGTGGGGGTGGTCCGTGAAGTAGATCGTCGCGGCACCCTGCCGGCGGGCGATGCGCAGGGCCTCGTCCAGGTGTGGGCGGGGCACTCCGCGCACGAAGTGGCAGAAGCGTTCGGGCGGGCGGTCGGCGGTCCACTCCGCCACCTGCGACCAGCGGTAGTCGTTCCACGGGCCGGAGAAGGTGACCAGCTGGTCGGCGTGTTCGGCGCATCCCGGATGCGGGTGGGTGCCGTGGCCGGGGACGCCGAAGCCCGTGCGGACGCCGGTGCTCGCCGTACCGGCTCTGACACTGGTCAGATACGGCATGCCGCCTCCATCCAGATGTCGGCGAGGGACTCCTCGAGGTTGATCCGGGGGCGCCAGCCGAGGCGGTCGCGAGCGGTGCGGACGTCGGCCTGCTGCCAGCTGCCGCAGCCGTCGGGGTACGGGAGGGCGACGGAGGTGGCGGGGTGGTGGTCGAGGTCGGGGCGGGGGTGGCCGATCGTGGTGCGGAGGGGGGTGGCGGAGTGGGGTGCGTGGGCGGGGTGGGACATGTGCGGTGGGTGCAGGCCTGGGGAGGGCTCCAGTTCGTTGAGGGTGCCGCCGTAGCCGGCCACCCTGGCGAGGATCCCGGCGGCGTCGCGGAGGCGGACGGCGCGGCCCGAACCGATGTTGATGACGCCCTGCGCGGCGGAGAGGGAGGCGGCGTGGACGGCGCGGGCCACGTCGCGGACGTCGACGAAGTCCCGCTGTGCGCCGAGGCCGCCGAGCTTCAGCTCGCTGTCGCCGGACTGCATGGCACGGCGCATCGCCTCGGCGAGGCGGCCGAGGGGGGAGCCGGCGGGGGTGCCGGGGCCGACGGGGGAGAAGACCCGGAGGACCACGGCGTCCAGGCCGGAGCCGAGGACCAGCTCGGTGGCGGCGAGTTTGCTGACGCCGTAGGGGCCGCCGGGGCGGGGGACGGCGTCCTCCGCCGTGGACGAGCCGGGCTGGCTGGGGCCGTACTCCGCACCGCAGCCGATCTGTACGAGCCGTGCGCCGCAGCCGCTGCGGCGGATGGCCTCGCAGACGGTGGCCACGGCGACGGTGTTGTGCCGGGTGAGTTCGCGGGCGCCGCCTCTCGTGGTGCCGGCGCAGTTGACGACCACGCCGGGGTGGACGGCGTCGAGGAACCGGGTGAGGGCGCCGGGGCTGCCGGTGGCGAGGTCGAAGCGGACATCGGCGTCGTCGCCGCGGCCGAGAGCGGTGAGCTGGACGGCGGGGTCGGCGAGGAGGCGGTCGGCCACGAAGCGGCCGATGTAGCCGTTGGCTCCGATCAGGAGGACTCTCATCGGGCGGCTCCTTCGGCGTCCGGGGTAGTCATGCGGGGTTCTCCTTCGGGTGGGTGTGCGGGGCTCGTGCCTGCGGGGCAGCCGGGAGTGGGGGCGGCGCGCCGGGTCACACCGGCGCGGGGCGGCTCGTACGGCGCCGGGCCGCGTGGGCTTGGCCCTGTCCACGTCAACGCGCGCAACTTCACCGTCGCGGCTCCGGGGGGATGTGCGCCGAGGCTCGGGCGAGTTTGCGGGAGGCGTGGATCAGGAGGATCAACGCGGCTGCCCCACAGGTGAGGGTGGGGAGGGCGGCAGGGCTCCAGGCCGTGCTCAGGGTCTGGACCGGTGTGGCCAGGGCGTCGCAGCCGGGCAGTCGGGCGGCGAAGAGCGTGGCCAGGGCCGTCAGCTGGGCGATGGCCGTGAGCGCGAGGATCACCCTCGGCGCGTAAGTGAAGCCGTGGATCGTGAGGAGGCGGGCCAGGAAGAGAAGGCCGCCCAGGGCGAGCGTCGGGGGCAGGGCGAGGGGCTCGTCGAGGAGCGTGGACGTCGCCGTGAGCAGAACGGCCACCGCCCCCAGGAACAGGGCGGACACGCCGATGAGCACGGGGCGTACGGAAGCCGAGAAGTCCTCCAGGCCACGGCTCGACGCCAGCCTGCGGCGGACCCGGGCGGCGAAGAGGCGGGCCGTCCAGGCGGCGGGCGCGCAGGACAGGGCGAGTGCCACGACCGGGGCGACGGTGAGCGGCCAGTCCCCCTCGGCCGTGCCGTCGGGCAGACCGTCGGGGCCGCCGGTGACTGCCGTACCGAGCAGGCCGTCGCCCAGGAGGGCGTAGCCGAGGAGCCAGCAGTTCCAGGACGCCGTGGTGGAGCGGGGCGGGATGTCGGCCCGGGCGCTCAGCGGGCCCCGGCGCAGTGCCGCGCGCAGGGCGAGGGTGACGGCCAGGATGCCGGTGGCCGCCGCGCAGAGGCGGATCTGGCCGTGGGTGAGGCGCAGGACGATCACCGTCGCCACGCACAGGGCGCCGGGAAGCAGGGTGAGGACGGTCCAGTCGGCGCGTGCCCTCGGCCCCGTGGCGGCCGGGACGGGCTGAGGGGGCGCGTCGTCCCGGGGGACCCTGGCGTAGAGCTCCTCCGCGAGGGAGAAGACGTCGCGGTGGCGGAAGCGGGCGGCGGTTCGGTCGGTGATGCCGTGGGCCTCCAGGCCCGCCGCGATCTCCAGGGGGTTCACCGCCCTTTCGCACAGGGCGCGGTGGCGGTGCAGCAGTGCCTTGACCGGGTCGGCCGCGCCGGGCGGAGTGCTGCGGTTCAGTTCGCCGAGGTCGGTCATCGGGCTGTCTCCGTCGCGGGTACCGGGGTGTCCATGGCCCACGTGGGGGCGGAGCGGGGGGCGGGGTCGGTCCAGTGGTCGGGGACGTGGGCCTCGGCGGGGACGGCGAAGGGCAGGAGGTCGCCGGTGTCGTGGAGGAGGGGGCGGCGGACCGGTGTGCGCGCGACGATCTCCAGGTAGATGCCGTGGAAGGCCGAGATGTTCTGGTCGACGGTGAACAACTCGAGTGCGCGGGCGCGCGCGGCGGCACCGAGGCGTACGCGGCGCTCGGGGTCGCGCAGCAGGGAGACGCACGCCTTGGCGAGCGCCTGCGGATTGCGCGGCGGTACGACGAGACCGGTGCCGCCGACGGCCTCCACGACCGCGCCGACGTCCGTGGAGACCGTCGCACGCCCGCAGAGCATCGCCTCGACGAGACCGGCCGGGAAGCCCTCGACGACGCTGGAGAGAACGGTCACGGCGGCCGAGGCGTACGCGTCCGCGGAGGTGGCCAGGCCCGGGCCGCCGATCTCCTCGAAGGACACCGGGTTGACGCCCACGGAGTGCGGGCCCTCGGCCTCGTCCGGGAAGAGGTGCGCGGCCAGTGCCTCGCAGTGGCCGAGGTAGGCGACGCCCTCCGGGTCCGACGGACCGCCGATGATCCGCAGCCGGGTCCTCGGTTCCTCCTTGTGGATCTCCGCGAAGGCGTGCAACAGCGAGACCAGGTCCTTGGCGGGCTCCACGCGGCCGATCCAGACGAGGGTGTGCGGGTCCGCGCTCTCCGGGGACTCCCCCGCCTCGGCGAAGGGCGCGGCGTCCATGCCGGGGTACACCGTGCGGAGCTTCGCCCGATCGGCGCCGCAGCGCTCCTGCCAGCGGCGGGCGTGCGTGTTGCCCGGTGTGATGAACGCGGCCCGGCGGTAGGTCTCGGCGGCGAGTCCGCCGTGGAAGGCGGCGAGCAGGGAACGGACCGCGGGTGAGGCGTCCGGGCGGGTGAGGTAGTGCGTCCGCAGGCGTACGCCGTACTCGGTGACGAGGAGGGGGATGCCGAAGAAGTGGTGGGCGAGCAGGCCCGGAAGAGCGGCCGGCCCGCCGGCGGTGGCGTGGCACAGGTCCACCGCGCCCAGCCCGTCCTCCCCGTACCAGTCGGGCGAGAGGGGGCGCAGGGCGCGCTCCAGGTGTGCGGCGACGGCCAGCAGATCGGGTACGCGGGCCTCACGCGCCGTACGCAGGGCGCCGGGCGCACGACAGGCACGCTCCAGGGCGCGTACGGCCGTCTCGGAGCGGAGCGCGGCCACCAGACCGCCCTCGTCACGGGCGAGTTCGGCGAGTCCCAGGAGAGCGGTGGCGAAACGGTCCGCCTCGGGTGTCGCGGGCTGCGGGCCGGGGGTGGTGGGGTCCGTCCGGGCGCAGAGGGCGGCGGCCAGTTCGCCGTAGTGCTCCGAGAAGCGCCGGCGTGCGCGGCGGCCGTACACCACCCCGTCGTCCTCGGCCGTCCACAGCGGCGCGGTGCGGACCCGGCCGACCTGGGGCGGCAGCGGGACCCAGCCCGCGTCCTCCTGGGCTTCACCGGTGCTGAACGCGTAGACGTCGAACTCGTGTCGGCCGAGTCCGCGCACCAAGCGGTCGCACCAGAGCCCGCCCTCACCGCCCGCGTACGGATAACCGCCCTCCGTAAGCAGTCCGATGCGCACGTGTGCACCCCCGATCTCCCGTGTGGGGAGCCGCCGTTGGTCCGGCGGCTCACAGCGGGACGAACGTATGCGGACAAGGGGGTGGCGTGACGGACGGTTGTCCATCACACCACCAAAAGGGGTGAACGGGCGTAACCTTCCCGCGCGAGGCGCGTTTCGCCGCGCTAGGCGGTCAGCTCTTCGGGTACGGCCATGCGTTCGGGCGGCAGCTGATCCCGTCGTGGTCGAGGAACTTGGTCTGCTGCTGCATGACCGGGGCCAGGTCGCCGTCCTTGTCACAGGTGACGTGGTTGAAGCCCAGGCGGTGGCCGACCTCGTGGTTGATCAGCATCTGGCGATAGGAGTGGATCTCGTCGCCGTAGGTGTCCGCTCCCTGTGCCCAGCGGTCCGCGTTGATCATCACGCGCTCGGTGGCCGCCGAGTCGCAGGAGACGTTGTCCACGGTGGTGTCCAGGCCGGACTTGGCGCACCAGTCGGCGGTCGTGTCGGGGCCGGCGAGAGTGATCACGAAATCGACCTCGCCGGAGTAGACGCGCTCGAAGGTGCGTGCGCCGTTGTGCGCCCAGCTGCGGTTGTCGTTGAGCGTCCTCTGGACCGCTTCGGCGAAGAGCTCGCCGTCGAGGCCGAGCCCCTGCTCCACGTCCACGCGGTAGGTGACCTTCTCACCCTTGCCCGGAGCCTTGTCGATGCCGGGGATCGCGTCGAACTTCCCCGTACCCCCGCGCGCGGCGCCCAGCGGGTACTTCTCGTCCATCTTCTGTTCGTACGTCAGCGGTTCGGCGCTGGGTACGGAGGGCGTCTCCCGGCCGTCCCCGCGCGAGGCGGGGTCCCGGACGTCACGTGCCTGCTCGCCGGTGGCCTGCGTCCGCACGCCGGTGGTGTCGCGTTCGTCGGTGACCTGCCCGGCCACGACGACGGCCAGCACCGTGGTGACGGCGGCGGCCGCGATCCCGGTGAACGCCCGCCCCTTGCCGCCCCTGGCCGGCGCGGGCTCCCCGGTCGGCGGGGCGTCGTCGTCACCGGGGTCGGCGGGGACTTTGGCGGCCGGGGCGGCGCTCCAGTCGGTGACGGCGGCGTAGGGGTCCGCGGGGCCCGGCGGGCGGGACGCGGAGGCGGACGTGCGCGGGGAGGAGCGGTCGGCGTCCTCGCCGAAGGCGTCGAGGTAGTCCTGGCGTGGTCCTCCGGGGGGCGCCTGCCGCTGTCGCGGGAGGGGCCCATCCGGCCCCGTCGGCACGCCGTACCCGGCCCCGGCCGCCGTACGGCCGTCCAACGTCCCCCAGCCGCCACCGGGTTCCCGCTGCTCGGGATGCCCGCCACGGGTCCGGGGAAGGCCACGAGGAGGTGTTCCATCGGGCAGCCGGGGAACCCCATGGGCAGGTGTTCCATCGGGCAGCCGGGGGAAGCCGTGCGCGGGCGTTCCGTCCGGCAGGCGCGGTACGCCGTGCGCGGGCGTCCCGTCCGGGAAGCGCGGCGCTCCGCCGGCCGGTGTCCCGTGTCCCGCCGTTCCGTACGCCGGAGGAGTCCCGTACTCCTGGGCTCCCCCCACGGGTCCCCGCCGCGGACGGCCGTCCCGTGCGGCGCTTTTGTCCGCGGTGTCGCCCTTCTGGGCGGGTCCACGGCGGCTGTGGCGTCCCACGTCGCGCCTCAGCCCCTCGTGTTCTCGGCGGTGGTCCCCCCACCGGTGTCGGCGGGCGGTCCCGGAGCGCCTCGCGCGCCCGGCTCACCAGTATCCCCCTGATCCGTCGAATCCGTTGCATCCGCGAGGAGTTCACGGAAGGCGAGGGCCACCGTCCCGGGGTACTCCATCATCGCGACGTGCCCGGCGTCCGGGATCGTCACCAGCCGGCAGTCCCGGAAGGCGCGCGCCGACCGCTGGGCCATGCGGAAGCCGACGAGCCGGTCCCGGCCGCCGTAGACGAGCAGGGTCGGCGCGAGCACCCGCTCGGCCTGGCGCCACAGTCCCTGCTGGCCACCCAGCAGATAGGAGCTGACGAGCCCCCGCGCGGAGCGCGCCATCGCGTCCCAGAAGTACGGCAGCCGCAGCCGCCGCTCCATCTCCTGCACGGCGTGGCGGAACCCCTCCGCCGACACCCGCGCGGGGTCGCCGTAGCAGAGCTGCATCACGCCCCGGACGCGCTGTTCCGCCGTCCACTCACGGGTGATCCGGGTGAACAGCAATGCGACTCCGGGCACCGCCAGCAGTCCCGTGGGGACGGCGGTGCGCTGCACCCGCAGTTCCGGCAGGGCCGGTGACACGAGCGTGAGGGTGCGGACCAGGTCGGGCCGTACGGCGGCGACACGGGTGGCGACCGCGCCGCCGAGCGAGTTGCCGAAGAGGTGCACCGGGCCGCGGCCGGCCGCGTCGAGATAACGGATCACCGCGCGCGCGTGCGCGGTGATGGAGTAGTCGCCGTCGTCCGGGGGCGGGGAGTCGCCGAAGCCCGGCAGGTCGACGGCCTCGCTGTCGACGACGTCGTCCAGCAGTGGCATGAGCGCCGACCAGTTCAGCGAGGAACCGCCGAGCCCGTGGATGTGGAGAGCGGGCGGCAGTCCCTCCCGCGCGGCGGGCCGCGACCGGACCGACAGCGTGATCCCGGGCAGCTCCACCGACCTGAGCCGTTCACCCTCCGCGACCCTGACCCCCGCCACCTCGGGAAGCACGTTTGCGGGCGGCACGGACGGCAGCTCGGTCGAAGACATGCGGCAATGTTACGAGACGATCACGCGGCGATTCATGTGTTCGCCGTCACAAGCCGTCACCGGGAGAGCGGGCTCCGGACCGCCACCGGGGGCGGGTCCGGGCGTGCGCTCCCCGTCACGTACCGGTCGCGGATCGCATAGCGTCCGATTCGGGTGTCTCCTAGGCTCGTAGGGAGGGCACCCGCACCATCGCCCCCGCGGTCTTCGGGGGCGTTCGCAGCAGACGTTCGCAGGAAGGGAGCCCGGCATGGCCGTAGATCCGACCGACCCCGAGACGTTCGTGGAGGACGAGGACGCCCACGAGGGCGAGGAGTTCGACGTCGAGGCGCCCGAGGTCGACGCGGCCGAGCAGCACGCGGAGGTGAGGCCGGACCGCGACGACCCGCTGACCGCCGTCGATCCCGACCGCGCCAACGAGGCGGACCTGGTCGAGCAGGCCAGGATCGTCTCCCTCGACGAGGACGACTACCGGTGACGAGCGCACCGAAAGGGACCGTCGTCGAGCAGTGAGGAGGAAACTTCTTGCCCGCTCTGACAGCTTTTGAAACCGTCCGTATGGCTTTCACCGCCGTCCGGTCCGTGAAATTCTGCGCTCTCACCGCGCACACCACGATTACCGAAAAGTACGATGGCGGCGCGGCTCACACCGCACGTGGACGACAATGGGAGGCGGCGTGACAGCCATCGAGCAGACAGACGCGGTACGCCCGAGGGGTACACGCCTGCCACGCCGTGCCCGACGGAACCAGCTGCTGGGAGCCGCCCAGGAGGTCTTCGTCGCGCAGGGCTACCACGCGGCCGCGATGGACGACATCGCGGAGCGCGCGGGCGTCAGCAAGCCGGTGCTCTACCAGCACTTCCCGGGCAAGCTCGATCTGTACCTCGCCCTGCTGGACCAGCACTGCGAGGCCCTGATCCAGTCGGTGCGCCACGCGCTGGCGTCGACGTCGGACAACAAGCAGCGCGTGCGGGCGACCATGGACGCCTACTTCGCGTACGTCGAGGACGACGGCGGCGCCTTCCGCCTGGTCTTCGAGTCCGACCTGACCAACGAGCCCGCCGTGCGCGAGCGCGTCGACAAGGTGACCAACGAGTGCGCGGAGGCGATCTGCGACGTGATCGCCGAGGACACCGGTCTGTCGCGGGCGGAGTCGATGCTGCTCGCCTCGGGGCTCGGCGGTCTCGCCCAGGTGGTGGCGCGGTCCTGGCTGCACAGCGACCGCAGCGTGCCGCGCGATCAGGCGGTGCAGCTGCTGGCCTCACTGGCCTGGCGGGGCATCGCCGGATTCCCGCTGCACGGCAACGAACAGCACCACTGAGGAGGGCGGGCGGGCCCCGGCCGCCGTTTGTTCCCGGCGGCTGTTCGCTCCTGGCGTTGCCGGGCGCAGCGTGTGCGTCCCCTCACCGGGCTAATGTGTGCTGGTACGGCGCGGAAGGTCGCGCACTTCACTGACCGTCGGAGGGACATAGCCGTGGAGGTCAAGATCGGCGTGCAGCACGCGCCCCGCGAGATCGTTCTGGAGAGCGGTCAGAGCGCCGAGGAGGTCGAGCGCGTGGTGGCCGAGGCGCTGGCCGGGAAGTCGCAGCTGCTGAGCCTCGTGGACGAGCACGGCCGCAAGATCCTGGTCCCGGCCGACCGTCTCGCCTACGTCGAGATCGGTGAGCCGGCCCCGCGCAAGGTGGGCTTCGGCGCGCTGTAGGCGCGACCGGCAGTCGAGCGGTCGTGTGAGGGGGCCCGCGGTTCGATACCGTCGGGCCCCTCACGCGTTCACGGACGGCGCACGGGTCCTTCACAGGGGAGGATTGGATTTCGCAGGTCAGGGGTAGGACGGGCTACGACCGATGTGAGCAGGCCGGCCATGTGGGAGGGACCCCGACATGCTCTTGGAAGCGCTCAGCTCCGCGATCCTCGGCCTGGCTCTGGCGTGGGCGGCCGCCCGCCGTCTGCCGCATCGTCTCCCCGCCCGCGCCCTGGTGCTGCCGACCGGTGTGGCCGGAGCGCTGTTCGGCGCCTTCCTGATGAACACCGCGCTGGACGCCGGCAACCTGCTGACGATCCTGCTCGGCGCGGTGATCGTGTCCGTGGCGTCCCTGTCGCTGCTGCTGCGCCCGGCGGGAAGACTGCGCCGCCGGTCGGCGACCGCGTGACCGGCCGCCGCTGGCGGCGCCGTTCGTGACCCGGTCCCCGGTCGCCCGTCCGGCGGATCACGCCGCGGACGCCGGGCCGCCGCCGACCCGGCGCCGTCGGTCTCCTCCGACGCGACGCGCCGGGCGGGCCCCGGCCGCCCTCAGGCCGCCAGGCCCAGTGCCGCCATGCGCTTGGTGTGTGCCTCGGTGATCCGGGAGAACATCCTGCCGACCTCGGCGAGGTCGAACCCGTCCGCGACGCCGCCCACGAGCATGGTCGACAGCGCGTCCCGCTCGGCGACGACCCGCTGGGACTGCGACAGCGCCTCGCCCATCAGCCGCCGCGCCCACAGCGCGAGCCGTCCGCCCACGCGCGGGTCCGCGTCGATCGCGGCGCGCACCTTCTCGACGGCGAAACCACCGTGGCCGGTGTCGTCGAGCACGGCCAGCACCAGGGCGCGCGTGTCGGAGTCCAGGCGGGCCGCGACCTCGCGGTAGAAGTCGCTGGCGATGGAGTCGCCGACGTACGCCTTGACCAGCCCCTCCAGCCAGTCGGAGGGCGCCGTCTGCTTGTGGAAACCGTCGTACGCGGCGACGAACGGCTCCATCGCGAGCGTCGGCTCCTCGCCGATGCCGGCGAGCCGGTCGCGCAGCCGCTCGAAGTGGTGGAACTCGGCCGAGGCCATCTTCGCCAGCTCCGCCTTGTCCGCCAGCGTGGGCGCCAGCTTGGCGTCCTCCGCGAGCCGCTCGAACGCCGCCAGCTCGCCGTACGCGAGCGCGCCGAGCAGATCCACGACAGCGGCGCGGTACTGGGGGTCGGCGGAGGCGGCCGCCCAGTCCATGGCGGCGACGCCGGTGGGTCCGGCGGAGGTGTCGGGGGTGTCCGCGGCGTTGTCAGGCTTGTCAGAGCTCGTCATGAAGCGCACAATAGCCCGCTCGGCACGCCCCGGAAGGATCCGCTCGATCAGTGTGACGACGGCTACGTGACCAAATCGGCCATGGCGTGTGCGCGAATCCGGGGTATGGTGGTAATGCGCCTGCTGAGCACTCTGACGTACTCGACAGGCCGCATGTATGAGGATGCCCGGTCGGAGGCCCGATCGGCTCCGACCCGACAGCCCTCCTTGCCGTACACCACGTTGTGTGCGGATTCCGGAGGGGAACCCTCAGCGGTACGAGCGCTCGAGCGTCGGCAGTGGTCCCGTGCCCTACGGCATCGCCCGTAAGGCGGCCGACGTCCCCGGCACGGTTTCTGCACGACCCCCGCGCTCGCCTCGCACCGCGCACACAGAAGAGGCAGCACCCTGACTACGACGTTCCGAGAGCTCGGGATCCTCCCCGAGACCGCCGAGGCCCTGGAAGCCGTCGGCATCATCACCCCCTTCCCCATCCAGGAGATGACGCTCCCCGTGGCCCTGTCGGGCACGGATGTCATCGGCCAGGCCAAGACCGGCACCGGAAAGACGCTCGGCTTCGGCCTTCCGCTCCTCGAGCGCGTCACCGTGCCCGCGGACGTCGAGGCCGGCCGCGCGAAGCCCGAGGACCTCACCGACGCGCCGCAGGCGCTGGTCGTCGTCCCCACGCGCGAACTGTGCACGCAGGTCACGAACGATCTGCTCACCGCCGGCAAGGTGCGCAATGTGCGCGTCACCGCGATCTACGGCGGCCGGGCCTACGAGCCGCAGGTCGAGGCGCTGAAGAAGGGCGTCGACGTGGTCGTCGGCACCCCGGGCCGGCTGCTCGACCTCGCCGGGCAGAAGAAGCTCGACCTCAAGCACGTGAAGGCCCTCGTCCTCGACGAGGCCGACGAGATGCTCGACCTCGGCTTCCTGCCCGACGTCGAGAAGATCATCAACTTCCTTCCGGTCAGGCGCCAGACCATGCTGTTCTCGGCCACCATGCCGGGCGCGGTCATCGGCCTGGCCCGGCGCTACATGTCGCAGCCGACGCACATCCGCGCCACCGCGCCGGACGACGAGGGCGCGACGGTCGCGAACACCACGCAGTTCGTCTACCGCGCGCACAACATGGACAAGCCCGAGATGGTCGCGCGGATACTGCAGGCCGACGGCCGGGGTCTGGCCATGGTCTTCTGCCGCACCAAGCGCACCGCCGCCGATCTCGCCGACCAGCTCAAGCAGCGCGGCTTCGCCTCCGGCGCGGTCCACGGCGACCTCGGCCAGGGCGCCCGCGAGCAGGCGCTGCGCGCGTTCCGCAACGGCAAGGTGGACGTGCTCGTCTGCACCGACGTCGCCGCCCGCGGCATCGACGTCGAGGGCGTGACGCACGTCATCAACTACCAGTCCCCCGAGGACGAGAAGACGTATCTGCACCGCATCGGCCGCACCGGCCGCGCGGGTGCGAAGGGTACGGCGATCACGCTGGTCGACTGGGACGACATCCCGCGCTGGCAGCTGATCAACAAGGCGCTGGACCTGGGCTTCGGCGACCCGCCGGAGACGTACTCCACCTCCCCGCACCTGTTCTCGGACCTCGGCATTCCCGAGGGCACCAAGGGCATCCTGCCGCGCTCGGAGCGTACGCGCGCCGGGCTGGACGCGGAGGAGCTGGAGGACCTTGGCGAGCCGGGCGGGCGTGGACCGCGGGGGCGTGACGGCCGGGGCGGGCGGGGCGGGCGCGACGGTTCCCGTTCCGCGGAGCGCGAGACCTCGACCCGTACGCCGCGCCGCCGTCGCCGTACACGTGGTGGTGCGGTGCTGGACGGAGCGGCGGAGCAGCCCGTGAGCCCGGCCGCCGAGGGCGCCGGTGAGGCGGAGGCCGACACGGCCGCCCGTACCCCGCGCCGCCGTCGCCGTACGCGCGGCGGGGTCCCGGCCGGGGCCACGACCGCGGTGGAGGCGGCGGAGTCCGCCGTCGACACGGCGGAGGGCACGACGGCGGAGGCCGTCGAGGCACCCGCGAGGCCGCGCCGCCGCCGGACCCGCCGGGGCGCGGCGGACACGGCGACGGCCGTCGCCACCCCGGTGGCCGAGGAGACCCCGGTGGCCGAGGAGACCCCGGTGGTCGAGGAGACCCCGGTGACCGTGGCGGCCCCGGTCGCCCCGGTGGTCGCGGAGCCCGAGGCTCCGGTCACCGAACCGCGCCGCCGCACCCGCAAGACCGCGGCCACCGCGGCGGTGGACACGGTGGAGGCGACCACCGAGCCGGCCGAGGCGACGGAGACCAAGCCCCGCCGCACCCGCAAGACCGCGGCCAAGGCCGAAGCCACGCTCGACACCGCCGACGGCACCACCGAGCAGACCGAGGCGGCGGAGGCAACGGAGACCAAGCCCCGCCGCACGCGGAAGACGGCGGTCAAGAAGGCCGAGAGCGTCGCCGACGCGGTCGAGGGTGGTGCCGAGGCGGTCGAGGAGGTCAAGCCGCGCCGCACGCGGAAGACCGCCGCCAAGAAGGCCGAGCCCGCCGTCGACACCGCCGAAGGCACCACCGGACCGGCCGAGGCGACCGAGACCAAGCCCCGCCGCACCCGCAAGACCGCCGCCAAGGCCGAAACCACGCTCGACACCGCCGAAGGCACCACCGAGCAGACCGAGGCGGCGGAGGCGACGGAGACCAAGCCCCGCCGCACGCGGAAGACCACCGCCAAAAAGGCCGAGGCCGCCGTCGACACCGCCGAAGCCGTCGAGGCCAAGCCGCGTCGCCGGACCCGCAAGGCCGCCGAGTCGGAGTCGGCCGTCACCGTCGACATTCCGGCGCAGACGGTTCCGGAGGCCGAGGCTGCGGAGACCAAGCCGCGCCGCACGCGGAAGACCGCCGCCAAGAAGGCCGAGGCCGCCGTCGACACCGCCGAAGCCGTCGAGGCCAAGCCGCGTCGCCGGACCCGCAAGGCCGCCGAGATCCCGGCGCAGGCCGCGGACGAGGCGGAGCCCAAGGTCCGCCGCACCCGCAAGGCCGCGGCCTCGGCTGAGCCGGAGCCGGAGGCGAAGCCCCGGCGGACCCGCAGGACGGCAGCCGCCGCGGAGTCCGCGGAAGGCTGACGCAGCGAACCGGCGGCCCGGTCCCCCACCCGTGGGGCCGGGCCGCCGGCGTGTCCGCACCCGTTACCCTCACCCCGTGACCAGCCACTCCCCCTCCGCCCCGCCCTCCGGCACCCGCTCCCGCCGACTCCGCACCTCACGCGGGGAGTTCGCCGTCGTGGACGTGCCACCGGCCGCCGGAGTCACGGTGCGGGGGGTCGCGTTGCTGCTGCCCGGATACACCGGCAGCAAGGAGGACTTCACGCTGGTGCACGAGCCGCTCGCCGCGCGCGGCTACCGCACCGTCGCCGTGGACGGGCGGGGCCAGTACGAGTCGGACGGACCCGCGAACGACGAATCCGCTTACGCGCAGGACGAGTTGGCGCGGGACGTCCTCGCCCAGGCGAACGCGGTCGGCGCCCCCGTGCACCTCGTCGGGCATTCGCTCGGCGGCCAGATCGCCCGTGCCGCCGTCCTCCTCGACCGCTCCCCCTTCCGCTCGCTCACGCTGGTCTCCTCCGGCCCCGCACGGATCTCCGTCTCCCAGGAACAGCGCGTGAAACTGCTGCGGGACGCGCTCGCGGTGATGTCGATGGCGGAGTGCTGGGAGGCGATCCTGGCCATGGGCCCACCCGAGGAGGTGGGCGGTCCGGCGCGCGGGCCCGGCGGCCAGGAGCACCTGCGGCGCCGCTGGCTGAGCACCAGGCCCGCGCAACTACTGGCCACCGGAAGGCAGTTGTGCGTGGAGCCGGACCGGGTCGCGGAACTGGCCGCCATATCCCTGCCGTTCCACGTCCTTTCGGGGGCACGCGACGACACCTGGCCGGTGCCGGACCTCGACGAGATGGCCCTCCGCCTGGAGGCGCACCGCACCGTCGTCGACGGGGCCGAGCACTCCCCCGCCGTCGACCGTCCCGCGCCGACCGCCCGCGCCCTCGCCGACTTCTGGGACGGGCTCGCGGTCACCCCTCGGTACCGCTAGTGCCGTTCAGTACTGCGCCTGCAAGTGGTCCCAGAAACCGTCGCGCAGGGCACGCCGCAGGTCCGCCTGGCCGCGCAGGGAGTACTGCAGCAGCCCCTCCGCCTCCACCAGCAGGTCCTGGTCGACGGATCCGGGCAGATAGGGGTGGCCGGGAAGCAGTTCCACCAGCGTGTCCCGGCCCCGTGCGACCAGCCACTTCGCGGCGATCTGCGCGCCGACGAACCGGACGTCCTCGCGGGTGGGCCGGCCCGTCGCGGGCTCGTACGCCGATGCCGTGCGCCGGGAGACGTACGGCTTGAAGAAGTCCAGGTCGAGCGTGCGCTGGCTGTCGACCTCCCAGAGCAGCGGCTCGGCCTGGTTGCGGCCCTCGGACGCCTCGATGCCCCAGAGGTGGACCCGGGCGCCGTACCCCTGGGCCGCCTCGACCGCCGAGACGAGGTCCTCGTCGCCGCCGAGCAGGGCCGCGTCGCTGATGGCGCGGTGCCGTGCCAGTGACTCCAGGTCGCTGCGGATCAGGGAGTCGACGCCCTTCTGCTGGTTGTTGGCGTTGAGGTTGCCGAGGCGGACCTTGACGTCCGGGAGCTCGGCGATGGACTGCTGCTCGGCGGTGTGGATGCGGCGCCTGGCCCCGTCGTACCAGTAGACCCGCAGCAGCCTGCTGTCCGCGAAGACGGTGCGGGCGCGGTCGATGAGCGCGTCGATGAGTCCCTCGGCGTCGAGGTCGAAGGCCCGGCGGTCCTCCGTACCGGCCACGAGCCGCCCCGCGGCGGCGTACAGGTAACCCGCGTCGACGAAGATGGCGTGCGTCGAGGGCGTCTTCGCCACCTCGGCGAGCATGCGCTGGAGCAGCTCGTTGGTGCGGTCGATACGGGCGTGCAGAGCCGCGAGGTCTTCGTTCATCACCTCCATTGTCCCGGTGGTCACGCTATGAACACAACCGGTCCCGTTCGGTCTCCTTCGAAACTCTTACCGGTCAGTATTTAGTCGATCGAAAAATTTCCTTAGCGTAGGGAATGTTTGTATCGCGCAAGGCGTTGGACTCGTCATGGAACCGGGGCCCGAGTGGCCCGTGGGCCACCCACCGAGTAGTTCTCCTCCAGGAGGATGACCAGACGAAGGGAGAAGCCCCATGCGCTTCGAAATCATGCGACTCGACGACGTCGACGGCACACCCGTGGACACCACCGTCGTGGACGCCGCCTCCGTCAACCGCATCGTTCAGCAGGCCGCCGCCATCGGACAGCGCCTGTGGATCCGCCCGGCCGACACACCGGCCTCATAACGCGCAGCACGCGGGAGACCGGCCGCACGGGCCGGGTGCTCCAGCACGTACGCCCCGGAGCCCCCGCACCGACCACCGGTGCGGGGGCTCCGCACGTCCGGCGCCGGGGTCAGCCGCCCCGGACCACCTGGGTGACGCCGTTGATGATCTGCTGCACGGCGATCGCGGAGAGCATCATGCCGGCCAGGCGCGTCACCAGCACCACGCCGCCGTCCTTGATGACCCGGATGATCAGCAGCGAGTACCGCATCACCAGCCACAGCACGACATGGATGGCGAGGATCGCCGACCACACCGAGACCTGCCCGGTGAAGCCGTCGGCCTTCTGCACGGCGAGGATGACCGAGACGATCGCACCGGGCCCCGCCAGCAGCGGCATGCCCAGCGGGACCAGCGCCACATTGACGTCCTTGGTCTGCTGGGGCTCGTCGGTCTTGCCGGTGAGCAGGTCCAGCGCGATCAGCAGGAGCAGCAGCCCGCCCGCGATCATCAGCGCGGGCACCGACACGTGCAGGTAGTCGAGGATCCGGTGGCCGAGCAGCCCGAAGACGGTGATCACACCACCGGCCACGCAGACGGCCTGGAAGGCCATCCGCTTCTGCATCTTCGCCGGCCGGCCGGCGGTCAGGGCGAGGAAGATCGGGGTGATCCCGGGGGGATCCATGATGACAAAAAGGGTCAGGAAGAGAGAACCGAAAACGGCGACGTCGAGCATGACAGCCTTGCGGAGAAACGAGTGGGGAAAGGTGCGGAGAGGAGCGGAGCCTCAGGCTCCGCCGGTCCCCGGCACCGGGAACGCCCCGGTCGCGCGCCGCGTGATCTCGCCGTACACCTCGGGGTCCGTCGTGAACTCGCCGAGGACGCAGGTCTTGCGGCTGCCGTGGTAGTCGCTGGAGCCGGTCACCAGGAGCCCCAGTTCCTTGGCGAGGCCGCGCAGCCGCGCCCGCGTCTCCGGGTCGTGGTCCATGTGGTCGACCTCGATGCCGTCGAGGCCGGCCCCGGCCAGCTCGGCGATCGCGGACTCCGGCACGGTCCTGCCCCGCTTGCTCGCGGCGGGGTGCGCGAAGACGGCGACCCCGCCCGCGTTCTTGACCAGCCGCAGGGCCTCGAAGGGGTCGGTCTCGTGCTTCTCCACGTGGGCCCGGCCCCCGTCGGCCAGCCATTCCGGGGTGAAGGCGTCACCCACCGTGGGCACGACGCCCAGCTCGACCAACGCGCTGGCCACGTGGGGGCGGCCCACCGAGCCGTCGCCGGCGATCCGCGCGACCTGCTCCCAGGTGACCGGCACGCCCAGGGCGTTCAGCTTGGCGATCATGCCCCGGGCCCGCGGCACCCGGTCGTCCCGGACCAGCTCGCGCTCGGCGAGCAGCGCGGGCTCCTCGGGGTCGAAGAGGTAGGCCAGCATGTGCATGCTGACGCCGTCGAGCCGGCAGGAGAGTTCCGCGCCGGGGACCAGCGTGAGTCCCGCGGGGAGGTCGGAGAGCGCCTCGGCGTGTCCGCGGGTGGTGTCGTGGTCGGTCAGCGCGACGACGTCGAGACCGGCGGCGGCCGCCTTGCGGACCAGCTCGGCCGGCGTGTCCGTACCGTCGGACGCGGTGGAGTGGGTGTGCAGGTCGATGCGCACGACGCATTACTCCAAGCGGTGACGGGCGGACGGGGACGCTCCAGGATAACCGGATTTTCACACGCCCCTGTCACACCCGAAACCGCTGTGCGCCCCCTACCGGCCCGCTGTACGGCGCCTATGCCTCCAGCAGGCGCGGTGACAGCGCGCCGCAGGGCACCAGCTCCACCTCGGCCCCCACGTCCCGCAGGTCGGCGAGGACCAGTTCGTCGTACATCAGCATCCCGGACTGCTCCGGCCACACCACCGCCCACAGCCACATCCCGAGCGCCTCGCCCGCGAAGACGGCGCGGTCGTCCGGCGTCTTGGCGACGTGCCAGAGCGGAGTCGGGCGGCCGGCGGCCAGCACCTTGGCCTCGGGCGGCTTCTCGATGTTCATGTACGGCCCCGGGTCCGGTCCGTCGACGCCCGCGTACCGCGCGCCGAGGCCCACGCCGAGCTCCTCGGCGACCAGGATGAGCTCCCCCATGCCGCCGAGCGGTCCCGGCCCGGTGCACGCGACGGCGGTCGCCCGGCCCCCGCTGCGGTCGTCGCCCGCGCTGGCCACGCCCGTGAACAGCCAGCCCACCGGCAGCGGCCACGGCATCCACACCGGCACCCTCGTGCGGTGCACGACGACTTCGAGGGCTTCGACGCTCGGTGGTATCACGGGCTGCAGCGGGTGCACCGTGCCGTGCACGGCACACTGCCAGGCATCCGAGAAGAGGCCGGGAGCCCTGACCCGGCCACCACACTTCGGGCAACTGGGTTCGCCCCTCATAGGGCCCCACGGTCCTACCCCTGCCGCGCCACGTCAAGGACGATCACCCGGCCGGCGCACGCGTCCTCCGGAATGAACGGACCACCGCGCGTGACCGTCCGGCCCGGCGGCCGCGCCGCGGACCGCCCGTCGAGCGATGAGTTCGAGCCACTGACTCAGGTCAACGGCACGGACGTCCGGGACGGGTCCCGCAGGTCCGTGCCCTGGTCCAGCCAGCGCTCCTGGAGGGCCTGGGCGCCGTGCACCCGCTTCCAGGCGGCCTCGTTCGGGGTCATCGGCAGCAGCGGCAGGAACCGTACGGGGTCCAGGGGCCCGTCGAGCTCCAGGTCCTCCACCAGGCCGCCCGGCTCGGCGACCAGCACCGAGGTGAACGGGGCGCCGGGCCACAGCGGTTCGCCCACGTCCAGCGAGGCTCCGGGGGCCACGACCACGCCCTCGACCTGCGGGGACGCGGCCAGCACGGCGAGCGGGCGGAGGACCTTGTCGGTGTCGGCGAGACCGCCGCGGACGGACAGCACCAGCTCGACACGCGGGCCCTGGACCGGGTCCGCGATCACCGCCGTGGGATCGGTCATGGGCTGCGCGGACATGCCGAGCGTGGCGTAGCGCACGATGTCGCCCTCGTGGAAGCGCAGCACCTCGATGCGGTCGGTGCCGAGGAAGGTGACCGCGGCGCGGGCGTCCGGTTCGCCCAGTGCCGTACGCAACCGGGCCTCGACCAGAGGAAGAACATCAGCCATGCGGCGAGCATAGAACTCGTCAGTACCGGGCAAAGCAGAGCCTTGACATGTCAGTCGGCTGATACGCTTGCCCGGTGTTTCGGGCAGCACGCAGAAGCGTCCCTATCGTCCCGAACGCCGCGTGACACTCCCCATTCAGGGAGGGAATCCCCCGAGGGGATTGTGGATCGTCCCTTACGGGGGACCGGCCGGAGGAGGTGGGGCTGGCATGGACCGAAGTCGACCGTGCAGTAGCACCCGCTCTTCCGCCCGCTGATGTAGCTGCTTCCTGTCTGGCTGCCGCCTTTCGCCCGCGCGTCTTCATCGGAAGAGCACTTCGTTTCGTTCTGCCTGATCTGCCCCAGTAGCTGTATCAGCGACGAAACCCGCCACCGCGACGGTGCGGTGCTCCCCGCTTTGTGGACGCGCCAAACATCCGCAGTCCAGGACGTCCTCATTCCGGGTTGTTCCACCCGTCGTTCCGGCGCCTTTCGTTGCCCGTATGCGAAGGAGCCCGCCATGTCGATGATCCGCGACCTGCGCGCCGTGGTCCGTCCCTCCTCCCGTGTCTCGCTGCGCAAGGAGAGCGGCCCGTACGACGCCACCCGTGACCCCGCGACGGCCACCGCCGTCGTCGACTGCGCCGTCTACCGCGACGGCCGCCGCCTGACGACCGAGGGCGGCCCGCTCACCCCGCACGAGGCGATGCGGCTGGTGCGCCGCGACGGAGGCTTCGTGTGGATCGGCCTGCACGAGCCGAACGAGGCCGAATTCGCCGGGATCGCCCGGGAGTTCGGGCTGCACCCGCTGGCCGTGGAGGACGCCGTCCAGGCCCATCAGCGGCCCAAGCTGGAGCGCTACGACGACTCGCTGTTCACGGTCTTCAAGACCGTCCACTACCTCGACCACGACGCGCTCTCCGCCAGCAGCGAGGTGGTCGAGACCGGTGAGGTGATGTGCTTCACCGGCCGGGACTTCCTCATCACCGTCCGGCACGGCGGGCAGGGCTCCCTGCGGGCCCTCAGGCACCGCCTCCAGGACGACCCCGAACTGCTGGTCAAGGGCCCCTCGGCCGTACTGCACGCCATCGCCGACCATGTGGTGGACGGTTACATCGCGGTGGCCGACGCGCTGCAGGACGACATCGACGAGGTCGAGACGGAGGTCTTCTCGCCGGGCCGCAAGGGCGCTCCGCGCGGCACCGACGCCGGACGGATCTACCAGCTCAAGCGCGAGGTCCTGGAGTTCAAGCGGGCCGTGTCGCCGCTGCTGCGGCCGATGCAGCTGCTGAGCGAGCGGCCGATGCGGCTGGTCGACCCGGACATCCAGAAGTACTTCCGGGACGTGGCCGACCACCTGGCCCGGGTGCAGGAGCAGGTCATCGGCTTCGACGAACTGCTGAACTCCATCCTCCAGGCCAACCTCGCCCAGGCGTCCGTGGCGCAGAACGAGGACATGCGCAAGATCACCTCGTGGGCCGCGATCATCGCCGTGCCGACGATGGTGTGCGGGGTGTACGGGATGAACTTCGACTACATGCCGGAGACCCACTGGAGGTACGGCTACCCGGTGGTCCTCGGCGTCACGGTGGCCATCTGTCTGGGCATCCACCGCACGCTGAAGCGCAACGGATGGCTCTGAGCGTCCCTGGATAGGCTGGGCCCATGACACGTGCGCTGCTCGACCGGGCCCTCATCGAGGAGGCCACGAAGAAGTCCGGCCTCATCTGGGTCGAGGCGCCCGGCGCCGCGGCCCGCGCGCTGTGGCACGTGTGGCACGAGGGCGCCGCCTGCCTGGTCGGCGACGGGCCCGGGGAGCAGCCGCTGCCGGGGCTGGCCGACGGCGTGTCCGCCGAGGTGACGGTCCGCAGCAAGGACAAGGGCGGCCGGCTGGTCTCCTGGACGGCGACGGTCGTCGAGCTGCCGTCCGGCTCCGAGGAGTGGACGGCGGCGGTCGCCGAGCTCAAGGGCAAGCGGCTCAACGCGCCCGACGGCGAGGCGATGACCGGGCGCTGGGCCCGCGAGTGCCGCGTCCTGCGCCTGGAGCCGACCGGCGCGACGGCCCCGCTCCCCGACGGCTCCCTGGCAAAGGCCCCGCTGCCGACGCCGGTGACGACCCGGCGCCCCGTCCCGGCCGGACTGCCCCGGCTGCTGCTGAAGCGGAAGCGGCGACGGAGCTAGGTCCTGCCGTCGGACTCCCGTCGTCCGCCCGGGGGGCGGCAGACGGGAGTCCGACGCCAGGGTCTAGGACGTGGGGAGCTGCTTGCCGTAGTCGAGGGTCTCGTCCTCGGCCGGTTCCTTCAGCTCGAAGTCGGTGCCCCAGGACGAGAACGTGAGAGTGCCGGCCTTCCCGGCCCGCACCAGGCGCACCGGGTACGGCTTGCCCTCGAGCGAGACGTCCAGGGTGCCGCCGGAGCCCTTGTCGCCGGTGACCCGGATGGTGCGCACGCCCGACCGCTCGTGGTGGCCGTCGGTGGCCAGCTCGCCGTGCAGGGTCAGCAGACCCTCGAGGAGGGCGTTCTTGTCCGTGAGGCCGACGAACTTCTTGTACGAGGGATCGCCCTGCGGCACCTTCACGTACTTCTCGGCGAGTTTGCCGGCCGCCGCCGCGTCCGCCTCGCCGTCCTCGTCGTCTCCCCGGCCCCAGAACTCGGCGCCGGCCTTCAGGTACAGCTCGTCGTCGATGCGCAGCAGGCGAAACGTCTCCCCCTCGGTGGTGACCGAGCCGATGCCGCCCTGCTCCTTCAGCTGCATGTCCAGCGTGTACGTGCGTCCGCTGGTGACCACGGTGCCGTGCAGCCGTACCGTGCCGGCCGACTCGGCGGCCTTCTGGGATCTGCTGCGGATCTGGTCGGCGGAGAGTCTGCCGACACCGTTGGTGCCCTCGTTCGGATCCTCGGAGCATCCCGTGAGCGCCGTCCCCGTCACGAGCAGTGCGCACACGGCGCCGGCCAGCACGGCCCTGCGGGAACGGCCCTGGGAGATCGGAATCACAGGTGGGCTGCCTCTCTGACGGGGGACCTGAACGGCGTACCGCAGGGTACCGGGGCCGGGTGGACCGGGCGGAGCCAGTCCGTCCGGACCGGCTGCCGGCGCACGGCCGATCGGTACGGGCTAGCCTGAAGCCCACCCGAGCGGGCAATTCGGAACACGAGCGCAGCAGGCGGTACCCGCGACGAGAACACCCGCACGGAAAGGAGTGGCGGCCATGGCAGGGGGCGCCCCCCGGTTCTTCGTCTCACACCTCTCCGGTGTCGCCGTCTTCGACCCGGCCGGCGACCAGGTGGGGCGCGTGCGCGATCTGGTGGTCATCCTGCGGCCGGGCCGGCGTCCGCCGAGACTGCTCGGCCTGGTGGTCGAACTCTCCACCCGCCGCCGCATCTTCCTGCCCATGAACCGGGTGACCGCCGTGCAGGCGGGCCAGGTCATCACGACCGGGGTGCTCAACGTGCGGCGCTTCGAGCAACGGCCCACCGAGCGGCTCGTCTTCGGCGAACTGCTCGACCGGCGGGTGACGCTCGTGGAGAGCGGCGAGGAGGTCACCGTCCTCGACCTGTCGGTGCATCAGCTCCCCGCCCGCCGCGAGTGGGAGATCGACCGGGTGTTCGTGCGCAAGGGGAGGAAGGGCGGCGCGTTCCGGCGCGGCAAGGGCGAGGCGCTGACCGTCGAGTGGTCCGCGGTCACCGGGTTCTCCCTGGAGGAGCAGGGGCAGGGCGCCGAGAACCTGCTCGCCACCTTCGAGCAGCTGCGCCCCGCCGACCTCGCCAACGTCCTGCACCACCTCTCCCCCAAGCGGCGCGCGGAGGTGGCCGCCGCCCTCGACGACGACCGGCTCGCCGACGTGCTGGAGGAGCTGCCCGAGGACGACCAGATCGAGATCCTCGGCAAGCTGAAGGAGGAGCGCGCCGCCGACGTCCTGGAGGCCATGGACCCCGACGACGCGGCCGACCTGCTCGGCGAGCTGCCCGAGGCGGACAAGGAGCGGCTGCTGAGCCTGATGCAGCCCGCCGACGCGGCCGACATGCGGCGCCTGATGTCGTACGAGGAGCACACGGCGGGCGGTCTGATGACGACCGAGCCGATCGTGCTGCGGCCCGACGCGACCGTCGCGGACGCCCTCGCCCGGATCCGCGAGCCGGACCTCTCCCCGGCGCACGCCGCGCAGGTCTACGTCTGCCGCCCGCCGGAGGAGACGCCCACCGGCAAGTACCTGGGCACGGTCCACTTCCAGCGCCTGCTGCGCGACCCCCCGTACACGCTGGTCGGCTCGATCCTGGACGCCGACCTGCAGCCCCTGGACCCGGACGCGGCGCTGCCCGTGGTCGCCGGGTTCTTCGCCACGTACGACATGGTGGCGGCGCCCGTGGTCGACGAGGCCGGCTCGCTGCTGGGCGCGGTGACGGTGGACGACGTACTGGACCACATGCTGCCCGAGGACTGGCGGGAGACCGAGTTCCAGCTCGACGAGGGGGTGGTGACCGATGGCTCCTGAGCGCGAGGGCGTGCGCGAGCGCGTACCGGCGGGCGCCACGGCCGCCGGGCGGCCGCGCACGCCCCGTCTGGACCAGCCACGCCCTCCCCGGCGCCGCATCCTGCCCGAGTGGGACCCGGAGGCCTTCGGACGGCTCTCGGAGCGCATCGCGCGGTTCCTGGGCACCGGGCGGTTCATCGTCTGGATGACCGTCGCCATCATCCTGTGGGTGGTGTGGAACGTGTCCGCGCCGAAGGAGCTGCGCTTCGACGAGTACCCGTTCATCTTCCTGACCCTGATGCTGTCCCTGCAGGCCTCCTACGCGGCTCCGCTGATCCTGCTCGCGCAGAACAGGCAGGACGACCGGGACCGGGTCAACCTGGAGCAGGACCGCAAGCAGAACGAGCGGTCGATCGCGGACACCGAGTACCTGACCCGGGAGATCGCCGCCCTGCGGATCGGGCTCGGGGAGGTGGCCACGCGGGACTGGATCCGTTCCGAGCTCCAGGACATGGTCAAGGAGCTGGAGGGGCGGCAGAACGGGCACAAGGACCACCAGGGCCCTTTCCCGGCGATGCGGGCGGAACGCCCGCCGGGACGTGACGCAGACGACCGCTGACGTCCTTACCGGCGGGTGTACCCGGAGCCGTACCATCGTCCCTATGGCTACGGAAGACGCGGTGCGCGAGGCACTGGCGACGGTGAACGACCCCGAGATCAACCGGCCCATCACCGAGCTCGGGATGGTCAAATCGGTGGAGATCGGCGCGGACGGTGCGGTCGCGGTCACCGTGTACCTGACGGTTTCCGGCTGCCCCATGCGGGACACGATCACGCAGCGCGTGACGGACGCGGTCTCCCGGGTCGAGGGCGTCACCCGGGTCGACGTGACGCTGGACGTCATGAGCGACGAGCAGCGCAAGGAGCTGGCGGCCGCCCTGCGCGGCGGCCAGACCGAGCGCGAGGTGCCCTTCGCCAAGCCGGGCAGCCTGACCCGGGTCTACGCGGTCGCGTCCGGCAAGGGCGGCGTCGGCAAGTCGTCGGTGACGGTGAACCTGGCGGCGGCGATGGCGGCCGACGGGCTGAAGGTCGGCGTCGTGGACGCCGACATCTACGGCCACTCGGTGCCGCGCATGCTGGGCGCCGACGGACGTCCCACCCAGGTCGAGAACATGATCATGCCGCCGTCGGCGAACGGCGTGAAGGTCATCTCCATCGGCATGTTCACCCCGGGCAACGCGCCGGTGGTGTGGCGCGGCCCGATGCTGCACCGCGCGCTCCAGCAGTTCCTGGCGGACGTGTACTGGGGCGACCTGGACGTGCTGCTCCTGGACCTGCCGCCCGGCACCGGCGACATCGCGATCTCCGTCGCCCAGCTGGTGCCGAACGCCGAGATCCTCGTCGTCACCACGCCCCAGCAGGCGGCGGCCGAGGTGGCCGAGCGGGCGGGCTCCATCGCCGTGCAGACGCACCAGAAGATCGTCGGCGTGGTCGAGAACATGTCCGGCCTGCCCTGCCCGCACTGCGGCGAGATGGTCGACGTCTTCGGCACGGGCGGCGGCCAGACGGTCGCCGACGGCCTGACCCGTACGACCGGGGCGAACGTCCCGGTGCTCGGCGCCATCCCGATCGACGTCCGGCTGCGCGAGGGCGGCGACGAGGGCAGGCCCGTGGTGCTGTCGGACCCGGAGTCCCCGGCGGGCTCGGCGCTCCGTGCCATCGCCGGCAAGCTGGGCGGGCGGCAGCGGGGCCTGTCGGGCATGTCCCTGGGGATCACCCCGCGCAACAAGTTCTGAGGGTTCCTGCGCGCGGGGGCGCCGTCCGGTGCGGACGGCGCCCCCGCGCGCACTCGCTCAGGCGTCGTACGCGGAGATGTCCTTCACCGCGGAGAAGCCGAGGCCGTACGCGCTCATGCCCCTGCCGTACGCGCCCACGTGCACGCCCGCCTGCGTGGAACCGGCGAGCACCCAGCCGAACTCGGACTCCCGGTAGTGGAACGGCGTCGGCACCCCGTCCACGGGCAGGGACAGCGTCGACCAGTCCTCCCCCTCCAGGTCGTCCGCGAGGACCCAGGCCGTCTCCGTCTGCTGCTCCAGCCAGTCGTCGCGCAGGGAGTGGTCCATCTGGCCGGGCCAGGTGAAGGAGAGCAGCCCCACCCCGGCGAGCCAGGCGGCGGAGGAGACCGAGGTGGCCTCCAGCAGACCGGTGCCGTCGGCGCTGCGGCGCACCGGGTTGGCGGCCACGGTCACCACGACCGCGAACCTCTCCTTGGTCTCCTGGTCGGTCCCGGCGGTGTACTCGCTGCGCACCGAGGGCTCGTCGCCGTGCCCGACCGATCCGTGCTCGACGGCTCCGTCGGCCGCCCGTCCGACCTGCATCAGCCAGCGCGGCCCCGTGAAGGCCTCGTCGAGGCCGTACCAGGGGAAGGGCGCACGCAGGTAGTCGTCGACCGTACGCCGGGCGGAGGGGACGTGCTGTCCGTCCTCCGCGGCCGGCGCCTGCGCGACTGCCCGACTCGTCGTCTCCATTGCCCGGACGCCTCCTCGCTCTCGTCGGACCGGGCGGCCCGCCCCCCTTCAGGCGTACTCGTCCGCTCCGCACAACAACTCGGCAGCATAGCCACCTTGACGCCATGGGCCGGGAAACCGCCCGGCGAGTGGGCCGCACGGACGCCCTGATCAGGCCGTGCGCGGCCCGGGTGGAGTATGAAACGCGTCACGTCCGCGGGGTGCGCGTCCCGGTGCGGCCGGCTCAGGTGGCGTCCGCGTCGAAGGGCGGACGGGAGTCCACCGCCGGCGTCTCGGGCTTCTTGGTCATGTCCACACGGCCGCCGGTGGAGCCGGAGGCGGAGGACGGGGAGGAGTCGGTGTCGCGGCCGTGGACGGCGTCCGCGACCTCGGCCATCTCCTTCTTCAGGTCGAAGCCGCTACGGATCTCCTTGAGCCCCAGGTCGTCGTTGTCCAGTTGCTTGCGGATGAACGTCTTGGGGTTGAGGTCCTCGAACTCGAAGTCCTTGAACTCCGGGCCGAGCTCCTGCCGGATGTCCTGCTTGGCGCTCTCCGAGAAGTCCCGGATCTTCCGGATCGTGCGTGACACGTCCTGGATGACCTTGGGGAGCTTGTCCGGACCGAAGACGAGCACGGCGAGGACGATGAGCGTCACCAGCTCGAGCGGTCCTATGTCATTGAACACCTGAAGCTCCTCGCGATGCCTTCGGTCCTCGGTCCTCGGGGCGGCCTGCGGTCTTCCGTGGTCCGGGCCGGGTCCACGGTACCCGGCCATCCCGTGCGACCGGTACCGCCCCGAGGGCCCATCTGCCTCAGTCGCCTTCCGAGGAACCGAGCGTCAGGGTGACCGTCCGCTCGTCGCCGTCCCGCTCCAGGGTGAGCTCGAGGCGGTCGCCGGGGCGGTGGGCGCGGGTCTTGACGATGAGTTCCTCACCGGAGTGGACGCGCCGGCCGTCGACCTCCGTGATGACGTCGCCGGCCTCGATCCCGGCCCGGTCGCCGGGGCCGCCGGTGCTGACCGGGGGCCCGCCGTCACTGCCCTTGGCGGCGACGCGGGCGCCGTCGCCGCCGTACTCCATGTCGAGGGTGACGCCGATCACCGGGTGGGTGGCCTTCCCGGTGTTGATCAGCTCCTCGGCGACGCGCTTGCCCTGGTTGACGGGGATGGCGAAGCCCAATCCTATGGAGCCGGCCTGGCCGGCGTCCGGGTCGGCGCCGCCGTCGGCGGAG
The DNA here is from genome assembly GCF_042898795.1 of Streptomyces sp. NPDC000348. Lineage (NCBI taxonomy): Bacteria > Bacillati > Actinomycetota > Actinomycetes > Kitasatosporales > Streptomycetaceae > Streptomyces > Streptomyces sp. NPDC000348. The sequence goes on from NZ_JBIAZD010000001.1 coordinate 278,160, forward strand.
CGGATGGCCGAGTTGATGCCGATCACCCGGGCCTTGGCGTCGAGCAGGGGGCCACCGGAGTTGCCGGGGTTGATCGGCGCGTCGGTCTGCAGGGCGTCGACGTACGACACGTCGCTGCCGTCGCCCTTCTCGCCGCCGGCGGTGATGGGCCGCTCCCTGGCGCTGATGATGCCGGAGGTGACGGTGCCGGCCAGGTCGAAGGGGGCGCCGATGGCGACGACGGGGTCGCCGACCCGCACGTTGTCGGAGTTGCCGAGGGGCAGGGGGGTGAGTCCGCTGACGCCCTTCACCTTCACGACGGCGAGGTCGTAGCCGCTGTCCCGGCCCACGACGGTGGCTTCGGCGGTGTCGCCGCTGTGGAAGGTGACGGTGATCTCGCCGTCGTCCCCGGCGGGTCCGACGACGTGGTCGTTGGTGAGGATGTGGCCGCGCCCGTCGAGCACGAAGCCGGTGCCGGTGCCGGCCTCGCCGGCGCCGCTGACGTGCAGGGTGACGACGCTGGGCAGCGCCTGTGCGGCGATTCCGGCGACACTGCCGGGGTCGCGTCCCGACGCCTCCTCGCTGGCCTGCGGCAGCTCCACGGTGCCCACGCCGCCGTTGCGCTCCAGGTACGTGCCGACGATCCCGCCGATGCCGCCGGACACGAGCGCGAGCAGCAGGGCGGCCCCGACGAGCGTCCGGCCGCGCCGCCGCTTCCTGCCGGCCACGGCGTGCCCGGCCTGCTGCAACGGCGCGGCCTGGACGGCCGCCCAGGGGTCGTAACGTCCCCAGGGGTCGGCGGCCGGGGTGTCCTGGGCCGGGAGCACCCGGGTGTCCGGGTGCGCTTGCGCGGGAATGGCGGGCGCCGTGGAAGCCCCGTGCGCCCCCGCGTCCGTCACGGTGGGGGCACCGTGCGGTGCGGGCATGCCCTGCGGTGCCGTACCCGGGCCCGCGGGGGGTGCCGGGGGCGTACCGTGCGGCGTGGGTGCGGTGTGCGGGGTCGCGGGAGGGGCCGCGAGCGCCATGCCGTGCGCGGGTGTCGTCGCCGGGTGCTGTACGGGCGGGGCGGGCGCCCAGGGGCCCGGCTCGCCGTACGGCGGGGTGCTGTAGGGATCGGGGTCGTGCAGGGGCTTCTGCCGCTCGGAGGCGGAGGCCTCGAAAGCCACCGGCGACGGCTCGCAGCCCCCGGGTGCGGGGACGGCGGGGGACGCGGACCCGGCGGAGGTGCCGGGGGCCGGAACGGCCGAGGACGGAGACCCGCCCGAGGCGTCGGAGGCCGGGGGCTGGAACCCCGCGGAAGTGCCGGAAGCCGGGACGGCCGGAGACGCGGACCCCACGGAGGTGCCGGAGGCCGGGACGGCCGGAGACGGAGATTCGGCAAAGGTCTCGGCGGCCGGGACGGCCGGGGGCGGGGACCCGGCGGGCTCGTCGGTAGGGGTGCCGGGGGCCGTGGGGGCGGGGGCATCGGGGGCGGGCTCGTCGGGGTGGTCGTCGAGGCCCTCGGACCGCAGGGGGCGGTCCAGTTCGTAGTCGCCCCGGTGGCCGTCGGCGTCGGCGACAGCCGATGCGCGGTCCGGACGGGCCAGTTCGAAGTCGCCGTCGTGTCCCTCGGGACGCGTGGTCGGCTCCTCCCCCGCTGGGCCCGGCTTCCCCTCGTTCATGCTCTCCCCACGGCTGGACACGGCACCGCGCGACGGCGGTGGCCGCGAAACTACAGGCTCGGCACCCGGCTGGGCCTGGGCGCGCCCCCTGGATTCAATCAGGTTCGCGCGCCCCCGCGCACTGGACGGCTCAGCGGGACGTCGGCGTGGGGACCGGCGTCGGACCGGCGGCGACGAGGCCGGGGGCCTTGAGCCCGGTGGAGACGGCCCACGTGGTCAGGGTGAGCGGCGGGGTCGAGGTGAGCGGTCGTATCAGCGGGGACACGGCCGTCGCACCGCCCGGCATCGGCGTGCCCGGCGCGGGGTGGCGCTCCGTCGGCGCCGGGATCCCGGGCAGCAGCGGCGCGGAGACCGCGGTCGGGGCGGCCGGGGTGTCCGCGGGCGCGCTCTGGCCCAGCAGCGGTCCCACGGCACGGCGCCGCTGGGACTCGGGCATCGCCGCGCCCGTGCCCTGCGTGCGCATCGGCGTGACGTTGCTGCCCTTGCCCGCACCGCGCGCCTCGGTGTCGGTGGGCGTGCTCGTGGTGACCCCGCCGAGCGCGATCGCGGCCAGCGACACCGCCCCGGCGGCGACGAACGCGAACCGCAGCCCGCGGGAGGACGGCCGGTCGGCCTCGTGGCGGCTGACGTCGTGGAGGGCGAAGCCCCGGCCGCCCGCGGCGGCCGGCAGTGCGGACTCGTGCCGCCGGACGGGCGCGTAGGCGAACTCGAAGCGCTCGCTCCGCCTGGTCCCGAAGACCCCGGAGCCGCCGCCGAACCGCCCGGACGTACCGCCCGGCAGCCCTCCGCCGCCCAGCGGCGGGCCGCCGTCACCGAGGTCGCCCCCGGCCGGCAGCCCCTGGAGGCGGGCCAGGAAGCTCTCGGACGGCGGCGGGGGCGCCGCCTGGGCGAAGACGCTCTTCAGACGGCGCTGCGCGTCCACCTCCGCCTTGCACTTCGCGCAGGTGGCGACGTGCGCCAGTACGCGCTCACGCGCGTCATGACCGAGCTCTCCGTCCACCAGGGCGGAGAGTCGGTCTCCCAGGTGCTGCTCTGCGAGGTGTCCCTCGGAGGACTTCGGCTGTGAACCGCTCACGCGCTCGCGCCCCCTCCTCCCAGTGCGGGAACACGCGGCACGAAGGAGCGGCGCTCCGCGCGCGCCTTGGGCGAGCGGTGCGCGAGGGCCTTGCGCAGCTGGGAACGGCCGCGGTGGATCCGGGACCGGACGGTGCCGAGCTTGACGCCCAGGGTGGCCGCGATCTCCTCGTACGACAGGCCTTCGATGTCGCACAGGACGACGGCGGCGCGGAACTCGGGGGCCAGGGTGTCGAGGGCCTGCTGGACGTCCGCGTCGAAGTGGGCGTCGTTGAACACCTGCTGCGGCGTGGGCTCCTTGCTGGGCAGCCGCTCGGCCGCGTCGTCGCCGAGCGCGTCGAAGCGGATGCGCTGCTTGCGGCGGACCATGTCCAGGAAGAGGTTGGTGGTGATGCGGTGCAGCCAGCCCTCGAAGGTGCCCGGCGTGTACGTCGACAGGGAGCGGAAGACGCGGACGAAGACCTCCTGGGTGAGGTCCTCGGCGTCGTGCTGGTTGCCGGTGAGGCGGTAGGCGAGCCGGTAGACCCGGCCGCTGTGCATGCTGACGATCTCCTCCCAGGTGGGCGGAGTCCACGCCTGCCCGTCCGCGTCGGTGGAGAAAGTCGCGGTCTGGGCCGGGTCGCCGGCGCGGTGGTGGTCAGCAGCGGTGTCGTTCACGGATTTCGGCCTGCCCGCCGATCCGAGGAAGCGCCGCAGCGCTCCTCCGCGATCCACAGGCGCAGCCGCACCTCCCCTATCGGCTCTGGTGGTGTCCAGTGGAGCCCCTACCATAGCCACCTCGCCCGTTAGCTCCGGATAAGCGGTTTTACGAGAATTTGATCTGGGCTGCCACGGCTCGTACGGCTGCGTCAGCACTTGCTCGGCGTCCTCGGCCACTCCCCGCCCCCCGTCACGGCACGCGCCACTTGCTCGTCCTTGTAAACGACCGGTCCCATCTGCGGGTTCCCGACGCCAACGGATACAGTCACGCCCAGGCATCCACGGGGACAGGAGAGGGTCATTACCGCCAACCGGCAGACGAGCTGGGCGTTCGCCGACGCCTATGTCGCCGAGGACGAGGCACTGCTCTGGGCCCGTGACCGGGCCCGTGACGCGGGGCTGCGCTCGGTGTCGCCCGGCACGGGCGCGGCGCTGCGGTTGCTCGCCGCCAGTGTGGACGCCAAGGCGGTCGCGGAGATCGGCACCGGCTGCGGGGTCTCCGGGATCCACCTGCTGCACGGGATGCGGCCGGACGGGGTGCTGACCACGGTCGACCAGGAACCGGAGCACCAGCAGTCCGCCCGCCAGGCCTTCCGCGACGCCGGTTTCGCCGGGAACCGGGCCCGCTTCATCCCGGGCCGCGCGCTGGACGTCCTGCCCCGTCTCGCGGACGCCGGTTACGACCTGGTCTTCTGCGACGGCGACCGGCAGGAGTACCAGGACTATCTCGCCGAATCGTTGCGTCTGCTGCGTCCGGGTGGCCTGGTCGCCTTCGAAGGGATCTTCGCGAACGGACGCACGGTGGACTCCGGGCCGCAGCCCACGGAGGTGCTGCGGCTGCGGGAGCTGGTGCGGACCCTGCGCGAGAGCACGGACCTGGTGTCGTCGCTGCTGCCGGTGGGGGACGGGCTCCTCTGCGCCGTCAAGCGGTGACCGGCGGACGCGGTCGCGGCCCGTCGCCGGTGCGCGAAACAGCCGCCCCGGCACCGCGTGCGGCGCCGGGGCGGCTGAAGGGGTATGGTCGCTTGCGCGTCAGCCGACGACCTTCTTGAGGGCGTCGCCGAGCGCGTCGGCCTCATCCGGGGTCAGCTCGACGACGAGCCGACCGCCGCCTTCGAGCGGAACGCGCATGACGATGCCCCGCCCCTCCTTGGTCACCTCGAGCGGGCCGTCGCCCGTCCGCGGCTTCATGGCCGCCATGCTCGTTCCCCTTCCTGAAACCCAGCTCAACCGTCTAGCCGACGGCCCACTGAAGGGCACCTGCGGTCCTTGAAGCAGGACACACGCCACCGGCATCGAACACATTGCTTCCAGGCCATTATCCCGCATGGCGGGACCCGATGACCAACATCGTTCGGCATCGCTTGGGCAACGCACGCGAGCAAAACCACTCAATTCGGCGATGTGGCTGCGATACTTCTCCGCCGCGCCCACCTCCGCCGATCGGAAACGGGCGGGAATTGTTTGACGCAGGTCACACGCCGGCCACCCGCCACGGTCGGTGATCTCCGTCATGCTGTCCTGCAGACGGGGACGTACCGGCCGGTAGGTCCCGAGCCGCCACACGGAGGGATACGCCATGGCCGACACCGTGCTCTACGAGGTGAGCGACGGGCTCGCGACGATCACGCTCAACCGCCCGGAGGCGATGAACGCGCTGAACGTCGCGGCGAAGGTCGCCCTCCGGGACGCGGTCCGGTCCGCCGCGGACGACGACGCCGTACGGGCCGTGCTGCTGACCGCCGCCGGGGACCGGGCGTTCTGCGTCGGGCAGGACCTCAAGGAGCACATCGGGCTGCTGATCGAGGACCGGGAGACCGGTTCGGGGCGGACGATGAGCACGGTGCGCGAGCACTACAACCCGATCGTGAAGGCGATCGCCGGGGCCGCGAAGCCGGTGGTCGCGGCGGTGAACGGGGTCGCGGCGGGCGCCGGCTTCGGCTTCGCGCTGGCCGCGGACTACCGGATCGTCGCGGACACGGCGGCGTTCAACACCTCGTTCGCCGGGGTCGCGCTGACCGCGGACTCCGGGATCTCCTGGACGCTGCCGCGCGTGATCGGCCCCGGGCGCGCCACCGACCTGCTGCTCTTCCCGCGCAGCGTCTCCGCGCAGGAGGCGTACGACCTGGGCATCGCCAACCGGCTGGTCCCGGCGGCGGAGCTGCGCGCGGAGGCGGAGAAAGTGGCGCGGGCGCTGGCCGAGGGTCCGACGGTGGCGTACGCGGCGCTGAAGGAGTCCGTGGCGTACGGGCTGAGCCACTCGCTGGAGGAGGCGCTGGAGAAGGAGGACGAGCTGCAGACCCGGGCGGGCTCCTCGGAGGACCACGCGATCGCGGTGCGGGCGTTCGTGAACAAGGAGAAGCCCCGGTACCTGGGCCGGTGAGCTCGGGGCTACGGCTGCGCCGGGGGCTGCGGCTGCGTTGTGGTTGATCGCGCCCACGCGGCGGAGCCGCACATCGACACAGCCCCGCGCCCCTTACCGGGCGCTTCTCGCTCCGCATGTCTCCAAGTGGTCGTTGACCAGTCCGCAGGCCTGCATCAGGGCGTACGCCGTGGTCGGGCCGACGAAGCGCAGGCCCCGTTTCTTCAGGGCCTTGGACAGGGCCGTCGACTCCGGGGTCACCGCGGGGACCTCGGCGAGGGTCTTCGGCGCCGGGCGGCCGGCCGGGTCGGGGGCGTGGGACCAGATCAGGGCGTCCAGGTCGCCGGGCGCCCACCCGGCCAGCTCGCGCGCGTTGGCGAGGGTCGCGTCGATCTTGGCGCGGTTGCGGATGATGCCCGCGTCGGCCAGCAGGCGCTCGCGGTCGGTGTCGGTGAACTCCGCGACCGCGGCGATCTCGAAGCCGGCGAAGGCGGCGCGGAAGCCGGGGCGGCGCCGCAGGATGGTGATCCAGGACAGACCGGACTGGAACGCCTCCAGGCTGAGGCGCTCGAAGAGGGCGTCGTCGCCGTGGACCGGGCGGCCCCACTCCTCGTCGTGGTACGTCACGTAGTCCGGGGCGGACAGGGCCCAGGGGCAGCGCGGCAGGCCGTCCGGGCCGGCGGGGGCGGTTGCTTCCGCGCTCACGGCTGCTCGTCCTCACGGTGCGGGGCGGGCTTCTCCAGGGAGGGGCGGGCCGCGGCGGCGCGGGCGCCTGCCAGCGCGGACTCCAGGTCGGCGATCCGGGCGTCGCGTTCGGAGAGTTCGGCGCCGAGGCGGCCGAGGGCGTCGTCCACGTCGGCCATGCGGTAGCCGCGGACGGCGAGCGGGAAGCGCAGGCCGTCCACGTCCGCACGGCTGAGCGGCCGGTCCGGCGGCAGGGCGTCCCGCAGGTGCTCGGGAGCCGCCTCGGGCAGCGGGGCGCTGTCGCCGCCGCCCACCACGGCGAGGGTCACCGCGGCGACCACCACGGCGAGCGCGACGACCAGGAACAGGAACATAACCATCGCCGGGGCCCCCACGGTCGGACGAGTCGGAGTCGGATGTGTGGCTCCGATCGTGCCATGCGAGTCTGGCAGTCGGGGCCGCCGGGCGTTCGAAGGCGGCCCGGAACGGGTTCGTACGAGGAAGAGGTCACAGGGGATGCTCAGGCTGGGCAGGCGGGAATTCGCACCGCACGAGCGGGTCATCATGGCGATCGTGAACCGGACCCCGGACTCCTTCTACGACCAGGGCGCCACGTTCCGCGACGAGCCGGCGCTCGCGCGGGTGGAGCAGGCGGTGGCGGAGGGCGCCGCGATCATCGACATCGGCGGGGTGAAGGCCGGGCCGGGCGAGGAGGTCACGGCCGAGGAGGAGGCGCGGCGGACGGTCGGCTTCGTCGCCGAGGTGCGGCGGCGCTTCCCGGACGTCGTGATCAGCGTGGACACCTGGCGGCACGAGGTCGGCGAGGCCGTGTGCGAGGCGGGCGCGGACGTGCTGAACGACGCGTGGGGCGGGGTCGATCCGCGGCTCGCGGAGGTCGCCGCGCGGTACGGCGCGGGGCTGGTGTGCACCCACGCGGGCGGTGCCCGGCCGCGGACGCGGCCGCACCGGGTGACGTACGACGACGTCATGGCCGACATCCTCGAGGTGACCGTGGGGCTGGCGGAGCGGGCGGTCTCGCTGGGGGTGCCGCGGGAGTCGGTGATGATCGATCCGGGGCACGACTTCGGGAAGAACACGCGGCACAGCCTCGAGGCGACCCGGCGGCTGGGGGAGATGGTCGGCACGGGGTGGCCGGTGCTGGTGTCCCTGTCCAACAAGGACTTCGTGGGGGAGACGCTGGACCGGCCGGTGAAGGAGCGGGTGGTGGGGACGTTGGCGACCACGGCGGTGTCGGCGTGGCTGGGGGCGCGGGTGTACCGGGTGCACGAGGTGGCCGAGACCCGGCAGGTGCTGGACATGGTGTCGGCCATCGCCGGGGAGCGGGAGCCGGCCGTGGCCCGGAGGGGGCTGGCGTAGGGGGCGCGGCGATGGGTGGCGGGGATCTTTCCGCCCCCGCCGCCCCTTCCCGTCCCGTCCCGTCCCTCGGAGGCTCCGCCCCGGGCCCCCGGCCTCCGCCCACCCGCCGCCCGACTCGGTACGTCGGAGGGACGCCCCCGGAGGGCCTCCAAGGCCCCTAGCGGCCCGCCTCCTTCGAGACCAGGGCCACCGCCTCCTCCACGTCGTCCGTGACGTGGAACAGCAGGAGGTCCTTCTCCGCCGCCTTGCCCTGGGCGATGACCGTGTGGCGGAGCCAGTCGACCAGACCGCCCCAGTAGTCCGTGCCGAACAGGACGATGGGGAAGCGGGTGACCTTCTGGGTCTGGACGAGGGTCAGCGCCTCGAAGAGTTCGTCCAGGGTGCCGAGGCCGCCGGGCAGGACCACGAAGCCCTGGGCGTACTTGACGAACATCATCTTGCGGACGAAGAAGTACCGGAAGTTCAGGCCGATGTCGACGTAGGGGTTCAGCCCCTGCTCGAAGGGGAGTTCGATGCCCAGGCCGACCGAGACGCCCTTCGCCTCGCAGGCGCCCTTGTTGGCCGCCTCCATGGCTCCCGGACCGCCGCCGGTGATCACCGCGAAGCCCGCGTCGACCAGGCCCCGGCCGAGCCGGACGCCGGCCTCGTACTCCGGCGTGTCCACCGGTGTGCGCGCCGAGCCGAAGACGCTGATGGCGGGCGGGAGTTCGGCGAGCGTGCCGAAGCCCTCGATGAACTCCGACTGGATGCGCAGCACCCGCCAGGGGTCGGTGTGGACCCAGTCCGTGGGCGCGCGCTCGTCCAGCAGCCGCTGGTCGGTGGTGCTCGCCTGCACCTGGCCCCGCCGGCGGAGGACCGGCCCCAGGCGCTTCTCCTCCGGCGGCTGCTGCTTCCCCTCGGGGTTGCCGGTAGCCATGTGCGCTCCCTCCGTTCGCTGGTGGTACCACCTCAGCGTAGATCCACGCGGGTTACGTACGAGGGACCTGAGCATGTCCGGCGCACCGCGCCGCAAACCCCGTTCGTGTCACGCCGTCAACCAGGACCGCAGCCGTTCCTCCCCCGCGAGGATCTTCGCGGTGTCCACGCGCTCGTCCCGCTTGTGCGCCAAGTGGGGGTTGCCGGGGCCGTAGTTGACCGCCGGGATGCCCAGTGACGAGAAGCGGGAGACGTCCGTCCAGCCGTACTTGGGCTGCGGGGTGCCGCCCACCGCCTCGATGAAGGCCGCCGCGGCCGGGTGGGACAGGCCGGGCAGCGCCGCGCCGCTGTGGTCGTCGACGACGAACTCGCTCACCCCGCAGTCCGCGAAGACCTCGCGGACGTGGGCGAGGGCCTCCTCCTCGCTGCGGTCCGGGGCGTAGCGGAAGTTCACGGAGACGACGCACTCGTCGGGGATGACGTTGCCGGCCACTCCGCCAAAGACGCCGACCGCGTTCAGGCCCTCGCGGTACTCCAGTCCGTCGATCACCGGATAGCGCGGTTCGTAGGCGGCCAGGCGGGCGAGGATCGGGGCGGCGGCGTGGATCGCGTTGGAGCCCATCCAGCTCCGCGCGGAGTGGGCGCGCTCGCCCGTGGTCTTCAGCAGCACCCGCAGCGTGCCCTGGCAGCCGCCCTCCACCTGTCCGTCGGAGGGTTCCAGCAGCACCGCGAAGTCGCCCTCCAGCCATTCGGGGTGCGCCTCGGCCACGTGCTTCAGGCCGTTGAGGTCGGCGGAGACCTCCTCGTTGTCGTAGAAGACGAAGGTCAGGTCGCGGTTGGGCGCGGGGACCGTGGCCGCGATGCGCAGCTGGACGGCCACGCCGGACTTCATGTCGCAGGTGCCGCAGCCCCAGAGCACGCCGTCGTCGTCGAGCCGGGAGGGGACGTTGTCCGCGATCGGGACCGTGTCGATGTGGCCGGCGAGGATCACCCGCTCCGGGCGGCCCAGCCGCGTGCGGGCCACCACGTTGTTGCCGTACCGGTCGACCGTGAGGTGGGGCAGGGCGCGCAGCGCGTTCTCGATCGCGTCCGCGAGCGGCTTCTCGGTGCCGCTGACGGAGGGGAAGTCGACGAGCTGCGCGGTCAGGCGCGCGGCGTCCAGGGTGAGGTCAAGCGGGGTGTCGGCCATGCCGTCGACCCTAACCCGCCGGGCCCGACCGACTGTCCGCACCCGGCACACAAGGAACCGTACTCTCCAGTACCTTGTACGCGTGCCAGAGCCGTCCCTTCCTTCCCAGCGCACGCGTCGCGGCCGTCTCTCCCGCTGGAGCGCGGGTCTTGTGGTGCTGTCCGCGGTCGCCGGATACGTCGTGGTGCAGTACGACACCGGGGGCACCGGTGGTCCGGGCTGCGAGGTCGTGTCGGGCAGGGGCGACGGGGCGACGTACGAGTTCACGCCCGAGCAGGCGGTGAACGCGGCGACGATCACCGCCGTGGGCACCGCGCGCGAGCTGCCCGAGCGGGCCGTGACGATCGCGCTGGCGACCGCGCTGCAGGAGTCGGCGCTGCGCAACATCGACTACGGCGACCGTGACTCGCTGGGCCTGTTCCAGCAGCGTCCCTCGCAGGGCTGGGGCACGCCGAAGGAGATCATGGACCCGGCGTACGCGGCGGAGAAGTTCTACGAGCACCTGGAGGAGGTGCCGGGCTACACCCGGCTGCCGCTCACCGTCGCCGCGCAGCGGGTGCAGCGCAGCGGCTTCCCGCAGGCGTACGCCAAGCACGAGCCGGACGCCGCGCTGCTGGCCGCCGCCCTCACCGGGCGCTCGGCGGCGACGCTGACCTGCGAGGGCCGTCCGGCGGCGACGCGGGCGGCGGGCGCGGACGCGGTGCGGACCGCGCTGGCCCGGGACTTCGGGCGGGACGCGCTGGAGCCGGCCGCCGCCGAGGTGGAGGCGACCCCCGCACCCCCGGTGAGCGCTCCGGCGGACTCCGGCGTCTCCGACGGGCGGACCGTGCGGCTTCCGGTCGCGGCCGGGGAGGACGCCGGCGCCGAAGCCGACGCCGGGGCGCGTGGCTGGCAGCTGGCCCACTGGGCCGTGGCCAACGCCTCCGAGCTGCGCATCCAGCGGGTGTCGTACGCGGGACGGGAGTGGACCGCCGGGAACACCGACAGCCAGTGGCGGCCGACGGACGGCGGGGCCGAGGACGACGGCAAGAGCGCCGAGGGCCCGGGGGACGGCGCGGGGGTCGTGACCATCACGACCATGCCGTAGCTCGACCGCGCAGGCGTGCGGGAGGTCACCCGTGGGCGTCATGTACGGCCGATAATGCGACGCATTGCCAACTCTTTGCGTTGCCCCGCCGCAACCTTCCCGGCGGTCGAGCGGTAGTCACGGCGTCACCGTTCTCTCCCGTCGAAGGAGCACCATGTCCCTCCCCCTGACCCGTCGGATCGCCCGTGCCGCGCTGCTCGTCGCTGCGGGAGCGGCCGCCGGGGTCGGCGCGGCCGGTTCCGCCAGTGCGGCTCCGGAGCTGCCGGCCACCCCGAACCTCGGCGGGCTGACCGCTGTGGACGGGGCCGCCGGCAACCCCGTGGACAACGTGACGCGGGACGTCACGAAGACCACGGGTGGCACCGGCGAGGTGGTGCCGGGTGCCGGAAAGACCGTGAAGAAGGCTGCCGGGTCCCTCACCAAGGGCGCGCCCGTGAAGGGGCTGCCGGTCGGCTGAGGGTCGGCCTGCGGCCGGCTTTGACACGGCGACGGGGTCCGGGGGATGTTCCCGGGCCCCGTCGTTCCGTGTGTCCGTGCCGGGGCGCGGTGGGCGTTCGCCGGACCGTGACCCGGCGTTGGTGGCTGTGCCCACCCTCCCCCCTCGCCCGAAGGGCATGGGAGGTGCCCCCGTCGCCCTGCGGAACGACTGCCCACAGCCGGGTCGCCTGAAGCCGGCGGTCGCCTCAGGCCGTCAGGCGCCGCACTGCCGCCCGGACGCGTTCGTCCGTCGCGGTGAGGGCCACGCGGACGAAGTTCTCGCCCGCCGGGCCGTAGAAGTCGCCGGGGGCGACCAGGATGCCGCGGTCGGCGAGGTGGGCGACCGTGGTCCAGCAGGACTCGTCCCTGGTGGCCCACAGGTAGAGGCTGGCCTCGCTGTGCTCGATGCGGAAGCCGTGGGCGAGCAGCGCGTCGCGCAGGGCGGTGCGGCGGGCCGCGTAGCGCTCCCGCTGGACGCGGACGTGCTCGTCGTCGCCCAGGGCCGCGACCACGGCCGCCTGGGTCGGCGCGGAGGTCATCATCCCGCCGTGCTTGCGGATCTGCAGCAGCGGGCCGAGGACCGCCGGGTCGCCGGCCAGGAACGCGGCGCGGTAACCGGCGAGGTTGGAACGCTTGGAGAGGGAGTGCACCGAGACGATGCCGTCGTACGACCCGCCGTTGACGTCGGGGTGCAGCACCGAGACCGGGTCGGCCTCCCAGCCCAGCTCGATGTAGCACTCGTCGGAGAGGACGAGGACGCCGTGCTCACGGGCCCAGGCGACGATCCTCGTCAGCTCCTCCTTGGACAGCACCCGGCCCGTCGGGTTGGACGGGGAGTTCAGCCAGAGCAGCTTCAGGCCCGCCGGGTCCAGCTCGGTCGGATCGTCGTAGGCCTCGTACCCGGCGCGGGCGAGGCGGGCGCCGACCTCGTACGTCGGGTAGGCCAGGCGCGGGAAGGCGACCTTGTCGCCGGGGCCGAGTCCGAGCTGGGTGGGGAGCCAGGCGACCAGTTCCTTGGAGCCGACGACCGGCAGGACGTGGTGGTGGGTGACCCCGCGGGCGCCCAGCCGGCGCTCCACCCAGCGGGTGAGCGCGTCGCGCAGCTCCGGGGTGCCCCAGACCGTGGGATAGCCCGGCGAGTCCGCCGCGGCGATCAGGGCCTTCTGGATCGGCTCGGGCACCGGGTCGACGGGCGTGCCGACCGAGAGGTCGACGATGCCGTCGGGGTGCGCGGCGGCCGTCTTCTTGTAGGGCTCCAGCTTGTCCCAGGGGAAGGTGGGCAGCCGGTCGGAGACTGCGGACACGGGTACGGGCTCACTTTCTGGTCCGGCAGAACGCCTCGGTCCCGTACGGCGATCGGGAGGATCGGACCGTACGGGACCGGGCGGCACGTCGATGCGGGGCCGCTTCTCGCGGAACGGCTACGCCTGCGGCGGCAGCGCGGCGATGAACGGGTGGTCCCGCTCGATCAGACCGAGCTTGCTGGCGCCGCCGGGCGAGCCGAGCTCGTCGAAGAACTCGACGTTCGCCTTGTAGTAGTCCTTCCACTCCTCAGGAGTGTCGTCCTCGTAGAAGATCGCCTCGACCGGGCAGACCGGCTCACAGGCACCACAGTCGACGCATTCGTCCGGGTGGATGTACAAGGACCGCTGGCCCTCGTAGATGCAGTCGACCGGGCACTCCTCGATGCACGCCTTGTCCTTCACGTCGACACAAGGCTGCGCGATGACGTAGGTCACGCTGTCGTTCCTCCTCGATAGGGCGCTGGCGGGCCTCCTCAGGCTCCGCCGCCTGGCGCGCGGGAGCGCGGCGTCGTCGATGCCCGCCCCTAGTATCTCCGTTCTTGGGCATGATCCGAACAGGAGGGGTGAACTGACCTGTGGAAATCTCTGCCGCCGGGCGCCTCGAGGTCCGTATCACCACTGCTGACGTGGGAAAACGGGTCTCCATACGGAGCTTGATCGAACATGGTCCCCCGGGTGAGAAGTTCACCGACACGGTCGGCGTTCTCACATCATGGGACAACGGTGTGCTGCGGATCACAAGGAAGAGCGGGGAAAGTGTCCGCGTCGCGGAGTCCGCGCTGGTCGCGGGCAAGGTGATCCCCTCCGCCCCGGCGCGTCGCCGGGGTCCGGCGGCCTCGTACGAGGAACTGGCCCGGGTCTCCGCGCGGGCGTGGCGGCCCGTGGAGAGCGAGCGGCTGGGCGAGTGGGAGCTGCGGGCCGCCGAGGGGTTCACGCGGCGGGCCAACTCCGTGCTGCCGCTCGGCGACCCGGGCGTGCCGCTCGACGACGCGCTGACGGCCGTGCGCGACTGGTACGCCGCGCGGGGGCTGCCCGCGTACGTCCAGACCGCGACCGGTGCCGAGGGCGCGCAGGAGCAGCTCTGCGCGGAGCTGGAGCGGCGGGGCTGGGTGCGGGAGGTGACCGCCGAGCTGTGGGTGGGTGCACTGGCTCCGGTCGCCGACCTGGGCGGGGAGCCGTCCGGGGTGGTGCTGTCGCGGGAGGCCGACGAGGCGTGGCTGGCCCGGTACCGGCGCAAGGGGGTGGGCGAGGTGGCCCTGCGGGTGCTGGGGAGCGGTCCTTCGGTGTGGTTCGCCACGGTGCCGGGCGCCGGCACGGACGCGCCGGCCGCCATCGGGCGGTGCGTCGTGGACGGGCGGTGGGCCGGCTTCGCGGCGGTCGAGGTGGACCCGGCGCGGCGGCGGCGGGGGCTGGCGACCGCCGTGATGGCCGCGCTGGCCCGGCGGGCGCTGGACGAGGGCGCCTCGGCCGCCTGGCTCCAGGTCGAGGACGACAACGCGGGAGCGCGGGCGCTGTACGACCGCATGGGCTTCGTCGCGCACCACGCGTACCACCACCACCGTGCGCCGGAATCGTCGGCTCCGGCAGGTGACGGAGCGCCGTGAGCGGGCACGAACCGGGTATGCGCGCTCCGCACCCCCCGTCGCCCGAGCGCTCCGCGGAACTGCGCCGGCGGTTCGCCGAGGAGGCCCGCGGCGAGCGGCCGGACCTGTCCACGCTGTGCCTGCTGGTCGGCGCGGAGGCGGACGGCGCGCTGGACGAGGCGGGCATGGACGCCGTGGAGGTGGAGCTGGACCGGCTGGCCGGCGAGCTGCCCTACCGGCCCGGCTCGCCGCACGCGTGGGCACTGGCGCTGCGGGAGCTGCTGGGCGAGCGGTACGGCTTCCACGGCGTTCCGGACGACTACCGGCGGCTGGAGTCGTCGCTGCTGCACGAGGTGCTGCGGCGGCGGCGCGGGCTGCCGATCCTGCTGTCGGTGGTCTGGATGGAGGTGGCCCGGCGGGCGGGGGCGCCGGTGTACGGGGTGGCGCTGCCCGGGCACTTCGTCGTCGGGTTCGGGGAGGCGGAGGGGCAGGTGCTCGCCGACCCCTTCGACGGGGGCCGGGTGCTGACCGGCCCCGACGCGGAGCTGCTGGTCGCCGGGGCGACGGGGGTGCCGCTGGACGCGTCGATGCTGACGCCCGCCGGCACGCTGGACGTCGTCCTGCGTGTCCTGAACAACATCCGGGCGTGGTCGGCGGCGCGGCCCGAGCACTCGGGTGTGGGGCTGTGGGCGGTGGAGCTGTCGCTGCTGCTTCCGTCGCACGCGGCGCGGCTGCGGTACGAGCGGGCGCGGTTGCTGGTGCAGCGGGGGGAGTTCCTGGCGGGGGCCGGGGAGCTGGAGGCGTACGCCGAGGTGGTCGCCGCGGTGGACGAGGCGGCGGCCGCGCAGGTGCGGGGGGAGGCCCGCGCGGCGCGGGCGATGCTGAACTGAGGGTTCGCGGGTGTGGGCCGGGGGGTTCGCGCAGCCCGGCGTTTGCGGGGTGCCTCCCCCAGAGGGGGACCCCCAGCCCACCCTCCCCCACGCCCGGCTTCGCTCGATCGGGGGGACCCCCATCGCCCTGGGGGGGACCTCCCAGGCCCTTGAGGCGCTGGGGGGAGGCACGACTGCCCGCGGATCGCGGGGGCTCTTTCTTTGACATAGGTATGCCTTGATACCTATGCTCGCGTACATGTCCGGTACCGGCTCCCCCGAGCAGCGCATCGCGCACGTGGCTTCCGAGCTCACGGCGTGTCTGCCCGCGTTGCACCGGGCGCTGGAGCGGCGGGTCGGGAGCGAGTACCCCCACCCGAAGCCGCCCGAGGGACAGCTGGCGCTGCTGCGGTTCGTCGCGCGGCACGAGGGCGCCACGGTGGGCGAGGCGGCCACGGCGCTGCTGATGAAGCCCAACAACGTCAGCGCGCTCGTCTCCCAGCTCACGGAGCGGGGCGAACTGGAACGCCGCCAGGACGGCGCCGACAAGCGGATCGCCCACCTCCACCTCACCGCGACCTCGCGCCGGCGGATCGCCGAGGTGCGCGCGCTCGAGGAGCGTCTCCTCGGCCAGGCACTGCGGTCCATCACCGACGGGGAGATGGACGCGCTCGGTTCGGCGCTCGGTGCGCTGAACGCACTGGCGCACCACCTCCACGCCGCGACCCGCTGACCTCCCCGCCGGCCATCACGCCGGCGCGGGGCGCCGACCGCGATCCCGCACGCCCCGCGCCCGTCCCGCGGCCCGGGGCCCGTGGAGCGCCCGGACGCGCCCGGACACCGCGGCCCCTCCCCCGTCCTTCGTTCGTCCCCTTCGAGAAAGAACGGCTTCCTCCATGTCGTCCACGTCCGTGGATCACTCCGCCGCGCGCCGGGGCAACCCCTGGCTCGCACTGATCGCCGTGTCGTTCGGCCTGCTCATGGTGCAGCTCGACGGCTCCGTCGTCGCCATCGCCAACCCGGCGATCGGCAAGGACCTCGGGGCCAGCACCGCGGAACTGCAGTGGGTCACCAACTCCTACCTGCTCGCGCTCGCCGCCTCGATGATCCTCGGCGGCAGGCTCGGCGACCGGTTCGGCCGGCGCTTCCACTACCTGGCCGGCGTCGGCGGGTTCGTCGTCACCTCGGTCGCCATCGGTCTGGCCGGCTCCATCGAGGGCGTCATCCTCTTCCGCGCCCTGCAGGGGCTGTGCGGCGGCATCCTGATGCCCAACACCCTGGGCATCCTGCGCGCCGTGTTCCCGCCGGGGAAGTTCGGGCTCGCGGTCGGCATCTGGGGCATGGTCTCGGCCGTCTCGACCTCGCTGGGCCCGATCATCGGCGGTCTGCTCGTCGAGCACGTCGACTGGACGTGGGTCTTCTACCTGAACGCGCCGATCGGCGTCATCGCCCTGCTGTTCAGCGCGGCCGTCCTCACCGAGTCCAGGAACCCCGCCGGTGAGCGGGGCTTCGACATCGTCGGCGTCGTCGTGCTCGCCGCGGGTCTGCTCGCGCTCGTCTTCGGCATCGTGAAGGGCGAGACCTGGGGCTGGAGCTCCGCCGGAACCCTCGGCTCCATCGCCCTCGGCCTGGTCCTGCTGGTCCTCTTCGGCTGGTACGAGACCCGGCAGGAGAACCCGCTGCTGCCGATGCGCCTGTTCCGCGACCGGTCGCTGACCACCGGCGCCGTCATGACCGGGCTGAACTTCTTCGTCATGCTCGGCGGCATCTTCTTCATCATGCTGTACCTGCAGAACGTACGCGGCTACACGCCCGTCGAGGCCGGCATCAGCACGCTGCCGATGTCGCTCGCCTCGCTGGCCGCCTCGCCTCTCGGCTCCCAGCTGACCGCCCGCTTCGGCCCGCGTCTCACCATCCCGCTGGGCCTGGTCCTCTCGGCCGTCGCCATGTTCGGCATGCTCACCTGGACCACCGACTCGTCCTACGCCACGATGTGGCCGCCGTACGTCGCGCTGGGGCTCGGGGTCGGCATCGTGCTGCCCGCCACGGCCGCCGCGATCATCGGCAACGCGCCGGTGCGGGACGGCGGTGTGGCGTCCGGCCTGCAGTCCACGATGCTGCAGATCGGTGGTGCGCTGGGCACCTCCGTGCTCGTCACCGTGATCGCCGGCAAGGTCGGTTCCTCGCTGTTCGGCGAGCTCACCGGGGCGGGCGTCCCCGCCTCCGTGGCGCACGGTCTGGAGAAGGCCGAGGACGCCGTGACGATGGGGATCGCCCCGGTCTCCGCAGACATGCCGGCACAGCTCAGGGCCGCGGTCGTCGAGGGCAGCGGCCAGGCGTTCGTCAATGGTCTGCACTCCGCGGTCGTCGTCACGGGGATCCTGTGCCTGATCGGCGCCGTGGCGGCGGTGGCCGGGCTCGATCGCCGCTCCCTCGTACGGGGGGACCGGGTCAGCTGGGGTTCGTCTCGATGACGGCGACGCGGTCGGTCTTGCTGGTCAGCGCCAGGCGGAGGGCGCCGTAGACGTCCTCGGGGGTCACGGCCGTCTTCTCGCCGTTGCCCCGGGTGATGAGCACGTCGTCGAACGTCTGGCCGTACAGCTCCTGGAGGGCCTTCAGGTCGGGCTTGTCGACCAGCTTGCCGTTGACGGCCTGGACCCCGAGGAACTTCCACAGCGACTTCTCGGGGCTCATCGGGATCGAGTGCGCCGCGTCGGTCTGCACGGTCACGTTGGCCGACATCGCCGGCTCGGCGAACTCCTTCATCATCCGGTCGACCTCGGCCTTGGTGACCTTCGGCTGCTGGGCGGACGTCGGGACGCTCACCGGGGCGGCCCTGCCGGTCTCGACCTGGGTGCGGTACGCCTCCGTCACCACGTCGGTCGCCTTGGCGACGTCGACGCCCTGGCCCCCCTTGGGGTACACCGGGACGGCCTTGCCGGACTCGAACGTGATCGAGCCCTCGGTCACCGAGCCGGAGCCGCCGGCGGCGTCCTCCAGGGCGGCCTGCAGCTTCTCCTCGTCGACGGGCATGACCGGCTCGACGACGCGTTCGTTGCCGATGAGGGAGCCGATGACGTTGACCGGGTTGTAGTCGCTGCCGGCGGCCGCCCCGACGGTGGCGTCGGTGTCGAACTGCAGACCCGCGTTGTCCGGCTCCAGCTCGACGGTCTTGCCGTCGACCGACAGCCGCAGCGGCTTGTTCAGCCGGTCGTCGAGCGCCGCGTCGAGCTTCTTGACGGCCTCGTCGCGGGTGCCGCCGCCGATGTCGACGCCGAGCACGGTGGTGCCCTTCGGGACGTCGGAGCGGTTCATCAGCAGTCCGGCGCCGTAGGCGACGCCGCCGAGGAAGACCAGGCAGCCGCAGAGCAGGACGAGCTTGTTGCGCCCCTTCTTCTTCGCCGGCTTCGAGGAGCTCGCCGGGGGCGGGGAGACCGGCTCGGGCAGCTTCGGGGGCGTGTACGGCCGCGGGCCGCCGGACGGGGTGCCCGGGGCGTCGAAGGCCGCGTCCGGCGGGACGACCGGGATGCCGCTGGTGACGGTGTGCCCGGAGACGTTGTCGTGGCGGGGACCGTAGCCCGGGGTGCCGGGCTGGGCGGGGCGCTGCGGGGTGAGGATCGCGGTGTCGTCGCTCAGACCGCCGCCGGGGGTGCCGGGCGCGCCCGTGCCGCCGTCCTGGTCGGCGAAGCCGGCGGGGGCGCCCTGGGCCGTCTGGGCGCCGGGGCGCGCGGGGGCGCCCTGGGCCGCCTGGCCCGACTGGGCGCCGGGGCGGACCGGGAGTGCGGGGAGGCCGGGACCACCGGGAACGGGGGGAGCGCCGGAGCCCTTGCCCGCCCGGGGGGCGACCGGGCTCGAGCCGGTCGCCGGTCCGGTGGTCGGACCCGCGGGACCCGGCCGTCCGCGGTGACCGGGCTGACCGGGCTGACCGGGCTGGGGGGCCTGCCCCGGCTGTGCCCCGTCGCGGCCACCCTGAGCCTCGTCCGTGAAGAACGGCAGGTCGTCGCGGCGCGGCTGGTCGCCGGGCCCCGTGCCCGGACGGGTGCCGGCTCCCGCCGGCCCGGCGGCCAGCGCTTCGGTCACGTCGAAGGAGCCGGTGCCGCCACCGTGCCCGGGGGCCACCGGTCCGCCGGTCGCACCGGTCGCGCCGGTGGGTCCGGAACCCTTCGTGCCGCCGGGACGGGAACCGCCCGGCGCGCCCATGGAGCCGACGACGCCACCGGGACGCCCGGGGGCACCCGGCCGCGTGCCACCGGAGGCACCGGCGGGAGCGGCAGGGGCCTGCGGGGCGCCGCCCGCGGCGGGACCCGAACCGCCCGGCGCGCCCGCGTCGTTGGCGGGGCCGGAACCCGAACCTCCCTTGCCCCCGCCCGACTTGCGTGGCGCGAACCAGTCGCTGGCCGGCTTCCCTCCGGCCGCCGGCCGGTCGGGCCGGGCGGAGGGCTCGGCCGCCTCGGCGGACGGGGCGGGGGACGGCGCCGGCGCCTCGGCGTCGGCGGTGTCCTTGCCCTCCGTGCCCTCCGCGTCCGCGACGGGCTTGCGCACGACGACCGGCGGAATGGGCCGCGAGCCGGGGATGTTGATGCGGATCCGCGTCGTCAGCGTGGTCTCGGTCTTGCGTTCCTCCGGCCGCACGGCCGAACGGCCCGCGTCCGTACCCTCGTCCGGAATCGCCGGAGTCCCGTAGGGCGGCGTGCCCGACGGGTAGGCGGATCCGCCGCGCCCGTTGGGCCCGGAGGACGGAGTGTCAGTTTCACGACTCAAGGCAGGTTCTCCCGGTTGACTCCGCCGCCCGTCACGACCTCACGGTGGGGGTCCCCCCAGCTCGGGCGAAGCCGAGGGTTCGAGGGAGGCTCGGCGGCGCGCACCACCTTACTGGCCATATCCGACCCGTATCCCAGGACCGTCGGGTAAACCCCCGCCGGACCCGCACGCCCGTGACACGGCGAAGTGGTACGTCACTTGCCAAGTCGGGCGGGAGGGCCGTCCGGTTGCCGCCCGGGAGCAAGGGTGGCGCAGATCACAGCCGTGGCGATGCCGCCGAGGAGGAAGAGATAGGAGCCGCCGGCCGCGGCGAACAGGAAGTCGCCCTCCGGGCGGCTGGTGGTGAGCAGGACGACGGCGAGCATCCAGCCGGCGGCGGCCCAGACGCCTCCGGCCCGGCTGCGCAGGGCGCGGGTGGCCCCCAGGACCAGCCCGGCCTCACCGGCGAGGGCGAGCAGCAGCCCGCCGGGGAACCACGCGGGCTGCACCAGCGCCCCGGCCGTACCGACCACGCCGCCGAGCAGGAACAGCCCGAGGCAGGCGGCGGCCCGTCCGGCGGAGGGCGGCCGCAGCGGCTGGGCGAGCGCGGAGGGCGACCGATCGCTCACGGCGTCCCCCCGATCCCGGCGAACAGGTCGCTCTCCGGCCCTTCCGGACGTCCGCCGCGCACCAATTCGTAGTACTCGGTGGTGAAGAGCGGCTGGGCGAGCTCGTTGGAGAGGACGAAGTACGGTTCGGCCACCGTGATCTGGGTGGCGTGCGCCCGCATCGCGGCGGCCTTGGCGGCGGCGTACGCGGTGCCGTCGACCGCGGTGGTGATCCGCTCGTCGTCGACGACACCCGGTACGTCGTCGAGGGTGCCCGCCTTCTCGAAGGGCAGACCGGGCAGGTCGTCGCGGAGACGGGCGAAGGCCTCCTCGGCGACGGACCGGGGCACGCGGTTCCAGTAGACCTTGGGGACGTCCCAGCCCTGCTCCGCGGCGAGTTCCACGGCGCGCATGGCGACGCGGTGGGCCTGGACGTGGTCGGGGTGGCCGTAGCCGCCGTTGTCGTCGTAGGTGACGAGGACCTGGGGGCGGACGTCGAGGATCACCTCGGCGAGCAGCCCCGCCGCCCGGTCGACGTCGGCCTGCCAGAAGCAGCCGGGGTCGTCGTTGTCGGGCAGTCCCGTCATCCCGGAGTCGCAGTACCGCCCGGCCCCGCCGAGCAGCCGGAAGTCCTCGACCCCGAGCGCCCGCATCGCGTCCCTCAGCTCTCCGAGCCGGTGCCCGCCGAGGGCGGCCCCGCTCAGATGCCCCAGCTCGGGCGGGATGACCTCGCCCCGCTCACCGAGCGTGCAGGTGACCAGCGTCACATGGGCACCCTCGGCTGCGTACCGGGCCATGGTCGCGCCGTTGTTGATCGACTCGTCGTCCGGGTGTGCGTGCACCAGCAGCAGACGCCGGTCGGGCAGTTCCGTCATGGGGTCCACCCTATGAGGCCGCGTGCTCGTCCCCGTAGCGCGGAAGACCGTCCATGGGGTGGATGTCGTCGAACACGGCGCCGACGCCGGGTCCGGCACCGGCCGGAAGGCCGACGCGGCTCCCCGGCACCCGCCCCGTGACCTCACCGAGCACGCTCGCCGGCCGGCCCGCCCTTCCCGGCCGGCTCACAGGCGGCACCGAGCGGGGTCATGGATTCCGGTGCCAGGCTGCCCCTCGGATCGGCGACGGCGCCCTGCTCACGGGGCCCGATGCGGACCTCACGAACCTGTCACCCTCCGACGGAAGGGCGCCCCATGCGCAAGCCGAAAGCCCATCAGACGCCCGACGGCCCCGCCTACCAGGGGCGCCTGCTTCCGAACCCCGAGGAAGAGGTCGTCGACCAGGGACTCGGCTTCGACCTGGGCACCCTCTCCCGCAGGCGGGCCCTGTCCTTCCTCGGAGGGGTCGGTGGCATGGCGGCGCTGGCGGCGTGCGGCTCGGGCTCCAGCAGCGGCACGGGCAAGACCACCGCCTCCGCGTCATCGTCGTCCGGCCTCACCGAGATCCCCGACGAGACCAACGGCCCCTACCCCGCGGACGGCACCAACGGGGTCAACGTCCTGGACAAGGACGGAATCGTCCGCCAGGACATCCGCTCGAGCTTCGGCGACTCGACGACGACCGCTCCGGGCATCCCCCTCACTTTCGAGTTCACGGTGCTGGACATCGTCAACGACGGCGGGCCGCTCGCCGGCGCGGCCGTCTACGCCTGGCAGTGCGACCGGGACGGCAACTACTCCCTGTACTCCAGCGGGATCGAGGACGAGAACTACCTGCGCGGCGTGCAGGTCGCCGACAGTGACGGCCGGGTCACGTTCGTCAGCGTCTTCCCCGCCTGCTACCCGGGCCGCTGGCCGCACGTGCACTTCGAGGTCTATCCCGACCTCGACTCCGTCACCGACTACGACAAGCGTCTGTCGACGTCCCAGATGGCCCTCCCGAAGAACATCTGCGACACCGTCTTCGCCACCGACGGATACGAGTCCTCCGTCGAGAACCTCTCACAGCTGACCCTCAAGACCGACAACGTCTTCGGCGACGACGGCGGGGCCCACCAGCTCGCCACCGTGAGCGGGTCGGTGAAGGCCGGCTACACGGCGAAGCTGGCCGTCCCCATCGACACCGGCACCGAGCCCACCGGCGGCAACGCGCCCGGCGGCGGAGGCGGTCAGCCGCCCAGCGGAGCACCGACCGACGGCCCCCCGCCCGGCTCCGCTCCTTCGGGCAGTCCTGACAGCTGAGGAACCAGTGCTGTTCGCCCTCCGCAACGAAAACCGTCCGGTCCGTGCTGGAGCCCGCCGGTGGTGCGGTGGGCCCGGTTCGGGTGCTTGTTGCCCGCGAGGCGGGCCCGGGCGCGCGGGGGCACGCCGGGGTTTTGCGTATCCGTCGGGAAGGTTCCAGCTTCCTTGGTGGTCAGGCCCTCGCATTGGGATTGCGCTCCCGGCGGGGGCCGTCTCATGTCTGCGGCTGCGGTGGTGCGTTGCGCTGAGCGTCGGGCCTGGGCGGCCCGGAAATCCAGCCGAACCGGGGATGCTCACCCGCCCGAGTGAGTGCAGCCACGGGCGGGAGGGGTGGGGTTTGGCGGGGGTGATCAGGTCCTCGTGGCTGAACTTCTTGAACGGCCCGTTCTCGCCCTCCGACTCGACGCGGGAGGAGCGGGGCTCGCCCGGCCGGCAGGCCGCCACGAAGTCGTCCAGGTGGGCGCGGGTGAGCGGGCGCTGCTTGAGCGTGAAGTGCCGGCCGGTGCGGAAGTCGTAGATCCGCAGCCGCCGAGGACTCCGGCCCGGGTGAGCGCGTCGAGCCGGTCGATCCGGCGGGTCCCCTCGACGCGCGTGCCCGTCCGCATGACGAACTCCTCGGCCGGCACCTCACCGAACTGACCGATGCCGACGTGGGCGGCGTTCGGATGGGTGGAGACGGTGAGTTCGGCCTGCGAACCGTAGAGGGCGAGGAGCGGCTGGTGCCCGTAGAGGCGTCCGAAGTCGGGCGACGCCTTCGCCTGCTCCCGAAGCCGTCTGTCCATGCTGTCGTCGCCCCCGCGCCGCCCTCTCTGATCCTTCGTTCCTCCCCGGCCCGCCAAGCTCAGGGAGACCGGCGCGGGAAAGCGGGGAGCGTCGAAGGCTCCCGACCGATCCTCGCCCCCACCGCGTGGGCCGGTTTCGCGCCGTACACGGCCGGGGAGCGTCCCACCCCCTCGGCCGTACCCCTGGAAGAAACCGTGAACAACGGGAGGGGGAATGTCAGTCAGGCGCTCAAGTGAGCACCCCGAGAGCAGCGAGGGCCGAGATGCTCACGTTCTCGGATGAGTGGCCCGGCCAGGTACCCACGGTTCTCGCCGGCACCTCCTCGGACCCCGTCAGACGTCCCGGAGCCGCCGGAACGGCTGCTCCGCCTCCAGGGCGAACGCCAGCTCCAGCAGCGTCCGTTCCGCCCCCGGGCGGGCGGAGAACATGACGCCGACGGGGAGGCCGTCCTGTGTCGTGTGCGCGGCCGGCAGCGAGAGCGACGGGGTGCCGACGACGTTGTCGACCGGGGTGAACGCCACGTAGGCGACGAGCCGCTCGACCAGTGTGGCGTACGGGACGGTCGGACTGAGGTGGCCGAGCGGTGGGGTGGTGTGGGCGAGGACCGGGGAGAGGACGACGTCCAGGCCCCGGAAGCCCGCCGCGTACGCCTCCCGCGTGCGCTTCAGTCTGCGCACGACGCCCGGCGTGGTCCGCCACCTGCCCATGTACATCTCGCGCAGGCCCCGGCTCAGCCCGTCCATGCGGCGGCGGTCGAAGTCCGCGCCGAGCGTCCTGCCGGTGACGCCGAGCAGGAACGACAGCATGCCCCAGTAGGTGAGGAAGTCCTCGCTGAAGCGCGGGCCGATGGGGAGTTCCACCGGTTCCACGGTGTGGCCGAGCCGCTCGAGACGCCGTGCCGTCTCCGTGACGGCCGCCTGGGTGTCGGCGTCGGCACGGACGCCGCTCGGGGAGTCCACCAGGAACCCGATGCGCAGACGGCGGTCCGAGGGGCCCTCGACCAGGCCCACGGGCGGAAGCTTCGGGTTGCGCCAGTACTGTTCCGCCGCCGCGAGGAACGCCGCGCTGTCCCGTACCGAGCGGCTCACGACGCCGTCGGTGATGAGGTCGATGGGGAGCCCGCGGCCCTGCGTGTTGGCCACCACCCGGCCGCGGGTCGGCTTCAGCCCGACGAGTCCGCACGCGGCGGCGGGGATGCGGATCGAGCCGCCGCCGTCGTTGGCGTGCGCGATCGGCACCGCACCGGCGGCGACGAGCGCCGCGCTGCCACCGGACGAACCGCCCGCCGAATGGCCGGTGTGCCACGGGTTGCGGACGGGCTCGGCGCCCTCGTACTCCGTGGTGGGGCTGAACCCGAACTCGGGCAGCCGGGTCTTGCCGAGCACCGTGACGCCGGTGCTCAGGAACTGGCGGGTGAACGGGGCGTGCCGCCGGGCGG
Source organism: Streptomyces sp. NPDC000348 (assembly GCF_042898795.1). NCBI lineage: Bacteria > Bacillati > Actinomycetota > Actinomycetes > Kitasatosporales > Streptomycetaceae > Streptomyces > Streptomyces sp. NPDC000348. The sequence continues at coordinate 303,166 of NZ_JBIAZD010000001.1, forward strand.
CGCGGGGCGCGAACGCGGCGCTGCCGTGGCCCGTGGGCAGGCCCTGGTAGTCGGTGTTGTCCTTGACGAAGGTCGGCACCCCGGCCAGCAGGCCGCCGGCCCCCGAGCCGTGGGCCGGGACGTCGAGGTGCACCTGGACGGCGTGGAGCCGGGACTCGACGGCCCTGACCCGGGCCGCCGCGTCCCGGGCGGCCTCGGCGGCGCCGACCTCGCCCCGGCGGATCGCGCGGGCGAGGCCGACCGCGTCATGGTCGCCGAGGGCGTCGTCCCGGAAGGCGTGCACCCTCGCCTGCGCCTCGCTCTGTTGCTCGGAAGTCGTCACCGGCGGCTCCGCCCTGCGCACGTGGATGATGGCCCCGCCATCATCGCTTACCAATGAGTAACAGGCGAGGGGGCACGGGGCGGGAGGATCACCCGCTCAGGCGGCCGGTCCCCCGTCGCCCTCCCCCGCCCGCACGGTCCCGGCGGAGTCGCCGCGGACGACGTGACGGCCGTCGGCAGGGCCGCCGACGCGCGTCACTCCCCCACGGCCTCCACCGCACCGGGCGCCGCCGGTCCGGAGCCCACGGAGCCCGCTGCGGGGAAGCGGGACGGGAGGACGGACGGGACGTGGACTCCGGCTGGGTCCCGGGACGTGCCTCGGGGCCCGGCCGGAAGACGGAGTGGTTCAGAAGTTGATGCTGCCGATCATCCCCGCGATGTTCGTCGTCAGCTCGCTGATGGTCGGGGCGATCGTCGACGAGGCGAGGTAGAAGCCGAGCAGCATGCACACCACGGCGTGCCCTGCCTTCAGGCCTGACTTCTTGATCAGCAGGAAGACGATGATCGCCAGCAGCACCACCGCCGAAATCGAGAGTGCCACGGCGGTTCACCTCCAAAGATCCAGGGCGCGGGGGTAAGGAGACGTAGGAACATGGGGGCAGGTAAAACGACACAGCAGCCAGCAGGTTCATACCCACTATGCGCTAACGATCATAACTATCCGTACGTGCGCATCGATCGGCGCACGGCCGCACAAGGGGGCGCATGGCCAATATGGTCAGGGCATGACGACCGAGACCGACTCCTTCCCCCGACGGCATGCCCGCACCCTGCGTTTCACGCTCGGCGCGCCGCGTTCGTTCAGCGTGGCCCCCGACGGCTCGCGTGTCGTGTTCCTGCGCTCCGGTTCCGGTACGGACCGGGCCCATTCGCTGTGGGTCCTCGACACGGAAGGGGGCGGGGAGCGCGTGGCGGCGGACCCGCGCGCCCTCCTGGGCGGGGCCTCGGAGAACCTCTCCGCCGAAGAGCGGGCGCGGCGCGAGCGGAGCCGCGAGGGCGGCGCCGGCATCGTCGGCTACGCCACCGACGCGGCGGTCGAGGTGGCGTCTTTCGCCTTGTCAGGGCGGCTTTTCACGGCCGAACTACGGGCCGGGACGGCACGTGAACTGCCCGTGCCGGGGCCGGTGATCGACCCCCGCCCGTCGCCCGACGGACGGTACGTCGCCTACGTCTCCCGGGGTGCGCTGCGGGTCGTGGGGACCGAGGGGGCGGACGAACGGGCGCTGGCGACACCGGAGTCGGAGGGCGTCACCTACGGTCTGGCCGAGTTCGTCGCGGCCGAGGAGATGGGCCGCTCGCGGGGCTTCTGGTGGGCCCCGGAGTCGGACCGGCTGCTGGTGGCGCGCGTGGACGACACGCCGGTACGGCGCTGGTGGATCTCCGATCCGGCGCATCCGGAGCGGGAGCCGCAGCGGGTGGCGTACCCTGCGGCGGGCACCCCGAACGCGGACGTCCGGCTGTTCGCGATCGGCCTCGACGGAGCGCGCACCGAGGTCTCCTGGGACCGTGCGCGCTACCCGTATCTGGCACATGTGCACTGGTCAGCGGCGGGTGCCCCGCTGCTGCTGGTGCAGACGCGCGACCAGCGCGGCCAGGTGGTCCTGGCCGTGGAACCGGACTCCGGGGCGACCCGGATGGTGCACGCCGACGATGATCAGAATTGGCTGGAACTTTTCCCCGGGGTGCCGTGCTGGAGCCCTTCCGGGCAGCTGGTGCGGATCGCGGACGAGGGGGGCGCACGACGACTCGCCGTCGGTGAACGACCGCTCACCGGAGCGCAGTTGCACATCCGTGCCGTACTGGACGTCTCCGACGAGGACGTGCTGGTCTCGGCGTCGGCGGGTGCGGAGGCGGCCGGTCCGGAGATCGGCGAGGTGCACGTCTACCGGGTGAACGAACTCGGCGTGGAGCGCGTCTCCCAGGAGCCCGGGGTGCACTCGGCGGTGCGCGCCGGGGGCGTGACCGTCCTCGTCTCCGCGACCCCGGACCGGCCAGGTTCGCGGGTCCGGGTGCTGCGTGACGGGAAACCGACGGCCACTGTCCGCTCGTACGCCGAAGACCCCGGTATGTCCCCGCGCGTGACGCTGACACAGGGGGGCGCACGCCGTATTCCGTGCGCCGTGCTTATGCCTCGTGACTACGCCGGTGACACCCCTCTGCCGGTGCTCATGGACCCCTACGGCGGTCCGCACGGACAGCGGGTGCTCGCCGCCCACAACCCGCACCTGACCTCGCAGTGGTTCGCCGACCAGGGTTTCGCGGTGATCGTCGCGGACGGGCGCGGGACCCCGGGCCACTCGCCCGCCTGGGAGAAGGCCGTCCGGGACGACATCGCCGCCGTCGTCGTCCAGGACCAGGTCGACGCGCTCCAGGCGCTCGCCGCCGACTTCCCGCTCGACCTGGACCGGGTCGCCATCCGGGGCTGGTCCTTCGGCGGGTACCTGGCGGCCCTGGCGGCGCTGCGCCGCCCCGACGTCTTCCACGCGGCGGTGGTGGGCGCCCCGGTCACCGACCTGCGCCTGTACGACACCCACTACCAGGAGCGCTACGTGGGCCACCCGGACGAGCAGCCGGAGGTGTACCGCCGCAACTCGGTGATCGACGACGCGGGCCTGGTGGACGCCGCCGGACCGCACCGCCCGATGATGATCATCCACGGGCTGGCGGACGACAACGTGGTGGTCGCCCACTCGCTGCGGCTCTCCTCCGCACTGCTGGCGGCCGGCCGCCCGCACGAGGTGCTGCCGCTGTCCGGCGTCACCCACATGACCCCGCAGGAGGAGGTCGCCGAGAACCTGCTCCGGCTCCAGCTCGGCTTCCTCAAGCGCTCGCTGGGCCTCACAAACGAGGACGAACCGCGTTAACACAGAGGCAACTTCACGGAAGCGGTTCCGATATACGGACAGGGAACGCTGATCAGCGTACGGCCGTGCGGGTGCCGTAAGCGGGCCGGGGTGCAGCCATGTCACCCCGGCCCGCTGCCGTGCCCCTCCACGGCCGCCACCGCCTTCTCCTCCGCGAAGTGGCAGGCCGATTCGTGGGCCGCCGGGCCGCCGGCCGTGCGGAACCCCTCGGGCACCGCGAGCACCGGCGCCTCCCGCGCACAGCGCTCCCGCGCCTTCCAGCAGCGGGTGCGGAAGCGGCAGCCGGACGGGACGTCCGCCGGCGAGGGGACGTCGCCGCTGAGGACGATCCGCTCGCGGCGCTCCCGGGCCTCCGGGTCCGGTACGGGCACGGCGGAGAGCAGGGCCTGGGTGTAGGGGTGCGTGGGGTGCTCGTAGATCTCGGTGTCCGTGCCGGTCTCCACGATCCGGCCGAGGTACATCACCCCGACCCGGTCGGAGAGGTGCCGGACGACCGACAGGTCGTGCGCGATGAACACGTACGCCAGGCCGAACTCGGACTGCAGCCGGTCCATCAGGTTGACGACCTGGGCCTGCACCGACACGTCCAGCGCGGAGACCGGTTCGTCGGCGACGATCACCTCGGGGCGCAGCGCCAGGCCCCGTGCGATGCCGATGCGCTGGCGCTGGCCGCCGGAGAACTGGTGCGGATAGCGGTTGACGTACTCCGGGTCGAGGCCGACGACGTCCAGCAGCTCCTGCACCCTCCGGCGCCGGTCGCCCCTGGGCGCCGCCTCGGGGTGGATGTCGTACGGCTCCCCGATGATGTCGCCCACCGTCATGCGGGGGTTGAGGGAGGTGTACGGGTCCTGGAAGACCATCTGGATGTTGCGGCGCACGGCCCTGAGCGCCCGGCCCGACAGGCGGGTGATGTCCTCGCCCTTGTAGCGGATCGAACCGGCCGTCGGGCGTTCGAGGTTGACCAGCATCCTCGCGACCGTGGACTTGCCGCAGCCGGACTCGCCGACGATGCCCAGCGTCTCGCCCCGGCCGAGGCGGAAGTCCACGCCGTCGACCGCGCGCACGACGCCGACCTGCTTGCGGAGGACGACGCCCCGCGTCAGCGGGTAGTGCTTGACCAGACCGCTGACCTCCAGGACCGGCTCAGCCATCCAGGCACTCCCGCCAGAAGTGGCAGGCGCTCTTCCGCGTCGCCGAGACCTCGTACAGCGGCGGCTCGTCGGTGCGGCAGACGTCGCGGGCCAGCGGGCAGCGGGGGTGGAAGGCGCAGCCCGGCGGGACGCGCGTGAGGTTGGGCGGCAGTCCCTTGATGGCGTAGAGCTCCCGGCCCTTGAGGTCCACGCGCGGGACGGAGTCCAGCAGGCCGCGGGTGTAGGGGTGCGCCGGCGCCTTGTAGACGTCGTGGACCGGCGCCGACTCGACGATCCGGCCCGCGTACATCACGGCGATGCGGTCGGCCACGTCGGCGACCACGCCCAGGTCGTGGGTGATGAGGACGAGGCCCATGCGGTACTCCCGCCGGAGTTCCGCGAGCAGCTCCATCACCTGGGCCTGGACGGTGACGTCGAGGGCGGTGGTCGGCTCGTCGGCGATGATCAGGGCGGGTTCCAGGGCCAGCGCCATCGCGATCATGATGCGCTGGCGCATGCCGCCGGAGAACTGGTGCGGGTACTGCCCGACCCGCTCCCGGGCGGCGGGGATGCGCACCCGGTCCATCAGCTCGACGGCCTTCGCCCGCGCGTCCCTGCGCGACATGCCCCGGTGCACGGTGAACATCTCGGCGAGCTGGTCGCCGACGGAGAGCACGGGGTTCAGGGACGACAGCGCGTCCTGGAAGATCATCGCCATCTCGGCGCCGCGGACCCTGCGCCGTTCGTCCTCCTTCAGCTTCAGCAGGTCCCGCCCCCGGAAGACGACCTCGCCGCCGGTGATCCGGCCGGGCGGGACGTCGAGGATGCCCATGACCGCCTGCGCGGTCACCGACTTGCCGGAGCCGGACTCGCCGAGCACGGCCAGCGTCTCGCCCGCGTCCACGCCGTAGCCGACCCCGTCGACGGCCTTCGCGATCCCGTCCCGGGTGTGGAACTCCACGTGCAGGTCCCGCACTTCGAGCAGCACGGCGGCTCACCTCAGTTTCGGGTCGAGGGCGTCGCGGACCGCGTCGCCGAGCATGATGAACGCCAGGACGGTGACCGCGAGGGCCCCGGAGGGCCACAGCAGCGCGTGCGGGGCGTTGCGGACGTACGGGGAGGCGGCGGAGATGTCGATGCCCCAGGAGACGCTGGGCGGCTTCAGGCCGACGCCGAGGTAGGACAGGGTGGCCTCCAGCGCGATGTAGGTGCCGAGCGCGATGGTCGCGACGACGATCACGGGCGCGACGGCGTTGGGCGCGATGTGCCGCAGCATCAGGCGGGAGGGGGAGGCGCCGAGGGCCCGCGCGGCCTGGACGTAGTCGTTCTGCTTGGCGGTGATGACGGAGCCGCGGGCGATGCGGGAGATCTGCGGCCAGCCGAGCAGCACGATGAAGCCGATGACGGGCCAGACGGTGTCGCTGGTGACGACGGAGAGCAGCACGAGTCCGCCGAGGACGACCGGGACGGCGAAGAAGACGTCGGTGATCCGGGACAGGACCGCGTCCCAGACGCCGCCGAAGTAGCCCGCCAGGGCGCCCAGGACGCTCCCCAGGAGCGTGACGCCGAGGGTGGCGAGGACGCCGACCGCGACGGACGTACGGGCGCCGTGGACGGTGCGGGTGTAGACGTCGCAGCCCTGGCCGTCGAAGCCGAAGGGATGGCCCGGCCGGGGTCCCTCCTGGGCCCTGGCGAGGTCGCACGCGAGGGGGCTGCCGGAGGCGATCGCCGAGGGCCACAGGGAGATGAGGACCAGGAAGAGGATGACCAGGGCGGAGACGAGGAAGACGGGGTTGCGGCGCAGGTCGCGCCAGGCGTCGGACCACAGGGAGCGGGGCCGGTCCCGTGGTCCGGGTCCGTCCGGGCCCTCCGGCCGCCGCCGCGGGGTCCCGGTCTCCGCGACGCCCAGGTCCACGGTGCCGCCGACGGCGGCCCCCGCGAAGGCGGGCTCGGGTTCGTAGTGCTGCTCAGGCATAGCGGATCCTTGGGTCCAGTACGGCGTAGAGGAGGTCGACGACGAGGTTGGCGACCAGGAAGACCAGGACGAGCACGGTGACGAAGCCGACGACGGTCTGGGTGTTCTGCCGCAGGATGCCCTGGTAGAGCTGGTAGCCGACGCCGTGGATGTTGAAGATCCGCTCGGTGACGATCGCGCCGCCCATCAGGAAGCCGATGTCGGCCCCGATGAAGGTGACCACGGGGATGAGCGAGTTGCGCAGCAGGTGCCGCACGACCACCCGGCGCCGGGGCAGGCCCTTGGCGACGGCGGTGCGGACGTAGTCGGAGCGGCGGTTCTCGGCGATGGAGGTGCGGGTCAGCCGGGTGACGTAGGCGAGCGAGACGGAGGCCAGCACCAGGCCGGGCAGGAGCAGTTCGCCGAGGGGCGCCGCGGCGGAGACCGAGGGCCGGATCCAGCCCCACTCCACGCCGAGCAGCAGCTGGAGCAGCAGGCCGGTGACGAAGGTGGGCACGGAGACGACGACGAGGGTGAGCAGCAGGACGCCGGTGTCGACGGGGCGGCCCCGGCGCAGTCCGGTGACCACGCCGAGGGTGACGCCGACGACGATCTCGAAGAGGATCGCGATCAGGGTGAGCCGGATGGTGACGGGGAACGCCGTCGACATCAGCTCGGTGACCTCCTGGCCGTTGAAGGCGGTGCCGAAGTCCCCGGTGAGGACGTTGCCCATGTAGGTCAGGTACTGCTGCCAGACCGGCCGGTCCAGACCGAACTCCTGCCGCAGCCGGTCCGCGGTCGCCGGGTCGCACCGGCGCTCGCCGCACAGGCCCGCGACGGGGTCGCCCATCACGTTGACCATGAGGAAGATCAGCAGCGTGGCCCCGACGAACACCGGGACCATCTGGAGCAGCCGCCGGACGACGTAGCGCCCCATGACGGTTCAGGCCACCTTGATCTGGTCGTACACGGGGACGCTGAAGGGGTTGAGCCTGACGTCGGAGAGCCGTTCGGACCAGCCGGCGCTGCCGTTCTGGTACCAGAGCGGGATGGCGGCCATGGTGTCGCGGACGACCTCCTCGGCCTGCTGGAACAGGCTGACGGCCTTGGCGGGGTCGGCCTCCCGGTTGGCCCGGTCGACGAGGTCGTCGAACCTCTTGTCGGACCACTTGCCGTCGTTGGAGGAGGCGTCGGTGTAGTAGAGCGGCTGGAGGAAGTTCTGGATGAGCGGGTAGTCCATCTGCCAGCCGGCGCGGAACGGGCCGCTCATCCTGCGGCCGGTGATCTGGTTGCGGTAGTCGGCGAAGGTGCCGACCGGTGCGGCGACGCAGGCGCGTTCGTCGCCCAGCGCGTTGTTGATGGAGTTGCAGACGGCGTCGACCCAGGCGCGGTGGGATCCGGTGTCCGTGTTGTAGGTGATCGTCACCCGGCCGCCGGGCAGGCCGCCGCCCTCCTGGATGAGCTTCCTGGCGGCGGCGGGCCGGTACGCGCAGGCCTCCCCGCACAGGCCGGCCCGGAAGCCGCCGTCCTCGCCGAGGACCGGGGAGGTCCAGTCGGTGGCGGGGGTGCGGGTCCTCCGGAAGAGCGTGTCGGTGATCCGCTCGCGGTCGATGGCCATGGACAGGCCCTTGCGGATCTTCTCCGCACCGGGTTCGCCCCAGGCGTCGTCGTAATGGGGGAAGGCCAGGGTCTGGAGGATGCCGGCGGGGGTGTTGAGGTAGCGGTCGCCGAGGTCGCTCTCCACGTTCTTCAGCTGGGCGGCGGGGACGTCGTCGACCAGGTCGAGGTTGCCGGCCATCAGGTCGGTGTAGGCGGTGTTGCTGTCGGTGTAGACCCTGAGGTCGACGCCGCCGTTGCGCGCCTTGTCGGGGCCGGGGTAGCCGTCCCACGCGCGCAGGGCCATCTGCGCGCCGCGGACGTAGGAGTCGACCAGGTAGGGGCCGTTGCCGACGGGTTTCCTCACCCAGGCGTCGTGGTCGTCGAAGAAGGCGCGGGGCAGCGGGGCGAAGGCGTTGTAGCCGAGGGTGTCGGGGAAGGTGGAGAACGTCTGGGTGAGTTCGACGGTGAAGGTCCGGTCGTCGACGACCTTCAGGCCGGACAGGGTGTCGGCGGTCTGCTTGCCGCCGTCCTCGGGGTGGACCTCGTCGTAGCCCTCGATGTAGCCGAAGAAGTACGCGTTGCGCTGGTTGTTCCGCAGGCTCGCGCCGTAGTTCCAGGCGTCGACGAAGGAACGGGCGGTGACCTTCTCCCCGTTGCTGAAGGTCCAGCCGTCCTTGACGGTGATGCGGAAGGTCCGCGAGTCGGAGGTCTCGATCCGCTCGGCGAGCATGTCCTTCGCCTCGCCGGTGACCGGGTCGTACCGCTTCAGCCCCCGGAAGACCATGTCGAGGACCTTGCCGCCCTGGACCTCGTTGGTGTTGGCCGGCTCCAGCGGGTTCTGCGGATCGCCCCAGGAGGCGCTCAGCACGGCGCCGGTGTCGCCGCCGCCCCCGCCGCCTCCGCAGGCGGTCGCGGCGAGGGCGGCCGCCACCGCACAGACGGCCCATCGGGCGTGCGTGACTGCGCGCATGGGTGCCTCCTCGTACGTGGGCCGAGTACGTGCGCCGGTCCTTCACGCCAATATCGACACAAAGGGTGCATCACGCACATGTACGACGCCTGTCCGAGGACGACTCCAGCCGTATGTACGTATGAGACGCCCGAAAAGGGCAGCCAAAAGGGCACGGGTGCGGGAGTCCTGCGCTCCCGCACCCGTGCCCGTGTTCCTTCGGGGGATCGACGTCAGGCCTTGGCCGCGTCACCCTTCTCCAGGGCCCTCAGCCCCGGGTCCATCACCACGTCCTCGGCGCGGGCCTCGGTCGTGGGCTCCTCCGGGAAGTGGCAGGCCGTCAGGTGCCCCGGCTTGCTGCCGTCGATCCGGACCAGCGGCGGCTCCTCGGTCGCGCACTTGTCCTGCGCCTTCCAGCAGCGGGTGCGGAACCGGCAGCCGGACGGCGGGGCGATCGGCGAGGGCACGTCGCCCTCGAGGCGGATGCGCTCCCTCTTCTCCGCGTCGATGTCGGCGTCCGGAACCGCCGACAGCAGCGCGTGCGTGTAGGGGTGGCGGGGCCGGTTGTAGATCGAGTCGCGGTCCGCGATCTCCACGATCTTGCCGAGGTACATCACCGCGACGCGCTGCGAGAAGTGCCGCACGATCGCCAGGTCGTGGGCGATGAAGACGAAGGCGATCCCCATCTCCCGCTGCACCTCCTGCAGCAGGTTCACCACCTGGGCCTGGATCGACACGTCGAGGGCCGAGACCGGCTCGTCGGCGACGATCAGCTTCGGCTCCAGCGCGATGGCCCGCGCGACACCGATGCGCTGGCGCTGGCCGCCGGAGAACTCGTGCGGGAAGCGGTTGTAGTGCTCCGGGTTGAGACCGACGATCTCCAGGAGCTCCCGGACCCGCTTCTCGCGGCCGCCCGGCGGGTTGATCCCGTTGATCTCCATCGGGCCCGCGATGATCGTGCCCACGGTCTGCCGCGGGTTCAGCGCCGTGTACGGGTCCTGGAAGATCATCTGGATCTCGGACCTGATCGGCGCCAGCTCCCTGCGGCCGGCCCGGCTGATGTCCTTGCCCTTGTACTCGATGCTGCCCGTGGTCGGCTCGTACAGCCGGGTCAGCAGCCGGCCGGTCGTCGACTTGCCGCAGCCGGACTCGCCGACGAGGCCGAGGCTCTCCCCCGGGAAGACCTCGAAGTCGACGCCGTCGACGGCCTTGACCGCGCCGACGGTGCGCCGGATCGGGAAGCCGCCCTTGATCGGGAAGTGCTTCGTCAGACCACTGACCTTCAGCAGCGGCGCCCCGTCACCCTCCCGCTGCTGCGGGACCGTGTCGGCGACCGCCGTGGTCGTCTTACTGTTGTCGCTCATGGTGATGCCCCAGTCGCCGGTTTCCGCTCAGCCCAGCCGGGGCTGAATCGTCTCGATGAACACCTGCTGCCGCTGCTCCGCCGTCAGGTGGCAGGCGGCCCCGCGCCCTTGGCCGAGCAGCGGGCGCTCGCCCGAGCAACGGTCCCCGGAGACCTTGTCGGTGAAGCCGCACCGCGGGTGGAACGGGCAGCCCGAGGGCGGGTTGAGCAGGGAGGGCGGCGAGCCCGGGATCGGCATCAGCGGCTCGTCGACGGAGGCGGAGAGCCTCGGCATCGACCCCAGCAGGCCCCAGGTGTAGGGGTGCTGAGGCGTCTTGAGCACCTCGCGCACCGAGCCGCGCTCCACGGCACGGCCGGCGTACATCACCAGGATGTCGTCGGCCATGTTGGCGACCACACCGAGGTCGTGGGTGATCATGATGATCGCGGAGCCGAACTCCTGCTGCAGGTCCTTGAGCAGGTCGAGGATCTGCGCCTGCACCGTCACGTCGAGCGCCGTGGTCGGCTCGTCGGCGATGAGCAGGTCAGGGTCGCAGGAGAGCGCCATGGCGATCATGGCACGCTGCCGCATACCGCCGGAGAACTGGTGCGGGTAGTCGTCGACCCGCTTCTGCGGGTGCGGGATGCCGACCTTCTGGAGCAGGTCGATGGCGCGCACCCGGGCGTCCCTCTTGGAGGCGCCGGTGTGCTTCATGAACGGCTCACCGATCTGACGGCCGACCGTGTAGTACGGCGACAGCGCGGTCAGCGCGTCCTGGAAGATCATCGCCATCTTCTTGCCGCGCAGCGTCTCCAGCTGCTTCTCGCCGGCCGTGGTCAGCTCCTGACCGTCCAGCGTGATCGACCCGTCGATGGCGGTCTTCTTGCGGTTGTGCAGGCCGAGCACGGCCAGGTTGGTCACCGACTTGCCGGAGCCGGACTCGCCCACGATGCCGAGGGTTTTGCCGCGCTCCAGGTCGAAGGAGAGCCCGTCCACCGCCTTGACGATGCCGTCCTCGGTGGAGAAGTGGACCTTGAGGTCGCGCACCGAGAGGAAGGCTTCCCCCGCGGCGGCGGCCGGAGCCTCTTCGGGCTTGGTCTGAGTGGTCACGGTGGGTTCTCCTAGGACAGACGCACGCGCGGGTCGATGACGGCGTACAGAGCGTCCACGATCAGGTTGAAGAAGATGATGAGCGCGGCACTGACGAGCATGACGCCCATCAGCATCGGCAGGTCCTTGTCGATGACGGAGTCCAGCGCGAGCCGGCCGAGTCCGGCCAGACCGAACGTCAGCTCCGTCACCATGCCGCCCGACAGCAGCGAGGACAGGTCGATGCCGAGGATGGTGATGATGGGGATGAGGGAACCGCGCCAGGCGTAGCGGAAGAAGACGAAGTTGCCCGACATGCCCTTGGCGCGGGCCGCCTTGACGTGCTCCTCCTGGAGCTGCTCGATCATCGAGGACCGGCTCATACGAGTGTAGTTGGCGGTGAAGATGGTCGCCATGACGATCCAGGGGATCAGCAGGCCCATGAACCAGCCGCCGAGGTCCTCGGAGAAGGGCACGTACTTCGGCTTGTCGAGCCAGCCGGTGCTGTAGACCAGGGCGAGCAGCACCAGCGGGCCGAGGAAGTAGATCTGCATGGAGCTGATGACCAGCGAGCCGGAGCTGAAGGTCTTGTCCACCCAGGTGCCGCGGTGCTTCGCGGCGAGCATGCCGGCGCCGAGACCCACGACGAGGAAGACCAGGAGGCTGCCGACGGTCAGCGAGAGCGTCAGCGGGAAACGGTCGAGGATGGTGTCCCAGACGTTCTGGTTGTTGGCGAAGGAGACGCCGAAGCAGGGGGCGGCACAGTGACCGACGGCGAAGTCACGGCCGGCGAAGACGCCGATCAGGAAGTTCCAGTACTGGACGGTGACCGGCTGGTCGAGGCCGAGGTTCTTGTGGATGATCTCCAGCGCGTCCGGAGTGCAGTTCTTGCCACAGGCCAGCAGCGCCGGGTCCTGCGGGATCGCGAAGAACATGAAGAAGGTGAACGCACTGATCAACACCAGGATCAGCGCCGCGCCGAACGTCCGGCGAATGAGGAAGGGAAGCATGGCAGGAAGCTGCTCTCAGGACGGCGGCAATTCGGAGGGTGAGTCTGGAGACGTCCGGGGCCCGGTGGTGGGCGCTCCGCCGCGCGCCCACCACCGGGATCCCGGGCCGGCGGTTACTTCTTGAGGAAGACCCGGGTGACGTCCACGTAGCTCGAGTCGGAGCTGTAGCGGATGCCGCCGACGTTCGAACCGAAGATCTGGAAGACCTTGGTGTAGTAGATCGGGGCGGCCGGGTTGACTTCCTTGGCGATGTACTCGCTCAGCTCGGCCCACGCCTTGGTGGCCTCGGCGGTGTCGGTGATCTTCAGGATGCGCTGGATCTCCGAGTTGACGTGGTCGTCGTTGATGTGCGAGTAGTTCGACGAACCGTCCTGGATCTGCGTGCCGTCGTAGAGCGGCGGGACGACCGTGGAGGCGGACGGCCAGTCCTGGCCCCAGCCGGTCATGTACAGGTCGTAGCCGTTCTTGACCTTGCCGACCTGCTCGTACCAGGTGGCGGCGTCGATCTCCTTCTTCTGGATGTCGAGACCGATCTTCTCCAGGGCGTCGGTGATCAGCACGGCCTGCTGCTGACGGACCGGCGTGTTGGCGTAGGCGTAGACGAGGCTCTTGCCCTCAAAGCCGCCTTCCTTGATCAGCTTCTTGGCGGCCTCGATGTCGCCGTTGGGCTTCTTCGAGCGGTTGAACGGGTCGAAGGACTCGTTGTAACCCGGAGTGGTGGGCGAGGTCAGGGAGTTGGCGACCTCACCGCCGTAGGCGCCGCCGTCGGCCTTGAAGACCGCGGTGGAGGGCATCGCGAGGGTGATGGCGTCGCGGAGCTTCTTGTCCTTGACGCGGTCCATGTTGAAGTTCAGCTGCCACACGTAGGGCGCGTAGCCCTGGATCGTGCGCTTCATGGCCTCCTTGTCGCTCACCACCTTCTGGAGCTGGGTGGTGGCGACCTGGCCCGTGAACATCATCGCGTTCTTGGCCTCGCCCTGGTCGGCCAGGAGGGTCTTGGTCTGGTCCTCGTCGTCGTGGTTCATCGAGATGTCGAAACCGTCGACGTACTGGTGGCGCACGGAGTCGGACTTCGCGTCCCACTCGGTGTTCTTGACCAGCTTCATGGACTTGCCGGGCTTGAAGTCGGCGATCTTGTACGGACCCGTGGCGACCGGGTCGTTGTCGTACTTCTCCTTGGTGTCCGTCTCCTCCGGGACGATGCTGTAACCGGGCATGGTCAGCATCTGCGGGAGATCGGGCTGCGCGTCCTTGAAGTGGAAGACGACCGTCTTGTCGTCCGGGGTCTCCAGGACGTCGTCCGGCAGGTGCTTGCCCTTGAACGGGCCCTCGTACGCCTTGCGGTAGGTGGTGCCGGCGCCGGACAGCCACTGCTGCAGGTAGGTCGGACCGTCGGTGATGAACGAGGCGTACATGCGCTCGATCGTGTGGCGGATGTCCGCCGAGTTGATCGGGTTGCCGTTCTCGTCCTTCAGGTCGTCCTTCAGGGTGTAGGTCCAGGTCTTGCCGCCGTCCGAGACCTTGCCCGCGTCGGTGGCGAGGTCGCCCACGACGGTCAGGTTGCCCTGGTCGTCCTCGGAGTACTGGGTCAGGCCGCGGTAGATGAGGCGGCTGAGCAGCTTGCCGTCCGAGACGTAGATCTGACCCGGGTCCAGGTGGGAGAAGTCGTCCTCCTGGTAGACGGCCATGGTGCCGCCCGGCTGGGCGCCCGGGATCTCGGCGGCCGGACCGGTCGACGCCTTCACGTCACCGATCTGCACCGGCTTCGACTGCGACTTGGCGTCCTCTTTGTTCTTGCTGTTGTCCTTGGCCGGGCTGTCGCTGCCGCCGCCACCGCAGGCGGTGAGGGTCAGGGCGCCGGCGGCGACCGCGACGATCGCGGCCGTGGCGGCACGGTTACGGAAGATGCTCATGAGGACGGATCCACCTGCCTGTGAGTAGTGAGCACTGCTGGTACGTGGTCGGAGCCGGGCCGTGGGGCGCCGGAACCGGCCGAGCGGGAGTGTGGGGGGTTCCCCTGTGGGCTCAGCGCCCCGTCTTGGGATCGAAGGCGTCCCGCACCGAGTCGCCGAGGAGGTTGAAGGCCACGACGAAGATCACCATGGCCACTCCGGGGAAGAGCATGTAGTACGGGTCCTGTTCCACGATGCGGGCGCCGATGGAGAACATCCGCCCCCAGTCCGGCGTGGGCTCGACGTAGCCCACTCCCACGAAGGAGAGGAACGCGATACTGAGGATGGTGGAGGGCAGCGTGAGCGTCGCCTGCACCAGCGTCGGCGTGACGATGTTGGGCAGCAGTTCCTTGCGGATGATGCGCCAGGGCGAGGCCCCGGAGATCCGCGCCGCCTCGATGAACTCCCGGTCGCGCAGGGAGAGCGCGGCGCCGCGGACGATCCGCGCCATGCTCATCCACCCCAGGAAGGACAGCACGATGATGATCGCGCAGGCGCGCACATAGGTGGGCGTCTCCTTGTCCGGGGCGACGAACACCGTGGTGATGACGGGCATAGCGGCGACGAAGAACAGCTGGCTGGGCAGGGCCATGAAGAAGTCGGTGATCCGGCCGAGCCAGTAGTCGATCTTCCCGCCGAAGTAGCCGCCGGCGAGACCGATCAGCACACCCAGCACCGTCATCAGGAGCGTCGCGACCAGCGCCGTGGCGAGCGAGGTCCGGATGCCGTAGATCAACTGCGTGAACACGTCACGGCCGAGGCCGGGCTCGACGCCGAACCAGAACTCCCCGTCGATGCCGCCGAAGGGCTTCGCCGGCATGGTGAAGAGGTCGAGGAGATCCGGGTTCTCCTGCCCGTAGAGGGTGTACGGGTCCTTGCCGTACACCTTCGAGATCAACGGGGCGCACGCGGCGACCGCGAAGAAGAAAATCACCACACACGCGGAGACGACTCCGGTACGGTCGCGCTTGAAGCGCTGCCACATCAACTGGCCGGGGGAACGACCCTCGGGCTGCTTGACGCCCTTGGCGGCCGTGTTTTCGGCGGTCGCCGCGAGCTCAGGGTCCAAGACAGCCGCGGACCCGGAGTCCTCGGCCTTGATTGGACTGGTCATCGTGTTCGTCCCCCGGGGGGTTGGAGAGTTGAGCGCAGCACAGATACCGGCAGGTTCTGTGGTTTGGGGGAACTTTCGCCAAGACAGTCAACGCGCGTCAAGGGCGGAAGGCATAGGGATCTCCCTACCGTTCATATTTTGAGCGAAAATTGCAAAGATTGACACCTACGCGCGCTTGACACCCTCAGGGATAAACCGGCAATTCGGACAATTACGTACAGCTTTTTGTTTACATGTCCGAAACGCGTTCGCGCGCACACCGATATCCGAACGACCCCTCCCGGCTCCCAGGAGGAACAGGGGCCCCGCGGGCTCGCGAGGACGGACCTCGCGGCGGCCCCGTACCATGGGGTGAGGCCGAGGCGTGTTCAGCCCGGCAGGGCCCGCACACCACAGACGCCCGTGCGGGGCATTCCTCAGCACTCCGGGAGTACGCCTTATATGGCCACGCGCCACGACATCCGCAACGTCGCCATCGTCGCCCACGTCGACCACGGCAAGACCACCATCGTCGACGGCATGCTCAAGCAGGCCGGCGCCTTCGCCGCGCACCAGCTCGACTCGGTCGACGACCGCATGATGGACTCGAACGACCTGGAGCGTGAGAAGGGCATCACGATCCTCGCCAAGAACACGGCGGTGAAGTACCACCCCAAGGACGGCGGGGAGCCCATCACGATCAACATCATCGACACCCCCGGCCACGCCGACTTCGGCGGCGAGGTCGAGCGCGGTCTGTCGATGGTCGACGGTGTGGTGCTGCTGGTGGACGCCTCCGAGGGTCCGCTGCCGCAGACCCGCTTCGTGCTGCGCAAGGCGCTCCAGCAGCGGCTGCCGATCATCCTCTGCATCAACAAGACGGACCGCCCGGACGCCCGGATCGACGAGGTCGTCAACGAGACCTACGACCTCTTCCTCGACCTGGACGCCGACGAGGAGCAGATCGAGTTCCCGATCGTCTACGCCTGCGGCCGGGACGGCGTGGCCTCCCTGACCAAGCCGGAGGACGGCACGGTCCCGGCCGACTCCGACTCGCTGGAGCCGTTCTTCTCCACGATCCTGGAGCACATCCCGGCCCCCACCTACGACGAGGACGCCCCGCTCCAGGCCCACGTCACCAACCTCGACGCCGACAACTTCCTCGGCCGCATCGCCCTGCTCCGCGTCCACCAGGGCGAGCTGAAGAAGGGCCAGACGGTCGCCTGGATGAAGCGCGACGGGTCCGTCTCCAACGTGCGCATCTCCGAGCTGATGATGACCGAGGCGCTCACCCGCAAGCCCGCCGAGAAGGCCGGCCCCGGTGACATCTGCGCCGTCGCCGGCATCCCGGACATCATGATCGGCGAGACCCTGGCCGACCAGGAGAACCCGGTCGCGCTGCCGCTGATCACGGTGGACGAGCCGGCGATCTCCATGACCATCGGCACCAACACCTCCCCGCTGGTCGGCCGCGGCGGCACCGGCAAGGGCGCCGACGCGAAGGCGGCCGTCAAGGACCGCAAGGTCACCGCCCGCCAGGTCAAGGACCGCCTGGACCGCGAGCTGATCGGCAACGTCTCGCTCCGCGTCCTGGACACCGACCGCCCCGACGCCTGGGAGGTGCAGGGCCGCGGCGAGCTGGCGCTGGCCATCCTGGTCGAGCAGATGCGGCGCGAGGGCTACGAGCTCACCGTCGGCAAGCCGCAGGTGGTCACCAAGGAGGTCGACGGCAAGGTCCACGAGCCGGTCGAGCGCATGACCATCGACGTCCCCGAGGAGCACATGGGCGCGGTCACGCAGCTCATGGGCGTCCGCAAGGGCCGGATGGACAACATGTCCAACCACGGTTCGGGCTGGGTGCGCATGGAGTTCGTGGTGCCCTCCCGCGGTCTGATCGGCTTCCGTACGGAGTTCCTGACCCAGACCCGCGGCACGGGCATCGGCCACTCCATCCACGAGGGCCACGAGCCCTGGTTCGGCACCCTCACCACCCGCAACAACGGCTCCCTGGTCGCCGACCGCGCCGGTGCCGTCACCGCGTTCGCGATGACCAACCTCCAGGAGCGCGGCGTGCTGTTCGTCGAGCCCGGCACCGAGGTGTACGAGGGCATGATCGTCGGTGAGAACTCCCGCTCCGACGACATGGACGTCAACATCACCAAGGAGAAGAAGCTCACCAACATGCGGTCGTCCACGGCCGACGTGGCCGAGTCGATCGTCCCGCCGCGCAAGCTGTCGCTGGAGCAGTCCCTGGAGTTCTGCCGCGACGACGAGTGCGTGGAGGTCACCCCGGAGGCGGTCCGCATCCGCAAGGTGAACCTGGACGCCCGCGAGCGCGCCCGCGCCGCGAGCCGCGCCAAGCACGGCTGACCCGGACACCTGAGCGGCACACCCCCGGCGGGGGTGTGCCGCTCTCGTGCGTGCGCGTCAGTCCCCGGCCGGCGACTCGGCGCTCTTCGTGCCCGGGGTGCCCGTCGGCCCCTGGGCCGGCTTCTCCAGGAAGCCCATGTCCTCGTAGACCGGCGTCCGGAACCCGAACGCGCCGGCGTTGGCCAGGTTCCTGCGGGCGGCGGTGAGCTGGGGGCGCTGGTAGAGCGGGATGGAGCCGGCCGCCGCCCAGATGCGGGAGTCGGCCTTGCGGAGCAGGGCGCGGCGCTCGGAGTCGTCGAGCGTGGTGACGGCCTGGTCGAAGAGCTGGTCGACCCGGTCGGTGCCGACGCGGGTGTAGTTCTGCTCCACGTTCAGGGAGCCGTCGGCGGCCGGGACCGGTTTGGCGTAGACGGGGCGGGCGTCGGTGGCGGGGTAGGCGGTCGCGGGCCAGGAGTACAGGGCGAGGTCGTACTCGCCGGACGCGATGTGGTCCTTGAAGTAGCTGGTGTCGTCGACCTTGGTGATCTTCGTGCCGATGCCGATCCGCTCCAGCATCCGCGCGATCCGGCCGGCCACGGTGCGCAGCGTGTCCGAGCCCGGTCCCGAGGGCAGGACGAAGCGGAGGGTGAGCGCCTTGCCGTCCTTGGCGAGACGGGTGTTCCCGGCGCGGGCCGGGGCGGCGGTGCCCGTGGGGGCGTAGGCGCCGGGGGCGCCGCCCTGCTCGAGCCGCCTGGCGCCGGTGCCGGAGTCCCGCGGGGCCTTGTCGTCGTCCCCGCCGTCCCCGTTGCTCCCGTCGTCCTCCCCGACGATGTACGTGCCGTCGTCGCCGCCCTCCGAATCGTCCCCGGTGTCCCCCTCCGAGCCGGCCGCCTCCTCCTCCTCGCCCGCCTCGTCCTTCTTCTTCACCGGCCCGCCCGGCACCCAGCCGGCGTCCGCGAGCAGCGCCCGCGCCTCCTTGGCGTCCTGCTCGCCGAGGGCTCCGCTGCCGTCGGCGTAGGCGGCCTGGCCGGACAGCGCGAGGTGGCTGCCGACGGGCTCGGCGGGCAGGCCGAGCGGTTCCAGGACCGCCTCGGCGATGGCCTCGCGGTCCAGGGCGCGGGCCACGGCGCGGCGGACCCGCTCGTCGGCGAGGGGGCCGCCGACGCCGTTGAGGGCGAGCTGGGTGTAGGCGGGCTCCAGTGACTTGCGCACCTCGAAGCCGCTGAGGGCCTTCTGCCGGCGGGCCTGCCTCGCGGCCTTCTCGCGCAGCTCCTCGCGGGCGGAGATCTCCTCCTCGGCGGCCTCCTCGTCGGAGCCGTTGGCGACGGCCCAGGAGCGCAGGGCCGCCGCGGCGGCCCGGCCGGCGCCGGGGCCGGGGCCCATGAGGGGGCCGCTCCCGTCCCGCGGGAGCGCGGCGGCGGTGACGCGGCGGGCGGCGGCGGGATCGATCTCGGCCAGATCGAGGGTGCCCGCGGCGAGCGCGGAGATCCGCTTCTCGCGGGGCACCGCCCGCAGCACGATCTCGGAGAGCATCGCCGGGTCGCCCCACCAGCGCGTGCTGCGGACGAGGGTGACCTCGTCCTTGCCGGTGTCGACCTTCTTCACCGTGAAGGGCCCGGCGGTGACCTTCAGCTTCTTGCGGGCCCCGTCGTTGAAGGAGTCCGGGGCGCCCATGACCTCCTTCGGGTACAGCGGCGTGAACAGCGACTTCCAGTCGGCGTAGGGGCGGCTGAAGGTGACCTTGACCTCGAGGTCGTTCTCACCCCGCTCGATCTTCCCGATGCGGTCGTAGCCGGCGTTGCGGGCGGTCCAGTAGGCGGTGTCCCTGCCGGACAGGGCGCGCCACTGGGCGGCGAAGTCGGCGGCGCCGATCTCGCGGCCGTCGCTCCAGACGGCCTGCTGGTTGAGCCGGTAGAGGACCACCTGCTTGGGCTCGGTGTCGACGACCTCGGCGGACTCCAGGTAGTCGGGGTTGCGCACCGGCCGGCCCCGGCCGTCCATCCGGTACATCGACGGCAGGACGGCCTGGGCGATCCGGGTGGTGGTGGCGTCGGCGTCCGACTGGAAGGTGTTCAGGGTGTCCGGAACGGTGTCCACGGCCCAGCGCAGGGTGCCCCCGTCGGCGATCCGGGTCCGGTCGGCACGTGCGATGTCCGCTCCCGCGAGAGGCTTGCCCGCCGGGTCGTCGGAGCCGCATCCGGCCAGCGCGGGCACCGCGAGCAGGCCGGCGGTGAGGAAGGCGACCGAGCGCAGAGCCGCGCGCGGACCGACGCCGTCGTGGGACATCTCTGGGTACCTCCGGGAAGCCTCGGGCGTTACGATCACTTTTGGTGGTATTTGGAGCTCATCCGACGTATGCGGCCCACTGAAGAGGAAAGGGTTCGGCAACCCGGGGCGACACGGCGGCCACGGACGGCAAGCCCACCCGTGCGGCGCAAAGCACCGTCCGGTGCACCCGCACGCCTCGGCCAATCGATGCACATCCCTTCACACCGCGAGGTGTGACGCGCAACACTCTCAGGCGCATGAACGTTGCGCCGTGGGCCTGAAGGACCCGTGGAAGTGAGGTCACGTCATGTCCGTGCACGAGGAACTGACATCCGTCCAGCGCTGTCTCGACGACCTGATCCGGTCGGTGGGGCGCCTGGAGAAGCAGCTGGGCAGCGGCGGCCTGGAGATGCGCCGCGTCCGCGCCGACGCCGGTCACCTGCGCGAGAGCGTCGCGCTGCTGCGGGAGACGGCCGTCGCCGCCTCGGCCCCGCAGCGCCGCCCCGATCTCGTGACCATCTCCGACACGCCGTACGACCCCTCGCTGTGGGTGGACACGGACGACGAGGGTCTCGGCGCCCGCGGCCGCCGCGCCCCCTGACCCCCCGCCGATCGCGGCGCCCCCGACCCCTACCGGAGTGGACAAGTGGCCACTGGCACGGAACCTCCCGCCACAGAACCCCGTCCCCGAAGCGGCGGTGTGAGAACCGGTACGCGCGCCGCGATCGCCGCCCCGCACCTGCGGACCGACCGCTGGTGGCTGGCCCCGGCCGCCACCGCGGCCGGGCTGCTCGCCTTCGTCGTCTACTCGACCTGGCGGGCCTTCGCGAACGCCGACTACTACGCGGCGCCGTACGTCTCGCCGTTCTACTCGCCGTGCCTCGCGGAGAACTGCGAGCCGATGAGGGGCGGGCCGAACGCGGAGCTGTTCGGAAGCTGGTGGGGCATCTCGCCGGCGATCATCATCCTGGTCTTCCCGCTCGGCTTCCGGCTGACCTGCTACTACTACCGCAAGGCCTACTACCGGGGCTTCTGGGCGTCCCCGCCGGCCTGCGCGGTGGCCGAACCGCACCGGAAATACACCGGGGAGACCCGCTTCCCGCTGATCCTGCAGAACATCCACCGGTACTTCTTCTACGCGGCGATCCCGGTCGCCGGCATCCTGACCTACGACACCGTGCTCGCCTTCCGCGACGAGCACTACGACTGGGGCCACATGGGGCTCGGCACCCTGGTGTTCCTGGTCAACATCACGCTGATCTGGGCGTACACCCTCTCCTGCCACTCCTGCCGGCACATCGTCGGCGGGAAGCTGAAGCACTTCTCCCGGCATCCCGTGCGCTACCGGATGTGGCAGGCGGTGGGCCGGCTGAACGCCCGGCACATGCAGCTCGCCTGGGCGTCACTGCTGAGCGTGGCGCTCGCCGACCTCTACGTGTACCTCGTCGCGTCCGGCGCCTTCGACGATCCGCGCTTCTTCTAGCTGGAGGTCTTGCCCATGTCCGTGGTCGACCGGCAGGAGTGGGACGTCGTCGTGGTCGGGGCCGGCGGCGCCGGTCTGCGCGCCGCGATCGAGGCCCGTGAGCGGGGCGCCCGTACGGCCGTGATCTGCAAGTCGCTGTTCGGCAAGGCGCACACCGTGATGGCCGAGGGCGGCATCGCGGCGGCGATGGGCAACGCCAACCCCGGGGACGACTGGCAGGTCCACTTCCGCGACACCATGCGCGGCGGGAAGTTCCTCAACCAGTGGCGGATGGCCGAGCTGCACGCCCAGGAGGCGCCGCAGCGGGTGTGGGAGCTGGAGACCTGGGGCGCGCTGTTCGACCGGACGAAGGACGGCCGGATCTCGCAGCGCAACTTCGGCGGCCACGAGTACCCGCGCCTCGCCCACGTCGGCGACCGCACGGGCCTGGAGCTGATCCGCACCCTCCAGCAGAGGATCGTCGCGCTCCAGCAGGAGGACTTCCGCGAGACCGGCGACTACGAGTCCCGGCTGAAGGTCCTCCAGGAGTGCACGGTCACCCGCGTGCTGAAGGACGGGGACCGGGTGAGCGGGGTCTTCGGGTACGAGCGGGAGTCCGGCCGCTTCTTCGTCCTCGAGGCGCCCGCCGTGGTGATCGCGACCGGCGGGATCGGCAAGTCGTTCAAGGTGACGTCGAACTCGTGGGAGTACACCGGCGACGGGCACGCGCTGGCGCTGCTGGCCGGGGCGCCGCTGCTGAACATGGAGTTCGTGCAGTTCCACCCGACCGGGATGGTCTGGCCGCCGTCGGTGAAGGGCATCCTCGTCACCGAGTCGGTGCGCGGGGACGGCGGGGTGCTGCGCAACTCCGAGGGCAAGCGGTTCATGTTCGACTACGTCCCGGACGTCTTCAAGGAGAAGTACGCCGAGTCCGAGGAGGAGGGCGACCGCTGGTACGACGACCCGGACCACAACCGGCGCCCGCCCGAACTGCTCCCCCGCGACGAGGTGGCCCGCGCGATCAACGCCGAGGTGAAGGCGGGCCGCGGCTCCCCGCACGGCGGGGTCTTCCTGGACGTGTCCACCCGGATGCCGGCCGACGTCGTCAAGCGGCGGCTGCCGTCGATGTACCACCAGTTCAAGGAGCTGGCGGACGTCGACATCACGGCGGAGGCGATGGAGGTCGGGCCGACCTGCCACTACGTGATGGGCGGCGTCGCCGTCGACTCCGACTCGGCGGCGGCGCGCGGGGTGCCGGGGCTGTTCGCGGCCGGTGAGGTGGCCGGCGGGATGCACGGCTCCAACCGGCTCGGCGGGAACTCCCTGTCCGACCTGCTGGTCTTCGGACGCCGGGCGGGTCTGCACGCGGCCGAGTACGCGAGCGGCGTGGGCGCCGCACGGCCCCGGGTGGACGACGTGCAGGTCGACACGGCCGCCGCGGAGGCCCTGCGCCCGTTCTCGGCGGAGGGCGGGGAGCCGGCCGGGGGGCCGCCGGAGAACCCGTACACCCTGCACCAGGAACTCCAGCAGACCATGAACGACCTGGTCGGCATCATCCGCCGCGAGCACGAGATGGAGCGGGCCCTGGAGAAGCTCGCCGAGCTGCGCCTGCGGGCCCGCCGGGCGGGGGTCGAGGGGCACCGGCAGTTCAACCCGGGCTGGCACCTCGCCCTGGACCTGAGGAACATGCTGCTGGTCAGCGAGTGCGTGGCCCGGGCGGCGCTGGAGCGCACCGAGTCGCGCGGCGGCCACACCCGTGAGGACCACGCGGCGATGGAACGCACCTGGCGCAACGTGAATCTGCTGTGCGCGCTCACCGACCCGACGGACGGTCCCGCGGGCGCCGGCACGGCGCGCGGCCGGATCACCCTCACCCGTGAGACCACCGAACCCATCCGTCCCGACCTGCTCGCCCTCTTCGAGAAGGAGGAGCTGGTCAAGTACCTCACCGAAGAGGAGCTGTACGAGTGAGCAGCTACGAGGCCCGCTTCAAGGTGTGGCGGGGGGACGTGCGGGGCGGCGGCCTGGAGGACTTCGCGGTCGAGGTGAACGACGGCGAGGTGGTCCTCGACATCGTCCACCGCCTCCAGGCCACCCAGGTCCCCGATCTCGCCGTGCGCTGGAACTGCAAGGCCGGCAAGTGCGGTTCGTGCTCGGCGGAGGTCAACGGGCGCCCCCGGCTGCTGTGCATGACCCGCATGTCGGTGTTCGGGCGGGACGAGACGATCACCGTGACGCCGCTGCGGGCCTTCCCGGTGATCCGCGACCTGGTGACGGACGTCGGCTTCAACTACGCCAAGGCCAGGGAGGTCCCGGCCTTCGTCCCGCCGGAAGGGGTCGCGCCGGGCGAGTACCGGATGATGCAGGAGGACGTGGACCGGTCGCAGGAGTTCCGCAAGTGCATCGAGTGCTTCCTGTGCCAGGACACCTGCCACGTGGTCCGCGACCACGAGGAGAACAAGCCGGCGTTCGCCGGGCCCCGTTTCCTGATGCGGGTCGCGGAGCTCGACATGCACCCGCTGGACGCGGCCGAGGAGGCCGGCCTGGACCGCAGGCGCACGGCCCAGGACGAACACGGCCTCGGCTACTGCAACATCACCAAGTGCTGCACGGAGGTCTGCCCGGAGGGGATCAGGATCACGGACAACGCCCTGATCCCGCTGAAGGAACGGGCGGTGGACCGCAAGTACGACCCGCTGGTGTGGCTGGGGTCGAGGATCAAGCGCCGGGCCTAGGTCCTGTCGTCGAACTCCCGTCGTCCGTCCGGAGGGCGGGCCGCGCGGCGTCGGGTGCGTGCTCCCGGCGTGCCGGGCCCCGACCCTCGTACGGGATGCACTTGGGCCGGGGCCCGGTGCGGCGAGAGTGCGTGCACGGCGTCGCGCGGCAGACGGGAGTGTGACGGCGGGGCCTAGCGGACCCAGCCGTCCCGGTACTGGTCCCAGTTCGTCTCCGTCGCCGCGAAGTCGATGTACGGGGCGACGCCGAAGAGCTCCCGGTCGGCGTCCGTCCGGGACAGGCCGAGGCGGACGCCGCGGACGGCGGCGGCGACGGTCTCGGCGTGACCCCAGTGGCTGAAGTTGCTCTCGTGGTAGAAGGGCAGGCCCATCAGCAGGTGCGTGGTGGGCGGGGTGACCTCCAGGGCCAGGGAGGTCTGCAGGGCCACGTAACCGCCGTAGGTGCTCTCCAGCGGCTGCGCGGTGTCGTACGACATCACGGCGATCTGGTCGACGCGGCGGGCGACCTGGCCGAAGAACTCCTGCGACCACCACTTGGGGTGGTCGGCGAAGAGACCGGCGACGGAGTGGAGGGCCGGGAGCGGGTCGATCTGGTGGGCGGCCACGGAGAGCCGGGCGTCCTCGGCACGGGTGACGGCGCGCAGGTCGTCCAGGAGCGAGAGGTAGTCCCGGTCGCCGGAGTGCAGCGGCTCCAGGTCGAGGTGGACGCCCTCGTAGCCCACGTCCAGGACCTGGCCGGCGCTGCGGACGACGGCGGCGCGGGTGGCGGCACGGTCCAGGTGCAGTCCGTCGGGGCCCCCGTTGGCGAGGACGTCCCCGAGGAAGGCCTGGACCCGGACGCCCGGCAGCTCGCGGTGCACGGCGTCGATCAGCCAGCGGGCGCGCGGGTACTTCGACGCCGGCAGGGTGCCGTCGTGCTCCAGCGGTCCGGTGTGGACGTACAGGTCGCGGATGCCGGTGTCCTTCAGGCGGCGGGCGAGCGCGGTGACGTCGGCGTCCTTCTTCCGTCCGTCGACCCAGGCGTGCCCGAGCCACATGGCGTCCCGGTCGCGGGTGTACGTCCCGTCCGCCGGGTCTCCCGTGTAGTTGACGCGCAGGGCGGTCCCGGCGGCGAGGAGGGGGACGACCAGGAGGAGGACGACCGTGAGGGAGATGCGCCGGGTCCGGCGCACCCAGGGCCCGCGGCGCTTCCCCCCGGGCGCGGGTGCGGCGCCCTCCTCCTCGCCGGCCGCCCGTTCCCCCGACTCCGTGCGCTCCATGCCGCGTTCCCCTCGCCGTGGACGTTGCCGGGGAGGACGAGGGGAACGGGTGTTCCGGTTGCGGTCGCGGCGCTCAGAAGAGGCTGAGCAGGGCCTCCGCCGGGTCGGTGAGGACGGTGTCGGTGCCGGGGAGGGGGAGTTCGAACCAGACCGTCTTGCCCCGGGGCGTACGGCGTGAGCCCCAGGCCGCGCTGAGCAGGCCGACCAGCTGGAGGCCGCGGCCGCCCTCGTCGGTGTCGCGGGCGCGGCGGCGGCGGGGCTGGACGAGCCCCGAGTCCCAGACCTCGCAGACCAGGGTGCGGTCGAGGAGGAGACGGAGCCTGATCTCGCCCTCGCCGTACCGCAGGGCGTTGGTGACCAGCTCGCTGACCAGGAGTTCCGTGGTGTCGACCAGGGGCTCCAGGTCCCAGCTGAGCAGCTGGGCGCGGGCGTACTCGCGGGCCCGGCCGACGCTGCGCGGCTCGCGGGGCAGGGTCCAGTCGCCGACGGACTCGGCGGGCAGTCCCTGGACGCGGGCCATCAGCAGGGCGATGTCGTCCTCGCCGTGGTGGGTGTCGAGGGTGTTGAGGACGTGGTCGCAGACGTCCTCCAGGGGCGCGGAGGGGTCCCTCAGGGCGTTCACGAAGGCCTGGAGGCCCTCGTCGAGGGGGTGGTCGCGGCTTTCGACCAGACCGTCCGTGTAGAGCGCGAGCAGGGCGCCCTCGGGCAGTTCGACCTCCACCTCCTCGAAGGGCTCGCCGCCGACGCCGAGCGGCATCCCGGGCGGTACGTCCAGCATCAGCGCGGGCTCGCCGGGTTCGACCAGGACGGGCGGCAGGTGGCCCGCGTTGGCGAAGGTGCAGCGCCTGGTCACCGAGTCGTAGACGGCGTAGACGCAGGTCGCCAGGTAGACCTCGGAGAGGTCGGCCTCGCGGGGGCGGCGGGCGGCCCGGGTGGCCTGCTGGACGCCTCCGGGGGCGCCGAGGCCCCGGGCGATCTCGTCCAGCTGGGAGAGCACCTCGGCGGGTTCCAGGTCGAGCTGGGCCAGGGTCCGTACGGCGGTGCGCAGTTCGCCCATCGCGACGGCCGCGCGCAGACCGCGCCCCATGACGTCGCCGACGACCAGCGCGGTGCGGTGGCCGGGGAGTTCGATGACGTCGAACCAGTCGCCGCCGACCTCGCCGGCCCGGCCGGTGGCCGCGTTGCCGGGCAGGTAGCGGCAGGCGATGTCGAGGCCGGAGGCCTCGGGGTCGCCGGGGGGGAGCAGGGAGCGCTGCAGTATCAACGCGCGTTCGTGCTCACGCCGGTAGAGGCGGGCGTTGTCGATGCAGACGGCGGCGCGTGCGGCCAGTTCGACCGCGAGGTCGCGGTCGCGGTCGCCGAACGGCTCGCTGCCCTTGGTGCGGGCGAACTGGGCGAGGCCCACCACCGTGTCGTGGGCGACCATCGGCACGGCGAGCGTGGACTGCACCGGGCCGCCCTCCTCGCCGGGGACGTTCTGCGGGCGGGCGGTGCGCAGGGCGTCCGCACAGAGCGAGTTGAACGGGTAGTGGTGGACGGCGCCCAGCCTCACCGGCTCGCCGGCGCCGCCGAACGGCGCGCCGGACACGGCGCTGGCGAAGGCGACGCGCCGTACCTCCGCGCTGCCGTCGGCGAGGCCCGGCGGGGTCTCGTCACCGGCCAGCAGACCCTGGTACAGGTCGACGGTGGCCAGGTCGCAGAAGCCGGGGACGACGACGTCGAGGAGTTCGCGGGCGGTCGTCTCCAGGTCCAGGGAGTTGCCGATCCGGGCGCCCGCCTCGTTGAGGAGGGCGAGATTGCGCCGCGCGGCGGCGGCCTCCCGGGCGGCGGCGCGGCGGGCGGTGATGTCGGTTCCGAGCCAGGCGACGCCGATGGGCCGGCCGCTGCCGCTGTGCACGCGGTAGAGGTTGATGGACCAGTGGCGGCGCTCGTCGGAGCCCGGCACGTAGCCCGTGACGTGCATGTCCGTGATGGAGTCGCCGGACTCCAGCACCCGGCGCAGGGTCGCGGCGACCCGGTCGGCCTCGCCGCGCGGCAGGTAGTCGTGCACGCCCTTGCCGCGGTGGTCGTCGGGGGTGCCGCCGAAGATGGACGCGAACCGCTGGTTGGCGCGGCGTACCCGCAGGTCGGGGTCGATCAGCAGGAAACCGAACGGAGATTGGCCGAATATGGCCTGCGAGGCGGCGAGGTCGGTCTCGATGCGGCGCAGGGTGCGGACGTCGACGACGATGCAGACGGCGGCCTTCTCCCCCGCCTCGGTCCGCGTCGGCATGACGTAGACCTCGGCGATGCCCTCCCGGTCGCGCCCGTCCGCCGCCGACGAGTCCGGCAGCCGGAAGGGCACCACTCCGGTCCACTCCCGGCCGTCGAGGATCTCGGCCATCTTGCGCTGGCCGCGCTCCCGCCGGACGGGCTCGAGGAACGCCTCGATGGGGTCCATGCCGACGGCGCGCTCGACGGGGATGCCGAAGATCTGCTCGGCGCGCAGGCTCCACTGGTCGACCAGCCCGTCCGGGCCGATGGAGAAGGAGGCGACCTTGATGTAGTCGTAGATCGAGCCGGGCGGACTGCTCTGCCACATCGCGTCGCCGGACGGGGCGTCGCCGGAGAAGAGGCCGTCGACGGCCCCGCTTCTCGCGCCGCCCGACGGGTCCTCGGACTCCGTGGCCTTCGCTGGTATCTCGCGCACGCGAACCGTCCCCTCCAGCTCACCGCGTCCGGCACCGGTCACCGGGGGCGGCTGCCCGCAGTATCCAGCACTACGGTGCCGTACAACACGGTGTTCACGATCACAGCACGGTCCCGATGCTTTTCGGTCCGTCCCGTGAGAACACTTCCAGTCTTCTAACCAGCGGACACGTCGTCGAACCCCCCTTTTCGACAACCGCCACGGCCCCGAACCGGTCACTCGACGGAAGGGGCCGGTGTGTACACCCTGAACGGGCGTGCGATCCCTCATCTCGGCACCGCGAGTTCGAACCACACGGTCTTGCCGGGGGCGGTCGGCCGGGTGCCCCAGCGGCGGGAGGCGAAGGCCAGCAGCTGCAGCCCGCGACCGCCCTCGTCCTCGGGCCGGGCGGCGCGCTCGTGCGGGGGCTCGGGGAGGGGGTCGGAGACCTCCACCAGGAGGACCCCGCCGAGGCCCGTGGGGCGTGTCAGGCGTACGCCGATGGGGCCGGTGGCGTACCGCAGGGCGTTGGTGACCAGCTCGCTGACCAGCAGGGCCGCGAGGTCACCGACGTTGTCGAGGTCCCAGAGGCACAGTTGGTCACGGACGGCGCGGCGGGCGGCGCGCACGGTTCCCGGGTCCGCGGGGAAGGTCCACGCGGCGTGGTCGCCGTCGGTGTCGATCACGCGGATCACTTCCCCGCCGAGGGAGTCCACCCACGTCCGTTTTCATGGGGTTAATGGGCACATACCCGACATCTCGGACGGAGTACCGCGCTCGACGGCGCATCGTGGCACGAGCGGCGCGGGAAGGCGCCCGGGCGCCGTCGCCCCTGCCTCCGCGCGCCGGACCCGCGCTTCACACACCCTCGCGGAGACCGAGGTGGGCGAGGGTGTCGCGGACCGCGGGCACGTCGTGGTCGAGCCAGTCGACGTCCCAGATCCGGTCGGGGGTGAGCCAGCGCAGTTCGTCGTGGTCCTCGAGGGGCCGGGGCGCGGCGGACCCGGGGCGCAGGCGCGCGGTCCACACCCGCATCACGTACGGCGTCCGCAGCGGCCACTCCCCCGGGACGCGTTCCACGGCCTCGGCGTCGACGCCGAGCTCCTCGCGCAGCTCCCGCACGACGGCCGCCTCGGGGGCCTCCCCCGGTTCGACCTTGCCGCCGGGCAGCTCCCAGCGCCCGGCCAGTTCGGCGGGTGCGCTCCGGCGGGCGGCGAGCAGCCGCCCCTCGTGCCACAGGGCCGCACCGACCACCACGATCCGCTCGCTCATGCGCCGGAGCCTACGGGAGGGACGGGCGGGGCCCGCCGGCGGTCTGGGCCGGTCGGGGGTCCGGGTCAGTCGGCGGTCCGGGCCGGTCGGGGGTCCGGGCCGGTCGGGGGTCCGGGTCAGTCAAGGGTCCGGGTCAGTCGAGGGTCCGGGTCAGTCGGCGGACGTTCCGTTCTGGCCGATCCGCTCGACCCAGTAGAGCTGCTTGTGTCCGCGCCCGTCGAGGCTGTCCGCGATCCTCTCGGCCTCGGCGCGGGTCGCGTACCTGCCCACCCGGTAGCGATTGCCGTTGTCGTCCTGGCGGACGACGAGCCAGGGAAGAGTCACCGTGCCGTCGTTCATCGCTCCCCTCCACTTCCCGTCCGCGGCCGGTGCCGCGCCCCGCCCGATAAGGAAACCCGGGTCCGCATATGCCCGAGCCTACGCCTTGCCTTCACTGAGCGAATACGCCTTTTCACAAACAGGCACGCAACCAGCCAGAACGCAGGGGGCGCACGGTGGCGGATGCGCCGTGCGGGAGGGTCGACGCGTCCGGTCAGCGGCATACCGCCCGGTGCGCCGCGCTCCGGGGGCGACCTGGGAGAACGGCCAGATTGCTACGGCGCGGGAGCGACGGTGCCACGGGCGGTGCGCCGGAGCGCAGGCGGGCCGGGGGCGCTCAAGGGCGCGCGACGGATCGGCGGAGGAGCGTGACGATCTCCACTGGGGAGCGGACGGGGGCGGGAAGGCACGCGGCCGTCCCGGGCGCGGGCGTCGCCGGCGGGGGCCGCGAGGACCGTGGTGAAGGCCTGCCGGCCGGCTCCGGGGCGCACTGGACGCGGGCGCGGGCCACCGGACCCGGCGGTGCGGGGGGCACGCCCCCGCACCGCCGGGTCCGCTACTTCACCGGGAGGTGGTAGGCGGCCCGGTAGCGGTCGGCGGGGATGACCACGTCGGCGGTCTCGACCGGACGCCCCGAGGCGAAGTAGGTGCGCTGGATGACCAGGACGACATGCCCGGGGACGCCGCCCAGCAGCACCAGCTCCTCGGCGAGACCGGGGCGGGCCCCGACCTCCTCCGTGACGTTGTCCACGATCACGTCGATGGCGCGCATGCGCTCGACGACGCCCATGCCCCCCAGCGGGCCCTCCTCGGGGAGCATCACGGGGGTCCGTCCGGTGAGGGCCAGCGGCTCCCAGGACGTGGAGAGCATCATCGGCTCGCCGGCCTCCCGGAAGAGGTATGTGGTGCGCATCACGCGGTCGCCGGGCTCGATGCCGAGCCGCTCGGCGACGGCGCCGCAGGCCTCGGTCTGCTCGCTGCTGGACTCCCAGGTGCCCCGGACGCCCGCGTCGGCCTGCTCCTGCCGGAAGGGCGTGGCCCCGCGCTCCGGACGGAACCCCGAGCGGGCGACCCGCCGGGGCACCGGCCGCTCGCGCACGTACGTCCCCGAACCGGAGCGGCCCTCGACGAGCCCCTCCGCCATGAGCACCTTGCGCGCCTCCAGCGCGACCGTGTCCGAGACGCCGTACTCCTCGCGGATCCTCGCCTGGGAGGGGAGCCGCGTGTGCGGCGGCAGTCGGCCGTCGACGATCTTCTTGCGGAGATCACCCGCGACACGCAGGTACGCCGGCTGCTCACCGAATGTCACGGGCCACTCCCATCAGGTTGCACAGACAGCAACAGCGTGACAACCACAGGTTGTGCCGG
The DNA here is from genome assembly GCF_042898795.1 of Streptomyces sp. NPDC000348. Classification (NCBI taxonomy): domain Bacteria; kingdom Bacillati; phylum Actinomycetota; class Actinomycetes; order Kitasatosporales; family Streptomycetaceae; genus Streptomyces; species Streptomyces sp. NPDC000348. The sequence continues at coordinate 334,169 of NZ_JBIAZD010000001.1, forward strand.
GCAAGCGAAGGCCAGAGAATCACTCGATGTGATGACATCTGCTGGGTAAGGGCTTTACCCAGGCACTTTCTCCCCGCTATGGCGGCCGTCACACCCTCAGCTCACCGCTGTCGGTGCCGCGCCCGTCCTCCTCGTACCCGGGCGGTGTGGTGGCCAGCCCCAGAGCTTCGCGTGCGGTGACCGAGCCATGGGGGTCGATCAGGTCCCGGCCCTTCTCCTCGTGCCCGTGGCAGGCGCCCGCGTCGGCCGCGCCGGCCGGCCACTCGTGTGCGCGCAGCAGCCCCGTCTGCTCGGCGAGGGCCTCCTCGACCCGGCCGGCCCACTGCCTGTCGTCCGTCAGGTCCTCGCCGGGACCGTCCGCGCCGGGCGCCCCGTCCAGCGCGGTGTCGAGCACCCGCGCGGCCTCCAGATAGGCCACCTGGTGCGCGGGGTGCCGGCTCTGGGGGCCCCGGGGTTCCCGCGGGGGCCCGTGGGGCGGAGGTGTGGACACGGGGCGCATCGTAGGCGCGGGACGGCGGCCCCGTCCCCGGGGTGTCTTCCCGGGGACGGGGTGCTGTGCGGTGAACGGTGGTCCCGGGGATCAGAACTGCAGCGCCCAGCCGTTCAGCCGCCCGGTGTCCCACGACGCGTTGTCGCTGACGCGCAGCTTCCAGGTGCCGTTGGCCGTCTCCGCGGAGGCGTCGACGGTGTAGGTGGTGGCGATGTCGTCGGCGCTGCCGCCGGTGCCGTACGACTTCAGCGTGTACGCCGTGCCGTCGGGGGCGACCAGCTGGACCTGGAGGTCGCCGATGTAGGTGTGGGTGATGTCGACCTCGACGGCCAGGTTCGAGGGCGCGTTGCCCGGGACGCCGGAGACGGTCACCGGGGACTCGACGGTGCTGTTGTCGGCGACGGTGTGGTCGGCGGTGTTCTCGAAGCGGTCACCGGTCGGGGGCGGGGTGGTGTCCCCTCCGCCCACGTACAGCAGGCGGTTGGGCGATCCGCTGCCCGGGCTGCCGACGACGCCGGTGGTGGCGGCGGAGGTCAGCGCGGAGGAGACCTGGGCGGGGGTGGCCGAGGGGTTGTCGGCCAGGTGGAGGGCGGCGGCGCCGGCGACGTGCGGGCTCGCCATGGACGTGCCGGAGATGGTGTTGGTGGCCGTGTCACTGGTGCGCCAGGCGGAGGTGATGGAGGAGCCCGGCGCGAAGAGGTCCAGGACGGAGCCGTAGTTGGAGTAACTGGCGCGGGCGTCGGAGGAGGTGGTGGCGCCGACGGTGATCGCCTCGGCCACCCGGGCCGGGGACTTGGTGGAGGCGTCGGTGGACTCGTTGCCGGCCGCGACGACGAAGGTGACGCCGGAGGCGACGGCGCCCCGGACGGCCGCGTCGAGGGCACTGTCGGCGCCGCCGCCGAGGGACATGTTGGCGACGGCCGGCTTGACCGCGTTCTGCGCCACCCAGTCGATGCCGGCGACGACCTGGGCGGTGGTGCCGGAACCGGAGTTGTTCAGCACCCGGACGCCGACGACCTTCGCCTTCTTCGCCACGCCGTGGGAACCGCCGGCGACCGTGCCGGCGACGTGCGTGCCGTGGCCGTGGCCGTCCTGGGCGGTGTTGTCGTTGTCGATGGCGTCGTAGCCGTAGGAGGCCCGGCCGCCGAAATCGCTGTGGGTGATGCGGACGCCGGTGTCGATGACGTACGCCGTCACGCCCTCCCCGGCCGAATCCGGGTAGGTGTAGGAGCTGTTGAGCGGGAGGGTGCGCTGGTCGATCCGGTCCAGGCCCCAGGAGGGCGGACCGGGCTGGGTGCCGGTGATGTGGAAGGTACGGTTCTGCACCACGGAGGCGACCGCCGGGTCGGCGGCGAGGCGCTTCGCCTCGGCCTCGGAGGCCTCGACCTCGTAGCCGTTCAGGGCCTTGGCGTACGTGCGCTCGATGTCGGCGCCGTACTTCTCGGCCAGGGCGCGGCCCTCGGCGGAGTCGGAGCGGGCCTCGTCCGCCCTCAGGGTCACGAGGTAGCTGCCGGCGACGGCGTTCGCGGCGTCCGCGTACTGGACGCGACCTTCGGCGGCGGCCGGGGCGGCTCCCGCCGGGAGGGCGGAGACGAGGCTCGCGACGAGGGCCGCGGTGGTGGCGGCGCCGAGGGCGGCCAGTCTTCGCCGGGGGTGACGCATCACTGCCATGTGAGGGTTCCTCCTGGGTCGGTGGTGCGCGTGCGGACCAGCCACTGACGGGATCATGTCAACTCTGACGGCCGAGTCCGGGCATCAGCCGAAAGATTGAGGGTTGCACAGGAATTGCACAAGAGGCCCTGCGCGAACGACTGGACCGGACGCACCGGCCGTACGACGGCGGGCGGCCCGCCCACGGGGCGGATCACCCGGTTCCGCCCGGTCGCCGAAGGCCCCGGCATCCGTCCGGCCGCTGCCCGACGGCCGCGGGCCACGCCCCTCCGATCACCCTCGGCGGCGTCACGGCCCGTCCCGCCCACGACCTCTCCCCGGGCCGGTAGTACGTCCTGGCCCGGCGGGCGGAGGACGCCCCCTGCTCCGGGGGTACGCGGAGGCCTGCCGCCGGGTGGCGGGGCGGCCGCGGTCCGAGCGGGGGCGGTCCTGACGCACATCGAACCCACAGGGTGCCGATAGCATGTGCGGACCCATGACGATCTCCAGATCACCCGATCTTCACACATAGACCAGGAAGTTGAAAACAAAACCAAGTCGGATACCGGCGCGCACACCCGGGCCGCAGGCGGTGCTGTGGGCGGCGGCGGGTGCGGCGACCCTCGGGTTCCTCGTGGCACTGGAATGCGCCGCGCGCCGCTACGGCCTGCCGGGGCCGATCACCCACCACGCCCGAGAGGTGGTCCTCGCCCCTGATTCGGGACCGCTGCTGTACGCCGGTCTCGCGCTGGCAACGGTGGTGCTCACCTGGCGGCAACGGCTGGTCGCGGCGGGCGCCGCGATCGGCATCGACGTCGTCTTCTTCCTGGTGCGGTGGGCGGTCGGCGCCGAGATGAACTTCGGCAACGGCGCGCTGTGGGTGGTCCTGGGCATCGCGGTCGTCGCCGTCACGCGCCGTACCGGGCCGGAACGCCTGCTGCTGCTGAAGGGCACCGGGCTGGGGCTGCTCCTGGTGGCCGGCCACAAGACGGGCGACACCTGGCTGCTCATCACGTCGAAGACCCGCCCGACCGTGCTCGACCCCTACGTGGCGGCCGCCGATCACGCCCTGGGCGACCCCTCGTGGCTGGCCGGCCGGATCGTCGAGGCCACCGCTCCGGTCAGCACCGGCCTCCTCCACGTGGTCTACGGTCAGCTTCCGCTGGCGGCGGCGCTCGTCGGGCTGTACCAACTGCGTCGCGTGGCGGTGGAGCGCCGCTTCCCGGCCCACCACCTGGTGCGCACGTTCCTGGTCATCGGCCTGCTCGGACCGGCCGTCTACATGGTCTTCCCGGTCGTCGGTCCGGTCTACGCCTACGGCGCCGACGGCGGACCGTGGGCGGCGGGCCACCTGTGGCCGGACACGCTGCCGTCCATCGGCACCCCGCACCCGATCCCGTTCGACGGGATCACCCCGCGCAACTGCATGCCCAGCCTGCACACGGCATGGGCCGTCACGCTCTTCGTCCACACCCGCAAGGGCTCGCGGGCGATGCGCTGGGCGGGCACGTTCTGGCTGGTCGCCACCCTCTGCGCGACGCTGGGCTTCGGCTACCACTACGGCGTGGACCTCGTCGCCGGCGTGGTGTTCGCGCTCACGGTCGAGGCGGCGATGCGCTCACTGGCACGCGGCTGGGACCGGTCGGGCACCTGGCTGGTCGCCCACGGCACGGCGGTCTTCACCGTGCTCCTGCTGTCGTACCGCCTGCTGCCGCTGGAGATGGCCGGGCACCCGTGGGCGTTCGGCCCCCTGCTCCTCCTGGCGATGGCCTCGGTGGTCCACGGCTACGCACGCACCACCGCACGGTGGGAGACGACGGCCGCACCGGAGCCGCAACGGGAACCGCGGTCCCCGGAGCCGCGGCCGGAACTCGTCTGATCCGGCCCCCGTCACGGACCGGTCGCCCCGGACGACTCCGGCCCCTGTGAGCGAACGCCGGCGGACCGGCCGGTGCCGCGCCGAGCGAGGGTGCCGAAGCGGGCGCCGGCCGGATCCGGCCGACCCGCGACCTCCTCGAACGCGCCGCGCCTCTCCGGGCGTCCGCCGAAGGGCCTGACACCCCGGTCCGGCACGGCACGTCCGGCGCCCTGGGCCGGGAGAACCCCAGCCGTGGAAATCAGTAGTGGTAGCGAGCGGCGAGAACGATGATCTCCTTGTCGGTGACCAGGTAGACGAGGCGGTGCTCGTCGTCGATCCGCCTCGACCACGCCCCGGGCAAGTGGTACTCGAGCGGCTCGGGCTTGCCGATTCCCGTGAAGGGATCGCGCTTGACGTCCTCGATGAGCCTGTTGATCCGAGCGAGCGTCTTGCGGTCGTTCTTGAGCCAGGACGTGTAGTCCTCCCAGCCCTGGTCCTCGAAGACGAGCCTCACGCCGGACCACCACTGGCCGCATCCGGCGATTCGGGGTCGATCAGCTCCCGCTCCGACACCTCGATGCCGGCCAGGGCGTTCTCGTACGCCTTGAGCAGGCGGCGGGCATTCGCCGGCGAGCGGAGCAGGTACGAACCCTCGCGCAGCGCCGCATAGTCCTCTGCCGAAATGAGCCGGCCTGGACCGGGAACTCGACTGGACCGGGCCCTGGGAGCACCTGGTCGATAAGTCCCGCGCATGGTCCCTGCCGGAAGCCTCCGAAGCCCTCGCCTGCGACGGCATCTTCGTCGCCCCCACCTGGATCGACCGTACCGACCTGCACCCGGAGAGGTGACCGATGCCGTTCCGGCACCCCGAGGAGATCGGCTACGGCTACGTGATCGAGCGCTATGTGACGAGGAAGGACTCGGGCCGCCCGCGCTACCTCGACCTGAAGAGCGGTCGCGTCCTGCGGCCCGGATGGCCGCACGCCGAACGCTTCACCCGCCACCTCATCGACGACGCGGCCACGATCACCGACGCCGAACTGGTGCCCTCCTCCACCTCGACGACCGCCTCGGCGCCCACCGCGCGGTTCGCTTCACCCAGCCCGACGGCCTCTGGGACCGGTGGGTCGACGCCCTGCCCCACCTCCGCGACGCCCCCGGCTGCACCCCTGCCGAGCAGCACCGCCGGACGGACCTCCAGTGCGGCTTCGCCGACGGCTGGATCCGGCCGTAGCCGCAGCCGCCCGGCTGCGCAGCCCCTCCCGGGCATCCGGAAACAAGGGGCCAGACCGTGAGGTCCGGCCCCTGGCCCGGGACTTCACCCTCCGACCTGCATCTCGGCGGATCGGCGGACCAACTGTCACTCATGGAAGCGGAGCCGTCCGCGACAACGCTGCCACTGCCGACACCGGCACGTCGGCGGAGCTTCGAAGCGCCCTCTCCCCAGGATCCGAAACTTTCGCATTAACCGGTCGCACTTGCGTCCCAATCCGACCCGAGACCCTCTTTACCCTGCATGCCGGTCCACACGATAGACGATCTGAACAGGGAAGATACATGCGTCAAGCGCCCTTTCGAGCATGGATACGTTTCCGAAAGAGCGCCGAAACTGTTGACAGGCCCATGAAGCCTCAGAAAACTAAGGCCGCCGGAGCAGAAGAGCGCGTTCCATGCAAGGCCGCCGGGTGGCAGAAGGCCGCGCGGTCCCCCACCTGCCTTCATCGAAGGGAACAGCATGCACCAGGACGGCACGCAGCAGGACCGAACCCAGCACGCGATCATTCCCCCCGGCCTGAGCCGTCGGGGCTTCCTCGGTGGCGTCGGCGTCGCCACGCTGGCCACCGCGTCCGGGCTGCTGCTGCCCGGCACCGCCCACGCCGCCACCACCATCACCACCAACCAGACCGGTACCGACGGCATGTACTACACGTTCTGGACCGACGGCGGCGGCTCGGTCTCCATGACCCTCAACGGCGGCGGCAGCTACAGCACCAGGTGGACCAACTGCGGCAACTTCGTCGCGGGCAAGGGCTGGGCCAACGGCGGGCGCAGGACGGTCCGCTACACCGGGTACTTCAACCCGTCGGGCAACGGCTACGGCTGTCTCTACGGCTGGACCTCGAACCCGCTGGTCGAGTACTACATCGTCGACAACTGGGGCAGCTACCGGCCCACCGGCGAGTACAGGGGCACCGTCCACAGCGACGGCGGCACGTACGACATCTACAGGACGACGCGGTACAACGCCCCCTCCGTCGAGGGCACCCGCACCTTCGACCAGTACTGGAGCGTCCGCCAGTCGAAGGTGACCAGCGGCTCCGGCACCATCACCACCGGCAACCACTTCGACGCCTGGGCCCGCGCGGGCATGAACCTCGGCCAGTTCAAGTACTACATGGTCATGGCGACCGAGGGCTACCAGAGCAGCGGCAGCTCGAACATCACCGTCAGCGGCTGACGTCCGTCCGGCGCACGACCGGCTGCGGTGCGCGTGCGGTCGCGGTCATGCCCTCCATGAACTCCGGAGCCTGACGCAACCGCTCTCTACAGGTCAACACCGCCGCGACGAAGGGGGCCGGCCCCGAATGGGTCGGCCCCCTGTGAGCTGTAGCTGTGCGTACGGCAGCGGGATCGCGTTACACGTTGAAGCGGAACTCCACCACGTCCCCGTCCTGCATGACGTAGTCCTTGCCCTCCATGCGGGCCTTGCCCTTGGCGCGGGCCTCGGCGACCGAGCCGGTTTCGACCAGGTCGTCGAAGGAGATGACCTCCGCCTTGATGAAGCCCTTCTGGAAGTCGGTGTGGATGACTCCGGCCGCCTCGGGGGCGGTGGCGCCCTTCTTGATGGTCCAGGCGCGGGACTCCTTCGGGCCGGCCGTGAGGTAGGTCTGCAGGCCGAGGGTGCGGAAGCCGACGTGGGCGAGGGTGGCGAGGCCGGGCTCGTCCTGGCCGACCGACTGGAGGAGCTCCAGCGCCTCGTCCTCGTCCAGCTCGGCGAGGTCCGCCTCCAGCTTGGCGTTGAGGAAGATCGCCTCGGCGGGGGCGACCAGGGCGCGCTGCTCGTCCTTGAAGCCCTCGTCGGTCAGCTCGTCCTCGTCGACGTTGAAGACGTAGAGGAAGGGCTTGGTGGTGAGGAGGTGCAGGTCGTGCAGGAGCTCGTTGCGCTCGGTGCCCTGGACGATGCCGTGCGCGAAGAGCGTGTCGCCCTTCTCCAGGATCTCCTTGGCCTCCTCGACCGCCTTGACCTTCGGCGCGATGTCCTTCTTGATCCGCGACTCCTTCTGCAGGCGCGGCAGGACCTTCTCGATGGTCTGGAGGTCGGCGAGGATCAGCTCGGTGTTGATCGTCTCGATGTCGTCCTTCGGTGAGACCTTGCCGTCGACGTGCACGACGTTCTCGTCCTTGAAGGCGCGGATGACCTGGCAGATCGCGTCGGACTCGCGGATGTTCGCCAGGAACTTGTTGCCGAGGCCCTCGCCCTCCGACGCGCCGCGCACGATGCCCGCGATGTCGACGAAGTCGACCGTGGCCGGCAGGACGCGCTGGGAGCCGAAGACCTCGGCCAGCTTGGTCAGCCGGGGGTCGGGGACGCCGACGACGCCGACGTTCGGCTCGATCGTGGCGAACGGGTAGTTGGCCGCCAGCACGTCGTTCTTGGTCAGGGCGTTGAACAGGGTCGACTTGCCGACATTCGGCAGACCGACGATTCCGATCGTGAGCGACACGTTGCGACTTCCCGTACGTGAGGATGGGGGCGAGGACCGGCCGACTGGGCTGCGTGGGCCGATCCACCAGTCTACGGCGTGCCCGCCCGCGCCCCGGCGGACCTGTCGAACGTCTGGCCGAGCTCCGATCCCCGGCGTGTCTGACAGGCTGTTCGGCACATAAAACGACCTACGTTGGTGCAGTGGAGCAACACAGGACACGACCCGCGCAGTACGGACGGTACGGACCGCGACGTGACGGGCCGGCCCGGCCGGCCGGACCGCCACTGCCTCCGCAGGCGGGACGGGCGACGGGGGGCGGGGCCGCACGGCCCACCCGGCCCGCCCGGGTGCCGGAGGGCCGGCCCGCTTCCCCGCCCACGGCCCGGCGGTTGCCCAACCCGCGGCTCACCGGGCTGGGCTCGGCCCTGTTCTGCGGGCTGGTGATGCTCGTCCTCGGTCTGCTGGCCGAGGCGCTGTTCGGGGCGTCGCAGACCGCGTACGGCGTGCTCTTCCTGCCGGTGTGCGTACTGACCGCGCTGTGGGTGCGCGAGGGGGACCTGCTCATCGCGCCCGTCGTGGTGCCGATCGCCTTCGCCGTGGGGCTGGTCCCGCTCGCCGACGAAGGCGGCGGCGGCACCGCCGACCGGCTGATGGGGATGGTGACGGGCCTGGCCACCCAGGCCGGGTGGCTCTACGGCGGGACGCTGGTCGCGGGGCTGATCGTGCTCGCCCGCAGGGTGCGCCGGGTCCGCGCGGCCAACCGGCGCGCGCGCGGACCCGTCCCGCCCGGCCGTAGGCCCTAGGCGCCCGTCGCCGCCCGCATCGCCGCGCCCACGATGCCCGCGTTGTTCTGCAGCTGGGCCGGGACGATCTCCGCCTTGATGCCCTGGATGCGGTCCAGGAACTTGTGGGACTTGCGGCTGACGCCGCCGCCGATGACGAACAGCTCGGGCGAGAACAGCATCTCCACGTGGGCCAGGTACTTCTGCACCCGGTGCGCCCAGTCCTCCCACGACAGGTCGTGGTCCTCCCGGGCCTTGCTGGAGGCCTGCTTCTCCGCGTCGTGGCCGTGCAGCTCCAGATGGCCCAGCTCGGTGTTGGGGACGAGGACGCCGTCCACGAACAGGGCGCTGCCGATGCCGGTGCCGAAGGTCAGCAGGATCACCGTGCCCCGGTGGTGGCGTCCGGCGCCGAAGTGCATCTCGGCGACGCCGGCCGCGTCCGCGTCGTTGACCACCGTCACCGGCAGGCCGCCCAGACGGTCGCCGAGCAGCACGCGCGCGTCGGTGTCGATCCAGCTCTTGTCGACGTTGGCCGCCGTACGGATCGTGGTGCCGCCGGTGACGACACCCGGGAAGGTGACCCCGACCGGTCCGGTCCAGCCGAAGTGGTCGACGACCTGCTTCACGCCGTCGGCCACCGCGTCGGGTGTGGCCGGGTGCGGGGTGAGGACCTTGCAGCGCTCCTGCGCCAGGTCCCCCTTGTCCAGGTCGACCGGGGCACCCTTGATCCCGGAACCGCCGATGTCCACGCCGAAGATGTGCATGGCCCTACGTTACGGCGTACGACGGACGGTCACGGAGCCGACCTCCGTGACCGTCACACCCGTTCCACCGTCACCGCGCGGAATCCACCCCGGAGCCGCCGCGCCCGGCCATCAGGGCCGCCGCCTCCTCGCGCAGGTCGCGGCGGAGCTCCTTGGGCAGCGAGAAGGTGATGGACTCCTCGGCGGCCTTGACGATCTCGACGTCCTCGAAGCCGCGCCGCGACAGCCATTCGAGCACCTGCTCGACGAGGACGTCCGGCACCGAGGCGCCCGAGGTGACGCCGACCGTGGTCACGCCCTCCAGCCACGCCTCGTCGATCTCGTCGGCGAAGTCGACCAGGTACGCCGCGCGGGCGCCGGCCAGCTTGGCGACCTCCACCAGCCGCTTGGAGTTGGAGGAGTTGCGCGAGCCGACCACGATCACCAGGTCCGCCTCGGCGCCCATCTGCTTGACCGCGAGCTGGCGGTTCTGCGTGGCGTAGCAGATGTCGTCGCTGGGCGGGGAGATCAGCTGGGGGAACTTCTCCTTGAGGGCGTCGACGGTCTCCATGGTCTCGTCGACGGAGAGGGTGGTCTGGGAGAGCCAGACCACCTTGGAGGGGTCGCGGACCTCGACCTTGGCCACGTCGCCCGGCCCGTCGACGAGCTGGATGTGGTCCGGGGCCTCACCGGAGGTGCCGATGACCTCCTCGTGGCCCTCGTGGCCGATCAGGAGGATGTCGTAGTCGTCGTTCGCGAAGCGGACGGCCTCCTTGTGGACCTTGGTGACCAGCGGGCAGGTGGCGTCGATGGTGGCGAGCCGGCCGCGCTCGGCCTCCTCGTGGACGACGGGGGCGACGCCGTGCGCGGAGAACATGACGATGTTGCCCGGGGGGACCTCGTCCGTCTGCTCGACGAAGATCGCACCCTTCTTCTCCAGGGTCTGCACGACGTATTTGTTGTGCACGATCTCGTGCCGGACGTAGACGGGGGCCCCGTACTGCTCGAGGGCCTTCTCGACGGCGATCACGGCGCGGTCCACACCCGCGCAGTAGCCACGGGGGGCGGCGAGCAGGACACGGCGGCCAGGCGAAGCGGTCATGCGTCCCATCGTAAGGCCGCGTACGGGGGCCCGGTCACGGTGCGTTGTCGGTGGGGCGCACTACTCTCGCGGACATGGCTCTGAACACGTCTGCGGAAGCGCCGCTGCCCGTCGGTGAGGTGTCGCGGCTCATCGGGGGGTGGATCGACCGGCTCGGCGCGGTGTGGGTCGAGGGGCAGATCACCCAGCTGTCGCGGCGGCCCGGCGCCGGGGTGGTGTTCCTGACGCTGCGCGACCCGTCGCACGACGTCTCGGTGGGCGTGACCTGCTACCGGCAGGTGTTCGACGCCGTCGCGGACGTGGTGGGCGAGGGCGCGCGGGTGGTGGTGCACTGCAAGCCGGAGTGGTACGCGCCGCGCGGGCAGCTGTCGCTCAGGGCCGCCGAGATCAGGCCGGTGGGGGTGGGTGAGCTGCTGGCGCGCCTCGAGCAGCTGAAGAAGTCGCTCGCGCGGGAGGGCCTGTTCGCGCCGGAGCGCAAGAAGCCGCTGCCGTTCCTGCCGCGGCTGATCGGGCTGGTGTGCGGGCGCGCCTCGGCGGCCGAGCGGGACGTGCTGGAGAACGCGCGGCACCGCTGGCCGGCCGTCCGCTTCGAGGTGCGCAACGTGCCCGTGCAGGGGGTGCACGCGGTGCCGCAGGTCGTCCAGGCCGTGAAGGAGCTGGACGCGGTCGACGAGGTGGATGTGATCGTCGTGGCGCGGGGCGGCGGCAGCGTGGAGGACCTGCTGCCGTTCTCCGACGAGCAGCTGGTGCGGGCGGTGGCGGCGTGCCGCACGCCGGTCGTCTCCGCGATCGGGCACGAGCCGGACAACCCGCTGCTGGACCACGTGGCCGACCTGCGCGCCTCCACGCCGACCGACGCCGCCAAGAAGGTGGTGCCGGACGTGGGCGAGGAGCACGAGCGGGTACGGATGCTGCGCGACCGCGCGCGGCGCCGCGTCGAGGCGCTGCTGGACCGGGAGGAGCGCGGGCTGGCCCATGCGCTGGCCCGGCCCTCGGTCCAGGCCCCGCAGCGGATGGTCGACGCCCGGGCGGAGGAGGTCACGGCGCTGCTGGAGCGGACCCGGCGCTCGCTGCGGCACCAGCTGGACCGGGCCGACTCCGAGCTGACGCACACGCACGCGCGCGTGGTGGCCCTGTCCCCCGCCGCGACGCTGAAGCGCGGGTACGCCGTGCTCCAGCGGGCGGACGGGCACGCGGTGCGGGATCCGGCCGAGGTGGAGGCCGGTGAGGCGTTGCGGGCGCGGGTGTCCGGGGGCGAGTTCACTGTCCGAGTCGATGCGTAGGGTGGACGGATGACCGGCAAGACGGAGCAGACGACGGCGGCGGCCGAGGCACTCGGGTACGAGCAGGCGAGGGACGAGCTGATCGAGGTCGTACGACGGCTGGAGACGGGCGGCACGACGCTGGAGGAGTCCCTCGCGCTCTGGGAGCGGGGCGAGGAGCTGGCCAAGGTGTGCCGGCGCCGGCTGGACGGGGCGCGGGCCCGGCTGGACGCGGCGCTCGCGGAGGAGGAGAGCGGGGCGGAGGAGGCCGGGGAGGCCTGAACCGTGAAGTAGATCACCAGGCTCCGCATTTAGTTGAGCGTTGAACTTCATAGGCGTACGGTCGGACCCGTCAACCGGTCCGCGGCTCCCGCGCGGAGAGACGGGCCGACGTACCCCGAGAAGGTTCACGCATGTCACTCGCCCTTGACCCCGCCGCCCAGGACCTGCTGTTCCGCGAGGCGCGCACCGCCAACACGTTCACCGACGAACCGGTGACCGACGAGCAGGTGCGGGCGATCTACGACCTGGTCAAGTACGGCCCCACCGCCATGAACCAGTCGCCGCTGCGCATCACGCTGGTCCGCTCCCCCGAGGCCCGTGAGCGCCTCGTCCGGCACATGGCCGAGGGCAACCGGCCCAAGACGGCCACGGCCCCGCTGGTCGCGATCCTGTCCGCGGACAACGAGTTCCACGAGGAGCTGCCGCAGCTCTTCCCGCACTTCCCGCAGGCCAAGGACGCCGTCTTCGGCGAGCGCCCGGTGCGGGAGAGCTCCGCCGCGATGAACGCCGCCCTCCAGGCCGCCTACTTCGTCGTCGGCGTGCGCGCCGCGGGCCTGGCCGCCGGCCCGATGACCGGCTTCGACTTCGAGGGCGTCCGCAAGGAGTTCCTCGACGACGACCACACCCCGCTGATGATCGTCAACATCGGCCGCCCCGGACCGGACGCGTGGTACCCGCGCTCCCCGCGTCTGGAGTACGAGCAGGTCGTCACGACCGTCTGAGCACCGGCACGGCGCACACGGGGCGGGGCCCCCCCCCCCGCCGCCCCCCACCCGCGGGGGGGCCCCCCCCCCGCGCCGGCAGGCCCGGAGCAGCCGCCCACCCCCCCACAGCCCCCCCAAGAACAGACCCCCGAGGCCGCC
>NZ_JBIAZD010000001.1:346917-814482 GCF_042898795.1 Streptomyces sp. NPDC000348
AACGCGCGCCCCGCGTGTTTTGATCGCCTCCCGGTCGCACCCCCCTAATTAGCACGCCACCCGCGCACTGGGGGCGGCCCCCCCCCCCCCCGCCCCCGGGGGGGGGGCCCCGCCCCGTGTCGCGTGCGCTCACTCGGTGCGCAGCGCCCCGGCCATCTTCGCCAGCTGGCCGAACGAGCCCGTGCCGGTCACCACCGTGGTCGAGCCCTCGGTGCCCTCCAGCACCAGCGCGTCGTAGTGGTCGCCCTCGTAGCGCGTCCAGGTCCTGCCGTCGATCCGCTCGGTGGCCCCGGTCTTCGCGGCGCCCTGCGTCTTGTCCTCGATGAACACCGACCGCTTGGCCGCGGACTGCTCGACCGCCACGTACTCCCCGTCGGGGGCGTGGAAGCCGAGGTGCCAGGCGTCGGCCTCGGTGCCCTGGAAGCGGACGGAGGTGGGCTTCCACGCCTCGGACAGGCCCTCCGGCGCGGCCACGGGGTAGGAGGCGGCCCGGCGGGCCGTGAGGAGGTCGACCCGGTAGTCGACCCGCTTGATGTCGGGTTCGCCGTCCTCGTGCGGGATGAACAGCCAGACCACTCCCGCGGCGAGCATGACGAGGACCAGGGAGAGGATCATGTCCCGGGCCGTTTTCTGCATGCTGCTCGTTCCTGCCACGCCCCCTATCGTCGCAGGTGCCCGGTGCGCTCATCCGTGGGGTCCCCTGCTCATTTTGTCGTACTGACGATAGAGTCGTGCCCACACCCTCATCCGGCCGTCGTCGTACAGAAAGGTGCGCTCCGATGACCGAACACCATCACTTGCCGTCCGAGCTCGATGTCCCGTCCGAGGCCCCCGACCGCAACCTCGCCCTGGAGCTCGTACGGGTCACCGAGGCGGCGGCCATGGCAGCCGGCCGCTGGGTAGGGCGCGGCGACAAGAACGGCGCCGACGGCGCCGCGGTGCGTGCGATGCGCACCCTCGTCTCCACCGTCTCGATGAACGGCGTCGTCGTCATCGGCGAGGGCGAGAAGGACGAGGCCCCGATGCTCTTCAACGGGGAGCGCGTGGGTGACGGGACCGGCCCCGAGTGCGACATCGCCGTCGACCCGATCGACGGTACGACGCTGACCGCCAAGGGCATGACGAACGCCATCGCGGTGCTGGCCGCCGCCGAGCGCGGCTCGATGTTCGACCCGTCGGCCGTGTTCTACATGGACAAGCTGGTCACCGGGCCGGAGGCCGCCGACTTCGTCGACATCAACGCGCCGGTGAGCGTGAACATCCGCCGGGTCGCCAAGGCCAAGCGGGCCACCCCCGAGGACGTCACCGTGGTGATCCTCGACCGGCCGCGGCACGAGGGCATCATCAAGGAGATCCGGGAGACCGGGGCGCGCATCAAGCTGATCTCCGACGGCGACGTGGCCGGCTCGATCCTCGCGCTGCGCGAGGGCACCGGCATCGACCTGCTGCTCGGCGTCGGCGGCACCCCCGAGGGCATCATCTCGGCCTGCGCGGTGAAGTGCCTGGGCGGCACGATCCAGGGCAAGCTGTGGCCCAAGGACGACGAGGAGCGGCAGCGGGCGGTCGACGCCGGACACGATCTGGACCGGGTGCTGACCACGGAGGACCTGGTCACCGGGGACAACGTGTTCTTCGTGGCGACGGGCATCACCGACGGCGAGCTGCTGCGCGGGGTGCGGTACCGGTCGGAGACGGCCACGACCGACTCCATCGTGATGCGGTCCAAGTCGGGGACGGTGCGCAGGATCGACTCCGAGCACCGGCTGAGCAAGCTGCGGGCGTACAGCGCGATCGATTTCGACCGGGCGAAGTGAAACGTCACTTCGGTGCGTCGTGCCCGCGGCGCGGCGCGTGGGTGAGTGCGGGCGCACTGCGGCTGGTCGCGCAGTTCCCCGCGCCCCCTGGTGGATCGCCCCGCCCGGCGTGACGAGGCGCCCCCCCGGTGCGGAGGGAGCGCCCACGCGGCGGAGCCGCACGTGTCACAGCCCCGCGCCGAAAGGGCGCCCCCTGTGCGGAGGGGGCGCCCTTTCCCTTGCGCGCGCGTGTCAGCCCGCTGCCGCGATGCGGCCCGGGCGGGAGGCCTTCTTCAGTTCCATGTCGCGGCGCCTGCGGCGGGCCAGGACCACTCGGCGCTCGGCGGCGGTGAGGCCGCCCCAGACACCGTAGGGCTCGGGCTGGAGCAGGGCGTGCTCGCGGCACTCGACCATCACCGGACAGCGGGCGCAGACGCGCTTGGCCGCCTCCTCCCGGGAGAGCCGGGCGGCGGTGGGTTCCTTCGAGGGTGCGAAGAACAGCCCCGCCTCGTCGCGCCGGCACACCGCCTCGGTGTGCCAGGGGGCGTCCTGGTCCCTGTCCCGCGCTGCCGCTCGCTGGGCCGGGACAGCGGCTATCTGCAGGGACGAATGCGGCGGTTGCAGCACGGTCTACTCCTGACGACGGCTTCGCAAGCGAGACACGATGCAGCAAGGCTTACCCGATGTGCGCGCGCCTATGCACTGAGTTCCGGACCGCGCGTCAGTGGCCCAGGTGCCTGCGCAGGCTCCGGTCGACCTTGCGCTGCACCCGGTCGAGGATGTCCGCCACGAGCTTGCCGCGCCTGGGCCGCGCCTCGACGCTGCCCAGCACCGCCCAGCCGTCGACGTAGACCACCGGGGCCTCGTCGTCGGCCGCGTCGAGCGTGTCCACCTCGAAGGAGCCGAGCACACCGCCGCCCATGCCGCGCAGCGACACGTTCTCCGGGACGAGGACCTCGACACTGCCGAAGACGGAGAACGCCTTGATCATGACCTGCTGGTGGTCGAACAGCGCCTCGCTGAGGTCGATCTCCACGCTGCCGAAGACCGCGTACGCGTGGATGCGACGGCCGGTGCGCCGACGGCCCTTGCGGGAGGCGGCGCTGAACACCGCGACCACGTTGTCGTCGGGGTCCACCGGGATCGCGCCGGTGGTGGGGCGGCTGGGGGCGGAGGCGTGTGCCGCCGCACGCCGCTGGTGGGCTATCGGCAGGTCCTGGAGGAACACCTCCAGCTCCCCGACCGTCTTGGCGGCCAGCACGCCCTCGACGCGCTCCGCGTGCTCGTCGGCGGTGAGGCGGCCCTCGGCGAGGGCCTCGCGCAGGAGGTCGGCGGTACGGTCCCGGTCGGCGTCGGAGGCGCGCAGCTCGGCCGTCCGCGGTGCCGCGGCCGGCTGCTGGGCGTGCTTCTGGAGGTCCACGGCAACAGCGTACCGAAACGCGATAGATCGCGACTACCCCCTGACGGGGACGACTGAGGACAACCTCACAGCCTCGCCCCGGGGAGCAGGTCCTACGCTGGTGGGCGCCCGCCGACGTCGGCGGGCGGCCGTCTGTCGAGTGAGGAATGGGCGAGATGCCTGAGTTCGAGTACGCCGATCTGCTCCCCATGGGAGAGGACACCACCCCCTACCGGCTGGTGACCTCCGAAGGTGTCTCCACCTTCGAGGCCGACGGACGGACCTTCCTCAAGGTGGAGCCGGAGGCGCTGCGCAAGCTCGCCGAGGAGGCCGTCCACGACATCCAGCACTATCTGCGCCCGGCCCACCTGGCGCAGCTGCGCCGCATCATCGACGACCCCGAGGCGTCGGGCAACGACAAGTTCGTGGCGCTCGACCTGCTGAAGAACGCGAACATCGCGGCGGCGGGCGTGCTGCCGATGTGCCAGGACACCGGCACGGCGATCGTCATGGGCAAGCGCGGGCAGAACGTGCTGACGGAGGGGCGCGACGAGGAGGCCCTGTCCCGGGGCATCTACGACGCCTACAAGAACCTGAACCTGCGCTACTCGCAGATGGCTCCGCTCACCATGTGGGAGGAGAAGAACACCGGTTCCAACCTCCCGGCGCAGATCGAGCTGTACGCGACGGACGGCGGCGCGTACAAGTTCCTGTTCATGGCCAAGGGCGGCGGGTCGGCCAACAAGTCGTTCCTCTACCAGGAGACCAAGGCCGTCCTGAACGAGGCCTCCATGATGAAGTTCCTGGAGGAGAAGATCCGTTCGCTGGGCACGGCCGCCTGTCCGCCGTACCACCTGGCGATCGTCGTCGGCGGCACGTCGGCCGAGTACGCGCTGAAGACCGCGAAGTACGCCTCCGCGCACTACCTGGACGGGATCCCCGCCGAGGGGTCGCCGCTCGGCCACGGCTTCCGGGACAAGGAGCTGGAGGAGAAGGTCTTCGAGCTGACGCAGAGGATCGGGATCGGGGCGCAGTTCGGGGGCAAGTACTTCTGCCACGACGTGCGGGTGGTGCGGCTGCCGCGGCACGGGGCGTCGTGCCCGGTCGCGATCGCGGTGTCCTGCTCGGCGGACCGGCAGGCCGTCGCGAAGATCACCGCCGAGGGCGTATTCCTGGAGCAGCTGGAGACGGACCCGGCGCGGTTCCTGCCGGAGACGACGGACGAGCAGCTGGACGAGTCCGGCGACGTGGTCAGGATCGACCTCAACCAGCCGATGGACGACATCCTCGCCGAGCTGACCAAGTACCCGGTCAAGACCCGGCTCTCGCTGACCGGGCCGCTGGTCGTGGCGCGGGACATCGCGCACGCCAAGATCAAGGAGCGGCTGGACGCCGGCGAGGAGATGCCGCAGTACCTGAAGGACCACCCGGTGTACTACGCGGGTCCCGCGAAGACGCCGGAGGGGTACGCGTCGGGGTCCTTCGGGCCGACGACGGCCGGGCGCATGGACTCGTACGTGGAGCAGTTCCAGGCGGCGGGCGGGTCCAAGGTCATGCTGGCGAAGGGGAACCGGAGCAAGCAGGTGACCGACGCGTGCGACGCGCACGGCGGGTTCTACCTCGGGTCCATCGGCGGGCCGGCGGCCCGGCTCGCGCAGGACTGCATCAAGAAGGTCGAGGTCGTCGAGTACGAGGAGCTCGGAATGGAGGCCGTGTGGAAGATCGAGGTGGAGGACTTCCCGGCGTTCATCGTGGTCGACGACAAGGGGAATGACTTCTTCCAGGATCCTTCGCCGCAGCAGCCGACGTTCACGTCGATCCCGGTGCGGGGGCCCGGGCTGGCGTAGTTCCGCGGGGCGGGGCGGCGGGGGCGGGGTTTCCCGCCCCCCCCGCCCCTTTCCGTTCCCGTTCACCGGGGGCGCCGCTCCCGGACTCCCGCTTCTCAAGCGCCGGAGGAACCGATTCAGCCCCTCCGGGGGAGTTCGAGGAGCGGGGAAGGGGCGGCGAGGGCGGGCCGCCGTCCGCATAGCGGACCTCGTGTGCCGCTTTCGGACAACCTCGGCCTCTCGCCGCCCGTTCCGTTGACTGGCCCCACCATCACTGTGAGTCTTCTCGCCACTCCGACATGCTCATGCCATGTCACCCCTGTGTGGCTCACCCCACAGCCACCTCCCGGAGGAGACCAGGTGAAACGAAGATTCGCCGTGGCGGGCCTCTCGCTCGCCGTCGTGCTCGGCTGCGGAACACTCCCCGCCGCGGCCGCCGGCCCCGTGCGCACCGCGGACACCACCGCAGCGCCCGACGTCGATGTGAACCAGGTGAAGGCGCACCTGAACGAGTTCAGCGCCATCGCGGGCCGGAACGGCGGCAACCGCCGGTCCACCGGCCAGGGTTACCGCGACTCCGTCGCCTATGTGAAGGGCAGGCTGCAGGCCGCCGGATACACCGTCACCGAACAGCCGTGCACCTCCGGCTGCACCAGCGGGGCCGGGCCCAACCTGATCGCCGAGTGGCCGCAGGGCGACGCGGGCACCGTGTACATGTTCGGCGCCCACCTGGACAGCGTCTCGGCGGGGCCCGGCATGAACGACAACGGCTCCGGTTCGGCCGCCCTGCTGGAGAACGCCCTGACGCTCGCCCGGCAGAACCCCACCCTGCGCGACCGGGTCCGCTTCGCCTGGTGGACCGACGAGGAGCAGGGCCTCAACGGGTCCGACTTCTACGTGCGTTCGCTGTCGTCGACCGAGCGCGCGAAGATCAAGGCGTACTACAACTTCGACATGATCGCCTCCACCAACGGCGGCTACTTCGTCAACCACATCACCTCCTCGGCCGCCGCGCCGATGAAGGCGTACTGGGACTCACTGGGCCTCCAGCCGGAGGAGAACACCGAGGGCGCGGGACGCAGCGACGACTACTCCTTCGAGCAGTACGGCATCCCGACCTCCGGCTACGCGATGGGCGCCAGTGCCCGCAAGACCTCCGCGCAGGCCGCGAAGTGGGGCGGGACCTCCGGGTCCGCGTACGACCCCTGCTACCACCGGTCGTGCGACACCCTCACCAACATCAACACCACCGGCCTGGACCGCGCGTCCGACGGCATCGCGTACACGATCTGGCAGCGGGCCGTGGACGCCGGCACCGGCGGCGGCTGTGACACCGCCGGAGCGGTCGTGAACGGCGGGTTCGAGAGCGGCACCTCGCCGTGGACCGGGACCACCGGAGCCATCGGCGCCCACACGGGACAGCCGGCCCACGGCGGAACCCGATTCGCCTGGCTCGGGGGGAACGGGTCCACGGGCACCGAGTCGATCAGCCAGACGGTGACCGTGCCGTCCGGGTGCTCCCGGGCGGCACTGGGCTACTGGCTGCACATCGACACCGACGAGTCCGGCTCGACCGCGTACGACAGGTTCACCGTCAGGGCCGGCGGCACCACGCTCGCCACCCTCTCCAACGCCGACGCCGGCAGCGGCTACGTGCAGCGGTCGGTCGACCTGTCGGCGTACGCGGGGCAGACGGTGACCCTGACGTTCACCGGCAGTGAGGACTCCTCCCTGCAGACGAGCTTCCTCCTGGACGACGTCACCCTCCAGGGCGGCTGACCTCCCCCCACGGGACCCCCGCCCCGCCGCGCTCCTCCTGCGGCGGGGCGGGGGCCGTCCGGGAATACGCTCGTCGGACACCGCTGCTGTGCATCTCGGAGGTACGACGATGACGACCACGGACGACGACCGGCGCTACCGCATCGAGCACGACTCCATGGGGGAGGTGAAGGTACCGGCCGACGCCAAGTGGCGCGCGCAGACCCAGCGCGCCGTGGAGAACTTCCCGGTCTCCGGGCAGCGGCTGGAGCGCGCCCACATCGAGGCCCTCGCCCGGATCAAGGGCGCCGCGGCCAGGGTGAACGCCCGGCTCGGGGTGCTGGACGAGGACGTCGCCGAGGCGATCCAGGAGGCGGCCGCCGAGGTCGCCGAGGGCCGGTGGGACGAGCACTTCCCCGTCGACGTGTTCCAGACGGGCTCCGGGACCTCGTCCAACATGAACACCAACGAGGTCGTCGCCACGCTCGCCACCGAGCGGCTGGGACGGGACGTGCACCCCAACGACCACGTCAACGCCTCGCAGTCGTCCAACGACGTGTTCCCCTCGTCCCTCCACATCGCCGCCACGGCCGCCGTCACCCGCGACCTGATCCCGGCGCTCGACCACCTCGCCGCGTCCCTGGAGCGCAAGGCCGAGGAGTTCGCCGACGTGGTGAAGTCCGGGCGGACGCACCTGATGGACGCCACTCCGGTGACGCTGGGCCAGGAGTTCGGCGGGTACGCGGCCCAGGTGCGGTACGGGATCGAGCGCCTGAACGCCTCCCTGCCGCGCCTCGCCGAGCTGCCGCTGGGCGGGACCGCCGTCGGCACCGGCATCAACACCCCGCCGGGGTTCTCCGCCGCCGTCATCGAGGAGGTCGCCCGCGCGACCGGGCTGCCGCTGACCGAGGCGCGGGACCACTTCGAGGCGCAGGGCGCCCGGGACGGCGTCGTGGAGACCAGCGGTCAGCTGCGGACCATCGCCGTCGGGCTGACGAAGATCGCCAACGATCTGCGGTGGATGGCGTCCGGACCGCGTACCGGCCTCGCCGAGATCAGCCTGCCCGACCTCCAGCCCGGCTCCTCGATCATGCCCGGCAAGGTCAACCCGGTCGTCCCGGAGGCCGTGCTCATGGTCTGCGCGCAGGTCACCGGCAACGACGCGACCGTCGCCGCCGCGGGCGCCGCCGGCAACTTCGAGCTCAACGTCATGCTCCCGGTCATCGCGAAGAACGTGCTGGAGTCGGTGCGGCTGCTCGCGAACGTCTCCCGGCTGCTCGCCGACCGCACGGTCGACGGGATCGTCGCGCACCGCGAACGGGCCCTGGAGTACGCCGAGTCCTCGCCGTCCGTGGTCACCCCGCTCAACAAGTACCTCGGCTACGAGGAGGCCGCCAAGGTCGCCAAGAAGTCGCTGGCCGAGCGGAAGACCATCCGGCAGGTGGTCCTGGAGGGCGGTTACGTCGAACGGGGCGACCTCACCGTGGAGCAGCTCGACGAGGCGCTGGATGTCCTGCGGATGACGCGCCCGTAAAGCCTGGCACGCCGGGTGTGAACCGTGGCGGGGACCACGGCGTCGTATGCGCATGGCACCTACTATCTGGCCATGACAGAGGGCGGAGCGGCGATGCGCGAGGAACGCGGGGAAGAGGAAGCGGGCGGGACGGCCGGACACTGGGCGCCCGGGACGCAGATCCTGTGGCGGTACCGGGAGAACGCCGGGGCGCGCATCCACATCGCGCGCCCCGTCACGGTCGTACGCGACGACCCGGAGCTGCTCGCGGTGTGGATGGCGCCGGGCACCGAGTGCGTGAAGCCGGTGCTCGCCGACGGCACGCCGGTGCACCAGGAGCCGCTCGGCACCCGGTACACCAAGCCGCGCGCGGTGCAGCGGGACCGCTGGTTCGGCACCGGTGTGCTGAAGTTGGCCCGGCCCGGCGAGCCCTGGTCGGTGTGGCTGTTCTGGGAGCCGGGCTGGCGGTTCAAGAACTGGTACGTGAACCTGGAGGAGCCGCTGGCCCGCTGGGCGGGCGGGGTGGACTCCGAGGACCACTTCCTGGACATCTCCGTGCACCCGGACCGGGCCTGGCACTGGCGGGACGAGGACGAGTTCGCCCAGGCCCAGCGGGACGGTCTGGTGGACTCCGCGCTGGCCGCAAGGGTGCGGGCGGCCGGGCGGGCCGCGGTGGAGGTGATCGAGGCCTGGGGGCCGCCGTTCGCCGACCGGTGGGAGAACTGGCGCCCGGATCCGTCGTGGACGGTACCGTCACTGCCACAGGACTGGGACCGCACTCCGGCGCATGTGTCCTCGTGAGACCCTTGCCGCGTCCCCGGGCGGGAAACGTAGGATCGTCCTCCGCAGGGGCGCGGGGCAGCAACCGCCGGAGCGGGAACCGGGCTTGACCGATCGTCACCGAGGGGCGGCAGGACGTGAGCGAGGGGTACGGAAACACCGGTGCCGGCCGGGAACGGCCGGCCAACGGCACAGGAACAACCTCTGACCACGCGGGAATTCCGTTCCGGGGGCACGTATTCCGGGTATCGGAGTTTCGGCGGGACGAACCGCGCGCACGGCGTGCGCCGGACGGATGGACTCGACACGCGTGACGGAGCAGCCGACCTCCTTCGAACGCCCGCAGCCGGGCGTCGACCCCGCGGATCCCCGCGGGGCGCTCCTGCGTACCCCGCCGCCGGCGCGTGTGCCGGGCACGGGGGCCGCCTTACCCCTTCAGAGCGGCTCCGGCGGTGAGTCTCCCGCGTCCGGGGCCGCGTCGCCGGACACGGTGGCGCCGGACGGCACCGGCCAGGACCCGGCCGCCGGGCCCGGCTCCGAGCACTCCCAGCCGGGTGCCGGGCAGGGCGCCGGACCGGACACGCACCGGCCGCGTCCCGCGCCCGAGGGCATCCCGGTGCAGCCGGCCGTGGGCCCCGACGGCACGGAGCGGCGCACCGGGCAGCTCGCCCGGCCCGGGCGGCCCACGCCGATGCGCCGGGACGGGGACCGGCTGCGGTTCGTCGGTGCCGCGACCCGGCGGATCGCCCGCGGCATCGACCTGGACGAGATCGTGATGGGGCTGTGCCGGGCCACCGTGCCCACCTTCTCCGACGCGATCCTGGTCTATCTGCGCGATCCGCTGCCGGTCGGCGACGAGCGGCCCACCGGCCCGCTGGTGCTGCGGCTGCGCCGCAGCGACCGGATACCGGCCGAGCGGGACACCGAGGGCGGGTTCACCCCGGTCGCCCCGCCGGAGCCGTCCGAGCTGGACTCGGTCGGCGCGGAGCTGTGCACGGTGCGGCCCGGCAGCGCGCTCGCCGAGGTGCTGCGCGGGGTGCGGCCGGTGTTCACGGACGCGCCCGCGGCCCGCGCCGCGCTGCCCGAACTGCTCGGCGAGGAGGGCGCGCCGGCCGTACCGGACGGACAGCGGGCGATCCTCGCGCCGCTGCGCGGCCGGCGGCGGGTGATCGGCGCGGCGCTGTTCCTGCGCCGCCCGGAGCGCATCCCGTTCGAGGCCGACGACCTGCTGGTCGCAGCCCAGCTCGCCACGCACAGCGCCCTCGGCATCGACAAGGCGGTGCTGTACGGGCGGGAGGCGTACATCGCGGACGAGTTGCAGCGCACGATGCTGCCGGAGAACCTGCCGCGCTGCACCGGCGTGCGGCTGGCGTCCCGGTACCTGCCGGCCGCGGAGACCGCGCGGGTCGGCGGCGACTGGTACGACGCCATCCCGCTGCCCGGCAGCCGGGTCGCGCTGGTGGTCGGTGACGTCATGGGGCACTCCATGACGTCGGCGGCGATCATGGGCCAGCTCCGCACCACCGCGCAGACCCTGGCCGGTCTCGACCTGCCGCCGCAGGAGGTGCTGCACCACCTCGACGAGCAGGCGCAGCGGCTCGGCGTGGACCGCATGGCGACCTGTCTGTACGCGGTCTACGACCCGGTCTCGCACCGCATCACCATCGCCAACGCCGGCCATCCGCCGCCCGTCCTGCTGGAGCTGGGCGGCCGGGCCGAGGTGCTGCGGGTGCCCGCGGGCGCCCCGATCGGTGTGGGCGGGGTGGACTTCGAGGCGGTGGAGCTGGACGCGCCCGCCGGGGCGACCCTGCTGCTGTACACCGACGGCCTGGTGGAGTCCCGGCTGCGGGACGTGTGGACCGGGATCGAGCAGTTGCGGGAGAAGCTCGCCGCGACCGCGCAGCTCACCGGGCCCGATCATCCGCCGCCGCTTGAGGCGCTGTGCGACGAGGTGCTCGACATGCTCGGTCCGGGCGACCGGGACGACGACATCGCGCTGCTCGCCGCCCGCTTCGACGGGATCGCGCCGAGCGACGTGGCGTACTGGTTCCTGGAGCCGGAGGACGCCGCCCCCGGCCGGGCCCGCCGCCTCGCCCGGCGGGCGCTGTCCCGCTGGGGTCTGGAGGAGCTGAGCGACTCCGTCGAGCTGCTGGTCAGCGAGGTGGTGACCAACGCCGTGCGGTACGCCACGCGGCCGGTCACCCTGCGGCTGCTGCGCACCGACGTGCTGCGCTGCGAGGTCGGTGACGACGTGCCGCAGCTGCCGCGGCTGCGGCAGGCGCGGGCCACGGACGAGGGCGGGCGCGGGCTGTACCTGGTGAACCGGCTGGCCCGGCGCTGGGGCGCGACCCGGCTGAGCACGGGCAAGGTGGTGTGGTTCGAGCTGAACCGCGGCTGAGCCGTCGTACGGCGTGACGAGGGGCGCCCGGTGTGGTCACCGGGCGCCCCTCGTGTCTCCCGTCTACTGCTCCTCGTCGTCCCCCGGGTCCTCCGGGCCCCCCGGGAGCTCGAACGTCGGCGGTGCGGAGGTGGTCGGGTCCGTCGGCGGCTCCGACGTCGGCGGCTCCGACGTCGGCGGCTCGGAGGTCGGCGGCTCGGATGTCTCCGGCGGTGCTTCCGTGGTCGGTTCCTCGCTCGTCGGCTCGCCGCTCGGGCTCTGCGACGGCGACTGCGAGACCGACGGCGAGGTGCTCGGCTTCACCGCGTTGCCCTGCTTGGTGTCCAGGTCGAACTCGGTGACCTCGTCCATGACGCCGAAGGTGTACGCGGCCCAGATCTCCGCGGGGAAGCCACCGCCGTTGACGCGGTGGTCGACGCCGCCCGCCCGGTACATCGGGACCTGGTTGCCGTTCTCGGCGTCCTCGCCGAACAGGCCGACCGAGGTGACCAGTCGGGGGGTGAAGCCGGTGAACCAGGCCGACTTGTTGTTGTCGGACGTACCCGTCTTGCCGGCGACCTGCTGGCCGTCGCGCAGCGGGTTCTCCCGCACGGACTGCCTGGCCGTGCCGTCGTCGACCACGCCGGTGAGCACGGAGGTCACCGTGTCGGCGGCCTCGCGGCTGATGACCTGCTCGCCGACCGGGTCGGGGAACTCGACCGCGCGGTCCTTGTGCTCGACCGACTTCACGATCGCCGGGGTGACCTTCTTGCCGTGGTTGTCGAGGGTGGCGTAGACGCCGGCCATCTCCAGCGGGCTCGCGCCCATACTGCCCAGGGTCTGCGCGGGCACGGCCTCCATGCCCTCGGTCTCCATGCCGAGTTCGCCCGCGGCCTTCACCACCTCGGTCATGCCGACGTCGATGCCCATCTGCGCGAAGACCGAGTTGACGGACTTGTTCATCGCCTCCTGGACGGTGATGTCGCCGTAGTCGACGTCGTCCTCGTTGGGGGGCGCGAAGCCGACCTCCCGGTCGCCGTCCATCACGGGGCGCTTGCTCGTGCCGTCGTACAGCGTGTTCGCCGTGATCGGCACGCCGTCCTGGGTCTCGGCGTCCTGGTCCACGGCCGCGGCGAGGATCAGCGGCTTGAAGGTGGAGGCGGGCTGGTAGTCGTCACGGGTGGCGTTGTTCCGGTAGTGCTTCACGTAGTCCACGCCGCCGTACATCGCCACGACCGCGCCCGTCTTCGGGTCCACCGAGACGGCGCCGGCCTGGACGTCGGCGTCGACCTCGCGCTTCTCGGGGTCCAGCTTGCTGGTGAGCTCGGTCTTGACCGCCTCCTCCAGCGCCTTCTGCTTCTTCTTGTCGATGTTGAGCGTGACGGTGTAGCCGCCGAGGTCCAGCATGGCTTCGGCCTGCTTCATGTCCTCGGCGGTGCCCTGGGCGACGAGCTGCTGCTTGAGCGCGGTGTTGGCCGCCTCCACCAGGTACCCGGTCTGCCCCTCCATCCCGGGAACGGCCTTGGGCTCCTCGGGCACCGGGAACTCCATGCCCCGGCGGTCGGAGCCGTCCAGCCACTTCTGCTCGACCATGTTGTCCAGGACGTAGTTCCAGCGCTCCTGGACGAGCTTCTTGCCGGTGTCGCTGGCGATCGCCCAGTCGTACTGGTTCGGCGCCTGGAGCAGCGCGGCGAGGTACGCGCCCTGCTCGACGTCGAGGTCCTCGGCGTCGACGCGGTAGTAGGCCTGCGCGGCCGCCTGGATCCCGTAGGCGCCGCGGCCGTAGTAGCTGGTGTTGATGTAGCCGGCGAGGATGTAGTCCTTGGACTTCTCCCGGTCCAGCTTCAAGGAGATGACCAGCTCCTTCAGCTTGCGGCTGACGGTCTGTTCCTGGGACAGGTAGTAGTTCTTGACGTACTGCTGGGTGATCGTCGAGCCGCCCTGCGCGCCCTTGCCGGAGAGCGTGTTGAGCACACCGCGCGCGGTGCCCTTGAGGTCGACGCCGGAGTCCTTGTAGAAGCTCTTGTTCTCGGCGGCGACGAAGGTGCGCTGGACGTCCTTGGGCACCTTGGCGAGGTCGACGATCTCGCGGTTGTAGCCCTTGCGGGCCATGATCGAGCCGTCGCTGTACTCGTAGACGTTGCCCTGGAGCTCGGCGTCGGCGTTCCCCTCGGGGATGTCGATCACCAGGTACAGCACGATGAAGGCGCCCATGCCGAGCAGGCAGAGGCCGAAGAACGTGCCGAGGATCTTCTTCCAGGTGAAGAGGCGGCGTATGCCGCTGCGGCCGACCGCGCCCGGGGAACGGCGGCCGCCGGGTGCCGCACGGCGCCCACCGCGCTGTCGTGCGCGTCTTTCTTCCGCTCGTCCCATGCGCCCGTTCCGCTCCGCTTCGTTCGTGTGTGCTCGTCGGCCACACCAGTTCGCCGCTCAGGTCAGCTCAGAAAGCTAACACCGGCGGCTATGACAAAGGGCGGCCGATCCGGCCTTTACGGGCGTGACAATCAGCACCCGTTCCAACGGAACCGACGTGCGAGAGGGGTACGAGGTTGCCGTGCCGGGGTAAAGTGATATCACTTAGATAAGCAGGTGCTAGCCGCTCGGCGGGCACCCGGAGAAACGGGGGACCACTCATGTCCATACACGACACGCAGGTCACGGCCGACGTGCCCGAGATGCCGGCCCCGCGCGTGCGGGAGTTCGCGGCGCACAGCATCGGCGGCGGGCTGGCGCTGCTGCTCGGACTGGTCGGACTGCTGGCCGGCACCGGGCTGGTCATCGGCGCCACGGCGGTGAGCGGGGCCGGCGCCAAGGCCGCACTGATCGTCGCCGGCGTCCTGGTCGCCGTCGCCGCGTTCCTCGCGATGTGCGGGCTGAACATGGTGGCGCCGGGCGAGGCGCGGGTGGTGCAGCTCTTCGGCCGCTACCGGGGGACGATCCGGCAGGACGGGCTGCGCTGGGTGAACCCCCTCACCTCGCGCAGGAAGATCTCGACGCGGGTGCGCAACCACGAGACCGCGGTCCTGAAGGTGAACGACGCCTACGGCAACCCGATCGAGCTGGCCGCGGTCGTGGTGTGGCGGGTGGAGGACACCGCCCAGGCCACCTTCGAGGTCGACGACTACATCGAGTTCGTCTCCACCCAGACCGAGGCGGCCGTCCGGCACATCGCCATCGAGTACCCCTACGACGCCCACGACCAGGACGGCCTCTCGCTGCGCGGCAACGCCGAGGAGATCACCGAGAAGCTCGCCGTCGAACTGCACGCGCGCGTGGAGGCGGCCGGCGTGCAGATCATCGAGTCCCGCTTCACGCACCTCGCGTACGCTCCCGAGATCGCCTCGGCGATGCTCCAGCGGCAGCAGGCTGGCGCGGTCGTGGCGGCGCGGCAGAAGATCGTGGAGGGCGCCGTGGGCATGGTCGAGTCGGCGCTCGCCCGGATCGCCGAGCAGGACATCGTGGAGCTGGACCCCGAACGGAAGGCGGCGATGGTGTCCAACCTGATGGTGGTGCTGTGCGGCGACCGTTCCGCGCAGCCGGTCCTCAACACCGGGACGCTCTACCAGTGACGACTCCGTCCGGGGGTTCGGCCCCCCAGGGCCGGCCGCAGCGCAAGCAGGTGCTGCTGCGGCTGGACCCGTCGGTGTACGAGGCGCTGGCGCGGTGGGCGAACGACGAGCTGCGCTCGGCGAACGCGCAGATCGAGTTCCTGCTCCGGCGCGCCCTCGCGGAGGCGGGGCGGCTGCCCGGCGAGGCGGGGCCGCTGCCCCGCCGCGGCCGTCCGCCCGGGAGCTCCAGCCCCGGCCCCCCGCCGGCCTGAACGGCCCGCCCCGGGCCTCCCCCGGGCGGGCCGTCCACGCTTCCGCGGGCGCAGTGACAGAACCGTGACAATCGGCTCCCACCTGGGCCGCCGTACACCGCGCCACGGTCTGCACACTCGGTGTATACACACTGCGTATACACCGTGTGTAGAGTGCTCCGCATGTCCATCGGTCACACCCTCCTGGGGCTCCTGGAGTCCGGTCCGCGCCACGGTTACGACCTGAAGCGGGCCTTCGACGAGAAGTTCGGTCACGACCGGCCGCTGCACTACGGCCAGGTCTACTCGACGATGTCCCGGCTGCTGAAGAACGGGCTCGTCGAAGTCGACGGCATCGAGGCCGGCGGCGGCCCCGAGCGGAAGCGGTACGCGATCACCGAGGCCGGCGTCACCGATGTCGAGCGCTGGCTCGCCACCCCGGAGAAGCCGGAGCCGTACCTCCAGTCGACGCTCTACACCAAGGTCGTCCTCGCCCTGCTCACCAGCCGGGACGCCGCCGACATCCTCGACACGCAGCGCTCGGAGCACCTGCGCGGCATGCGGATCCTCACCGACCGCAAGCGCAAGGGCGATCTCGCCGACCAGCTCATCTGCGACCACGCCCTCTTCCACCTCGAGGCCGATCTGCGCTGGCTGGAGCTGACCGCGGCGCGTCTCGACAAGCTCCGTGCGGCGGTGACCCGATGACCGCGCCCGTTCCCCCCGGTTCCCTGCTCACCGCCCAGGACCTGTGCAAGGCCTACGGTCCCACCACCGCGCTCGACGGTGCCGCCTTCTCCATCCACCCCGGCGAGGTCGTCGCCGTGATGGGACCCTCCGGGTCGGGCAAGTCGACGCTGCTGCACTGCCTCGCCGGGATCGTCACCCCCGACTCCGGGTCGATCACGTACGACGGGCGCGAGCTGACCGCGATGAGCGACGCCGAGCGCAGTGCGCTCAGGCGCTCGGAGTTCGGCTTCGTCTTCCAGTTCGGGCAGCTCGTGCCGGAACTCACCTGCGTGGAGAACGTCGCCCTGCCGCTGCGGCTGAACGGCACGCCCCGCAAGGAGGCCGAGCGGGCCGCGCTGACCTGGCTGGAGCGCCTCGAGGTGGACGACGTCCGCAAGAAGCGGCCCGGCGAGGTGTCCGGCGGTCAGGGGCAGCGGGTCGCCGTGGCACGGTCGCTGGTCACCGGCCCCCGGGTGCTGTTCGCCGACGAGCCGACCGGTGCCCTGGACTCCCTCAACGGCGAGCGGGTGATGGAGCTGCTCACCGACGCCGCCCGGTCCACCAACGCCGCCGTCGTCCTCGTCACGCACGAGGCGCGGGTGGCCGCGTACTCCGACCGCGAGGTCGTCGTGCGCGACGGGAAGTCCCGGGACATGGAGCGCGCCGTATGAGTGCGGGCCAGTGGGCGCGGGACCTCGGCATGGGGCTGCGGTTCGCCTTCGCCGGCGGACGCGAGGGCTGGATCCGCGCGCTGCTCACCGCCGTCGGGGTCGGGCTGGGGGTGGCGCTGCTGCTGCTGACCACCGCCCTGCCGGGCGCGCTGGCGGAGCGGGACCGGCGGGGGGAGGCGCGGCTCAACTACACCTTCGGTGAGCAGATCGAGCGCGCCGACGACACCCTGGTGACCGCGGACACCGACACCGAGTTCGACGGCCGGGACATCCGCGGCCGGCTGCTGGAGCCGGAGGGCGCCAAGGCCCCGCTGCCGCCGGGGCTCCGGGAGTTCCCGGCGCCGGGCGAGATGTGGGTCTCCCCCGCGCTGAGGGAACTCCTCGGCTCCGACGACAGTCGACTGCTGCGGGAACGGCTCTCGTACGACATCGTGGGGACGATCGGCGAGCAGGGGCTGATCGGCTCGCAGGAGCTCGCCTACTACGCGGGCGCCGAGGGCCTCGCACAGCGGGTTGGCGACGGGATCGTGGGCCGTATCGACTCCTTCGGGGACCCCAACCCGGTGGAGGAGGAGATGGACCCGGTCCTCATGCTGCTGGTCCTGGTCGTCTTCGTGGTGCTGCTGATGCCGGTCGCCGTGTTCATCGCCGCGGCCGTACGGTTCGGCGGCGAGCGGCGCGACCGCAGGCTGGCCGCGCTGCGGCTGGTCGGCTCCGACGGCGGCATGACCCGGCGGATCGCCGCGGGCGAGGCGCTCGGCGGGGCACTGCTGGGGCTGGTGTTCGGCACCGGGTTCTTCCTGGCGGGGCGTGAGTTCGCGGCCTCCGTCGAGGTGTTCCGGATCAGTGTCTTCCCGAGCTACCTGAACCCCTCGCCGCTGCTGGCGCTGCTGGTCGCGGTGGCTGTTCCGGGGGCCGCGGTGCTGGTGACGCTGCTGGCGCTGCGCGGGGTGGTCATCGAGCCGCTGGGCGTGGTGCGCACGGCGCGGCCCGCCCGCCGCAGGCTGTGGTGGCGGCTGCTGCTGCCGCTGGCCGGGGTCGGCATGCTGTTCCCCATGATCGGCCAGGGCAAGGAGAACGGGGACTTCAACCAGTACCTGGTCACCGGCGGTGTCGTCTGTCTGCTCGTCGGCGTCACCGCGCTGCTGCCGTGGATCGTGGAGACGGTCGTCGCCCGGCTCGGCTCGGGCAGCGTGTCCTGGCAACTCGCCGTGCGCCGACTCCAGTTGAGCAGCGGCGCGGCGGCCCGCATGGTCAACGGCATCGCGGTGGCCGTGGCCGGCGCGATCGCGCTGCAGATGCTGTTCGCCGGGGTGGAGGACTACTACACCAAGGCCACCGACTACGACGTGACCAGGGCCCAGATGCAGGTGCGGGTGCCCACGGGCATGGAACTCGGCGCGGCCACGACGAAGCTGGAGAGGACCAAGGGCGTACGCCAGGTGCACGCCCTGTCCGAGGGGTACCTCTATGACGCGCCGCCGCAGAAGGAGCCGCAGAACGGCGCGCCGCTGACCATCGGCGACTGCGCCACCCTGCGGGAGGTCGCGAAGCTGCCGGATTGCCGGGACGGTGACGCGTTCACGCTCCGCGGCGGCGACTACGACGACGGGACCGCGGCACTGAACAAGCCCGGCCGGAAGCTGTACCTGGAGACGCCCGAAGGCCCCGCGGGGACCGAGGCCGTCGCCTGGACGCTCCCGGAGGGAGTGAAGCAGGCCGACTCGATCGACGACCCGACCGGCACCCAGCGCAACGGCTTCCTGATGACCCCGGGCGCGATGCCCGCAGCCATGGCGGAGGCGGTCAGAGGGGAGCTGTATCTGGTGATCGACGACTCGGTGCCGTACGTCCGCGAGTACGTGCGCAACGCGGCGGCCGAGATCGATCCGATGAGCGTTCCGGCGACGTGGTACGCCACCGAGCGTTCCGACCGCTACGAGTCGATCCGTACGGGCCTGTTCGTCGGCGCCGTGGCCGTACTGGCGCTGATCGGGGCGAGTCTGCTGGTCTCCCAGCTGGAGCAGTTGCGGGAGCGCCGCAAGCTGCTGTCGGCCCTGGTCGCCTTCGGCACCCGCCGGCGCACCCTGAGCCTGTCGGTGCTCTGGCAGACGGCGATACCGATCGGCCTGGGCCTGCTGCTGGCCTCGGTAGTGGGCGTGACCCTGGGCGCGGTGCTGCTGAAGATGACCGCGACACCGGTGGGCGTGGACTGGGCGAGCGTGCTGAGGATGACCGGCGTCGGCGCGGGCGTGGTCCTCGCGGTGACCCTGCTGAGCCTGCCCCCGCTGCTGCGCATGATGCGCCCGGACGGGCTGCGCACGGAGTGAACGGAACGGACGGTGGGGGGCGCTCAGCTCCCCACTATCCGTACCGGAAGGTCCCGCATCGCCGCTCGCAGGGACGCCGCCAGTTCCCTGTGCTCCGCCGCCCTCGCCGTGCCCGTGCGCATGGCGAGGGCGATGCGGCGGCTGGGGGCCGGGTCGGTGAAGCGGGCGGTGAGCAGCCGGTTGGAGCGGGCGGTCTCGACCGGGACGGCGGTGCGCGGCAGCAGGGTCACCCCGAGGCCGCCCGCGACCAGCTGGACGAGTGTGGCCAGCCCGGCCGCCGTCGTCGTGGCCGGGACGTCGGCCCGCCCGGCCTCCCGGCAGATGTCCAGGGCCTGGTCGCGCAGGCAGTGGCCCTCGTCGAGCAGCAGCAGGTTCAGCTCGCGCAGCACCGCGCGGGGGATGCCCTCCCGGCCGCCGAGCCGGTGGCCGAGCGGGGTGACCAGCACGAAGTCCTCGTCGAAGAGGGGGATCTCGGTCACGCCGGGGACACCGAGGGGCACGGCGAGCAGCAGCAGGTCGAGCCGGCCGGCGGCCAGTCCGTCCAGCAGGTTCGCGGTCTGCTCCTCGTGCACCTGGAGGTCGAGGAGCGGATAGCGGCCGCGGACCAGCCGCAGGATCGTCGGCAGCAGATAGGGTGCGACGGTCGGGATGACGCCGAGCCGCAGCACCCCGGTGAACGGCGCCCGCAGCGCGTCCGCCTCCTCCATCAGCGCGTCGACTTCCCCGAGTACGGCCTTGGCACGGGCGGCGAGCCGCTCACCGGCCGGTGAGAGCAGCACCTTGCGCGTCGTACGCTCCACGAGGGTGACACCGAGCGTCTCCTCCAGCGTCGACACGGCGCCCGACAGCGCCGGCTGGCTCATCCCGATCGCCGCGGCGGCGTCCCGGAAGTGCAGATGCTCGGCCACCGCGGCGAACGCGCGGAGCTGAGCGAAACTGGGCTGCCTGCGCCTCTTGCCCACGGTCACTGATAGCTACCTCCGATCAACACGACCGAGTGTAGCTATTTCACTAATCAATGCACGTTGTGCCAACATCAACAAGGTCCAACCCATGGGAAATGCCCGCAATCCGGGTGTTTCCCCGCTGCAAGGAGAGCCTGTGCTCACTTTCGGTGACAAGTTCCCCGATTTCGAACTGACCGCCTGCGTCTCGCTGGAGAAGGGCAAGGAGTTCGAGACGATCAACCACAAGACCTACGAGGGCAAGTGGAAGATCGTGTTCGCGTGGCCCAAGGACTTCACCTTCGTGTGCCCGACCGAGATCGCCGCCTTCGGCAAGCTGAACGACGAGTTCGCCGACCGTGACGCCCAGGTCCTCGGCTTCTCCGGCGACTCCGAGTTCGTCCACCACGCCTGGCGCAAGGACCACGACGACCTGCGCGACCTGCCGTTCCCGATGATGGCGGACTCCAAGCACGAGCTGATGCGCGACCTCGGCATCGAGGGCGAGGACGGCTTCGCCAAGCGCGCCGTGTTCATCGTGGACCAGAACAACGAGATCCAGTTCTCCATGGTGACCGCCGGCTCCGTCGGCCGTAACCCCAAGGAGGTCCTGCGGGTGCTGGACGCCCTGCAGACCGACGAACTCTGCCCGTGCAACTGGTCCAAGGGCGACGAGACCCTGGACCCGGTCGCGCTGCTGTCGGGGGAGTGATCCGGCATGTCGCTCGACTCCCTGAAGTCCCGCATACCGGACTACGCCAAGGACCTGAAGCTCAACCTGGGTTCGGTCATCGGCAACTCGGACCTGTCGGCCCAGCAGCTCTGGGGCACGGTGCTGTCGACGGCGATCGCCTCGCGCTCGGCGATCGTGCTGCGTGAGCTGGAGCCGGAGGCGAAGGCGAACCTGTCGCCGGAGGCGTACACGGCCGCCAAGGCCGCCGCCGCGGTGATGGCGATGAACAACGTCTTCTACCGCACCCGCCACCTGCTGTCGGACCACGAGTACGGCAACCTGCGCGCCGGCCTGCGGATGAACGTGATCGGCAACCCGGGCGTCGACAAGGTCGACTTCGAGTTCTGGTCCTTCGCGGTCTCCGCGATCAACGGCTGCGGCATGTGCCTCGACTCCCACGAGCAGGTGCTGCGCAAGGCCGGCGTGGAGCGTGAGGTCATCCAGGAGGCCTTCAAGATCGCCGCGGTGGTCCAGGCGGTCGCCGCGACGCTGGACGCGGAGGCGGCCCTCGCGGAGTGACTCCGCACACCGTCACGCGCGTCGGGCCCGTCCACCCCAACCGGTGAACGGGCCCGACCCGCATCCCCGTGCCCCGCTCTCCGCACCCCGTGCTCCATGCCCCGCGCTCCGTGCCCCGCGCTCCGCGGGCAGTCGTGCCGCCCTGGGGGTACCTCCCAGGCCCTTCAGGCACTGGGGGAGGCACGGGTGGGCGCGACGGCACCCCGCAAGCGCCGGGCCGCGCGACCTCCCCCGCCCCGCACCAGCACCGCTCACCGGCGCTCGCCGGGTGCCTCCCCCACTCCCGGCTTCGCTGGAGCGGGGGACCCCCATGGGCGGGGCCCCCTCGCCCACCCGTACCTATGCGCCCCCGGCGTCACCCGGACGCGTCTCCTCCTCCGGCGCCGGAGGCCGAGCCTCCGCCGCCGCCGGCACCGGAGCGTCCGGTTCGGACATCGCCGTGGCACCGCGCGGCCGGGGCGCCTGGATCACGGCCGTCTCACGGGAGTAAGCCCGCAGATAGCCGACGACGGTGTTGGTGACCGCGACCAGCGGCACGGCGACCACCGCTCCGCCGATGCCGGCCACCATGCCGCCCGAGGCGACCGCCAGCACCACCGCGAGCGGATGGACCCGGACCGCGCGGCCCAGGATGAACGGCTGGAGGATGTGCCCCTCGATCTGCTGCACCGCCAGCACCACCACCAACACCATGACGCCCGTGAACACGCCCTGCGTGACAAGCCCGACGACCACCGCGAGCGCCCCCGACACCACCGCGCCCACGAGCGGGACGAACGAGAACAGGAAGATGAACACGGCGAGCGGCACCGCCATCGGCACATCGAGGAAGTAGATGCCGAGGCCGATGAAGATCGCGTCGATCAGAGCCACTATCACCGTGCCGCGCACATACGCCGTCAGCGTCCGCCACGCCGCCGGACCCGCCCCGGCGACACCCGGACGGGCCGCCGCCGGAACGAGCTTCAGCGACCACTCCCAGATCCGCTTGCCGTCGTAGAGCAGGAACAGCGTCGAGAAGACCGCCAGCAGGATGCCGGTGAGCGCCTCGACCACGACGGTCACGCCCTCCAGGCCCGCCGAGGTGATCTGCTCGGTGTTGGCGCCGACCGCTTCCCGCAGGTTCTTGGCGATCTCGTTGATCTGCTTGTCGGTGACGTGGAAGGGGCTGTTCAGCAACCAGTTGCGCAGCTCGTCGATGCCGTCCTGGATCTGGTCGGAGAGGTGGTCGATGTTCTCCATGACCTGCCAGGTCACGAACCAGCCTATGAGACCGATCACGACGAACCCGAACAGCGCCGTCAGCGCGGTGGCCGGACCGCGCGGCACGCCGAACCGCCTCATCCGCGCCACCGTCGGCTGGAGCAGCGCCGTGATCAGCAGCGAGGCCACGAACGCCAGCACCACCAGCTGTACGGCGCTGATGATCCGCATGAGCACCCAGACCGTGCCGGCCAGCACCAGCAGCCGCCAGCCGGCCTCGGCCGCCACCCGCACCCCCCAGGGCACGGCCTGCGCCGGGTCGGGGCGGGCCGGGACGACGGTGGCCGTGTACGCGAGCGACGACTCGGGCGCGGGCCCAGGGGTCTTCACCGGTTCGGTTCCGAGGTCGGCGTCGGCGTCCGGCCGGTGGTCCCGCTCCACCTCGGCACGGCGTTCCTCCAGCCGCTTGCTGACCTCGGTCAGTCCGGCTCCGACCCGGCCGAGCCACCCTGGCACTCGCGACATGATCCGTCCTCTTCCCCCGTTTCTCCCCACCACTCCCCCCTGGAGTCGTCGGTCAGACCGTACATGGCGACAGCCCCGCACCGTAGGACGGTGCGGGGCTGTGCCGTGGTTGAGCGGGGCGGGGCCGGAGGGCTCCCGTCGTCCCTAGTACCAGTTGTTGGCCTGCCAGAAGTTCCAGGCGCCGCAGGGGCTGCCGTAGCGGTCGTTCATGTAGCCCAGGCCCCACTTGATCTGGGTGGCCGGGTTCGTCGCCCAGTCGGCTCCGGCGGAGGACATCTTGGAGCCCGGGAGCGCCTGCACCAGGCCGTAGGCGTCGGAGGTGGGGTTGTCGGCCTGGTAGTTCCAGCTGGACTCGTGGTCCACGATGTTGCTGAAGCACTGGAACTGGTCGGCCGGGACGAGCTGGCGGGCCATCGCCTGCACTTCGGCGACCGTGTAGGACGACTGGACCGGGAAGCTGGACGCGTCGCGGGTCGCGGA
Organism: Streptomyces sp. NPDC000348; assembly: GCF_042898795.1. Taxonomy (NCBI): domain Bacteria; kingdom Bacillati; phylum Actinomycetota; class Actinomycetes; order Kitasatosporales; family Streptomycetaceae; genus Streptomyces; species Streptomyces sp. NPDC000348. The sequence continues at coordinate 370,297 of NZ_JBIAZD010000001.1, forward strand.
ACGGCTGGCGGCGGCCTTGGCCTCCGCGCGCTCCTTGGCCTCCTGCTCCGCCTTCTCCGCTTTCTCGGCCGCTTCCTTCTTCTTCGCGACCGCGGTCTCGGCGGCGGCCTTGCGGGCGGCCTCCTCGGCGTCCTTCTTCGCGCTCGCGTCCGCGGCGATGGCCATCGTTTCGGCCTGCTGCGTCAGGGAGGCGGTCTGCACCTGGGCCTGCTGGCCCGCGGGGATGTCCGCGAGCAGCGTGGTGCCGCTTGCCGTCGCTTCGGCGTCGTTGTTCTGTGCGGTGCTGCCCGAGGCAACGCCGACGACGCTTCCGACAGCGGTGACCGCGGTGGCCGAGGCCACTGCGAATCCCCGGACCGAGATCCGGCTCACACGGTTTCCTTCCAGCATCGCCCGCTTCGGTGACCCTCGCGGACGCAATCGTGCCCCTGGCACTGACCTCCCCAACTACGGGTCACGGGAGGCACGGGCCCGGTGGGCAACTCCCACGAGGGAGCGCCGCGTGGTGCTCGGGCGGCATACGACGACGCTATGGAGTTGAAACTGTGGTGCCATACCTCCCCCGCCACAAAAGCGCGGGGGCACCCCCAGGGGGACAGGTGTGTCGTATGCGGGGCCTGACAGGAGTGAGACTCTGCCGTAACCCGACGGGGCAAGGCAATTCCCCGTTGCGTGTGAAAGCTCACATCTCGTTCGGCGCCGGGGAATCCCGGGAATCCGCACACGCGCCGGCGCCGCCCGGCTAGGCTCTACGCCTTTCCGGACGGCGCCAACTACCGCGTGACCGACCTTTGTTGGACCGTGCGGGTCAGATCTGCCCGTCTTCGAGCATTTCGGTCACAAGCGCAGCGATCTGGGACCTCTCGGACCGCGTCAGGGTGACGTGCGCGAACAGCGGATGCCCCTTCAGCTTCTCGACGACGGCGACCACACCGTCGTACCGACCGACCCTCAGATTGTCCCGCTGGGCGACGTCATGGGTCAGAACGACCCGCGAATTGGCACCGATCCGGGACAGAACGGTCAGCAGGACGTTCCGCTCCAGCGACTGGGCCTCGTCCACGATCACGAACGCGTCGTGCAGCGAACGGCCCCGGATGTGGGTGAGCGGCAGGACCTCCAGCATCCCGCGCGCGGTGACCTCCTCGATGACCTCCCGGCTGGTGACCGCCGACAGCGTGTCGAACACCGCCTGCGCCCAGGGGCTCATCTTCTCCGCCTCGGAACCCGGCAGATAGCCGAGCTCCTGCCCGCCCACCGCGTACAGCGGACGGAAGACCATCACCTTCTGGTGCTGACGGCGCTCCAGCACCGCCTCCAGGCCGGCGCACAGGGCCAGCGCCGACTTGCCGGTGCCGGCCCGGCCGCCCATGGACACGATCCCGACGTCCGGGTCGAGCAGCAGGTCGAGCGCGATCCGCTGCTCGGCGCTGCGGCCCTTGATGCCGAACGCCTCCCGGTCGCCGCGCACCAGACGGACGTTGCCCTCGGGCGTGACCCGCCCCAGCGCCTTGCCGCGCTCCGACTGGATGGTCAGACCGGTGTGCACGGGCAGGTCGGAGGCCTCGGGCACGTACACGTGGCCCTCTTCGAAGAGGACGTCCACCTGCTCGCCGGGCAGGGTCAGTTCGGACATTCCGGTCCAGCCGGAGGAGTCCGTGATGGCGAGCTCCGCGCGGTACTCCTCGGCGAGGAGTCCCACGGAGGACGCCTTGATCCTGAGCGGGAGGTCCTTCGACACGACGGTGACGTCGAACCCCTCGGCCTGCAGGTTGCGGGCGACCGCGAGGATGCGGGAGTCGTTGTCCCCCAGGCGGTAGCCGCTGGGCAGCACGCTGGGGTCCGAGTGGTTGAGCTCGACCCGCACGGTCCCGCCGAGGTCCCCGGTCGGGATGGGGGCGTCGAGACGGCCGTACCGCACCCGGTAGTCGTCCAGCAGGCGCAGTGCCTGCCGGGCGAAATAGCCGAGTTCGGGATGGTTCCGCTTGGCCTCCAGCTCCGTCACCACGACGATGGGGAGCACGACCTCGTGCTCGTCGAAGCGGTTCAGGGCGCCTGGATCGGCCAGCAGGACGCTGGTGTCGAGAACATAGGTGCGCCGGTCGGGCTTGTGGCGCTTTGCGCTGGTCACCACGGAAGGACGTACCCCCTCGGATGAGGTCGGGGAGCGACGATGCGGAGCTGGACCGGTAGCCGGCCCCCATGCACAGCGGGCCGGGAACCGGCCCTCCGCCGCTTCCTCCGTGTCGTGACCGCACGGTCGGGCTGGTGCAAAGGGCCTCCCGGGCGGACGGCGTCCGTGCCGCCCGCTGAGATCCGACACCCGTGGTTCGGGTGTCGACCTGTCTGGGTTATGCCCTCGAACGAGCGCCGCCATGCCACGGCATATGACGGCGCGCCGGTGAACTCCGTGTGACGTGCGGTGACCGCGAGGCGTTCAGCCGCCGTAGCGCCGGTGACGGGCGGCGTAGTCGCGCATCGCGCGCAGGAAGTCGACCTTGCGGAAGGCCGGCCAGAACACGTCGCAGAAGTAGTACTCCGAATGCGCGGTCTGCCAGAGCATGAATCCGGACAGCCGCTGCTCACCGCTGGTGCGGATGACGAGGTCCGGGTCGGGCTGGGCGCGGGTGTAGAGGTGACGCCCGATCATGTCGATGTCGACGGCCTCGGCGAGCTCGTCCATCGACGTGCCCCGCTCCTGGGCGTCCAGCAGCATGGACCGCACCGCGTCGGCGATCTCCTGGCGACCGCCGTATCCGATGGCGACGTTGACCACTATCCCGTCGACGTCCGCGGTGGCCTGCTCGGCCTCCTTCAGGGTGGTCTGCATCCCGGAGGGCAGGAGGTCGCGCGTGCCCACGTGGTGCACCCGCCAGCGTCCGTCGGCGGCGAGGGTGCGCACCACGTCCTCGATGATGCCGAGGAGCGGGACGAGTTCCTCCTTCGGCCGGTCGAAGTTGTCCGTCGACAGCAGCCAGAGGGTGACGACCTCGACGTCCGTCTCGCTGCACCAGCCGAGGAACTCCTCGATCTTGTCCGCGCCGGCCCGGTGACCGTGGACGGTGCTGGAACCCGCTGCCTTCGCCCAGCGGCGGTTGCCATCCATGATGACGCCGATGTGCTTGGGCACCTGAGCGGTGTCCAGGTGACCTTCCACCCGGCGTGCGTACAGCCTGACCAGCAGGCCCCGCAGCTTGTCGCGCAGGTTCACGTGATCGTCAGCCCCTCCGTACGGATCGGACAGGCGCGGCACTCCCCGCCGCGTCACGCGGCGGGCGGCCCGGTCTCGGCCTCGGGCGGCCCCTGTCCGTATGGCGGTCCCCGAAGGCGAAGCGTACCCCTGCCGGGGCGGGGGTCCCCAAAGCCCGGGGTGGTTGCGCCCGCCGGCCGCCCCGGCGGCGGCACGCGGTCCGCCGCTCGTCCGCGTGCGGCCCGTCGCCCGCACCCGTGCGGCCCGTCGCCCGCACCCGTACGGCCCGTCGCCCGCACCCGTACGGATCGCCGCTCGTACCCGCGCGGGTGCCGCATGCGGTGTGCACGCCGCTCCTGGCTCACCGCTCCCGGATCACCGCCCCGTCGGGCGCTCGCCCCGGGGCCGAGAAAAAACGGGCCGGTCCGTGGGGGGGAGACGGACCGGCCCGAGGGGGGGTTTCCACCATAACCCTTCGTAAGTGATGCTGCGTACATCGGCGCGCCACAACTACTCTCCGAAGCCGTCCGGCGACGCGCAGACGCCCCTCAAAGGCGCTTTCCGGGGCCCCGAGGTGGCTGAAAATCGGCGAAATCACGTGAAAAACGAGCGGTGGGGGGACTCTGCGCCGGATGTGACACCATCCGCCGACAGGGTGACCACACTTCCGGTCATCCCTCCGACGGGTGACCCGGGCACGGACGCAGGATTGACCCGCGGAGGCCTCCTCGGGCACCGCGCGGCCCCTCCGCGGCGCGGCACCGCCACCCGCGCGGCCCTGCCGACGCGCACCCTCTTGTGGCGATGCGGAAACTCACGGGCGCGAGGCGCGGCCGGCTTCGCCCTTGCGGGCGTGGAAGAGGTGCCGGGTGCTGTGGGCCACGAAGGCTCCCTCGGTCTCGATCCGCTCGTGCAGGGCGCGCAGCCGCGGCAGGTACGCCTCGACGGTGAAACCGGGCACCGTCCAGATCACCTTGCGCAGGAAGTGGACGACGGCGGCGATGTCGTGGAACTCGACGCGCAGCCGTTCGGCCCGCAGATCGAGGACCTCCAGCCCGGCGGCCTCGGCCGCGCGCCGCTCACGGTCCGGATGCCGCGCGTCGCGCTGTTCGTCCGGCCGCGCCCCGAGGAAGTACTCGACGAGCTCGTGGACGCTGCCGGGCCCGACGTGCTGGGCGAAGTAGACGCCGCCGTCCTGGAGGACCCGCGCAATCTCCTCCCACGGGGCCTCGACGGGATGCCGGCTGACGACGAGGTCGAAGGCCCCGTCCGCGAAGGGCAGCGGCGCGTCCTCGGGCGAGGCGACGACGGCGACACCGCGCGGCCGGAGCAGTGCGGTGGCCTTGGCGACGTTGGGCGCCCAGCCCTCGGTGGCGACGGCGAGCCGGGGCGGCCGGGGGGCACGGGCGAGGGCGAGGTCCAGCACCTCCCCGCCCCCGGTCTGGACGTCGAGCACGGCGTCGGCCCGGCCCAGCCGCTCGGCCATCGACCTGGCGTACCCCCACGAGGGCCGGGCCTCGTGGGCCCGCCCCTCGAACCAGGAGAAGTCCCACCCCTCGGTGGGCACCGCGGCGCCTTCCGCGATCAGGTCCTCGAAGGTGCGGCGGCTCGCCTCGTCCGTCATGCACCGATCATGCACAGGGGAACCGCCCCCTGTCCTCCGGCTTTTACGGCACCAGCGGCCGCACCTCCTCCGCCACGAACCGCACGAAGCCCTCCGGGTCCGGTTCGTCGCCGGTCGGCTGGAGGACGACCGAGTCGGCCCCGGCCTCGGCGAGCCGCTGTACGGCCTTGGCGACGTCCCCCGCGTCCCCGGCGACCCCGAGATCCGTCTCCTCGCCGACCCCCTCGGCGACCAGATCGGCCCGCAGCCGCTCACCGGCCCCGGGCCCCGTGGCGGCGAGCAGATAGACGACGATCCTGTGGGGTTCGTGGGCGCGCCCCGCCGCGGCCCGCCCCTCCTCGATGAGCCGGCGCGCCTGCCGCACTCCCTCGGGTGAGGTGGTGGCGGTGAGGATGGTCCCGTCGGCGGCCTCACCGGTGAGCCGCACGGTACGGGGCCCGGTGGCACCGGCGAGCACCTCCACCGGCCCCTGCGGCGGCCAGTCGAGGGCGACGTCGTCGAGCCTGACGTACCGCCCCTCGGTGGTGACCCGCTCTCCTCCCAACAGGGCCCGCAGCGCCACGAGATGCTCCCGCAGCAGGGTGAGCGGCGACTCGGCCCGCGCCCCGACCTGCCCCATCCAGTCCTGCACTCCGTGCCCGACGCCGAGGATCGCGCGCCCCGGGAACATCCGGTGGAGACCGGCGGCCTCCATGGCCGTCATGGCGACGTTCCGCAGCGGCACGGGCAGCAGCCCGACCCCGACCCGCACCCGCTCGGTCCACGCCAGCGCGGCAGCGGCGGTCGAGATCCCGCCCTCCCGGAAACAGTCCTCCCACAACCAGAGCTCCTCGAGCCCGACATCGTCGGCGAGCTCGGCAACGGCACGGAGACGCTCGGGGGCGAGCTGGGGGCGGAAGACTGCGCCTAGTGTGGTCATGGGTGGGTCCTACCCACCTGGGACGGGCTCTTGAAACTGACGCTCGCGGCGATCAGCCGCAGAATCGCCCGGTACTCGTCCCGTCGCGCCGGGGCCGTCGTGGTGAGCGTGAGCACGGCCAGGCGGCGGCAGTCCGGGTGGGGCAGGTGCGCATGCACCTGGAGCAGCGGTAGCCGCGGCAGCCCGCTGCCGGCACCCGGCACGGACACCGACTCGCTGAACGCGGCGGGCCCACAGGAAAGCTCGACGAACTCCACACCGCCGTGCCCCCCACCGGCCGTCACCGCCCGGGCCGCAGTGACACCGCGCGGGGCGGTGGCAGTCTCCCGCCAGGAGATGGTGAAGAGGGAGAACAGCGGCCCCGGCCCGCCCACGACGTCGTCCCGATGGAGCCCGACGGAGCAGTGAACGGTACCGACCTCGCGCAGGGCGGCCAGCAGCCGCTGAGCTGTGGCGAACTGGGCAATGAGCTGCTGACGTGTCATCTCATCTGGGACGGCATCCAGGAGCGGAGCAACCACCGACCGTAAGTCGTCCGCTGCCACGGAGTCAGGAGGAGGGAGTAGAGCTTCCAAGGGAAGGGCCATGAAGCCAGCTGGTTCAACGAACCAAAGCGCCGCATCAGGGTCGTTGAACGAGTCGTGAAGAATGATCGCCGAGTTGGCCACAGAGGTTCCATACAGTGGGTCAGGGTTGGGTAGGGAAAATTCCGACGCGCCGACCGCGCTCTACATCCTCCGCAGTGACGCCCCAGTCCGCAAAGAGCTGGCCATCATGCCGTGTCATTCGCTGCTCGAGTACATGCAGCCTCCGGGGTGTATTTCCGCCTCGACCGGGTACAGCGATGAGTCCAATAAAGCGGGGATCGCCGGCAAACCAGAGTGTTTCGATCTCTGCCTTCAACGTCGGCTTGGCGCGGGGAGCCATCCTGCGATGCCACCACTCCGTACGGTAATGCTGCGAAAAGACAAGAGGCAGTCGATGCTGAGAGTGGGCTGGATTGGACATCTCAAACCACCCATAGTGCCTGTTTGGCACCTCGGCATGTTCCGTCAATCCGTGTGGAACTTCCCGAAGGACTCGCCATGGATACGTTCGCATGATGCGTCGCATACGAAGGGCCGGGCGAAAATAGCGCAACTGAACCACTGCTCGATAGAAGCAGTAGCATAGTGGAATCACAAAAAGGAGGGCAAGTCCCGGATAAAGGTGAACAACCAGGACGTAGAGCAGACCGAACCACGAGGCGAGCCACCACAGTAGACCGGCAACACACATCAGCACGTGCCCTGACCAGGACAGGCGAGTAAGTGAATGACCCCACGCCACTTGGCAACGTTCAGGATCCACGCGTCATCCTTCCCTTCACTCAGATGTCAGAAGACGTGACGAACGACATTAAAAATTCCGGCGTTGTCCAAAATAAGTCTCGCCCCGTCTACACCTGCCACAGTGCCATCCTTGACGCCATTGTCATCCGCGTCCACAATCTTGTTGTAAATCCCAAAACCAGCAGTACCGACTCCAGTCAATCCCGAGGTGGCAGCCACCGCTTTGGCCGCTGCGTCAGCGCTGCCGAGACTCCGCACTGCCCGCGCAATCAAGGGGTTGTCCAGCCGGGCAATCGACTGCATGTTGTCCATGGACTTGGTCCCGAAAAGCGTCACCTTTTGCACGAGGCTAAGTGTTTCTCCTCCGGCACGAATCGCGTTCGTGGCCCCTTTGGCCCCTGCCGCAACCGCCCCTAGACCGGGAATCACCCCGGCAACATCTGCCCCTACTGAAACCAGGTTGCTCCAAAAGTCCGCATCGAGCTCACCTTTGGCGAAGCCATCCTTCAATGATTCCAGAGTCTCTGGATTCGCAATGAGCCTCAGACCCAGCGCCGTCACGCTCAACCCAGACGCCACAAGCATTAGCGCGGCCACCATCGTCAAGCCGAGCGGACCTGCAAAGAGAATCGCCACAACTCCTACGACACCGGCCAAAAAGCTCAGGATGTCCGGCAGATTGTCGGTCAGCCAGTCGAGGGCCTCGTCGAACCAGCCTGGTTCATGAGGGGCCAGTTTCTTCGTCGCGTCGCGGATTTTGCTCGCACGGTGCTTCGCCTGCTGCTCATGCTCCTCAGCCAGCCGCTTCGCCTTGCGCACAACTTTGTCGAGCTCGGTCTGCGCCTCCTCGACATCCGTTTCCCCACGCGCCTCCCCCGCCTTGCCCGCCCGCCTCTCGGCCCGGTCAACCGCGGCCCGCGCCTCCTCCGCCTCACCCTCCAACCGCTTCGCGCGCCGCTGGAACTCCTCCAGCTCACCCTCCCAACGGCTCAACTGCTTGGCCGCCTTGCGAAGGGAATGCGCCGCGTTCTTCAGGTTCAGCGGCAACGGCCCGCCGTCGAGCTGCTCGCGGAAGGCGACGGCGGCGTCCCCCTTCCAGCAACTGCCGTCCAGCAGCTTGGTGACCACGTCGTGCGCGTCCCGCAGTATCTCCGCGCACCCGCTCAGCTTCCGGTGCAGTCGACGGACGGTCTCCGTGTCACCCGGCACCGGATTGAACCCCAGATGCGGATACTCCGGGTTGGGGATGCGCGGCGCCGACTTGAGTCCCTGCGGCAGACCGAGATCGGCCCGCGCCTGCGGATCAAGAACGGCGCCGGACCGGTCGGTCTCCGGAGCGAAGGTCACTTCCCCCCGCCCCCGCCCTTGCCCTCCCGGGCCTGCCTGAGTGCCTCCTCCAGGGTCTTGTCGACCTCGAGGTAGCTGTCCCGACTCTTGCCGATGATCTCGGCCAGGTCATCCGTCTGCTTGCCGATCTCCTCGGCCCCGTACTTCCAGTTCTCCTGGAAGTCCTCACAGGCACTGTCGAGATCATCGGTACCCAGCCCGGTGACGGTCGCGTCCGCGAGGGCCTTCCGCACGCCTCTGAGCGAACTCGACGACTCGCGCAGGGACTTCATGAACCGCCCGAGCTCGCCCCCGTCAACCGCCAACCGCTCCGCCATACGCCGTCCCCTCCACCCGCATCGACACCACCGATGGAATGAACGACACGATCCGCAATCCGTGACGACCTGAAGCCGGCGGAAGCGCTCCGCCGGGTGCGGCGTGCGCCCGGAGTCGTACTGGCGCGCCAGGAAGAACGCGAAGATCAGCTCATACGGCCGGACTCAGGGCTGACACTTGCCGCTGCCCCTCTGAGACGTCAGGCGCTCGGTGACCCACACACCACTCTTGTTCTTGCGCAGGGTGCCTGCGTAGATGACGTAGGCGTCCTGCGTCACTGGTGTGACGTCCGTCTTGCCGGTCTCCAGGAACTTGTTGAACGCCTTGCTCTGATCCTCGCAGTACACCAGAGCGGCGGTTCCGTCATGGTCGACGGTCACGCTTTCGTTGTAGTAGCGGGTCAAGCCCGTCGTGCGTGCTTTGTGATCGACAAATTCCTGGATGTACTTCTGACTTGCCGCAGCAGCCGTGCCCTCGGAATAGAAGCGGTAGGCCCCGTGCAACGGATCCTGTTCCGCGATGGCCATGTCCACAGCCCTGATCCGCTGCTCGGCGTCGCTGAGCACCGCGTCCTTCGCCGGGTCACCTGTCTTCTGCCACTGGAACTCGTACGTGACGTCGGACGGCAGCTCGATCTTCGGGCGGTCTGCCGAGGCGGAGACCGCGTCGCTCGGGGATGCCGGCTTCTCTGCGTCCGTGTGCGCGCCCGCGGCCTTCTCATTGTCCTTGGCAGTGCCGCCGTCATCACTTCCGCATGCGGACAGCATCAGGGCTGCGGTGACGGTCAGCGCGAGCGCTGCGAGCAGGGTGGGGCGGCGGTTCACGGTCGGCTCCCGGTGGGGCGAAGCATGTGGTCAGCGGTTGATGGCCTGGATCTCCTGGACCACGACGTCCTGCGTCGCTCCGAACTCACCGTCGGGGATGTCGCCGCCCGCACCGTCGGTGCCGGTCCAGTGGATCTCCCAGGTCACCGTCGCCTGGAGCGGGAAGGTGCCGTCGCCCGAGGAGCGCAGGTACTTCACCCCGCACGCGGGCGTCTCGTCCGCCTTGCCCTTCTCGTACGGCTCGCCGATACGACCGTTCTGGATTTCACAGACACCCAAGGCCGGATAGGTCTCCGCGTCCGGGGTGCCCGGTTCGATCTCCAGCGCGACCGGCTCCGCCGTGGCCGTCGCCTGGAGACCGATCACCGGGACGGACGCCGTGACCGAAACCGGCTTGAACTCCGCGCCGTCCAGCCACGCCCACGTCGGGAGGTTCACCTTGGTCGCCTCCGCGGGGGCCAGCGTCACCTCGGTGCCCGGCACGCGGATCTCCGCGTAGGCGAGTTCGGCGAGGATTTCGGGAGTGATGGCGTTCTCGATGTTGGCGGGCGGGGCGTCGCCCGTGTCCACCCAGAAGTAGTCCTCGTCGCAGGAGTCCCAGCCCGGCGGGTAGCTCTTGTCCACGTACGAGCCCCACCAGTAGCCTTCGCCGGTCTTGTCCTTGTTGAAGCCCTTCTTCTCGTCATCGGCGTTGTACTTCTCGCGCTGCTTGGCGTCCCACTCGTAGCCCGTCGAGCCGGCTTCCCAGATCGGCTCCAGGTAATTCTGCAGCTGCTCGGGGGTGTACTTGGGGGCGTACCAGCAGGGAGGCGGGCTCCACGAGGTGGACGACGTCAACGCCCCTGCAGAGTCGCCGCTGCCGTTCTTCGAACGATCGAAGACGACGCCGCCGACGGTGACGGAGAGGTTGCCTTCATCGTCGGCGTCGGCACTCTGTTCGGCCTCATTGGCATTACCGTTTGAGCCGCGTCCAGCAAATGCCATATGAGAAACGAAGAGAGAAGCACATGCAAGCGTCAGAACGGTGACAGTCCTCGCCGATTTCCTCACGACTGACACGTCTTGTTTCCCCTGTTAGAGACGACGTCGGTGGTCTGCCAGACCCCTTCAGAGTTTTTGGTCAGACTCGTGTTGTAGAGGACGTATGCATCCGCCGTGGCCGGGGATCTATCGACCTTACCTGTCTTCTTATTCTTGATGTACGACTTGCTCTCATCGGAGCAGTAGGTGACATAAGCCTTCCTGGGGCCCGAGAGCGTCACCTTGTAGTTGGAGTAGCGAGTCTCACCGACCCACGTCTCGCCGTCGTCGATGTACTTCTGAACATAAGTGATGTACGAGCTCAGGGCTTTATCCGTGATGTAAAAGCCCAGAGCCTCGGTTCCCGTGTCCCCCTCGAAGATCGCTTCATCCACAGCGTTGACGGTGAGCGTACTGTCGGCGAGCGCCGCATCCTTCGCCGCGTCGCCTGTCTTCTCGTATTCGAAGACGTTCTTCGCGTCGGAAGGGAACGTGATCTTCGGACGTCCGCCGGAGTCCGACGGGCTGGCGGTCGGGGAGGGTGACTTCTCTTCCCCGGTGTCCGCGCCCGCGATCTTGTCGTTGTCCTTGGTGGTGGTGTCGTCGTCACTTCCGCATGCGGACAGCGTCAGGGCCGCGGTGGCGGTCAGCGCGAGCGCTGCGAACAGGGTGGGGCGGCGGTTCACGGTCGGCTCCCGGTGGGGCGAGGCTTGGCTTGCGCGACCTACGCTAGCTGACCGCCAATGCTCGTAAGGGGCTCAGCGGTTGATGGCCTGGATCTCCTGGACCACGACGTCCTGCTCCCCACCGAACGTGCCGTCCGGCAACTTCTGCTCACCGGCGACGCCGGTGCCCGTCCAGTGGATCTTCCAGGTGACCGTGGCCTCGAGCTGGTACGACTCATCGCCCGAGGAGCGCAGGTACTTCACTCCGCACGGGGGTGTCTCGTCCACCTTGCCCTTCTCGTACGGCTCGCCAATACGACCGTTCTGGATTTCACAGACTCCAGAAGCGGGGTAGGTCTCGGCATCCGGCGTGCCCGGGTCGATCTGAACAGACACCGGTTCGGCCGTCGTGGTCGCTTCGATGCCCAGCAACGGAACGGAAGCCGTGACCGACACCGGTTTGAAATCCACCGCATCCAGCCATGCCCAGGTGGGAAGATTCACCTTGGTTGTCCCATTCGGGGCGAGATCCACTTCCGTTGAGGGAACGCGGATCTCCGCGTAAGCGAGTTGCGCAAGGACCTCTGCGGTGATCGCCTGCGGGACATCGGCCGGCGGATCGTCGTTCTCATCCACCCAGAAGATGGGCTTGTCGCAATCCAGCGCGCCGGGATCGCCCTCCCGACCGGGTGTGACGTAGGAGTCCCACCAGTAACCTTCCCCGGCCTTGTCCTTGTTGAAGTCCTTGTAGGGGTGGCCCTCGACGTACCGGTCTCGTTGCTGGGCATCCCACTCATAACCCGTGGACCCCGCCTCCCAGATCGGCTCCAGGTACTTCTGCAGCTGCTCCGGGGTGTACTTGGGTGCGTAATAGCATGCAGGCGGTGTCCAGTTACTGGCGGACGCTACGGGGCCGGCCTTCGGGCCCGAGCCGTTCTTGGACCGGTCGAAAACTACGACCCCAGCAGACAGCGTCCCGTCTTCTCCTGCACCCCCGTGGACCTCTTTTTCAGGAGCCGAGTCTTGCGCTCCACCACCAATCACGTTATCAGCCATAGCAGGTGTGCTACTCAGCAGGACGGAACCAATCACGGCCGACACCATCAGGGATCGTGCTGTTGGGCTCAGGGCTGGCACTTTTCGCTCCCCCTCTGGGACAGTAGCTTCGTGACGACCCAGACACCCTTTTCATTCTTGCGCAGCTGAGTGTTGTAGAGCACATAACTGTTCTTGGTGACAGGGGTCTTATTGACCTTCTCGTCTTTCAGATACATATCGAAGGCCTTGCTTTGGTCCTCGCAATAGACGAGCGACCCAGCGCTTCCATCGCTTACATTTACAGAAGCGTCGTAATAGCGGTACACGCCTGTCACTCGCGCCTTGGCCTTTACGTACGCCTCAATGAACTTCTGCGTCCCTGCCGCCGCCTCGCCCTCGTAGTAATAGAGGTACGCCTTGTCCAGTGCGTTCTGGTTGACGATCGCCAGGTCGACAGCCTTGATGGACTGCTCGCTGTCCGCCAGGACCGCGTCCTTCTCCTTGTCGCCCGTCTTCGGCCAGTCGAAGGTGTAGGAGAGGTCGGCCGGCAGCTCGATCTTCGGGCGGTCTGCTGAGGCGGAGGCCGACTCGGTCGGGGAGGGTGACTTTTCGCCCCCGGTGTCCGCGCCCGCGATCTTGTCGTTGTCCTTGGTGGTGGTGTCGTCGTCGCTTCCGCATGCGGACAGCGTCAGGGCCGCGGTGGCGGTCAGCGCGAGCGCTGCGAGCAGGGTGGGGCGGCGGTTCACGGTCGGCTCCCGGTGGGGCGAGGCTTGGCTTCAGCGAAGCCAAAGCTATCCGGTGCGTAAGTCGAGGCACCAGAGTGGATGGGGTCAACTTGCGGGCTCCCGCAACTCCTTGAGCGGGTGGTCGGTGATGAGGGCTGTCAGGATCAGGGGGCGTCGCCCTCGCCGTCGGTGGTCGGATCCTCGTACGGCGGCTCGTCGATCTCGTCCTCGGCGGACACCGGGTCGACCGGGTCCACGGGATCCGCGGGATCCGCGGGATCCGCGGGATCCGTGGGATCCGTGGGGTCCGTGGGGTCCGTGGGGTCCGTGGTCGAGGGGTCGTCCTCCGGCCCGGAGGGGGCCTCGCGGGAATCCGCGTCCCCGGTCCCGCCCTCCGCCGTGACCTCGCTGTCGTCGCTCCCGCCGGGGCCCGGACACGCCGTACCGGTGACGCGGCACACCTGGGTCCGGATGCCGGTGAGGATCTGGGTGCCCAGGCCGCTGACGACCAACGCGGCGACGATCGCCGCGACGACCGCGACCAGGCTCGCGTACTCCACCGCCGTCTGGCCGTCGTCCCGGCGCCACCGGATCATCCGGGGCAGGGAGAAGGGGTGGCGCTCGCGTCGGTCCGGTTCCGCGAGGCGGTACCAGTCGCGGCTCGCCGGTCGGGTCAGGAGGAACAGGATCAGGAGGGGGAGGAGGAGCTGGGTGAGGCCGCGGGCCGATCCGCCGGCGAGGTTGGATATCGACCCGAGGATCAGCCATGCCTGTACGGCGATCAGCCCGGCCCGGGTCCCTGCCCCGCCCCGCCGGGTGCGGCGGGCCAGCCACCAGCCGAGGACTCCGGGAGCGGCGGCGTAGGCCACCTGGGCGAGCAGTGTGCCGTCCACCGCGTCGGACGACGCCGCCGTGAGGAGCAGCCCCAGGCCGCCCAGCACCGTGAACGCGAACAGCGCGTGCACGAGCAGCAGGGCCCGGGACAGGGGCCGGGGCATGTCCCGCCGTCCTCCCCCCGTGCCCGGGCGCGCCCCGCGCCACCCCCAACTCCGCCCCTCCCCCGTGCGAGGCCATGACGCTCCTCCTCAAGTCCCCCGGTTGCGCAACCGTGTTTGGTTCACGGCAGGCCCCGAGGGTAGGAAGGGGAAAGTGGTCAGGGCATGGTCCCGTGGGCCCAAAGCGGCGTCCAACCGAGCCCGGCTCCGTCAGCCGGAGCGATCAGGTGGTGAGCGGCAGGTCGTCGGTTCCAACTCGGAACGAGGCCAGACGAGTCCGCGACCATGTCACCCTTCCGTGACAGCGATGTCGTGGAACGACGGCAGCGGTATCCCCTCGGCTCGCGGCCCCTTCATAGTGATCAGGACAGCGCCGGGAAGCCGCGAACGATGCGGCTCACACCACTGATCACCAAGGGGATTTCATGTTCGGCAACCGTCGCAAGGCCTTCCTCGTCTCCGCGGCCCTCGTGGGCGGCGCCATGCTGATGACCGCCTGCCAGGACACGGACGCGGACACGGACACCGGTGCCGCGAGCAGTTCTTCGTCCGCCGCCTCGACCGGTGACACGGCCGCCTCGCCGTCCGGCTCGTCGGCCTCGGACAGCGGTCAGGACGCCGACGAGGGCGCCGACACGACGGGCGGGGCCGGCTCCGGCGTCGACACCGGCGACGGGGAGCGGGCGGCGGTCGAGCAGAGCTGCGGCGCCAACGACATCTCCTGGAGCACCAAGTCCGAGACCCAGGCCGGCGGATACATCCTGATCATGGCGAAGGCGAAGTCGGGGATCACCTGCTACCTGCCCGCCGCACTGCCGACCGTGGCGTTCGGATCCGACGGCACCCAGGCCGGCCCCGCGGAGCAGTCCGTCGGCCGGCAGATCAAGCTGACCGGGAGCACCACCGCCTATGCCGGGGTGAACCCGAAGAGCACCGGCGGAAACGGCGGCAAGGAGCTGGACAGCATCATCGTCGGCGTCGGTGACGCCGACCCCGACCCGGTCTCCCTGCCGGTCGGCACCATCACCGTCGAGGACCCGGTCGTCACCAACTGGCACACCGCCCCGGCCGACGCGGTTCCCTTCGCCTGAACGGCCTTGTCAGTCCGGCCCACTAGGGTCCTGGATCATCGTCGCCCTCACGTGTCGACGTCTACTGACAGGCCGTCACAATCTGGAGTACTCATGGGCTTTGAGGCCACCTACGCCGACTTCTCCGTCGATCCGACCCGGCTGGCCAACGCCGACGTCAGGTACCACCGGGCCCGGTTCGCCGGGTCGCACCTGGCGTTGAGCGCGGGCGGGAGCGTGACGCTGGACTTCGAGGTGGAGGACCCGGAGGACGTCCCCCAGGTGACGCTCACCGTCACGGCCCTCGTCTCCAAGCTCGGCTCCGACCTCGGGTACGCGCCGATGGACGTCCTGGTCCAGGGTGAGGTGGTGGCCGAGGACCTCACCGTGCCCGGCGGCGGCGACCTTCCGCAGGACAACGTTTTCGCGGTGCCCGGGCGCCTGCTGAAGCCCGGCACCAACACCCTGGAGATACGGTCCTCGGCCAAGGCCGGCAGCATGCTCTGGCTCTACCGGATCACCCTGGACCCCGTCCGGGAGCGTGGCCGCTCCGAGCGTGCGCGGGTCGCCGAAGCCGCCCGCGACTCGGTCTTCACCTACCGTACGGAGCTCCGCCCCGCCCACGCCGCCTCGGCCTCCTGGCGTGCGGCACCGCGGCTGCTCTTCCACATCGACCGGGACGAGCACTCCCTGCCCGCCCAGCTCGGCTGGCGCGGCGAGGACGGCGCCGAGTCCGCCATCAGCTTCCAGTCCGCCATGTCCGACTTCCACGGCTGCTACCGCGCGGCGGACGGTACGGCGTACGAGTACCGGGGGCGGCTCACCGACCGCCGGCCCTTCTCGGACGACACCGTGCACCTCTCGGCGTCCCCCCTGCACCGCTTCCACACGGAGGAGGGGTGGGACGGTCGCTGGCACACCTCGCACGAACTGCGGCTGCTGGTCGACGACGGCGGGGCGCCCGTCGAGCGGGTGACCTGGCGCGACCAGCGGGGCAACTCCGGGGTGGCCGTGCTGCACGCCGCCGCCTCCGAGGTCGAGGTGACCGGGGTCGAGGCGAGCGACGAGTTCGAGGACGGGGGCGAAGGGGCCGACAACCTCCTCGAGGACCAGCGCAGCAAGTGGCTGGCGTTCGAGGAGACCGCCCACCTCGACTTCACCCTCGCCCGTCCCACCGCCGTCGCCTCCTACTCCCTGACGTCGGCGAACGACTTCGACGAGCGCGACCCCCGGGACTGGACCCTCCTCGGCTCGCACGACGGTGAGACGTGGACACCGCTGGACACCCGGAGCGGCGAGAAGTTCACCGAGCGCTTCCAGACGAGGGAGTTCCACCTCCGCTCCGCCGCCCGGGCCTACCGCCACTACCGTCTCGACATCACCCGCAACGCCGGCGGCACCGAGGTCCAGCTCGCCCGGGTCCGGTTCGCGGAAGCGCCCGCCGGGCGGGCGTTCACCGGCTACTACCAGCGCCACGACGAGGGTCCCATCGGCTACCGGGGCACGCCGGTCGCCGCCGCGCCCTCCGTCCTCCCCACGGCTCCCCGCGTCGCCTCGGAGCTCCAGGCCGCCGTCGCGAGCCTGTCCGAGACGGCCCAGACGCTGGCCGCCCTGGCGGCGCAGCTCCGCAAGCACTGATTTCGGGGGCCCGCGGAGATACGGTCGGTGCGGACGGTTCGTCGGTGGGTGGTCCAGGGGGGCGGTCGGGGATGGGGCGCTGGCGGGACGGGCGTGGCGAGTTGACCGTGCGGGGGGACGGTGAGGGGGCGCCGGTGCGCGTTCCGCTGGAGATCGCCGCCTCCTATCGGGCCCGTACCAGAGGGTTGCTGGGGCGGGACTCCCTCGAGGGGGCCCTGCTGCTCTCCCCCGCCAACAGTGTGCACACCTTCCGTATGCGCATGCCCATCGACGTCGCCTACCTCGACCGGCGGCTCCGGGTCATCGCCGTCCGCACCATGCCGCCCGGGCGGCTCGGTCTGCCCCGGCTCCGGGCACGGCATGTGCTCGAAGCCGAGGCCGGAGCGATGGAGGGGTGGGGGATGCGGGCCGGGGCCCTGGTGGAGGTGGACCTTTAGGCCGCCGGCGCAGGCCCTCACCACGCAGGCCGGGAGCGGGCAGGGCCGACCGCCTGCTCCGGTCGGCTCAGCTCGCCGTGCGCGGGAAGGTGATCTCGACCCTGCGGTTCTTCTTACGGCCGGCCTCCGTGGAGTTGTCGGCGATCGGGTACTGCTCGCCGTATCCGCGCACCTCGTAGGTGATGTCCGCGTCGCTCAGCTCCTGGCCCAGGACGGCCTGCACGGCGTTGGCGCGCCGGCGGGACAGGACGTCGCCGTGGGCGGACGAGCCCAGGTTGTCGGTGAAGCCGAAGACGCGGACCTTCGTCGCGTTCTGCGTCTTGATCTCGCCCGCGATCGTGACGATACGGGCCTTCGCCTCCGCGCCGAGCTTCGCGCTGTCCTTGCCGAACAGCACCTCGGCCTGGAGCGCGAACGTCACGTCGGAGTTGGTGTCCTCGCGACGCTCGTCGCCGCTCTTCTCCTCCACGATCTGCTTGATGTCGAGGACCTTGGGCTCGGTGAGGGTGGCGCCCTCCGGGAGCTTGAGGTCGGGGTCGTTCGGGTCGACCTCGACGGGTGCGGACGCGGACGCCTCGGTTCCCGGCGGAACGCTGGGGCCGTCGTCCGCGTGCGCCACCGCCGCGCCGTACAGATGGGTGGCGGCCATGAGCGTGGCGGCCGAGAGGACCAGGGCGAGGCGGGGCGGCGCCGAGCGGGTCGGGGTACGGGTCATGGCCGGCCTCACCCGGAGATCTTGATCGTGCCGCTGGAGAACGTCGGCAGCTGCAGACTCACGTCAGTCGTGTCGGTCGGCGGGGCGGGGAACTGCATGAAGACGGGAAGGGCCTGACCTGCGTTGAGGGTGGTGAGACCCGTCGTCGTCAGCGGACGGCCGTCTGTGTCCCTCAGCACGTAGTAACGCTTCTTCCCCTTGGAATCCACAAGCGTTGCGCCGCCCAGCGATTGGCCGTGCTTGACGACCTCGGTCTCGTCGCCGCTCGTCTGGGCCGGGACGGCCACCGATTCCGCGCCGTCGTTCTTGAGATTGCCGCTCACGGTGACGAAGCCGCCGGAATCCCGTACAGCGGAGGTGATCTGCAGGAGCAGTCCGTCCGTGCCTTTGAGCTCGGCCAGAGGCGTCTCCGCCTGTCCTTCCTGGGCACTCGGCTTGGAACCACTGTCCTCGGAGGCCGACGCCGAAGGACTCGGCTTGTCGTCGTCGCCTCCACCACCACAGCCCACGGCGCCCACGGCAAGACCGGCCGCGATGGTCAACGCGACCATCCCTCTGCGGGCCTTGGCAGTGATCCGAATGCTCATCTCTCCGCTTCCTTCATCACTCGTCGTTCGCTTGTCAGTCGGCCAGGTGGACGTCGAACAGGTCCTCGGGCTTGGGGAGGAGTTCGATGGGCCCCTTCGGGTCCAGCTCCCATTCCTCGCCGCCCTCACAGGTGAGCAGCGGCAGTACGTCCTCTCCAGCGTCTTCGGGCGGAGGCCGGAAGGTGCAGCGGGGCTCGATCACAGCGGTGGCGGTCGCGTGGGAGCGACGGTTCTCCGTACCGGGGACGATGGAGTCTCCGACGGTCTTGTTGGTCTGGACATCGACCTTGTAGCCGAGGAGGCCCGCCAGGCCGCATCCGTCCACGCGGGCGTCGTTCCGCGCGGCGAGCTCGTACGCGCGTCCGCAGGTGAGACCGATGCCGTCGACATCGCCGTCGAAGATGGCCTGCCACTTCGCCGGATCGGGCAGGTCCTGGACCCACCGGTCCGCGAGTGCGTCCCGGGTGTCCTGTGCCGCCGCGAGTGCCGCCGCGTCGGCAGCGGTCTGCGCGCCGTTCCGGTTCACCGCGGCCTGGCCGACCGCGAAGTACGCGAACGCGAGAAAGAGCAGGCCCCCCACCACCGTGAGGTAGATGGGGAAGGCCTGCCCTGCGTCGCCGTAGCGGCGGCATCGCCTCAAGGAGCGACCTTGGCGATCTGCGCGTTGATCTTGGTGAGAATGGTCTGGCCGATGCTGGTGCCGGTGATCGCGAGCACGATCAGGACGACCACCGCGATGATGCCCAGGTACTCGACCGCGGTCTGGCCCTTGTCGGCGTTGCGGCGCTGCATGGCCTCGACCGTCGTGTTCTTCCAGCCGTTGACCCGGACCTTGGTCGCGACGGCGGTCTTCATCATCAGGTCGCTCATGGTGTTCCCCTCCGGCTGACGCAGTGGCGGCCTGCTCCGTGAGGCCGCCTTCGGCATCCGCAACGTACGGGCGGGAGCCCCGTCCGTCAGAGGGCCCCTGGGCCCAATCCCGGGCCCAATCGCGGACCCGGTTCCTCGTCCCCCCTGCCGTCACCGGAGGTCACCCCACCCCTCGGCCCGAACCCGGTGCCGTGCCGAGCCACTTCGCCGCGGCCTCGGAACGGCTCGTGCTGTGGAGCTTCGCGAAGATGCGGTTGATGTGGTTCTTGACCGTCTTCTCGCTGATGAAGCACGTGGCGGCGATCTGCTGGTTGGTCATGCCGGACGCGATGAGGTCCATGATCTCCGCCTCCCTCGTGCTGAGCCGGTACCCCGCCCTGTCGGGAGCGGCCGGACGGCCGCCTGCCCACCCGGACGACGATCGTGCCACATCCGGTTGCAGTTGCGAAAGGTTTTCCACAGAAGTAGGCGAGGGCACGATGTGGGGGAGGTCGAGTCCGTTTGTTTTCCGGTGAGTTGTGCGCGCAGCACCCAGTCCCTCTGGTAGCGTTCCGGGCGGTCGAGGACTCTGGCGGAGTTGCGAGAGCAACGCGCCTGCCGCTGTGGGGGTGAAGTGGGGCCTGCCCTCCTTGATGTCGTGGATCGCCGACACCAGCTGGTCGGCCGTGAACTCGCCGTGGACCAGGTAGCCGCCCGCTCCCCTGCGCAGGGCCTCCTGGACGACCTCCGACTCCCTGCTGTACGTCAGCATCACCACGGAAGCGATCCGCACCAGGTACGGGAGTGCCGAGATGCCGTCCACGCCGGGCATGCGGACGTCCAGGAGGACCACGTCGGGGCGGTGGGTGCGGGCCGCCTCGCAGGCCTCCCGGCCGTCGGCCGCCTCCGCCACCACCGTGATGTCCTCGCGTCCGGTGAGGAGGGCGGTCAGGCCGGCGCGGACCACCGGGTTGTCGTCGGCCACCACCACCCGGAGGGAGGCCGGGGGCGGGACGCTGGCGAAAGGGTGGGGGGGTGTCGTCACGGGGTGGCCTCCGTGGGAGTCGTCACGGCCGCCAGCGGGAGTTCCAGGCGGACTTCGGTGCCTCGGGTGTGTTCGCCCCGGCCTATGCGGATGCGGGCGCCGACCGAGGCCGCCCGCTCGACCATGCCGACGAGGCCGAAGTGGCCGGCGCGGCGGAGTTGTTCGAGGTCGGTGCCGGGCGGGAGGCCGGTGCCGTCGTCGTACACGCTGATGCGGAGCAGGTCGCCGTGGACGCCGGCGTGGACGTCGACCCCGGTCGGCCTGGCGTGGCGGTGGGCGTTCTCCATGGCCTCCGAGGCGATGGTGAGGAGTTGGCGGGCCACGGCGGGCGGGACGGGCGGGACCGCGTGCTCGCCGGTGGGGCGGTAGGTCGCGGGCACACCGGTGCGGTGGGTGAAGTCGCGGGTGCGGGCGGCCAGTTCCACCAGGACGTCCGTGCCCTGGCCGGGGTCCGACTCCCTGCGCAGATCCGCCAGGAGTTCGCGGGACTCGGCGGCGGCTCTGCGGGCCGAGCGGGCCACGAGTTCCGCCTGTCGTCTCACCAGGGCCGGGTCCATGCGCGGGGCGCCCGCCGTGCCGGCCAGGCCGTCCGCCGCCAGGGCCACTCCGTGCAGGGTCTTGGCCACCGAGTCGTGCATGTCGCGGGCGAGGCGGGCGCGTTCGGCGCCGACTGCCTCCGTGACGGCCAGACGGGCCCGGACGGCCGTCAGGGCCCGGGTCGCCGTGCCCAGGCGGAGCATGAGGTTGCGGAGGCTGGAGCCGGCCGCGCCCGCGATCACGCAGAGGCCGGGGAGGAGGAGTGCTTCCGCCGGGTCCGTTCGCGGGTTGTCCAGGGCCGCGTGGACGAGGAGGAGGATCAGGCCCTGGAGGGAGGCGAAGACGGCCGCGCCGCGCCAGCCGTAGACCAGGCCCGCGAGGAGGGGGGTGCAGACGCTGACGTAGGCGAGGGTGGTGTCGGGGCCCGCCGAGATCAGGAGCAGGGCTCCGAAGAGGGTGTCCGCCGCGAGGAGGGTGGGGTGGCGGAGGAGGAGGGGGCCGAAGCGTTCCCAGTCCCTGAAGAGGACGTAGGAGGCCATGAAGGTGACGACCACGGCGATGGCGACGAGGCGGGTGCTCCAGCCCGGGGCGGCGTTGAGGAGGGCGGAGGGGGTCGCCAGCGCGATCATCGCCAGGCGGAAGCCGAACGCCTGCCGGCACAGGGCTTGGAGGGCGTTGATCTGGATCTGGACGTCCGGGCCCGGTGCGGTTGCGGGTGCCGGTGCGGGTTGTGGGGGGTGCATCCGGCCTTCGGCCGGATGGGGGTTCCCGCCCGCACCATCCGTGCGGCTTTCGTCGTCGGGTGCGGGTGGCCCTTGTGGGGGCCCAGCACCATCGGCGGCATTCCCTCCGTGCGACGGGTTGCCCGAACCCCTCACGTCAGGACCCGCCGGTTCCCAGCCCGGCGGCAGTGCCGGGGTCGCCGAGGTCACCGGGACGTCCGGGGCGCCCGTCCTCGCGCAGGGCGGGAGGACCGTGCCCGCCGGCGGGGTGGTGATCTCCGGGGGTCCGGCCGCGCGGCGGAACAGCCCCGTGCGCTCCCTGGTCGTCGTCATCGCACCCTGCCTCCTGTCCTACTCGCCCGTGACCGCGCCGAAGTCGATGCCGGAACCGAGGATCAGGCCGGCGCCGAGGAGGATCATCGTGGCCGGGACCATGAACGTGGTGATCATCATGGTGGCCTTCGGGACCGCGCGGGCGGCCTTGCGGCGGGCGTTCTGCGCGTCCGTACGACGCATGTCCTTGGCCAGGGACACCAGGGTGTCGACGATCGGCGCGCCCAGCTCCTCGCCCTGCTGGAGCGCCGTGACGAACATCGCCACCTGCTCGGAGTCGTTGCGGCGCCGCAGCTCCGCGAAGGCCTGGCGGCGGCTCATGCCGAGGTCCATCTGACGGAGTGTGATGCGCAGTTCGTCCGCCCACGGGCCCTCGTACTTCGACGACACCCGGTCCAGGGCCTGCCGGAAGCCCAGGCCCGCGCTCACCACCACCGCCAGTACGTCCAGGAAGTCCGGCAGCGTCCGCTCGATGACGTCCTTGCGGACGCGGATCGCCGACCAGATGCCGACCTCCGTCCAGAACGCGCCGAAGGCCAGAAGGAGCAGGGCCATGAAGAGCTGGCCGCGCATCAGGAAGACCAGGAAGCCCAGGGCGCCCAGGAAGCCGTACACCGCGCGGCGGGCGGCGTAGCGGTCGATGGTGAGGCCGCCGGGGTTGCCCGCCAGGTCGATCCTGCGGCGGTACCTGGCGACCTGCTTGGGGCCCATGACGCGCAGCACGGCGGGGGCGTAGCGCATGCCCAGGCGGTCGACGAGGGAGTCGACCGCGCCCGTGCGGGTGGAGCCGACCTCCAGGGCCAGGGCCAGGTCGCTGGGGAGTTTCGCCTCCGCCCGGTACATGCGGAGGCCGGCGAAGACGCCGTAGACGCCGAGGCCCATCAGGAGGGCGAGCAGAAGTCCCATGTCGGTCGGTCCTCCTCGCCGCTCAGACGTCGATGCGGGACAGGCGGCGGATGAGGACGAAGCCGACGGCGTACAGGCCGAACGCGATGATCACCGCGGCCTGTCCCGCCGGGGAGCCGGTCATGCGCTCCAGGGCGCCGTCCTTCACCCCGTTCATCAGGAACAACGAGCCGATGCCCAGGACGGGGACGGCGTACGACGTCATGCTGACCTGGGAGAGCTGGGTCCGGACCTCCCGCCGGGTCTCCTTGCGTTCCTCCAGCGTCTCCGTGAGGTTGCGCAGGGCGCTCACCACCTGGCCGCCCGCCCGGCTGGACAGCACCAGGGTGGTGACCAGGACGACCAGTTCGCGGGACGGGAGGCGGTCGGCGAGTTCGCCGAGGGCGTCGTCCATCGACGCGCCCACCGCCAGCTGGTTGGCCACCTTGGAGAGTTCCTCGCCCGCCGGGGCCTCCAGCTCCTCCGCCGCCATGCCGATGGCCGTGCGGAGGGCGAGGCCGGCCTGGGTGGCGTTGGCGAGGATGCGGGCCAGTTCCGGGAGCTGGTTGATGAACTTCTCGATGCGCTTCTGCCGCTGCCAGTTGAGGAACTGCAGCGCCACCCCGATGCCGAGCAGGCCGGCGATCGGGCCGAAGAAGGGGGCGAGGGTCGCCTGTCCGACGAGCCACAGGCCGGTGACCGTGGCGAGCATGGAGACGAAGAACTCGCCGGGGGTGATGTCCAGGCCGGTGGCCGTCAGGCGCAGTTCGAGCTTCTTGCCGAGCCCTGTGCGGCGCAGGCGGCGGTCCAGGGTGGGGAAGTGGCGCCGGCGGCCGGCGAGGGGGATCTGGCCGGTGGCCGACAGCCGGTCCACCAGCGCCTGCCGCTGTGCCCTGCCGGTGGCGTACGCGTGCACGCCGACGACCGCGAGGACGCAGGTCAGCAGCGTGATGCCGGTGGTCAGCGTGATCAGGTTCTGCAGATCCATGGGGACGGTTCCTACCTGGCTTCTCGGGTGGCGAGCTGGTCGTAGGACTGGGCGATGCCGAACGCCTGGGGAACGGGCTGGCTCGCCATGTAGAGGCGGTCGGCGGCGCGGCGCGGGAGGGGGTGGTGCTCGTAGACGCCGTGGACGCGGCCGTCGGGGGTCATGGGCTGTGCGTGGAAGCGGGCGACCGTGGCCAGCCGGTACGGCTCCGAGCCGTGGCTCTCCAGCAGGGCGACCTCGGTGACGCGGCGGGCGCCGTCGGCGAAGCGGGTGAGCTGGACGATGACGTCGACGGCACTGTTGATCTGGTCGTGCAGGGCGACGAAGGGGATCTCGACGTCGGACATGGAGGCGAGGGTCTGGAGCCGCATCAACGCGTCCTCGGCGCTGTTGGCGTGGACGGTGGCGAGGGAGCCGTCGTGGCCCGTCGACATGGCCTGGAGCATGTCCAGGGACTCGCCGCCGCGGACCTCACCGACGACGATGCGGTCGGGGCGCATGCGGAGCGAGTTGCGGACGAGGTCGCGGATGGTGACCCGGCCCTTGCCCTCGACGTTCGGCGGGCGGGACTCCAGGCGGATGACGTGCGGCTGCTGGAGCTGGAGTTCGGCGGAGTCCTCGATGGTGATGATGCGTTCGCCCTCGGGGATCAGGCCGGAGAGGGCGTTCAGGAGGGTCGTCTTCCCCGTGCCCGTCGCGCCGGACACGATGACGTTGAAGCGGGCCTGCACCAGGCCGGCGAGCAGGTACAGCATGTGCTCGTCCAGCGACCCCAGGCCGATGAGTTCCTGGAGGGTGAAGGAGCGGGGGAAGCGGCGGATGGTGAGGGTGGCGCCGGTCAGGGAGAGCGGCGGGATGATGACGTTGACGCGCTCGCCGGAGGGGAGGCGGGCGTCGACCATGGGGTTCGACTCGTCGACGCGGCGGTTGACGGTGGAGACGATGCGTTCGATCGTCTGCATGAGCTGGTCGTTGGAGGCGAAGCGGAGCGGGAGTTGTTCGACGCGGCCGCCGCGCTCGACGAAGATCGCGTCGGGGCCGTTCACCATGATCTCGGTGATGGACGCGTCCTCCAGCAGGGGTTCCAGGATGCCGAGGCCCAGTGCCTCGTCGACGACCCGGCGGATCAGCTGGGAGCGCTCGACGGTCGACAGGACCGGGCCCTCGCGGCTGATGATGTGGCCGAGGACGCGTTCCAGCCGGGCCCGGCGCTCGGCCGCCGCCAGCGAACTCATCTCCGCGAGGTCGATCTCCTCCAGGAGCTTGGCGCGGTAGGAGGCGACCAGGTGGCCGTCCTCGCCCCGTCCGCCCGTCTCCTCGGGGGAGTTGATGCGTGCCCGCAGGCTCATGGGTCGCTCGCTCCTCAGTGGTCGCGCGGCATCGTGGCGGACTTCCGGACCGGGTCGAAGTCCCAGCCCGGCACGATCGACGGGATGTCGACCGTGGCGGTGACGGTGACCTCGTCGCCGCCGGGGTGGCCCTCGCAGGAGGTGCCGTCGGCGAGCCAGTCGCTGACGGCGGCCCCGCAGGTGGAGCCGTACGCCTCGCCCAGCGACGCGCTGCGCGCCGCCGCCCGGGCCGCCGTGCCGGCCTGCTGGGCGGTGTAGGCGACCAGGCCGAGCTGTACGGCGGCCATCGCGACGACGAGCAGGACCGGGAGGAAGCCGAGGTACTCGATGGCGACCTGGCCGCGGTCACGGGACCGGCGTGCGTGCGGCGTGCACGGCGTGTACGGCTTGTACGGCGTGTACGGCTTGCACGGCATGTGCGGCATGTCAGTCCTTCTCCTCCTCGACCGCGCCCGCGTGCCCCTCCACGTCCAGGGGCAGGGAGACGGCGCCGGGGAAGAGGAGGGGGACGCCCAGCCTCACGTCGGCGGTGACGAAGCCGCCCGAGGTCGTGCAGTTCACGGTCGCTCCCCCCGCCCACGCTCCCGACAGCTTGTCCAGTCCGGCCTCCCGGCAGGCGCCCTGGCGCGCGCCGGGTGCCACCGCCGTACCCGCCCGTACGGCCTCGTCCGCAGCATTCCCCGCGAGTGTGAACGCGTACCCCACCAGGACGAGCTGCCACAGCACCGCCAGCGTCACGAGGATCGTGGGGGTCATGCCGAGGAACTCGATGGTCACCTGGCCCCGGTCGTCCGGTCGCCGTGCCGCCGTCGTCCTCATCGCCTCATCCCCCCGAATCCCTGCGCCGCCGGAAGCTCACCGACCCGCGGTCGCCGCGCGGCCGGCCCGCCTTCCGGTCCCCCTGCGCCGCCTTGACCAGGCCGAGTTCGCCGGCCAGGCCCCACAGGGCCTGCTTCACCGTGCTCTTGTTCTCCAGTTCGTGGACGCGGCCGGCGTCCACGACGGCCTGCAGTTCCTTGAAGTGGGCGGGGATCACGGTGGCCGCGACCGCGGTGCCGGTGATCCTCCGGATGAGCGAGGGCTGGATCTCCGTGGACCGGGTGTGCCGGTTGACGACCACGGTGGTCTCCTCGGCCTTGCGGATCTGCAGCCGGTCCCACATCCGCACCGCCCGCTTGGCGCCCCGTACGGCGATCACGTCGGGGGTGGTGACCAGCAGGGCCGTGTCGGCCATCTCCACCGCCGCCGCGCCGGCGCCGCCGAGCT
Organism: Streptomyces sp. NPDC000348; assembly: GCF_042898795.1. Taxonomy (NCBI): domain Bacteria; kingdom Bacillati; phylum Actinomycetota; class Actinomycetes; order Kitasatosporales; family Streptomycetaceae; genus Streptomyces; species Streptomyces sp. NPDC000348. The sequence continues at coordinate 396,714 of NZ_JBIAZD010000001.1, forward strand.
GGGCGCCGGTGTCGATGACGACGACCTCGTAGCGGGAGCGCAGGGCGCTGACGATCTGGCGGGCGGCGCGGTCGGTGACGTCCTCGCCGCGTTCGCCCTCGCCGGGGGCGAGCAGCAGGGCGAGGCCGGTGTCGTGGCGGAAGACGGCGTCGGCGAGGACGCGCGGGGAGATGTCGGTGATGGCGGCGAGGTCGACGACGGAGCGGCGGAACTGCACGTCCAGGTAGGCGGCGACGTCGCCGGTCTGGAGGTCCATGTCGACGAGGGCGGTGGTGCGGCCGGAGGCCTGGGCGGCGAGGGCGAGCTGGACGGCGGTCAGGGTCGCGCCGACGCCGCCCTTGGCGCCGCTGACGGTGACGACGGTGCCGCCGACGCCGGTGAACACGTCGCCGCCGGAGCCGAGGTGGCGTCGTACGCCGGACGACCACTGGGCGACGGCCTGGACGCGGCTGGCGAGTTCCTCGTAGCCGAGCGGGAGGGCGACCAGGCCGCGGGCGCCGTAGTCCATGGCGGCCTGGAAGAGGCCGGGGCTCGCGTCGGAGGTGACGAGGATGACGCCGACGGCGGGGAAGCGCAGGGCGACTTCGCGGATCAGCTCCAGGGCGGGGACGGGGCCGATCCGCTCGTGCACGACCACGACCTCGGGCAGTTCGTCGACGGACTCGGCGGCCAGCCGGGCGAGGGTGTCGACGAGCTGGGTGGAGTCGGCCACCGGGGCGACCGGCTCGGCGTCCGGGAGCTGGCTGAGCAGTGTGGTGAGGGACCGGACCGCGTCCGCGTCGCCGACTGCCGGGAGGATCCTCGTGGGCATGCGGGCCTCTCACTTGTCCTTCGCGAGTTCGTACGTCCGCTGCGAGTCCGGGACGGTGGTGTCGGTTCCGGGGGCGACCAGCGCGAGGCGGACCCGCTGGGCGAACGACTCGGCGTAGGTGATGCGCTGGGCGTCGACGGCGGACAGCGCGAAGGTGATCGGGACGGCGTCGGTGGGCTCCCGGCCGCGGTCGTTCTCGTCGGGCCGGAGGGCGGTGAGCTTGCCGACGTCGAGGACCTTGGCGTTGGTCACGATGATTCTGGACTGGTCGGGGTCGCCCTCGCGCTCGCCCTCGAAGGTGGCGTAGACGTTGACCGAGGAGCCCGGTGTGATCTTGCCGGCGACGCCGGTCGCCGCGTCGATCATGATGGCGACCTCCTGCTGTCCCGGCCGCAGGGCGGGCTGGTCCACGATCATGTCGCTCTGCAGCAGGGAGCCCTCCCGCAGATCGGTCACGGCGATCTTGCCCCGGATCTCGTCCAGGTCGGTGACGGCGTTCTTCGACAGCCACCGCTCGGGCATCTCGATCTTCTCGAACTGGCCCGTGCCGAGGGGGGTGTAGGGCGCCACGTCCGTCTTCAGCCGGTAGGCGGTGACCTCGGGGCCGACCTTGGACTCCACGTCGCTGATGACGGAGAGCACGCCGGCGAACGCGCCCAGGGCGCACAGGACCGACAGGAGCAGGAGTATCACGCCGCGGCGCTGACGGGAGTTCATGAACCGTGCAACCTCATCGGGGATATCGGTCGAGCGGGATCGGGCGGGGTCGTGCGGTGGGCGGGACGGAACGGGGGACGGACGGGGTCAGGTCCGCCGGGTGAGGGCCGGCGTGCCCTCGGGGGCGGGTGGTACGGCGGAACAGAACACGCACCGGTCGCCGATGACGTCGATGCCGCACCAGTGGCAGCTGCCGCGCCGTACGGAGGTGACCAGCTGGTACAGGACGGACAGGTCGGGCAGGTAGGTGCAGAACTCGACGATCCTGCCGGTCCCCCACCAGTCGGCGGACTCGGCGGGCAGCGGTGTCTCGCGCAGGCCCTGGACCTTCCAGGAGGGGGCCAGCGTGGTGGTGACCCAGTCGGACTGGAGCTGTCCCTTGGCGACGAGCATCCAGGTGCCGAACTCGGGCCCGTCGAGCGTCGTTTCGGGGCCGAGGCGGACGAGGTGCGGCTGCGGGTGGGCGAGCACGGCGAACTGGCTGCCGGGCATCCAGGACCTGGCGTGCTGCTTCAGGTCGACGGGGACGCGGTCGAGGCGGGCGACGGAGCCCAGCAGGGCCCCGGAGTGGATGTAGTGGATCAGCAGCCGGCCGGCGGAGGCGAGGACGCCGGGGCTGAGGTCGCAGGAGGCGAGCTGGCGCAACTGGCGGGCCAGGACCGCGACGCCGAGGGGTGGGAGATCGGGGCGGAAGAGGGCTATCCGGTCGCTCTCCAGCAGGGAGCGCAGGGTGTGCAGGCGCCGCTGGACGGCGGTGGGGGTGGCCCGGGAGCAGAGCACGATGACGTGCCCGTGGTGCTCGACGAGCAGTTGCAGCTCGGACAGGACCTGTTCGAGCGGGCGGGTGTCGACGTCCCGCAGCACGACGGCGGGCAGGGTTCGTTCGTCCTGGGCCGGCAGCGCCATGTCGGCGCCGGTCACGGCAATGGCAGTTGGCACGCGCGGCTCCCCGTTCTCCCAGGCCCCTCGGCCCACCGGGCGTCACTCCGATGCGCCCCGGTGACTTCACTGCGTGACTACGTCAGCACTGTATCCGCGGGTCTGTGGCCGGAGAACAGCGTTTGGGTAGCCGAACAGCAACCGTCGGTGCACAAGGTGCGCCAAAACGGGACACGTTGAGCATCTCGCCGGTCTCGATCGGGCCTCGTAGGTGTGGATCCCGTGCACCGCCTTGACGCCGGGCGACGTCCCGAGGTCGGCTCACGGGTCGATTTTGGTCTGGACCTATTGACAACCCGATTGGTCTGGACCACCTTGTGCTGCACGCGGTGGCCACCGTCGCTCCCTCCTCCCCTTTCCTCCCCCCACTTCTCCCCACCCTTCTCCCCCACCGGAGGCCCCCATGAACCGCCCACCGGGAACGCCCGTTCGCGGCAGACGTCTCTGGGCCGGAGCCCTCGTCTCCGCCCTCGCCCTCGTCCTTCCCCTCGCCGGCGCGGGCCAGGCGTCCGCGGCGGACGTCAACAACGCCAGGAACGCCGGTTTCGAGGCGGGTCTGAGCGGCTGGACCTGTTCGGCGAACAGCGGTGCGACCGTCACTTCCCCGGTGCACGGCGGCACGGCCGCGCTCAAGGCCACGCCCGCCGGGCAGGACAACGCCCGCTGCACCCAGACCGTCGCGGTGAAGCCGAACTCCACGTACGAACTGAGCGGCTGGGTGCAGGGCGGGTACGCCTACCTGGGCGTGACCGGCACCGGTACGACGGACGTCTCCACCTGGACCCCGGACTCCGGCAGCTGGAAGCGGCTGTCGACGGGCTTCACCACCGGTTCCTCCACCACCTCGGTGACGGTCTACACCCACGGCTGGTACGGGCAGGCCGCCTACTACGCGGACGACCTGTCGGTGTTCGGCCCCGACGGGGGCGGCGGCGGTGACCCGGAGCCGACGGTCCCGGGCACACCGGGCGGCCTGTCCGTCTCCGGTACGACCGCCTCGTCGGTGTCGCTGGCGTGGAACGCGGTGCCGGGGGCGACCGGGTACAGCGTCTACCGCGACGGCACGAAGGTGACGGCCGTGTCGGGCACGTCGGCGACCGTGACCGGGCTCGCGGCCTCGACCTCGTACTCCTTCCAGGTCGCGGCGGCCAACGCGGCGGGCGAGTCGCCGAAGTCGGCGGCGGTGACGGCGCGGACGAAGGAGAGCGGCGGGGGCGGGGGCGGTGACCTGCCCCGGCACGCGGTGACCGGCTACTGGCAGAACTTCGACAACGGCGCGGCCGTGCAGCGCCTCTCGGACGTCCAGTCCCACTACGACATCATCGCGGTCGCCTTCGCCGACGCCACCGGCACCCCGGGCGCGGTCACCTTCCACCTGGACTCGGCGGGCCTGAACGGCTACACCGTCGACCAGTTCAAGGCGGACGTCCGGGCCAAGCAGGCGGCCGGGAAGAAGGTCATCATCTCGGTCGGCGGCGAGAAGGGCACCGTCTCGGTGAACGACTCCGCCTCGGCGACGAACTTCGCGGACTCGGTGTACGCCCTGATGCGGGAGTACGGCTTCGACGGCGTCGACATCGACCTGGAGAACGGCCTCAACCCGACGTACATGACGCAGGCGCTGCGGTCGCTGTCGGCGAAGGCGGGCCCGTCGATGATCCTGACGATGGCCCCGCAGACCATCGACATGCAGTCGACGTCCGGCTCGTACTTCCGTACCGCGCTGAACGTGAAGGACATCCTCACGGTCGTCAACATGCAGTACTACAACAGCGGTTCCATGCTCGGCTGCGACGGCAAGGTCTACAGCCAGGGCTCGGTGGACTTCCTCACCGCGCTCGCCTGCATCCAGCTGGAGGGCGGTCTCGACCCGTCCCAGGTGGGCCTGGGCCTGCCCGCCTCGACGCGGGGCGCGGGCAGCGGCCACGTCTCGCCGTCGGTCGTGAACAACGCCCTGGACTGCCTCACCCGGGGCACCAACTGCGGCACCTTCAAGCCGTCGAGGACCTACCCGTCCCTGCGGGGCGCGATGACCTGGTCCACGAACTGGGACGCCACGGCCGGCAACGCCTGGTCCAGCGCGGTGGGCCCGCACGTCCACGCCCTTCCCTGACCGGTCCGGCGCGCACGCGCACCGCCCCGCCCACCACCGGGTGGGCGGGGCGGTGCGCGTGGGGCGCTAGAAGAACTCCGACCAGGGCTGGTCCCAGACCTGCTTGACGCACAGGACCAGGAACAGCAGGCCGGCGACGGCGAGCATGGTGTTGCTGAGCGGGCCGTTGCGCCATTCGCGGGGAGTGCGGGCCGAGTTGAGGAGCCAGAGCAGGGTGAGGGCGAGGAAGGGCATGAAGGCGGCGCCCAGGACGCCGTAGACGATGATCAGGCGGAAGGGCTGCCCCTGGAAGAGCAGGATCATCGGCGGGAAGGTGAGCCAGAGCAGGTAGGCGCGGAAGGCCCAGGAGCGTTCGCGGCGGCCGGAGGCCAGCTCGTCGCCCCGCGCCTCCCGCTCGCCCCGCTGCCGGGTCAGGAAGTCGGCGAACATCAGGCTCACGCCGTGCCAGACACCGATCAGCGAGGTGAAGGAGGCGGCGAAGAAGCCGATCAGGAAGAGCTTGCCGGTGGCCGTGCCGTACTCCTGCTCCAGGATGTCGCCGAGCTGGATCAGGCCCTTGTCGCCGCTCGCGATCGCGATGTTCGCCGAGTGCAGCAGCTCGGCGCCGACGAAGAGCATCGCGATGACGAAGAGGCCGGTGGTGGCGTAGGCGACCCGGTTGTCCAGGCGCATGACCTTCATCCAGCCGGTGCCCGTCCAGCCCTTGGCGTTGACCCAGTAGCCGTACGCGGCCAGCGTGATGGTGCCGCCCACGCCGCCGATCAGGCCGAGGGTGTTGAGGACCGAGTCCTTCTCGTCCGGGAGGACCGGGAGGAGGCCGGCGAAGGCGTCGCCGAGGTTGGGGGTGACCCGGACCGCCAGGTAGACGGTGACGACGAACATGACGCCCACCAGGACCGTCATGACCTTCTCGAAGACGGCGTACTTGTTGAACCAGACGAAGACCAGACCGACCAGGCCGCAGGCGATGCCCCACCACTCGAGGTCCATCACGTCCGGGAAGAGCGCCTGGAGCGGCAGGGCGCTCGACGACATCGCCGCCGCGCCGTAGACGAAGCCCCAGATCACGGCGTAGACGGCGAAGAACCAGGTCGTCCAGCGGCCGAGGCTCGCCCAGCCGTCGAAGAGGGTGCGGCCGGTGGACAGGTGCCACCGGCCGCACGCCTCCGCGAGGGAGATCTTCACCAGACAGCCGATGATCGCGGCCCACAGCAGGGTGTAGCCGAAGTTGCTGCCCGCGATGAGGGTGGCCACGAGGTCGCCGGCGCCGACACCGGTCGCGGCGACGACGATGCCGGGACCGATGGAGCGCCAGCCGGACTCGGGCGGAGCCGGGACGGCCCCGCCCGCTGTGCCTGTGTCTGTGGTGTTGCCCGTGGTGTCCGCCATGGGGGTCAAGAAAGCCCATGACCGCCGGTCGGACAAGAGGGCGTGCGGGGATCTTCACGGGATGCACCTGGTCGAGTGATCGGCCGGAATCCCTACCTTGACCGGTCCATGTCACTCCGTGACGATGTCGGCACCGCACCACGCACGTCGCCGTGCACCACCCCCACCTCCCACAAGGAGACTTCATGCGACTCCGCATCCGTGGCAGACGGCGGTCCGCCGCGCTCGCCACCCTCCTCGCCCTCGCCCTCGCGGCGCCGCTGTCGCTGACGACGACACAGGCCGGCGCGGACAGCGCCGACCGCGCCGCGCCCTCGGCCGAGGACGTCCGCCAGTACGAGATCCACCAGCGCACGACTCCCGTGACCCGCACGGCGATCCAGCGCTCCGGCGTCACCGTGGACGAGGCCGACGAGGAGACCGTGGTGGTCTCCGGCCGGGCGGACCAGATCCGGGCACTGCGGCAACAGGGCTACGAGGTCACCCCCTTGGGCTCCGCCCCCGACCGCTCGTCCGCCGCCGACGGGCTGCGGCTGTTCGACTTCCCCTCGGCCGACTCCCGCTACCACAACTACGCCGAGATGAACGCGGAGATCGACCAGCGGCTGGCGGCGTACCCGACCATCATGAGCAAGCGGGTGATCGGCAAGTCCTACCAGGGCCGGGACATCGTCGCCATCAAGGTCAGCGACAACGTGGCGAGCGACGAGAGCGAGCCGGAGGTCCTGTTCACCCACCACCAGCACGCCCGCGAGCACCTCACCGTGGAGATGGCCCTGTACCTGCTGCGCGAACTCGGCGCGGGCTACGGGAGCGACTCCCGGATCACCAACATGGTCAACAACCGGGAGATCTGGATCGTCCCCGACCTCAACCCGGACGGCGGCGAGTACGACATCGCCTCCGGCTCCTACCGCTCCTGGCGCAAGAACCGCCAGCCGAACTCCGGTTCGTCGTACGTCGGGACCGACCTGAACCGCAACTGGGACTACCGCTGGGGCTGCTGCGGCGGCTCCTCGGGCTCCACGTCCTCCGAGACGTACCGGGGTTCCGCCCCGGAGTCCGCGACCGAGGTGAAGGTCGTGGCGAACTTCGTGCGCAGCCGGGTCGTCGGCGGGGTGCAGCAGATCAAGGCCGGCGTCGACTTCCACACCTACAGCGAGCTGGTGCTGTGGCCGTTCGGCTACACCTCCTCCGACACCACGACCGGCATGACGGCCGACGACCACGCCGCGTTCAAGGCGGTCGGCCAGAAGATGGCCGCCAGCAACGGCTACACGCCCCAGCAGTCCAGCGACCTGTACATCACGGACGGGTCGATCGACGACTACCTGTGGGGCACGCACAAGATCTTCGGCTACACCTTCGAGATGTACCCGGGTTCCAGCTCCGGAGGCGGGTTCTACCCGCCCGACGAGGTCATCGAGCGGGAGACGTCCCGTAACCGGGACGCCGTCCTGCAACTCCTGGAGAACGCGGACTGCATGTACCGCTCCATCGGCAAGGAGGCGCAGTACTGCGGTTAGGGGCCCGCTACTTCGCGGCGTCGTCCCCGGTGCCGTCCGTGGCCTCCACGGCCTCCGTGCCGTCGGTGGTCCCGGCCGGCTCCGCGGACTCGTCGCCGCCGTCCTCGAAGTACTCGTCGAGGACGGCGTCCAGCCCGGCGTCCCACTCCGCGAAGCGGCTCCTGGACGGCGCCTCGATCTCCAGGGGGTACCAGCGGCGGTCGGGGGTGTGGACGGTGACCGTCCAGCGCTTGCCGAAGCGGGCGGTCTCCGTCTCCACCGCGCCGATCTCGTCCCAGCGGAACTCGCACTCCTGGTCGTCCAGACGCAGGCGTACCCCGCTGTGGTCGGCGACGACCCGGGCGCGGCGGTCGGAGGCCTCGAAGACGGGGCCGTCGGGGGCCGCCGACTCCTCGGGGGCGGACTCCTCCTCCACCGCCGGCTCCGCCTCCGGCTTCGTCTCCGGTTCCGACTCCGGGGCGGTGTCCTCCGGTTCCTCCGGCTCCGCCTTCGCGTCCTCCCCCCGGCCGGACGCGGGCGAGGTGAGCCCGGGGATGAATGCCGGGTCGAACCCGGCGCCCTTCAGGGGCTGGCTGCTCGAACCTGTGCGCTGCTCCACACCGCAGGAGTATGGTCGATAAACCTGTGCCGGACACAGCCAGCCCCCAACTTCGTTATCGGACGCCTACACGGGCACCACGGCTCACACGACGAGGCTGAGCGCGGCGGCGACCACGAACCCGGCCACGGAGAGCACGCTCTCCAGCACCGTCCACGTCCTGAGCGTGTCCCGCTCGCTGATGCCGAAGTACTTGGCGACCATCCAGAAACCGCCGTCGTTGACGTGCGAGGCGAAGATCGAGCCGGCCGAGATGGCCATGATGACCAGCGCCACGAACGCCTGCGAGTGGTCCCCCTCGGCCAGCAGCGGGGCCACGATGCCCGCCGTCGTCACGATCGCCACCGTCGCCGAGCCCTGCGCGACCCGCAGCACCACGGAGATCAGGTAGGACAGCACGATCACCGGGAGGCCGACGTCGTTGAAGGTGTCGGACAGCGCCTGGGCGACCCCGCTGGCCTTGAGGACGGCGCCGAAGACCCCGCCCGCGCCGACCACCAGCAGGATGTTGCCGACCGGCTTCAGCGAGGACGTGGAGACGGTCTCCAGGGACTTGCGGGACCAGCCGCGCCGGATGCCCAGCAGGTAGTACGCGAGGAACAGGGCGAGGGTGAGGGCCACGAAGGGGTGGCCGAAGAACTCGACGACCGAGCGGAGGGTGGAGGGGTCCAGCGCGATCGAGGAGAAGGTGGCCGCGAGGATCAGGACGAGCGGCGTGCCGATGATGCCGAGGACCGTGCCGAGCGGCACCGGCGCCTCCCGCGGCTCGACCCCACAGGCGCGCTGCTCGGCGACGACGGCCCGCTTGGCCTCCTCGGCCGCCTCGACCATGTCCTGCGGTACGGCGACGAAGATGCGCCGGCCGATCCAGGCGGAGTAGACCCAGGCGGCGGCGACGGCCGGCAGGCCGCAGACGACGCCCATGAGGATGACCCAGCCGAGGTCGACGTGGAGCAGTCCGGCGGCGGCCACCGGGCCCGGGTGCGGGGGCAGGAAGGCGTGGGTGACCGAGAGGCCGGCGAGCAGGGGGAGGCAGTAGAGCAGGATCGACTTGCCGGAGCTCTTGGCGGCGGCGTACACGATCGGCGCGAGGACGAAGATGCCGACGTCGAAGAAGACCGGGATGCCGAAGATCAGGCCGGTGAGGCCCATCGCGAAGGGCGCCCGCTTCTCGCCGAACAGGCCGAGCAGCCGGCCCGCCAACACCTCGGCCCCTCCGCTGACTTCGAGGATCGCGCCGAGCATGGTGCCCAGGCCGATGATGATCGCGACATGGCCGAGGATGCCGCCCATGCCGGACTCGATGGTGGACACCGCGTCCGAGCGCTGGACCGTGCCGAAGAGTTCGGTGACCGACAGGCCCGCCATCAGGCCGACGGCTATGGAGACGGCGAGCAGCGCGACGAAGGGCTGGAGCCGGACCTTGATGATCAGGAAGAGCAGGAGCGCGATGCCGATGGCGGCGACGGTCAGCAGACCCGCCGTGCCGTCGAGGAGGAGGAGCAGTCCTCCGGTGTGCGGTGGTGTCTCGGCCGGTGCGGAGGCGGCGAGCGGGAGGGACGGGTGGGGCATTCGGGGGTCCTCTGGTTAAGGGCATGGGGCTTTCGGGCAGGGGGGATCGCGGCACGGCGTCCCAGGGGGTGCGGGACGCCGTGCCGTGACGACGTACGGCGTGCGGGTGTGTACGGGGGAGAGGCGCGGGTCAGCCGAGGACGGCGAGCGCGTCGATCTCGATGAGGAGGCCGGCGGGGAGACCGACGTAGACGGTCGTGCGGGCGGCGGGCGGCTGGGTGAGGCCCTGCTCCTCGAAGTAGGCGTTGTAGATCTCGTTCATCTCCGCGAAGTGGTCCACGTCGGTGAGGTAGACGCGGATCATCATCGCGTCGTCCCAGCTCGCGCCGCCCTCCTCGAGGATCGCCTTGACGTTGGCGAGGGTCTGGAGGGTCTGCTCGCGCAGGGTCGGACCGGCGGGCGTGGGCGGCTTGCCCTCCTCGGCGGGCAGGAAGCCGACCTGGCCGGCGACCTGGAGGATGTCGCCCTTGCGGACGCCGTGGGAGAACTTCGCGGGCGGGGTGGTGTGGGTCTCGGGGGTGAGCGCGGTCTTCTCGGTCATGCGGGGGTGTCCTTCACTGGGGTTCTGCCGGAGTACTCGCCGCTGATCGCGTCCGCCGTACGGCGCACCAGCGGGAGCAGGGTGAGGAGTTCGTCGGCGGTGACGACGACGTTCGGCGCGGAGACCGACATCGCGGCGACCACCCGGCCGTCGGCGCCGCGGATCGGCGCGGCGACGCAGTTGATGGACTCCTCGTGGCCGCCGAGGTCGGTGGCCCAGCCCTGTTCGCGCACCTTGGCCAGTTCCTGGAGGAACGCGGCGGCGTGGGGCGTCGAACGGGACGTGTACATGGGGTAGTCGAGCCTCTCCGCGAGGGCGCGGCGCTCGTGCTCGGGCAGGTCGGCCAGGAGCAGTTTGGCCACGGCGGCGACGGTGATGGCGACGGGCTTGCCGATCCGTGAGTACATGCGGACCGGGTAGCGGCTCTCCACCTTGTCGATGTAGAGGACCTCGTTCTCCTCGTACACGGCGAGGTGGACGGTGTGTCCGCACTGCTCGTTGAGGCGTACGAGGTGGGCGTGGGCGATCTCGCGGACGTCGAGGTTCTCCATCGCCTCCTGGGCGAGGGCGAAGAGGCGGGCGCCGAGGCGGTAGCGCTGGTCGGACTGGCGGTAGACCAGGCCGTGCTCGTGGAGGGTGCGCAGGAGGCGGAGGGCGGTGGACTTGTGCACGTCCAGGCGGTCGGCCACCTGGCCGAGGTCGGCGGGGCCCTCCGCGAGCAGCGGGAGGATGCTCAGGGCGCGGTCTACGGTCTGGCTCATGGGGTGGGTACCTCCTCGTCGGCCTCTTCTCCGGCCTGTGTCCAGCCGGGGCCGAGTCGCAGTCTCCCCCACGCGGTGTCGTCGAGGGCGGCGAGGCGGTCCGCGTGGGCGCGGGCGGGGGGCGGGGCGAGGTCGCCGGGGGCGGTGAGGGTGGCGGCGGCCATGAGGTGGCCGTGGCGGAGCCGGTCGCGTACGGGGAGGTCGCGGAGGGTCGCGGAGAGGAAGCCCGCGGCGAAGGCGTCGCCGGCGCCGGTGGGTGCGACCACGTCGACTTCGAGGGCCGGCACGGTCGTGGCTGGGCGGGGGGTCGTCGCGCGGCCCGGCGCTTGCGGGGTGCCGTCGCGCCCACCCGTGCCGCCCCAGCGGCACGACTGCCCGCGACCGGCGGCAGTGCGGCCCGCTGATTCGCGGAATGCGACCGCACCCCGTGCGCCCTGCTTGACCACCAGAATCTCCGGTTCGGGCAGGGCCTCCCGGACCGACGAAGGGCCGCCCGTGATGCCCCAGGCCGACTCCGCCTCGTCCTCTCCCACGAAGACGATGTCCGCGCCGCGGGCCAGGTCCAGGAGGATCTCCGGGCCGTGGGCGTCGCGCCACAGGGACGGGCGGTGGTTGACGTCGAAGGAGATCAGCGGGCGGCCGGGGCGGCGGGCGGTCAGTTCGCGCATCAGGGTCAGGCAGTCGGCCGAGAGGGCCGCCGTGATGCCGGACAGGTGCAGGATGCGGGCGGCGTGGAGCGCGTCCGGGTCGAGGTCGGCGAGCGACATCGCGGAGGCCGCCGAGCCCGCCCGGTAGTACGCGACCTCGTGGGCGTCGGTGGCGCGGTCGCCGGCCGTGCGGAAGTAGACGCCGGTCGGGCGGGCCGGATCGCGGCGGACGTGCGACACGTCGACGCCGTATCCGCCGATCGCCTCGACGAGGTGGTCGCCGAAGCCGTCGGCGCCGACCCGGCTGATCCACCGGGTGGTGTGGCCCGCCGCCGCGAGGACGCACGCCACGTTCGACTCCGCGCCGCCGATCCCCCGGTGGAAGGAGGGGACGTCGGCGAGGCGGCCCGGCCGGGAGGGCAGGAACGTCACCATGGACTCGCCGAGCGCGACGACGTCCACGACGTCGGGGGCGTTGCAGGGTCCGGTGACGGTCACGATGACGGGGCTCCTCGTCGGGTGGAGGGACGCGGCGTCCGTTGACCGCGCGTGGCCGAGATGTTAGACAGCGGTAAGCGATATACGCAACGAGTGTTGCAAGTAATGCAACACTACTGATCAGGGAGGCTCTGATGGTCCTCGACGTTCTCGCCCACCTCACCGAGGAACGGGTCGACCACCGTTTCAAGGGCCTCCCGCCGGACGCCGAGGGGCTGACCGTCGGCGAGCTGGCCGCACAGCGCCGCAACCTCTTCACCGACGGCTTCACCACGCCCGTGCTGGCGCTCTCCGCCGAGCGCCTGGAGCACAACCTGGAGCTGATGGAGACGTACGCCGCCCGGCACGGGCTCGCCTTCGCGCCGCACGGCAAGACGTCCATGGCCCCGCAGCTCTTCCGGCGGCAGATCGAGCACGGGGCGTGGGGCATCACGCTGGCCGTTCCGCACCAGGTGCGGGTGGCGCGGGCGTTCGGGGTCCGGCGGGTCTTCCTCGCCAACGAGCTGGTCGACCCGGCGGCCCTGCGGTGGATCGCCGCCGAGCAGGACGCCGACCCCGGCTTCCGGTTCGTCTGTTACGTCGACTCCGTGCGCGGGGTGGAGCTGATGGACGCGGCGCTGAGCGGCGCCTCCCGCCCCGTGGACGTGGTCGTCGAGCTGGCCGCGGGCGAGGGCGCCCGCACCGGTGTGCGGACGGAGGCCGGGTGCGCCGCCGTCGCCGACGCCGTGGCGGACGCGCGGGCGCTGCGGCTGGTCGGGGTCGCCGGGTACGAGGGCGAGGTGCCGCGGGCCGATCCGGAGCGGGTGCGCGCCTGGCTGCGGCGGCTGGTGTCGCTCGCCGTGGACTTCGACGGGGCGGGGCGGTTCGCGGGGCTCGACGAGATCGTGGTGAGCGCGGGCGGCAGCGCCTGGTTCGACGCGGTGGCGGACGTGTTCGCCGGGATCCCGGAGCTCTCCGCGCCCGTGCTGAAGCTGCTGCGCTCGGGCGCGTACGTCTCGCACGACGACGGCCACTACCGCAGGCTGACCCCCTTCAACCGGGTCCCGGAGGAGGGTGGGCTGGAGCCGGCGTTCCGGCTGTGGACGCAGGTGGTGTCCCGGCCGTCCGCCGAGCAGGCGTTCACCAACGCGGGCAAGCGGGACGCGGCCCACGACCTCGACCTGCCGTTCGCCCAGGTGGTCCGGCGGGACGGGAGCGAACGTCCGGCCACCGGGATCTCGGTGACCGGGCTGTCCGACCAGCACGCCTGGCTGCGCACCACCGGGGAGGCCGATCTGGAGGTCGGGGACTGGGTGGGGCTCGGGCTGTCCCACCCGTGCACGTCGTTCGACAAGTGGGTGCTCATCCCCGTGGCGGAGGCGGACGGCACGGTGGTCGACTACATCCGCACGTTCTTCTAGGAGGCCGGCATGGCAGAGCTCGTCATCAGGGACGCGGACGTCGTCGACGGCTCCGGCGACCACGCGTACCGCGCGGACGTGGTCGTGGACGGCGGCCGCATCGTCTCCATCGTGAAGGAGGCGGCGGACGCGGGCTGTCAGCGTCCGGGGGCCCGCCGTGAGCTGGACGCCGAGGGGCTGGTGCTGGCCCCCGGTTTCATCGACATGCACGCCCACAGCGACCTGGCGCTGCTGCGCGACCCCGACCACAGCGCCAAGGCCGCGCAGGGCGTCACCCTCGAGGTCCTCGGCCAGGACGGGCTGTCGTACGCGCCGGTCGACGACCGGACGCTCGGCGAGGTGCGCCGGGCGATCGCCGGCTGGAACGGCTCCGGGGACGACGTCGACTTCGACTGGCGGTCGGTGGGCGAGTACCTGGACCGGCTCGACGCGGGCATCGCGGTCAACGCCGCGTACCTGATCCCGCAGGGCACGGTGCGCGCCCTCGCCGTCGGCTGGGAGGACCGCGCGGCCACGCCCGAGGAGCTGGACCGGATGCGGCGGTTGGTCGCGGAGGGCATGGAGCAGGGCGCGGTCGGCATGTCGTCGGGGCTGACGTACACCCCCGGCATGTACGCCGAGGACGCCGAACTCACCGAGCTGTGCCGGGTGGTGGCGTCGTACGGCGGCTACTACTGCCCGCACCACCGTTCGTACGGAGCCGGGGCGCTGGAGGCGTACGCGGAGATGGTGGCGCTGACGAGGGAGGCGGGCTGCCCGCTGCACCTCGCCCACGCCACGATGAACTTCGGCGTGAACCGGGGCCGGGCGCCCGAGCTGCTGTCGCTGCTGGACGAGGCGCTGGACGCCGGGGCCGACATCACCCTCGACACCTATCCCTACACCCCCGGCTGCACCACCCTGGTGGCGCTGCTGCCGAGCTGGGCGAGCGAGGGCGGGCCCGAGGAGATCCTGCGGCGGCTGGCGGACGAGGGGACGGCGGAGCGGATCCGGCACCATCTGGAGGTCACCGGCTCGGACGGCTGCCACGGGGTGCCCGTGGAGTGGGAGACCGTCGAGATCTCGGGCGTCGGCGACCCGGCGCTGGACGGGTACGTGGGCCGTACGGTCCTGGAGTCGGCGCGGGAGCGCGGCGAGTCGCCCTGGACGGTCGCGCGGGAGCTGCTGCTGAAGGACCGGCTCGCCCCGACGATCCTCCAGCACGTCGGCCACGAGGAGAACGTACGGGCGATCATGCGGCACCGGGTGCACACCGGCGGCTCGGACGGCATCCTGCAGGGCGCCAAGCCGCATCCGCGTGCGTACGGGACGTTCCCGCACTATCTCGGGCACTACGTGCGGGAGTCGGGGGTGCTGTCGCTGGAGGAGTGCGTCGCGCACCTGACCTCGCGCCCGGCGGCGCGGCTGCGGCTGCCGGACCGGGGGCTGGTCCGCGAGGGGTACCGGGCGGACCTGGTGCTGTTCGACCCGCGGACGGTGGCCGCCGGCTCGACCTTCGCCGAGCCCCGGACGCTCCCGACGGGCATCCCGCACGTGCTGGTCGACGGGCGGTTCGTGATCGAGGACGGGCGGCGCACGGACGTACTGGCGGGGCGGGCGGTCCGCGGGACGCCCCGCTGACCGCCCGCCCTCACGTCCTCACGGCTTGGGGACGGCGCAGCCGCTCGCGCTCAGGTCGAGCTTGTTGTCCACCCCGAAGCAGGCGGGGAACAGGTAGGTCTGCTGGGCGTAGTTGATGCCCTGGCGGACCGTGACGCCGCCGTTCTCGTCGACCTCGCACGGGTTGTCGAGCGTGCAGCGCTCGCCGTCCGTGTTGCCGGTGTTGTTGACGGCGACCACCCGGCCGGTGGCGCTGTCGACGACCGGCGAGCCGGAGGTGCCGCCGATGGTGTCGCAGGCGGAGGTGTAGCGGACCGAGTCCTTCCAGGTCCACTCCCCCTCCTTCACGCGGTACGCGAACCCGTCGATGGAGCAGCTGTAGATCCGTTTCCAGTAGCCGGACACCACGCTGATGGCCGTACCGGCCGCCGGGCGGGTGGCGCTCAGGGGCAGGGCGTCGATGCCGTACGCGCTCCTGATCCGGGCGTACGTCGTGCTCAGCCGGTAGATCGCCGCGTCCGTGTCGGTCATGGTCGCGTAGACGAGCCGGTCGGCGCGCAGGGTGGCGACCCTGGAGCCGGCGGAGTTCAGCAGTCCGAAGGTGCGGCTGGACGCCCGGTCGACGAGGACCTGGCCGGCCGCGGGGAAGCCGCTCTCCAGGCAGTGGCCGTTGGTGAGCACGAGCGCCGGGTCGTCGTCCGCCGAGCCGGGCATGCGGACGACGGAACCGGAGCAGTTGCTGAGCGAGACGGCGCCGGCGAAGTTCACCGCGCTCTCCTTGGGCGCGGTGAGTCCGGACAGGGTGTCCGCCGCGGTCCCGACCGCGCTGTCGACGACGTCCGTCAACGTGGCCGGGCCCGCGCCCGTGGTCGTCTCCGCGCCCGTGGGGGAAGGCGCGGAGGCGACCGCGGGAGTCGCGCCCGCCCCGGCGAAGGCCAGGGCGCAGAGCGCGGCGACGAGAGGTTTTCTCATGGGGGTCCCCTCTTGCGGCGTCGGGCGGCCGGAGGACCTCCGGCCGCCCACAGGATTGTCATGCGCATTGTCATCATGCGAATGACGGGGGGACAAGCACGCGTTTTTGGCCGGTGACCCCGCCGGGGCGGCGCGGGCACCGCGATCCCGCCCCGCGCCGGCGGAGCCGGGCGTGCGCGACCGGCGGGTCGGCCGGTCCACCGGGCACCGGCATCCCCGCTCACCTCCGGGCGTCCGCCCGGACCCCGCTCCTACCTGGACTTCTTCGGCCCCTGGCCCCGGCCCGGCCGGTCGTCGGCACTGCCCGGACCAGACTGGTCCGCGCCCGTGGAGGCGGTGGGGGTCGCCGTGGGGAGGGTCGGTGAGGAGGCGGTGGAGGCGCCCGCGGAAGGCTCCGGCGACCCCTCCCCGGCCGTCCGGCCCTCCTCCGGGGCACTCGTGGACGGGGCGCCGGAGGGGGCCTCACTCGCCGGCCCGCCGTCCGCGGAACCCGACGGCTGCGCGGACTCGGGCTCGTCCGCCGACGTCCCGGCCCGGCCGTCCCCGTCCGGCGCGCCCCCCGAGGGCGAACCGGAGAAGGCGAACCCGGCCAGCGCCACGACCGAGGCGACGCCCAGCGCGCCGACCCCCAGGACGACCCGGCGGCGCGGCCCGCCGGGACCGGGACGGCGCCGGGCTCCCCGGCCGGAGGCGCGGTGGGAGCGGCGCTCCCCGCCCGCGCCCGCCGGGGACGGTGCGGCCCCCTCGGCGGGCACCGGATCCAAAGGCGGTACGGCGCCCCCGGAGGGCGCGGGCGCCGGAGGCGGTACGGCGTCACCCACCGGCGGCAGCTCGCGCGTCTCGTCGTACGCGTTCTGCCAGCCGTGGGCGGACGCCGGGTCGACGTAGGCGTCGTAGGCCTGGGGCGGGGCGGTCTGCGGGAGGTACACGTTCGGCGGACCCTGGGGATCCCGAGCGTCGTACCCCCCTTCGGCGTACGGAGGAGGGCTGGACATGGCGGAGCATTGTAGGGATGCGGGGGGCCATGAGGACAGCAGACGGACATACCCGCCCGAACCGATGCGTCTCACGTGGCGGAAAACACGGCCCGAAGGGCCATACCGGGCCGTAAGCTCCCAGCATGCAGGTGATCCAGTCGACCAAGCTCGCCAACGTCTGTTACGAGATCCGGGGCCCGGTGCTCGAGGAGGCGATGCGGCTGGAAGCGGCCGGTCACCGCATCCTGAAACTGAACACCGGCAACCCGGCGGCGTTCGGCTTCGAGTGCCCGCCCGAGATCCTGGAGGACATCCTCCGCAACGTGTCGTCGGCGCACGGCTACGGCGACGCGAAGGGCCTGCTGGCGGCGCGCCGGGCGGTCGTCATGCACAACCAGACCCTCGGCATCGAGACCGACGTCGAGCACGTCTTCATCGGCAACGGCGTCTCCGAGCTGATCGTGATGGCGATGCAGGGGCTGCTGGACGACGGCGACGAGGTGCTCGTCCCCGCGCCCGACTACCCGCTGTGGACGGCGGCCGTCTCGCTCTCCGGCGGCACGGCGGTGCACTACCGCTGCGACGAGCAGTCGGACTGGATGCCGGACCTCGCCGACGTGGAGCGCAAGGTCACCGACCGCACCAAGGCGATCGTGATCATCAACCCGAACAACCCGACCGGCGCGGTCTACGACGAGGAGGTCGTCAAGGGCCTCACCGACATCGCCCGCCGCCACAACCTGCTGGTCTGCTCGGACGAGATCTACGACAAGATCCTCTACGACGACGCGCGGCACGTCCCCACCGCGTCCGTCGCCCCCGACCTGCTCACCCTCACCTTCAACGGCATGTCGAAGGCGTACCGGGTGGCCGGCTACCGGGTGGGCTGGATGTCGATCTCGGGTCCGCGCGCCCACGCCGACTCCTACATCGAGGGCCTGACGATACTGGCGAACATGCGCCTGTGCGCGAACATGCCGGGTCAGCACGGGGTCGTCGCGGCGCTCAGCGGACGCCAGACGATCAACGACCTGGTACTGCCGGGCGGGCGGCTGCTCGAGCAGCGGGACACGGCGTACGAGCTGCTGACCCAGATCCCCGGCGTGAGCTGCGTGAAGCCGAAGGGGGCGCTGTACCTCTTCCCGCGGCTCGACCCCGACGTCTTCAAGATCAAGGACGACCGGCGGATGGTCCTGGACCTGCTGCGCCGCGAGAAGATCATGGTCGTCCAGGGCACCGGCTTCAACTGGCCGGAGCCGGACCACTTCCGGGTGGTGACCCTGCCGTCGGTCACCGACCTGCGGGACGCGGTCGGGCGGATCGCCCGCTTCCTGGACGGATACAGCCAACCCTGAGATCCTTTTTTGCGACCGACTCAACTTTAGACTGAATCCAAGCTAGGATGGTTTCCTGTTGCATCACAGGAGGCCATCCATGTACGAACCGATCCGTGCCAAGTCGGTCCACAGCACGATGGCCGGCACCCCCCACGACTTCCCCCACCGCTCCCGCGAGGAAGAGCTGGACATCCAGCTCGCGGGGCATCTCGCCGCACTGCTCGCCGTCACCGACGAACTGCGCGTGACGGCGCCCTCGGCCGATCTGGACACCGCGGCCGAGCGGCTCGCCGGGGAGGTGGCCCGCCTGCGGGGAGGACGTACGCCGGCCCGCGCGTCGGCGACCACGAGGGGCCGCGAGCCGAACGCGGCGGCCCTGCACCGGCGGGCGCACGCGCTCGCCGGCCGCGCCCTGGTCGTCGCCGCCTCCCGCGCCGACACGTCGGCGGCGATCCTCGCCGCCGAACGGATGGACGCGCACACCGCGGCCCTGCAGCCGCACGCCCTCGCGTCCCACTGAGCCCGCCGACGGGCTCCCCCCGAACGGCCCCGGTCCGCGTGCACCCGCAGCGACGCGCGGACCGGGCGCCACACATCCCCCGTCGCCGGCGGGGCACCCCGGGCAGCGTGCCCGGGGTGCCCCCCCCCCCCCCCCCCCCCGGCCCCCCCCCCCCCCCCGCGGGCCCCCCCCCCCCCCCCCCCCGGCCGCGGCCCCCCCCCCCGCCCGGGGGGGCGGCCCCCCCCCCCCCCCCCGCCGGCGTTTCGCGCGCCGTCAGCGGGTGACGTACACCGTCGCCGACGCCGTCGTGCCCTGGTGCAGGTCGTCACCCTGCCAGCCCACCCGGTAGGTGGTCTCCCGCCGGGTGCGCGGGATGTCGTTGACGGTGAAGGTGCCGTCCGCGGCGACCGTCACCGCCCCCTCGGGCGTGTCCCGTGCGGGTGAGGGCGGCCGTCGTCCGCGGTCGACCGCGGAGGGCGCTCAGGGCGCCCTCCGCGCTCCGCGGGTGGGGACACGGCCTTCCGGCCGGGCCGCCAGCCACTCCTGCAGTTCGCGGTGGCGGAACTGGTAGGCGAAGCCCTCGACGCGCATGATGCCCGCTTCGACGCACCAGTCGAGGAAGCCGCCCAGTCCCAAGGGGAGCCGGCGGCCCGCGGCGAGCTTGAAGAGGAGGTAGCGACGCCAGGCCCGCGCCGCGAGGGTGAAGACGGGGAGGACGCCGAGGAGCGCGCCGTAGGCGAAGCCGAGAAGGCTCTCCGACCACTGGGCGATCAGCGAGCCGACCCACAGGGAGGTGACGACCGCCCAGAAGAGCGCGTAGCGCAGTTCCGCACGCAGCGGGTCGCGCGGACCGGTCAGGGTGGCCTGCGGGTGGTCGCCCGTGCTCCAGACGGCCTGCGAGGTCACGAACGACAGGACGTTCCCGGCCAGGACCAGCGCGAACAGCGACGGGCTGAGGCCCCGGTCCACCAGGAACAGCACCCAGCCGACGACGTACATCACGTTCAGGCCGATCATCTTCGGCTTCCCCAGCAGCCGCCAGTCGAGGTGACGGGGAACGGGCTGCCGCCGGGTGTTCTCCAGCGCCACGGGCAGCACCGCCTGGATCAGGAACAGCAGGCCGAAGGCGGCGAAGAGGCTCGGGTACGGGAGGTCCTCCCAGGGCGTGAGGCCGAGCCGCTCGGCCAGGTTGATCGAGACGACGAACGGCAGCATCAGCAGCGCGAGCTCGACATGCTGCATCCCGGAGTCGCGTTCCATCCGCCACAGCCGGTGCAGCACGAGATCCGTGTCGGAGACCACCTCGTCACGGGGGCGCGGGGCGCCGGCCGACTCGTCCGGCCGATGGTCGTCCCGCAGATGCCGGGCCAGGGTGGTCAGCCACTCCTCGACCTTCGCGGGGTCCCGTCGGCGGCCGGCGTCCGGCTGCCGGCTGTACGTCGACGCGGCGGCACGGGTGTACAGGCCGAGCAGGTGGTCCGGTACGGCGTTCAACGGCATCGCCAGGAGCGCGTCGGGGGTGCGCAGCGGGCGGCGGTCTTCGCCTTTTTGGGTGTACGCCGTGGTCAGCAGGGCCATCCGCCACGGGGTGCCGAGGACCCGGGCCAGCCCGCGCGGGGTGCCGGTCCAGGTGAGGGCCTCGGCGAGCCGCCGCCATTCGGGCAGCCACTCCCCCGTCTCGTCCTGGCCGCTCCTGCCCAGGAAGGCGAGCTGCTGGTCACTGGAGAGCGGCTGGAGGGTGACGACGGTGGCGTGTTCGAGCCTCTCCTTCGACTTCAGGGCGTTGTAGCGGTCGGCCCGGCAGACCACCACGAGCGGCGCCTGCCCCGTCCGGCCGGTGTACTCGCGGTTGAGCCGTCGCAGGGCCTTCAGCGCACGGCTCTTCGCGGGCGGCACGCCGGGCGGGTCCATCTCGTCGAGACCGTCGAGGATGGGCAGGACGAGGCGTTCGTCGAGGAGTTGGCGGGCCACGGCCCTGGAGCGGACCAGGCCTCTTTCCTTCAGGTAGCCGGACAGCCAGTCGACCAGCTCGAGTTCGGTGTTCCAGGTGGACAGCGGGATGCGTACGGGCACCGGATCGCCGTCCCGCCGGCCGTCCATCAGACGGGCCATCAGCTGGGTCGCGGCGACCGTCTTCCCGGAGCCCGGGCCGCCGAGGATGACCAGGCGGTCCTTGCACCGTGACGAGGTGAAGTAATCGCCCAGCGGCTCCGACACCGTGGTCCCGGGGGCGGCGGAGTCCTTGAAACCGACGGGGATCACATTGTCGGAGCCCGGGAAGTAGCCGCGTGGGGCGGCCATGAGACGCCGGTCCACCTGGCTCTTGAACTCGGTCAACCGGCGTGCGAGGTCCGACTGCTCGGCCCTGACCGTGAAACCCAGCGCGTACAGACTGATACCGACGGCCGCCGCGCCGAGCGCGGTCGCGAGGATGTCGGCCAGTGGACTGTCGCGCAGCGGCGCGGTGTCCCGGAAGAAGATGAGTCCGGCCGCGCCCGCCCCGAAGACGACGGCCAGGACACCCCATACGGAACCGCGATACGCCCCCCGTGTCGCTCTCATAGTTCAGTAAGTGTGTTGAACTACAAGGGACTTGGCAATGCGGGAGGTACGGGGAGCGCCGCGATCCGGCGGCTGCTCGGCCGGTGGACCGGCACTGGCGTCGACTTCGCGGGCTCACGAGCCGGTGTAGAGCCGCTGCAGGTCGACCAGGACGACCTCGCCCCGGTCCGCAGCCGCGCGCAGATCCGGGTCGAAGCCCGCGCCGCTGTAGCAGGCGGGGGTGGCGTGGCCGGTGTCCACGCCTCGGGCGGCGAGCAGGTCCAGCATGCGGCGCAGGCGTTGCAGGTGCCCGAGGTGCATCACCTTGTTCCACTTCGCCTCGCCCACGGACAGCAGGATGCCCTGGTCCTGGCCGATCGCTCCGTGCACCACGACATCGGCCTCGATGCCGGTGCGGCTCGCGGGGTCGGCGACCGTTCCCGAGGAGACCTGGATCGGCATGCCTCCGAACGTCCCGGGGTCCGCGTGCCACTCGACCCACTCCCGGCACAACCGCTCGAAGTGCGGACCCACGACCTTGCTGAGAAAGGTGGGACGGCTGTGTTCCCAGACCCTGGCGGCCCCCCGGCGGCGGCTGAGAAGCGCCGTCTCGGGCCGTAGGACGGCATGGTGGAAGCTGATCAGCGGCTCGGCGACGTGGTACGTGGTCCGGTTGCCCCGGAAGGCGTCGGGCTCGGCGGTCAGCAGACCGCAGTTCCTCAGGACGGTCAGCGGGAGGGAGATGTCCGTGGCCTTGCGGCCTACCGCACTCGCGATGCCACCGCTGGTGCGGTTGCCGCCCGCCACCGCGGCCAGGACCGAGTGGTACAGCGACCGGTCGCGCAGGTCCGGCTCGGCGGCGAGCAGGTACGAGGCCTCGCCGTGGATCGGCCGGGCCGGATTGAGCACGGTCCGGCAGACCCAGGAGTCGAAGTCGTCGGCGCCGTCCGGTACGTCGTCGTCGACGAACTCACGCCGGTAGGCGGGGGTTCCGCCGACGATCGCGTGGACGAGGACCGCGAGCCGTGGGTCCTGGATGCCCCAGAACTCGGCGGCCTCCCGGAAGCCGAGGGAGTGAACCACGAGGTCGAGGCCGGCGCGGCCGTAGAGCGGGGAGGCCCCGGAGAGCAGCCCGCCCATGAAGGACATCGCGCTGCCGCACAGGAGGATCCGCGGACGCTCCGTGCGGTGGCGCTCGGAGCGTACGCCGAGGGCGGCCTGCAACCGGGACGGGAGGGACGGGGCGTTCCGCACCAGGTACGGGAACTCGTCGACGACCACCGTCAGCGGCCTCTCCGCCGCCAGCCGGAAGAGCATCTCCAGCGCCTCGTCCCAGTTCTCGGGTCGTTGGGGGACGGCTGCCCCGGTGAAACGCGCGACAGCCTCGCCCAGCAACCGCAGGGACTCGGCGGCCGACGCCTCGACCGCGGCGAAGTAGAAGCCTCCGGTGGCCTCGGCGAGCGCTTGGAGCAGGAAGCTCTTCCCCTGACGACGGCGCCCCGACACCACTCCGAGCCGGGGCCCCGCTCCTTCGGCGGTCGCGAAAGCGGTCAGCTCGCTCCACTCCCACTCACGGTCGAACATGTCCGATGGTCTCGGCAGGCTGCGCGGTGCGGGCCGGGCCATGGGGGCCTCCTGGTGTCGGAGGTGCGCCTCTTAGGGGCGTACCTCTTAGAAGTACGCCCCTAAGAACGAGGGAAGCCGGTCCGGGTCACTTGAGGGACGCGACGAACGACGTCCAGGCCGGGGCCGTGACGGTGAGGACCGGGCCGTGGGGGACCTTGGAGTCGCGGACCGGGACGACGGCGGTGTGGGCGTCGCAGACCTCTACGCAGTCGCCGCCCGTTCCGTTGCTGTAAGTGCTTTTGCGCCAGCGGGCGGCGCCTGGGAAGGCTTCGGCTACCTCGACGCAGTCGCCGCCACTGCCATTGCTGTAGCTGCTCTTACGCCAGACGGCTGTGCTCAAGTCAATCTCGTTGCTCGCCATTTCTGCCATCCTCAGCCGCTTGCTCAATCAGGGCGAGGGACGCCTCAGGAGGTAGCGCGGCGGCCCTGAGCAGATCGTACGACCTGCGGTACTCCTTCACGAGGCTCGGATCGTCGATGGTGTCCCCGCTGTGCAGCGCCTCGGTGTAGACCAGCGGTGGCGCATCGGAGAACGTCATGATCTTGGCCGTGCCCAACATGAACGGATGCGCCCCGCAGTTCCACGGGAGAAGCTGGGGAACGATTCGATGCCGCCGGGCCAACCCTGCAATGTGCTCCCATTGTTCGGCTGCCTGGTCCGGCGGAACGATCGGCTGGCGGAGCAGGGACTCGGACAGGATGGCCCAGTACACGGGGGTCTTGTGGTTCTCCTCGAAGAGACGGGCCCGCGCCAGTCGGGCGGTGGCCTTCTCCTCCACCTCCTCGGCCGGTGCCAGCGGGTGGGTCGCCCGCACCACCGCCCGCGCGTACGCCTCCGTCTGCAACAACCCAGGGATCAGCGTCGGGCACCACTCCTCGATGGTCTCCGCGTGCTTCTCCGCCTCCAGCACCCGCTCGAAGTAGCTCGCGTGCCCGCGCCGCTTCGCCCGCCGCACGTCCTCGCACCGCCGCCGGAAGAACCCGTCCGTGCCGAGCACCTTGTCCACGTGCTCGGCCAGTTCCGCCGGCATCCGGCGCGTCCCCCGCTCGATCTCGCTGAGGTGGCTCGGACCGTAGAAGCTGCCCTCGACCAACTGCTGGAGCGTCAGCCCCGCCTCCTCCCGTTTCCAGCGCAGTTCGCTGCCGTAGAAGGTCGGGACGCCCGTCGAACCGTCGATGTCCTTGCGCTGCCCCATCGTTCACCGTCCTCGCTGTGCCGTTACCGCCCACTTCCGGGTGTTCCCCGGCCCCTACCGGCTCCCGTACCGCATCCGCGCAGTTCAGGGCCGGGATGCCGAAGTGCTGTCACGCTACGCCGACCGGCGGCAGAGTGTGAACGGTTCGTCACACAGCGCACTGGAAGGTGTGAACCCCATGCACAGCCCCACCGAAGCCGACGCCTGCGCCGAGGAGTTGCGGGCGGCGCTCGCCGCGCACGGCATCACCCTGCCGTCCCTCGGCGTCGACCTCCCGGCCTTCGCCTCCCGCTGCCCCGTCCGGCCCCTGATCTCCCTCGGCAACTGCAACCTCCTCACCGCCCGGGCCCTCACCGCCGCCCTCCGCAAGGGGGCGGCGTGATGCGGCCGGCCACGACACTCGATCTGCTCGCGACACCGGCCGAGGTGTCCGTCGTGCGCCGCGCCCTGCGCGGCCACGGCACCGACGTCCAGCTCTGCGCGAGCGAGCTGGTCACCAACGTGATCCGGCACGTCGGCGAGGGGGTGCCCGTCACCGTCCGGGTGTGGTGCGACGGCGGCGGGCGCACGCGGCTGGAGGTCACCGACCCCGACCCGCGCGCGCTGCCCGTCCTGCGTGCGGCGGTGGGCGCCGACGAGGAGTCGGGGCGGGGGCTCGCCCTGCTGGACGCACTGGCGTGGCGGTGGGGTGTGACACAGGGACCGGAGAGCAAAACCGTGTGGTGCGAGCTGGCGGCGGGGACGCAGGGAGGCGGCGCAGCCCCGGACCGTGGTGCGGTGCCGGTCGCGTCCGTCTGAGTGGACCCACCCGGACCGGAGGACTGAGCACCGGTTTCGGTCCCCTCGCCGGAATGGCCGGTTCCCGTTGCGTACCGGTATGGCTCGGACACCGGCCGTTCACCGGGGACGTCGGGGAACGTTGGATTCCGCAGGGATGCTCCGGACGTGAGACGGATTATGGGAATCGTCCTCGCGGTGCTGCTGACGGCCGGTGTGGTGGCCGCCGTCGTCGCGGGCCGGGACAGCGGGGAGACGGGCACGGCAACGAAGACCGTGCGCATGGTGATCGGATCGGAGAAGGCGGAGTTCTTCGCCGATCCGGACGTGGTGGAGGCCCTCGCCGCCAAGGGCTACACCGTCGAGGCCGAGACCTCGGGGTCCTGGGCCATGGAGGGGCTGGACCTCGGGGGGTACGACCTCGCCTTCCCGTCCAGCCGGGCGCCCGCCGCCGAGCTGGCCGAGAAGCACGGGGTGCGGGGCATCCTCCCGCGCCCGTTCTACTCGCCCCTCGTCGTCGTGTCCCGCCGCGGCGCCGCCGAGGTGCTCGCCGGGAACGGGCTGGCCGTGCTCGACGGGAAGAACCCGGGCACGCTGAGGATGGACGCCTACCTCGACGCGGCCGAACGCGACCGCACCTGGCAGCAGCTCGAGGGGGCCGGGGAGTACGGGGAGCTGACCGGCACCCTCTACATCTCCAGCACCGACCCGGAGACCTCCAACTCCGGCGCGCTGTACCTGGCCGCCGCCTCCTACGTCGCCAACGGCGGCAAGGTGGTGGCGGGCGACGCCGAGGTCGGGCGCACCGCTCCCCTGCTGCGCAAGCTGGTCGGTGTCCAGGGCGCCCAGCAGACCAGTACGGACGCGGCGTTCCGGGACTTCGTCAGCGGGGCCGGCAACCCGCTCGTCCTCGTCTACGAGTCCCAGGTGGCCGCGCTCCTCGACGAGCAGCAGAACGCGGACGACCTCGTCGTCCTCTACCCGGACACCACGGTCAACAGCGACCACACCGTCGTCCCGCTCACCAAGAACGGCCGGAAGGTCGCCGAACTCCTCGGCAGCGACCCGGCGCTGCGCAGGCTGGCCGTCCGGCACGGCTTCCGCCCGCAGGGCGACATGGCCGAGTTCGCGGCGGCCGCCGTGGGCCGCACCGCCTACCTCAAGCAGCGACTGACCGGCGTCCGCCAGGCGCCCGTGCCCACCTCCGCGGTGCTGCGCGAGCTGGCGCGACGGGCGCGCGGATAAGGGGGAACAGCAACATATGAACAGCACTGACGGCGACTTCGTACTGACGCCGCCCGAGGCCGTCGCTCCCGTGCCCCGGGAGAAGGCCGGCGGTCTCGTGCCCGTCGACGAGGGCGTGCGCGCCGACATGGCGGCCAAGGCCGCCGCGTACGTCGAGGGGCTGGCGGCCCTGGACGCCCGCTCGCCCGAGTTCGCGGGCAAGGTCGGGGAGATCACCGCACTGGGCGCCGGCGAGATGCGCACCGCCACCGCGCAGTCCAACCGCATGCTGGACCGCACGGTCCGTAGCCTGCCCGGCAAGGGCAGGGACGCGCAGTCCAAGGTCGCCGGGTCGCTGGTCGAACTACGGCGCGTGGTCGAGGACCTGGACCCGCGTGACCTGCCCGCGGGCAGGGGCCGCAGGTTCCTCTCCCGGCTGCCCGGCGGCAACAGGCTGCGCGACCACGTCGCCAGGTACGCCTCCGCGCAGGGCACCCTGAACGGCATCGTGGGCGCGCTGCGCGGCGGACAGGACGAACTGCGCCGCGACAACGCCGCGTTGCAGACGGAGCGGGTCCGCCTGTGGGAGACCATGGGCAAGCTCCAGGAGTACGTCGTCCTGACGGAGGCCCTGGACACCGCCGTGGAGCGGCACATCGCGGGCGTGGCGGCCACCGATCCGGCGCAGGCCGACTCGCTCCGCGCCGACGTGCTCTTCCCGGTCCGGCAGAAGCACCAGGACCTGCTGACCCAGCTCGCCGTGTGCGCGCAGGGCTACCTCGCCATGGACGTCGTACGGCGCAACAACGACGAGCTGATCAAGGGCGTGGACCGGGCGGCCACGACGACCGTGTCGGCGCTGCGGATCTCCGTGATGCTGGCGTCCGCGCTCGACCACCAGAAGAAGGTCGTCGCGCAGGTCGACGCGCTGCGCGGGACCACCGAGGAGCTGATCCGGGGCAACGCGGAGATGCTGGCGACGCAGAGCGGGGAGATCCAGCGCATCGCCGCCGACCCGGCGGTCGGGGCCGAGACCCTGCGCACCGCGTTCCAGCAGATCCACCGCACCCTCGACGCCATCGACACCTACCGGGCGCGGGCGACCGAGGCGATGGCGGCGACGGTGGAGAACCTGACCTCCGAGCTCCAGTACTCCCGTCACCACCTGGAGCGCAGCCGGTCGCAGGGCGCACTGGAAGGGGGGCTCGGATGAGACGGCGTTCCCTGGCCGCGCTGCTCGCCGCCGCCGCGGCCCTGCTGGGCGCGTGCACCGCCGCGCCGGAGAAGCCGGAGACGGAGCAGGACCCGTACGCCGCCGCCCCCGGCACGCTCCGGGTGCTGGCCTCCAGCGAGCTCAGCGACATGACCCCGGTCCTGGAGCGGGTCGAGGAGGACACCGGCGTCACGATCCGGCCCACCTGGATCGGCACGCTCGACGCCGTGGACATGCTGGCCACGGGGAGGACGGACGGACGGTACGACGCCGTGTGGCTCTCCTCCAACGACTACCTGCGGCTGCGCCCGGAGGCGGCGGGGAAGGTCGTCTCGGAGACGCCCGTGATGTCCAGCCCGGTCGCCGTCGGGGTGCGGTCCGCCGTCGTCGAGGAGCTGGGCTGGAACCCCGAGGACGTCACCTGGTCCGCGATCGAGCGGGCCGTCCGGGACGGGAGACTCACCTACGGCATGACCGATCCGACCCGCTCCAACTCCGGTTTCTCCACGCTGGTCTCCGTCGCCTCGGCGCTCTCCGGGGCGCAGTCCGCGCTCACCGACGCCGACGTGACGGAGGCGACGCCGCGGCTGAAGGAGTTCTTCGAGGGGCAGAAGCTCACCTCGGGTTCCTCGGGCTGGCTGGCGGGCGCGTACCACCGCCGCGGTGACGTCGACGCGCTCCTCAACTACGAGTCCGTTCTCGAGGGCTTCGAGGGCCTGACGGTGATCCGTCCGAAGGACGGGGTGGTCACCGCCGACTATCCGCTCTCCTCCCTCGCCTCGACCGGCGCGGCCACCCGCGACGACGTGCGCCGGGTGGCCGACGCGCTGCGCTCGGACGCCGTCCAGCGGCTGATCACCGATCACACGCACCGCCGCCCGGTGGTCGCCTCGGTTCCGCCGGCGGCCGGACTGGACACCGGCCGCCGGCGCGAGCTGCCGTTCCCCGGCAGCCGTTCCGTCGCCGACGGGCTGCTCGACGCGTACGAGAACCAGTTGCGCCGCCCCTCCCGGACGGTGTACGTCCTCGACACCTCCGGCTCGATGGAGGGCGAGCGGATCGACCGGCTGAAGCAGGCCCTCACCGACCTCACCGGCGACTTCCGCGACCGGGAGGAGGTCACCCTGATGCCGTTCGGCACGGACGTGAAGAGCGTGCGCACCCATGTCGTCCGCCCCGAGGATCCGGAGCGGGGGCTCGCCGCGATCCGCCGGGACACCGGGGCGCTGCGGGCCGAGGGCGAGACCGCGATCTACACGTCCCTGCGGAAGGCGTACGACCACCTGGGCGACGGCGAGGACACGTTCACGTCGATCGTGCTGATGACGGACGGCGAGAACACGGCGGGCGACGGGTCCGGCGACTTCGACGACTTCTACGGAGGACTGTCCCGCGAGCGGCGGGACATCCCCGTCTTCCCCATCCTGTTCGGCGACTCCGACCGGGCCGAGCTGGAGCACATCGCCGGGCTGACCGGCGGCCGGCTGTTCGACGGGCAGGACTCGCTGGACGGGGCGTTCGAGGAGATCCGTGGCTACCAGTAGGGCGATGGCGTACCTGGAGTCCCGCAAGAACCTCGCCGGGTGCGCGGGCGGGCTGGCGGGGCTGGTGCTGACGTTCACCGGCGTGGCGGGTCCGTACTGGCCGGTCGTGGTGGCCGGGCTGTACGGGGCGGGCGCGCTGGCCGCCCCGCCCGAGCGGCCCGCGCCGCCCGCCTTCCCGGACCCGTCCGCGCAGCTCGACGAGGTGCGGGCCGACTTCGAGCGGCTGCGGGAGTACCTGGCGGACGTCGACCTGCCGCCCGCCGCGACGGACCGGCTCACCGGGCTGACCGGGCTGCTCGCCGCGTTGCTGGACCCGGGACGGGCGACCGAGCTCCTCGCCCAGGACCCGGACGCCGTGCACTCCCTGTCCCGGGCCGTGCGGCAGGACGTGCCGGAGGCCGTCGACGCCTACGTACGGACCCGCTGGTGGACGCGGCTGGCTCCGGGGCAGGAGCCTCCGGAACGGCACCTGGAGCGTCAGCTCGGTCTGCTGCGCGAGGAGGCGGAACGGCTGGCCGCGGGCCTGCGCGAGACGGAGGCCCGGCGCCAGGAGTCCCACACCCGGTACCTGGAGGACCGCTCCCCGTGAGCCCGGCATGGGCGAGGGCCCGTCGTCGTCCCCTCCGCCGGGGCGGGCGGAGGGGACGGCGACGGGCCCGTGGGTCCCGCACGCCGTTGTGCGGGCCTCGCCGGTGTGTTCCGCGGCCGGCCGTGACGTGACGATCGCTGGTCAGGGCATCCTCATTCCGACCGGCCGCGGGGTCTGTGCGGGCGTCAGCCCAGGCGCCGCACCAGCGCGTGGTACTGGTCCCACAGCTCCTTGGGCGTGTGGTCGCCGAAGGTGTTCAGGTGGTCGGGGACCAGGGCGGCCTCCTCGCGCCACACGTCCTTGTCGACGGTGAGCAGGAAGTCCAGGTCGGCGTCGGAGAGGTCCAGTCCCTCGGTGTCCAGCGCGGCCTTGGCCGGGAGCACGCCGATCGGGGTCTCGACGCCCTCCGCGCGGCCGTCCAGGCGCTCCACGATCCACTTCAGGACGCGGGAGTTCTCGCCGAAGCCGGGCCAGACGAACTTGCCCTCGTCGTTCTTGCGGAACCAGTTGACGTAGTAGATCTTCGGCAGCTTGGACTGGTCCTTGTCCTTGGCCACGTCGATCCAGTGCGCCATGTAGTCGCCCATGTTGTAGCCGCAGAACGGCAGCATGGCGAAGGGGTCGCGGCGCAGCTCGCCGACCTTGCCCTCGGCGGCGGCGGTCTTCTCGCTGGCCACGTTGGCGCCGAGGAAGACGCCGTGGTTCCAGTCGAAGGACTCCGTCACCAGCGGTACGGCGCTGGCGCGGCGCCCGCCGAAGAGGATCGCGGAGATCGGCACGCCCCTGGGGTCCTCCCACTCGGGCGCGATGATCGGGCACTGCGCGGCGGGGGTGGTGAAGCGGGCGTTGGGGTGGGCGGCCGGAGTGCCCGACGCGGGGGTCCAGTCGTTGCCCTTCCAGTCCGTGAGGTGGGCCGGGGTCTCCTCGGTCATGCCCTCCCACCAGACGTCGCCGTCGTCGGTGAGGGCGACGTTGGTGAAGACGGAGTTGCCCCACAGGGTCTTCATGGCGTTGGCGTTGGTGTGCTCGCCGGTGCCGGGGGCGACGCCGAAGAAGCCGGCCTCCGGGTTGATGGCGTACAGGCGGCCGTCCTCGCCGAAGCGCATCCAGGCGATGTCGTCGCCGATCGTCTCGACCGTCCAGCCGGAGATCGTGGGCTCCAGCATGGCGAGGTTGGTCTTGCCGCAGGCGGACGGGAAGGCCGCGGCGACGTACTTGGACTCGCCCTGCGGCGGGGTGAGCTTGAGGATGAGCATGTGCTCGGCGAGCCAGCCCTCGTCGCGGGCCATGACGGAGGCGATGCGCAGGGCGTAGCACTTCTTGCCGAGCAGGGCGTTGCCGCCGTAGCCGGAGCCGTAGGACCAGATCTCGCGGTCCTCGGGGAAGTGCGAGATGTACTTGGTCCGGTTGCAGGGCCAGGGGACGTCCTCCTGGCCGGGCTCCAGCGGGGCGCCGACCGAGTGCACGGCCTTGACGAAGAAGCCGTCGGAGCCGAGCTCGTCCAGGACCGGCCGGCCCATCCGGGTCATGGTGCGCATGGAGACGGCGACGTACGCGGAGTCGGTGATCTCGACGCCGATGGCGGACAGCGGCGAGCCGAGCGGGCCCATGCAGAAGGGCACGACGTACAGGGTGCGGCCCCTCATCGAGCCGCGGAAGACGCCCTTCTCGCCCTGGAAGATCTCCCGCATCTCGGCGGGGGCCTTCCAGTGGTTGGTCGGGCCGGCGTCCTCCTCCTTCTCGGAGCAGATGAAGGTCCGGTCCTCGACGCGGGCGACGTCGGTGGGGTCGGAGGCCGCGTAGTAGGAGTTGGGGCGCTTGATCGGGTCGAGCTTGCGGAAGGTGCCCTTGGCGACGAGCTCCTCGCACAGGCGTTCGTACTCCGCCTCCGAGCCGTCGCACCAGACCACCCGGTCCGGCTGCGTCAGGTCTGCGATCTCGTTGACCCAGGAAATCAGTCCCTGGTGGGTGGTGGGGACGCTGGGAGCCGCGATGTCGCGCGCCACGATTGCTCCTAAATGAGGGGTTTTTTGTTGGGAGGCCCCGTGGGGGCTGCGACCCGGATGCTTCACGGTTGAGCCCTGGGCGCTCATCCGGTGTCGACCGCACTCATTTGATCATCCGACGAGAGCGCCCATCTGTCCAGAGGGCCGCACAGGTGAGCAACGTGATGATGGCCACGGTTTCTCGCGGGCCTTTACGCGCACGTTGAGTGAACGTGGTGGTTTCTTTGCGTGACAGGCCGACGGGGCGGCGTGAGATGATGACCATGCCATGTGGTCAATTCGGCCCCCGGACGCATAACTTACGGTTCCGTAGGTACCATGCCGGACATGACTGCGTTCGCCCCCGACGCGCCCGAGGACCCGGCGGTTGACGGCCGGGGTCCGGTCGCGACCTCCCTGCCGCATCCGGTCAAACCCAAGCTCCGCGGCTGGCTGCACCTCGGCATGTTCCCCGCCGCACTGGTCGCCGGGCTGGTGCTGACCGCCTTCGCCGGCTCGAGCCGGGCCCGCCTCGCCTGTGCGGTCTACGCGCTGACCGCCTGCCTGCTGTTCGGCGTGAGCGCGCTGTACCACCGGGGCGACTGGAGCCCCCGCATGGACGGAGTGCTGCGCCGCCTCGACCACGCCAACATCTTCCTGATCATCGCGGGCACCTACACCCCGCTGACCATCCTGCTGCTGCCGGACTCCAAGGGCCGCTGGCTGCTGTGGGGCATCTGGGCGGCGGCCGCCGCCGGGATCGTCTTCCGGGTGTTCTGGGTCGGCGCCCCCCGCTGGCTCTACACGCCCTGCTACATCGCGATGGGCTGGGCGGCCGTCTTCTTCCTGCCGGACTTCATGCGCACGGGCGGCATCGCCGTCCTCGTCCTGGTGGTCGTGGGCGGTCTGCTCTACAGCGTGGGCGGGGTGATCTACGGCCTGAAGAAGCCCAACCCCTCACCGCGCTGGTTCGGCTTCCACGAGGTCTTCCACTCCCTGACCCTGGCCGCCTTCATCGCCCACTACGTGGGGATCTCCCTGGCGGCGTACCAGCACGGGTAGGGGGCACCCGTCCGACGACCGGGCCGCGGCACCACGCCGCGGCCTTTTCCATGCCTGGGCGCCGGCCCCGGCTCCGTGTGTTCCCCATGGCCGAGAATGAGGGTCATGAAGGCCGCGCGCTCCCCCCTCGCCCCCGCCGCCCCGCCCCGCCCCGGGCTCCGCGAGCGGAAGAAGACCAAGACCCGCGAGGCCATCCGCGACGCGACCTACGGACTGGTCCGGGAGCAGGGCTACGACGCCACGACGGTCGAGCAGATCGCCGAGCGCGCCGAGGTGTCGCCGTCGACGGTCTTCCGGTACTTCCCCACCAAGGAGGACATCGTCCTCACGGACGAGTACGACGGGCCGCTGCTCGCGGAACTCGCCGCGAGGCCCGCCGACGAGCCCTGGCCGGACTCGGTCCGGTACGTGCTGCGCAAGGCCGTCGGCCTGGCGATGACCGAGCAGCCGGACGCGACGCTGCTGCGGGCGCGGCTGACGGCCGAGGTGCCCGCGGTGCGCTCCCGGATGCTGGAGAGCCTGTCGGCCACCGCCCGCCTGCTCGCCGGTACCGTCGCCGTGCGCACCGGGCTCGACCCGGACGGCCTGGAGGTGCGGGTCGGCACCACGGCCCTGGCCGGCGGCCTGCTGGAGGCCTCGCGCTACTGGGCCGAGCGCGGGCACACCGACGACCTCGCCGACCTCGTCGACCGGGCCCTCGACGTGTTCGAGCACGGCCTGCCCGCCGCGACATCCTGAGGCGGCGGACGCCGGACATGAGATCCTTGGCCGGGTGAACGGTCCCGAGATCCACCTCGAGTTCGCCCCCGAGCTGCTGCTCTTCGTCCCCCGGGCGCGGCCCACCGGCGCCACGAAGGCCGCCACCGACGGGGTCTCCAGCCTCGGCCATGTCGTCGAGTCCCTCGGAGTCCCGCTGACCGAGGTCGGCGCGCTGCTCGTGGACGGCCGCGAGGTGCCGGCCGGCCATGTGCCGGCCGCGGGCGAGTCGGTGACGGTACGCGCCGTCGCGCACCCCCAGCGGGTGCCGGGCGCCCCCCTGCGCTTCCTGCTCGACGTGCACCTCGGCACGCTCGCCCGCCGGCTGCGGCTGCTGGGCGTGGACACGGCGTACGAGTCGACGGACATCGGCGATCCGGCGCTGGCCGCGCGGTCGGCGGCGGAGCGGCGGGTGATGCTCAGCCGGGACCGGGGGCTGCTGCGGCGGCGGGAGCTGTGGGCGGGGGCGTTCGTCTACAGCACCCGGCCGGAGGAACAACTCGCCTACGTGCTCGACCGGTTCCGGCCCGAGCTGCGGCCGTGGACCCGCTGCACCGCCTGCAACGGCCTGCTGCGGAAGGTCACCAAGGACGAGGTCGCCGGCCAGCTGAAGGGCGGCACCCACCGCACGTACGACGTGTTCGCGCAGTGCGGTGAGTGCGGGCGGGCGTACTGGAAGGGTGCGCACCACGAGCAACTGGTCGCGATCGTGGAGCAGGCGGTCGCGTCGCGGTCCGAGCTGGGCTGACGCGGTGACGGCGCCGGCGCGGTGACGCCGTCGGGGGAAACCGCGGGGAACCGCGGGCCGGGCGCGCCCACGCGGTAGCGCCGTCGGGGGAAACCGCGGGGAACCGCGGGCCGGGCGCGGTCACGCGGCCGAGCCGCGTGTCGATGCGGCACCGCGCTCCCGCGGGGCGCACGGCGCGCCGACGGGAGCGCGGTCCCCCCGGTGCGGCGGGTTCAGCCGCCCAGCGCCGTCCGCAG
Source organism: Streptomyces sp. NPDC000348 (assembly GCF_042898795.1). NCBI lineage: Bacteria > Bacillati > Actinomycetota > Actinomycetes > Kitasatosporales > Streptomycetaceae > Streptomyces > Streptomyces sp. NPDC000348. The sequence goes on from NZ_JBIAZD010000001.1 coordinate 431,107, forward strand.
CCGGTCGGGGTCGGTCGTCGGCGCGTCACAGGTGAAGTTGCGGCAGACGTAGGCGGCCGGTTCGTCCTGGACCAGCGGACGGTCGGCGAGCAGCGGGAACTCGTCGCTCCCCGGGGTCCCGGCCGCGACCACCGCGCCGGGCGCGGATCCCAGGAGCGCCGTGCGGTGCAGGGTGGCCGTGGCCGGGTCGTCGAGTGCCGGACCGATCACCGCGACCTCCCGCGGCCCGTCCAGTACGGCCTCGGCGACCGCGAGTCCCCACCCGATGAACCGCGGGACGCGCGGGCCGAGCGCCTTCACCACGCCCAGCGCCCGTTCGGCGGCGGTGCGGTGGGGCGCGGAGCCGGTGTGCGCGGCGTAGCCCAGCAGGGCGCCCGCGGCGGCGGTCCAGCCGGACGGGGTGGCGTTGTCGGTCGGGTCCTGCGGACGGCGGATGAGGCGCTCCGCGTCGGACGCCGTGTCGTACAGGGCGCCCGACCCCGGGTCGGTGAAGCGGGCCAGGACGTGGTCGAGCAGCAGTCCGGCGAACTCCAGCCAGACGCCCTCGCCGGTCACCGACGCCAGCGCCAGGAAGCCCTCGGCGACGTCGGCGTAGTCCTCCAGGACCCCCGCGTTCGTGCCGACGCGGCCGTCCTTGCTGGTGCGGGCGATCCGGGCCCCGTCGTCCAGGTGCAGCCGGACCAGCAGGTCACCGGCGGCGACGGCGGCCTCCACGAGGTCCGGCCGGTCGAAGTAGGCGCCGGTCTCGGCGAGCGCGGCGATCGCCAGCCCGTTCCAGGCGGCGACCACCTTGTCGTCCCGGCCGGGCGCGGGCCGGGCGGAGCGCGCCGCCAGCAGCCGCTCCTTGATGCCGTCGATCCGCCCGGCGTCGAACACCTCGTCCCGCTGCGGCAGCTGCAGCACCGAGGCGCCCTCCTCGAAGGTGCCCTCCACCGTCACCCCGAAGTACCGCGCGGCGAGTTCCGCGTCGTCGTCCCCGAGGACCTCGCGCAGCTGCGCGGGCGTCCACACGTAGTAGGCGCCCTCCACGTGCCGCCCCGTCCCGTCGTCGCTGTCGGCGTCCAGCGCGGAGGCGAACCCGCCCTCTGCGGTGCGCAGTTCGCGGACCATGAAGTCGGCGGTCTCCAGCGCGACCCGGCGGGCGAGCTCCGAGCCGGTGGCCCGCCACAGGTGCGCGTACACCCGGCACAGCAGCGCGTTGTCGTAGAGCATCTTCTCGAAGTGCGGCACCACCCAGTCCCGGTCGACGGAGTACCGGGCGAAGCCGCCGCCGAGCTGGTCGTAGATCCCGCCGCGCGCCATGCGCTCACAGGTGTCCGCCGCCATCTGCAGCGCGCCCTCGGCGCCGGTGCGGGCGTGGTGGCGCAGCAGGAACTCGATCACCATGGACGGCGGGAACTTCGGCGCCCCGCCGAACCCGCCGCGCTGCGGGTCGTACTCCCTGGTCAGCCCGAGCAGCGCCTGCGCGAGCTCCTGCTCGCCGGGCAGCCGGTCGTCGCCGTAGGACAGCTCCCGGGAGGCCAGGTCCCGGGTGATCTTGCCCGCCACCTCGTCGACCTCGCCGCGCCGCTCGGCCCACGCCTGGTGGACGCCCTGGAGCACCTGCCGGAACGACGGCATGCCGTGCCGGGGGGCGGGCGGGAAGTAGGTGCCGAAGTAGAACGGCTCGGCGTCCGGGGTGAGGAACACGGTCATGGGCCAGCCGCCCTGTCCGGTCGCCGCCTGCACCGCCTCCATGTAGACGGCGTCGACGTCCGGGCGCTCCTCGCGGTCCACCTTGACGCTGACGAAGTGGGCGTTCATCTCGTCGGCGGTGGCCCGGTCCTCGAAGGACTCGTGCGCCATCACGTGGCACCAGTGGCAGCTCGAGTAGCCGACGCTCAGCAGCACCGGCACATCGCGCCGCCGCGCCTCGGCGAAGGCCTCCTCGGACCAGGACCACCAGTCGACCGGGTTGTCGGCGTGCTGGAGGAGGTAGGGGGACGTGGCCTGCGCAAGTCGGTTCGCCATGCCTCCATCCTCGCGCACCCGGCCGTGCCCCGCGGGACGGGCGCCCCGCGACCCCCGTGTGTCCCCCGGCAGGCTCCGCGGCGGTCTATGGCCGCCGCGCCTCGATGACCTGCTGCTCGGCCGCCTCGACCGCGAAGCGCGCGGCCGGATCGCCGCCCGCCCGCCGTACGGCGCCGCGCACCAGGGCGAGGTAGAAGAGGGCCGGGGCGCAGGGGGACCAGCGTTCCGGCGGCTCGTCGGCGATGAAGCCGAGCACGGAGGCGGGGTCGGCAGGCACGAACTCGAAGCGGTCGTGCTCCCACTTGTCGGTCACGCCGCGGGTCCAGCGCAGCCGCAGGGTCTCCTCGTCCAGGCCGGGCAGCACCGCGCGGAAGAAGGCCGCCCACTGGTGGTTGTCCAGGTCCAGGCCGAAGCCGAGGAGCTCCAGGTCCAGCTCGTCGGTGGCGTGGACGGCGAGCTCCTCGAACAGGGCCCGGCGGGCCACCGCGTGCAGGCTGATCGGGCCGCCGTCCTCGGGGAGGTCGTGCTTGCGGGCCAGGCCCTCGTTGGCGGAGGAGTTCCACCGGGAGCTGTTCGGTCCGGCCACGCGGGCGCTGCGCCGCGAGAACAGCATCTTGCCGTCCTTGCCCGTCTCCAGCGCCACGTTCACGCCGAAGCTGCAGTTCATCCACGCCGGCGCGTGGACCGGGTCCTCGCTCTCCAGGTACTGGTCGCGCAGGGTCAGGCCGTTCCGCTGCTTGCGTTCGAGATTGAGGGAGGTGGTGAGGAAGTCGAAGTAGTCGGCGTCCTGGAGGGTGAGGGTGACGACGGGGTCCTCGGCCAGGTGGGTGCGGGTCACGACGACCCGCTCGACGGCGAAGCGCTCGTTGTTCCAGCGGTGCGGCAGGCCGAGGGCCTCCTTGCGCCGCTCCTCCTCCTGGATCGCGTGCCGCCAGCCGCCGATCTCCTCGGGGAACTCCACCCGCCTGGGGCGGTACTTGACGCGGATGTCGTCCTCGCGGATGGGACGGGTCCCGTCACCCTCGAAGAGGTGGCAGCCCGTCACCCTGCCGACCACGGTGAACCTGTCCCTACGCATGAACAACACCCTTTTCAGTAAGCTTCGTTGGAGCTCTCAGCAGCAGGACCTCGTCATGATACGGAGCGATGTGGGCGTTCACCTGGCGCTGGTCAAGTCCGAACGGCGGTCCTCGTCCCTGGTGGGCACCGTGGCCGTGTCCGACTACGCGCATCCCGACGCGGACATGCGGGAGCGGCTGAGGCTGCGGAACGTGGCGGACGTGCGGGAGCGGTTCACCCATGTGGCGCAGACCTCGCTGGGGTTCGGGGAGAACGTCCGCGTCGACGGGGCGGGGGCCGGGCGCCGGCAGCTGTGGGAAGGTCTGGAGGACTTCCTGGCCCATGACGCCGAGCGGAAGATCCTCTACTGGACGGGGCACGGGATCCACCGGGGGGACCACGGCTACTTCCTCGCCTGTGCCGACTCCTGGGAGGACGGCCGCTTCGCACCCGAGCGCGCCCTCGCCCTGACGGACCTCGTGGACCGGCTGCTGCACCCCGAGTGCGAGACCGACACCCTCCTGGTCGTCGACGCCTGCTCCTCCCACGGCGGCCACCTCTCCGAGGCCCTGCGCCATGCCCTGCGCCTGGAACGGGAGAGCGTGGGCAGGGCGCGGCAGAGCCGGCGGGCCGGTTTCGTCGTCGTCGGCACCTCGGGGTTCGAGGCGGAGGTCCCCGAGGGGCGCTGGGTGAGGTGGCTGGAGGAGGCGCTGGCCGAGCCGGACTTCGTGGCCCCCGACCACGCCCGCCCCTTCGAGTCCTCCGCCCTCTACCTGCCCGTGCCGTACCTGCTGGACGGGGTGGACGCCGCGGCCGCGGCCTCCGGCCTCGACGAGCCGGCGCAGCGCCCCGGCCACACCGAGATCCGGTCGCTGCCCAACAACTTCCTGGAGAACCCCCACTTCCAGGACCGTGAGCGGCGGGTGCACACCCCCGCGGTGCTGACGGGGCGGAAGCCGTGGGTCGTCGCCGGGCAGTTCGACCTGGAGGAGGGCGGCCACCTCAGCCGTCACTTCGCGGGCAGGCACCGGGCCCTGGGCAGGGTGGTGCGCTGGATGGACACCCATCCGAAGGGGCTCCTCGCGGTGACGGGTCTCGCGGGAACGGGGAAGACGGCCCTGCTCGGCCGGCTGGCCCTCACCTCCCTGCCGGAGTGGCGGGAGACCCTCGGACCGGAGCTCGACCCCTCGACGCTGCCGCGCGCCGGGACGGTGCACGCCGCGCTGAGCTGCAAGGGGCAGTCGGTCCACTCGCTGGTCACGGCCCTGTGGGGCGTCCTGTCGCCGTTCGGGGGGATGGCGCCGCTGCCCGCGGGGCCGGTCACGCCGGAGCAGTGCCGTGCGGCGGTCGACGCCCTCGTCTCCCGGGCGGGCTCCCTGACCCTGCTCTTCGACGCCCTCGACGAGGCCCTTCCGGACCAGGCCCACGACATCGCGCGCCACCTGCTGAATCCGCTGTCCGAACTGTGGGGCGTCCGCGTGGTCGTCGGTACGCGACCGCAGCCCCGCAGACGCGGCACGGCGCCCGCCGAGGAGGAGTCGCTGCTGGACACGCTGGACCAGAGCGTCGATCCGGTGGTGCTGGGGAACGACGAGGAGGCGAGGACGAGCATCGCGGCGATGGCCCGGTCCGTGCTCGACGCGGAGGGCTCCCCGTACCGGGGAGGGGAGCGGGAGGCCGACCGGGCGTGGGCCGCCGGCCACATCGCGTCCGGCAGCCACGGCTCGTTCCTGGTGGCCCGGCTCGCCGCGACGGAACTCGCCCGCCGGCCCCGGACCGCCACCGAGACGGAACTGTCGTCGTGGATGACGTCCGGCGGCATGGACCTGCACAGGCGTCTCGCCGAGGAGGTCGGCCACCTCACCTCGCAGCGGGGCGCGGAACGCGCGCACGAGGTCCTGCGCCCGCTGGCCGTGGTCCAGGGGCGCGGACTGGCGCCGGGCCGGACCTGGCTCGCCCTCGCCAACGCACTGCGGGACGAGGGCAGCACGGAGCTGACGCTCGGCGCCCTGCGGCAGGTGTGCCGGAGCGCCGACGGCGGCATCGTCGCCTCCCAGACCGCCCCGCACGACGGAGGAACGACCTACCACCTGGCGCACCCGAGCTACGGCGAGTTCTTCCTCACCGGCGCCGGGCTCGACGTACCGGCCGCCCACCGCAGGGTGGTGACGGCGCTCCGCGCGCAGGCCGGGGACGACTGGACCGGCGCGGCCCCCTACGCCCTCGACTACCTGGGCGCCCATGCCGCCCAGGTCGGGCCGGAGGAACTGCGGGCGCTCTTCCAGGACGTCGGCTTCCTGCTGCGCACCAACCCGGACGTGATGCTGCCGCCGGCCTCCGCCCTGGCCCGGGAGTGCGACGGGGCGGCGCTCTACGGGCGCGTCGGGGACGCCTTCCGCGACTCGTCCTCCCTGCGGGCCCGCAAGGCCCTGCTGCGGGCGACCGCCTTCGTCAGCCACCGGGACGCGACCTACCGGACGCTGGCGGAGGCCGACGGGTTCCTGCCGTGGCAGGAGTACTGGACCGACATGCCGCCGGACCCCCTGGAGTGGCGCCGCCCCGCCCCGCAGGGCGGGGCACGGACGCTGAGCTGGCGCGCCGGCACGGGGACGGCGGACCGGACGGAACCGGTGGCCGGGGACACGCTGACCGCCGGCGGGCGCGGCGAGATCCTGGTCCTGCACCCGGAGTCCGGCAAACGGCTGCTGACCCGCCGGACCGGGGAGACGTCCGGGGAGCGCGGGAGCGCCCTCACGGAGGTGCGCGAGGTGGGCACCGGACCCCACTGGACCACCGTCGCCCGCGACGACCGGGCCGTCTACCTCTGGCGCTCCGGCTCCCGGCTGCCCGACCACGTCTACCACTGGGGCGGTGCCGTGGGCGCCCTGGCGGCGGCCGAGCGGGCGTCGGAGACCGTCGTGCTGGCGGCCGACGGGCAGCGGATGTGGATGTGGTCCTGGAAGGGCGGCACGCACCGGCTCGGCACACCCCTGACGGACATCCGCATGATGGACGCCGAGCGGATCGCCGCGCTCCCCATGGGCCCGCGGCTGTTCGTCGTGGTCGCCGGGGAACGGGCCGCGCTGCTCGAGGCCGACCGCGGCACGGCGGGCTCCGGCGGCCTGCTCGCGCAGGCGACGGACCTGGGCCGACTCGGAGCACCCGCGCTGGCCGCCGCGGCGACCTCCGAGCCGGTGCCGGCGCCCGGAGGAGGGCTGCGGGGCTGGTTCGCGGTCGCCGACGGGAGCCGGGTGCGGGTCTGGCGCTGCGAGACGGACGACGCGGCCCTCGTCGCACCACCGGCCGTGGAGCTCGTACAAGAGTTCGACTCGTCGGCGCGGGGGCTCGTCTTCGGACGCCACGGCGACGACCTGCTCCTCGCCGGCTACGAGGAGGTCACCGTCCGGGTCCGGGCCGTCGAGGACCCCGGACGGGAAGCGACGTTCCGGATGACCGCGCCCCGGGACCGGGCCATGGCCTTCGAACCCGGCGGAGCGGGACTGCTCGCCGTGGCCGACGGCCCCGACATCCGCATGCTCGACGTGGGTCCCGCGCTCGCGGCCGGACACGGCACGCGGCGGCGTCCGGGCAACCAGAGACCCGCGGTCGCCCTGGCCGGGGCGCCGGACGGGCCACCGCTGCTCTGCCGCACCTGGGCCGACCGGATCCTGGTGTCCCGGCCCGGCCCCGGCGATCCGGCCACCGCCCCGGCCACCGTCCTCACCCACGTGAAGCCGGTGACCGCCGTCGAGGCGGTGTACACGGGGGGCGCCTGGACCGTGGTCGCGGCGGCGCGGCGCACCGTACGGACCTGGCGCCTGTCCGCGGACCTGTCCGTCGAGGCGTGGCACGACCTCACGCTCGGCGGGGACGACGGCGAGGCCGTTCCGTCGCTGGGTCTCGTCGTCGATCCCGCCGCGGCGCGGCTGCGCCTCTGTGTGCCGGACGGAGGACGCGTCGTCCACGCGGACATGCCCGTCGACGCCTCGCGGGGCTGGCGCACGGCGGGGGCGACACGGGTGGGGCTGCGCTGCTGCGACCTCGGCGCCCGGTCCATGCGGGACGGGACGTACTGGCTGGCCGCCGACCTCGCCGACGAGATCCGGCTGTGGGAACCCCACGGGGAACGCGGGGGCGACCCGCTCCGCATCACCGACGTGTACCCCGCCCGTCTGGCGCTGGGCGAGCTGTACGACCCCGAGGACGAGGAGTCCTTCCCCCTGCTGGCCTGGGTGGACGACGGCGTCCGCCTGAAGGACTGCACGGCCGGCCGCGACAAGCCCGCGGAGCGGCTCCCGGGCGAGCTCCCGGAGGTGACGTCGCTGGTGTTCGCGGGCCCCGTGGAGCGGCCCGTACTGCTGGTCTGCGACGCGTGGACGGCACCGCGGGTGTGGGACGTGCGCGCCAGGACCTGGCTGCACGGGGAGGGCGTCCCCTGGCGGGGATACACCGTGCACGCGGCGGACGCCGCCCCGGACCCCCGGGGCCTGGTGGTGGCGCTCCAGGGCAACGACCGGTGCGATCTGATCCGGCTGCCCCACGCCTTCTTCGGGCCGGACGACGACCGTGCATGACGACACATGCGACACGTACGACACATGCGACACGTACGACCTGTGCGACGGAGGAGGGCGCAGTGGAGCACGACCTCGTGGTCTTCGTACCCGGGTTTCTCGGCAGCCGGCTGACCAGGGACGGCCGCGACCTGTGGGGCGAGGCCGGCGACGCCCTGCTCCGGTCCCGGCCCTCCCCCGCGGCGCTGGCGGACCTGGCCCTTCCGCCGGGTCTCGGCGACGAGCCGCCCGAGGAGCGGTTCCGGGTGGTGGCCGACGAGCTGACCACGGCCCCCGACTCGATGCCCGGACTGCTCTCCTCCATGGGCCACCCCGACATCAGGACGGCGCTCGGTGATCCGGTCGAGGACCAGTTCGTTCCCTTCGCGTACGACTGGCGCCTGTCCCACCGGCTCGTCGCCGAACGGCTGAAGACGCGGGTGGAGCGGGAACTCACCCGGTGGAGCGAGCGCGTCGGCGCGCACTTCCCGGACCGTCCGGACGCCCCGAAGGTCGTGCTCGTCTGCCACTCGACGGGCGGCCTGGCCGGCCGGTACTACCTGGAGTGCCTGGGCGGCCGGGAGACGGCCAGGACCCTGGTCACGCTGGGCACGCCCCAGCAGGGCTTCGCCGGAGCCGTCCGGCTGCTGACCGGCCACGCGGCGGGGGACGGCCCAGACGCGCGTGCGCTGAACGGGGTCCTGCGCGGCTTCGCCCTCACCCTGCCGTCGGTGGCGCAGATGCTGCCGGTCTACGCGGCCGTGCGGGTCACGGGGAAGAGCCGGCTGCGGGGACTCGACGACCGCCGGTACCCCGTCCCCGGCCTGCCCACCGCCCTCGTCGAGGACGCCCTCTCCTTCGACCGGCGGTTCCACGCCGCGCGCGAGGCCCACCGGCGCACCGACCCCGGCGGCCGGCTCCCGTACGACGTCCACTGCCTGGGGAGCACGGCCCATCCGACGCCGCACACCGTCGGGCTCTCGTCCGACGGGCTGGACCTCGCCGGGGGGAGCGACGGTCTCGGGCCCGGCGACGGGACGGTCCCGCGGGAGTCCGCCGTCGCGCACTGGGCCCTGCGGGACCCGGCCGACATGCTGTGGACCGACGCCCGGCACGCCGACATGGCGAGCGCCGCGGCCGTCGGCGAGCGGCTCTCCGCCCTCAGGAAGGGCCTCCCGGCGAGCGGCATGCTCGCCGGTGACGAACGGATCACCCTGCACGCCCCGTCGGAGGCCGTCGCCGGCCGGCCGTTCGAAGCCTCCGTGCTGGGCGTCAACCTGGCGGAACGCAGGCCGTCGGCGGTCATGCGGCGCATCGGCAGCCGGACCGGCGAGAACGTCGTCCTCACCCGCGACGCCACGGGCCGGTTCCGGGCGGAGCTGCGCGGAGGCCCCGGGAAATGGCTGGTGGAGGCGAGGGTCGAGCGACCGCACGGCGCGGACCGCAAGATCGTCACCCTCTACACCGCGTGAGTCCCGTCGCCGCCGGCGTCCCCCGACCGACCCAGGAGTACGGCCATCACCCCGTCATCGTCCGAAGCCCCCGACTGGCCGCGGTGCGACCAGGACTGCCGTGGCCGCCGCGTCGACCCGTACCCGGCCTGCCTCGCCCACCTCGGCGGGGACCGGCGCGCCGCGTACCTGGCCGGCCTGGAGCCCGGCGCCGATCTGGACCACCGGGGCACGCCGTTCACCCGGAGCCTGCTGGACGAGCTGCTCGCCGCGCTCGGCGATCCCGTGACGGGACGGCACCGCCTCGGCCGTGTCCGGCTCGACGAGACCGTGTTCAGCGGTGAGGCGCAGTTCGACGAGGTGGACTTCACGGGCGACTGCTCCTTCGGCGGAGCGAGGTTCGACGACGGCGCCTACTTCAACGGGGCCGTGTTCGAGGGGGACCTCGGCTTCGGGGACGTGGTCGTCGGCCGCGACGCCTGGTTCGACGACGTGGAGATCCGCGCCGCGGCCTGGTTCCACCAGGCCCGGATCGGCGGCGACCTCAGGTTCGCCGCCAGGAGGATCGGCGGCCCCGCCGTCTTCCAGGGGCTGGTCGTCGGCAGGGACGCCGTCTTCGGCGGGACCGCGTTCCACGGGCCGGCCGTCTTCACCGGGGCGGACATCACCGGGGAGGCCCTGTTCGACGGGGCGCTGTTCGAGGAGGAGGCCCAGTTCGACCGGGTGAGGATCGGGCGCAAGGCCTGGTTCGACGGGACCGAGTTCGCCCGGGAGGCGCGCTTCGACGCGGCGACGCTGGGCGAGGACGTCTCCTTCGACGGCACGGGACTCGCCAGGGGCGCCGCGTTCCCCGGGGCGACGATCGGCGGTGACGTCGAGTTCGGCGGGAACGGGGTACGCGGCGTCGTCACCTTCCAGAAGGCGACCTTCCTGCGCACGACGGTGCTGGGCCCGCTGGTGTTCCCCGGACTGCTGGACCTGTCCGACGCGGAGTTCCAGTCCGCGGTGACGATCGAGGCGGCGGTGGAGACCCTGCGCTGCCGGCGGACGCGCTGGGGATCCACGGCGGCGCTCCGGCTGCGCCGGGCCGAGGTCGACGTCAGCGACGCCGTGCTGCAGTTCCCGGTGAGCATCGCCGGCCGCTCCCGCCCGTTCACCGCGGGCACCGGTGAGGAGATACCCGAGGAGGACTTCTCCGACCCCCGCGTGCGCGTCACCTCCCTGCGGGGTACGGACGCCGCCCACCTGGTCCTCACCGACGTGGACCTGACCGACTGCCTGTTCGTGGGGACCGTGCACCTCGACCAGCTGAAACTGGACGGACGGTGCCCGCTCGCGTTCCCTCCCCCGGGGATGCGCCGGGTCGGTCGGCGGCCGGTCCGCTGGACCCGCAGGCGGACCCTGGCCGAGGAGCACCACTGGCGCGCCGGCCGGCAGCGCGCGGACGGCTGGACGGACGCGCCGGACGGCACCGACGTGTGGGAACCGGCGGTGCTGGCTCCCGTGTACCGGCAGCTGCGCAAGGCCCTGGAGGACGGCAGGAACGAGCCGGGGGCGGCCGACTTCTACTACGGCGAGATGGAGATGCGCCGCCACGACCCGGAGTCGCCCCCGGGCGAGCGGACCCTCCTCGCCCTGTACTGGGCGTTGTCCGGGTACGGACTGCGGGCGGTACGGGCCCTCGGGTGGCTGCTCCTGGCCGTCGTCGCCACCGTGCTGGCGATGATGCTGTGGGGCCTGCCCCAGGACGACCCCGAGCCGGTGAGCACCGGGAAGGTCAGCGGCGACCGCATCACCCTGACCACGGACAAGCCCGACCCGGTCGACCCCCGGGGCCCGTACCGCGGCCGGCTGTCGGCCGAGCGGTTCGACAAGTCGCTGCGGGTCGTCGTCAACTCCGTGGTCTTCCGGTCCTCCGGGCAGGAACTCACCACCGCGGGAACCTACGTCGAGATGACCTCCCGCGTCGTCGAGCCCGCGCTGCTCGGACTCGCGGTCCTCGCGGTCCGCGGCCGGGTGAAGAGGTAGCGCCGGTACGGTCGTTGATCGCGGCCCCGTCGCGCCGACGGCCCGTACGAAGGACACTCGTGGGCGGAGGAGCCGCCGCCGGAGGGGGGGCACGTCATGCGGGACAGTCATCGGGCGGACGCCGAACGGCTGTTGGCGCGGGCCGTGGAGGAGGAGGCGCGCCGGTCGGGCATCCCACCGCCCACCGCGGGCAGTCGCGCCGCTCTCACTCACCGCGGGCAGTCGTGCTGCAGGGCGGCACGGGTGGGCTGGGGTCCCCCCTCTGGGGGAGGCACCCCGTAGGCGCCGGGCTGCGCGAACGCCCCCGGCCCACGCCGGCACCGGGCACTCGGCTCACACCGCCGCACGGCCCTCCGAAAGCTCCGGAGGGCCGGCCCGCTCAGCCCCGCTTCTCGGCGGCCGCCGCCCCCGCCTTCTCGGCCCCCGGCTCCCCGGACTCCTCGGGCTCGACGAAGTCGACGCGCCCCATGTGCCGGTTCATGGACTTCATCAGGCCCCACACCGCCAGAGCCATCACCGCGAAGACGATGAACCCGAGAACACCGGGGGTGACCTTGTCCTCGTCGAGTTCCTTGGCGAGGGGGACCAGGTGGGTCAATGCCAGGCTTGCGCTTGCGCTCATGTCAGGCATTGTCCCGGATGCCCGCGAAGAGGTCGTCCTCGGGGAGGGAGGTGTCGACGAGCGACTTCGCGAGCTCGTACTCCTCCGTCGGCCAGACCTCCCGCTGGAGGTCCATCGGCACCCGGAACCAGCCCCCGTCGGGGTCGATCTGCGTCGCGTGCGCGATCAGCGCCTTGTCGCGGATCTCGAAGAAGTCGGCGCACGGCACGTGCGTGGTGAGCGTGCGCTCCTTGCGCTCGAACTCGCTCCAGCGCTTCAGCCAGTCCCCGTACGGCGACTCCAGGCCGCGGTCCAGCATGGCCTGGTGCAGCGCCTCGGTGCGGGGACGGTTGAAGCCCTGGTTGTAGTACACCTTCAGCGGCTGGTACACCGGACCGAACTCGTCCTCCGGGTACTTCTCGGCGTCCGCCGCGCCCTCGAACGCCACCATCGTGATCTTGTGGGTCATGATGTGGTCGGGGTGCGGGTAGCCGCCGTTCTCGTCGTAGGTGGTGATCACCTGGGGGCGGAACGCGCGGATCTTGCGGACCAGCTCACCGGCCGCCTTGTCGACGTCCTCCAGGGCGAAGCAGCCCTCCGGCAGCGGCGGCAGCGGGTCGCCCTCGGGCAGCCCGGAGTCGACGAACCCGAGCCACTCCTGCTTCACCCCCAGGATCTCCCGGGCCTCGTCCATCTCCTTCTTGCGCACCTCGTGGATGTGCTCCTCGATGTACGCGTCGCCCTGCAGTTTCGGGTTGAGGATGGAGCCGCGCTCCCCGCCCGTGCAGGTCACCACCAGCACGTCCACCCCCTCGGACACGTACTTCGCCATGGTGGCCGCGCCCTTGCTCGACTCGTCGTCGGGGTGGGCGTGCACGGCCATCAGTCGCAGCTGGTCAGTCAAGACTCAATCCTCAAGTCGGTAGGCGCCCTCAGTGCGGCGGCGCAGTCGCAGGCTTCTATAGTGACCGAATCGGGGGACGAATAATTCCGGGGTTTTCCACTCCGGGGCCTGCCAGGGGACACCGGTCCCCTCCTGCCGAGGAGACGATCATGAGTACGTCGAGCACGCGGCTGCCCGAGGGCCGTTACGGCCGCTCCTCGGACCAGCGTGCCGACCGCACCCTCAAGGTCGTCGGCGCCGTGCTGTCGGTGCTGATGCTCGGGCTGATCGGCTGGTTCGGCTACCACTACGTCGCCCGGAACGAGATCAGCGCCGAGATGATCGGTTTCGACACCGCCGAGAAGTCCGTGAAGGTGCACCTGGAGGTGCACAAGGACGCGGGGGTCGTCGGCTACTGCACGGTCCGCTCCCAGTCCGAGGACGGCGCCGAGGTGGGCCGCGCCGACTTCCGCTTCGACGCGGACGCCACGCGCATCGACGAGGTCGTCACGCTCCGCACCACCTCCCGGGGCACCTCGGCCGAGCTGGTCGGCTGCCACACGGACTGACACCGCGGGGAATACCTGGTCGCTGACCTGCGCTGACATGAGTCCGGTGGCTTATGTCCTCCCCCTGCGGGCCCTCAGTTGTTAGGCTCGTGGTTTCGCCCGTCCCTGGAGGAACATCCTTCTGGGTAGGGCGATGCTTTGTATTCCCAGTACCTACGAGGAGCACCTGTGACCCAGACCAGCGAGAACGTCACCTGGCTGACCCAGGAGGCGTACAACAAGCTCAAGGACGAGCTTGAGTACCTTACTGGTCCCGCGCGCACGGAGATCGCCGCCAAGATCGCCGCCGCGCGCGAGGAGGGCGACCTGCGGGAGAACGGCGGGTACCACGCGGCCAAGGAGGAGCAGGGCAAGCAGGAGCTCCGCGTGCGCCAGCTCACCCAGCTCCTCGAGAACGCCAAGGTCGGCGAGGCCCCGGCGGCCGACGGCGCCGTGGCGCCCGGCATGGTCGTGACCATCGCCTTCGACGGCGACGAGGACGACACGCTGACCTTCCTGCTCGCCTCGCGCGAGTACGCGAGCTCCGAGATCGAGACCTACTCGCCGCAGTCCCCGCTGGGCTCGGGCGTCATGGGCCACAAGGTCGGCGAGGACGCGGAGTACGAGCTGCCGAACGGCAAGAAGGCCTCGGTGAAGATCCTGGAGGCGAAGCCGTACACCGGCTGACCCGCCCCCGCGAGTCCCCGACGGGCCCCCGGCACTCTGTGCGGCGCCGGGGGCTCCGTCATGCCGCCGCCGAGCGGTACTTGCGCACGGCGAGCGTCCGGAAGAACGCGATGATCAGGACCGAGTAGATCAGCGACGCCCACACCGGGTGCTGCATGGGCCAGGCGTCCGAGGTGGAGACCCCGGGGTTGCCGAAGAGCTCGCGGCAGGCCTGCACGGTGGCGCTGAACGGGTTCCAGTCGGCGATGTGGCGCAGCCAGGGCGTCATGTTGCTGGAGTCCACGAACGCGTTCGACACGAAGGTCACCGGGAAGAGCCAGACCAGTCCTCCGGAGGTGGCCGCCTCCGGGGTGCGCACCGACAGGCCGATGAGCGCGCCGATCCAGGTGAACGCGTACCCGGCCAGGAGGAGCAGGGCGAACGCGCCGAGCACCTCGCCGACGCTGGTGTGGGTGCGCCAGCCGACCAGGAGGGCGACGACGGCGAGCACGAGCAGGGTGAGCGCCGTCTGCACCATGTCGGCGAGGGTGCGGCCGGTGAGCACCGCGCCGCGCGCCATGGGCAGGGAGCGGAAGCGGTCGATGAGCCCCTTGTGCATGTCCTCTGCGATGCCCGCCCCGGCTCCGGCGGTGGCGAAGGTGACGGTCTGCGCGAAGATGCCGGCCATCAGGAACTCGCGGTACACCTGCGGACTCGTACTGCCGCCGATGTCCATGGAGCCGCCGAACACGTACGAGAACAGCACCACGAACATGATGGGCTGGATGAGCCCGAAGATGACCACTTCGGGGATCCGGGCCATGCGGATCAGATTGCGTCTGGCGACGACCAGGGAGTCCCGGATCGACTGGCCGATGGGGTTGCCGGGGGCCGTGACCCGGACGGTGTCGGTGACGGCGCTCATTTCGCGGTCTCCTTGATGTCCTCGTCCTCGTCCTTGGCCTCCGCGACGTGGCCGGTGAGGGAGAGGAAGACGTCGTCGAGGGTGGGGCGGCGCAGACCGATGTCGTCGATCTCGATGCCGGCGGTGTCGAGGTCGCGGATGATCTCGGCGAGGAGCTTCGCGCCGCCGGAGACCGGTGTGGTGATCTTGCGCATGTGCTCCTCGACCGTGGTGTCGCCCCGGCCGGCGCCGCGCAGGCCGTACTTGTCGAGGAGGGCGGAGGCGGCCTGGATGTGCTCGCGTTCGTGCACCACGACCTCGACGCGTTCACCGCCGGTGCGGGCCTTGAGCTGGTCGGAGGTGCCCTGGGCGATGACCCGGCCCTGGTCGACGACCGCGATGTCGTGGGCCAGGTGGTCGGCCTCCTCCAGGTACTGGGTGGTGAGCAGCAGCGTCGTACCGCCGGAGACGAGCTGTTTGATCACCTCCCACAGCTGCTGGCGGTTGCGCGGGTCGAGGCCGGTCGTCGGCTCGTCCATGAACATCACGGGCGGTGAGACGACCAGGGCGGCGGCGAGGTCGAGGCGGCGGCGCATGCCTCCGGAGTAGGTCTTGGCGGTGCGGTCGGCGGCGTCCGCGAGGTGGAACTGCTCCAGCAGCTCGTCCGCGCGGGCCTTGGCCGCCTTCGCCCTCATCTGGTAGAGCTGTCCGACCATCTGCAGGTTCTCGCGGCCGGTCAGGTACTCGTCGACGGCGGCGAACTGGCCGGACAGGCCGATGGAGCGGCGTACGGCGTCAGGCTGTTTCAGCACGTCGAGGCCGGCGACGACCGCCTTGCCGCGGTCGGGCCGCAGCAGGGTGGTCAGGCAGCGGACGGTGGTGGTCTTGCCCGCGCCGTTCGGCCCGAGGAGGCCCAGGACGGTGCCCTCGGGGACCTCGAGGTCGACGCCGTCCAGTGCCCTGACGTTTCCGAAGGTCTTGACCAGACCTTCGGCATAGATGGCGCCTGGCATATGAGTCTCCACGTCGTCGTGATTCTTCGGAAAGCCTAGGTTTGCGCGCTTCGGTGTGCTCGGATTTTCCGCCGGGCGGGGACGGCGGGACGCACGGTGGGCCACCCGACGGCGAGACTCACCATAACGCGATGTATCGCGTCTCACAATGGGATTGCCCGAAGGAGTGACACCCCGTCAGGTCTCAGTCCACGACCGTGTAACCCGCCTCGCGCAGGGCCCGGTTGACCTCCGCGCAGTGCTCCGGGCCCTTGGTCTCCAGACGCAGCTCCACCTCCGCCTCCGTGAGCCCGAGCCGGGGGTCGGTCCGTACGTGGCTCACATCGAGGATGTTGGCATCGGCCACCGACAACGCCCCCAGCAGCGACGCGAGCGCGCCCGGCCGGTCCGTCAGGCGCAGCCGTACGGCCAGGTAGCGGCCCTGCGCGGCCATGCCGTGCCGCAGCACCCGCTCCATCAGCACCGGGTCCACGTTGCCGCCGGACAGCACCGCCACGACCGGTCCCTCGAAGGCTCCGGGCCGGCTCAGCAGCGCCGCGACCGGGCTCGCCCCGGCCGGCTCGACGACCAGTTTGGCCCGCTCCAGGCAGAGCAGCAGCGCGGCCGCCAGCTCGTCCTCGGTGACCGTGCACACCTCGTCCACCAGCTCGCCGACGATCCCGAACGGCACGTCGCCGGGCCGTCCCACCCTGATCCCGTCGGCCATCGTCGCCGGGTTGCGCACCGCCACCGGACGCCCGGCCGCCAGCGAGGGCGGATACGCCGCCGCGCCCGCCGCCTGCACGCCGACGATCCGCACCTCGGGCCGCAGCGCCTTCACCGCGACCGCGATCCCGGCGGCCAGCCCGCCCCCGCCGACCCCGACGACGATCGTGCGCACCTCGGGGCACTGCTCCAGGATCTCCAGGCCCACCGTGCCCTGGCCCGCGATGACGTCCGGGTGGTCGAAGGGGTGGATGAACACCGCGCCCGTCCCGTGCGCGTACTCCATCGCCGCGGCCAGCGTCTCGTCGACCACCTGGCCCTGCAGGCGCACCTCGGCGCCGTACTCCCGGGTCGCGCTGATCTTCGGCAGCGGGGCGCCCTTCGGCATGAACACCGTGGACCGCACCCCGAGCAGCGACGACGCCAGCGCGACCCCCTGTGCGTGGTTGCCGGCGCTCGCCGCGACGACACCGGCGGCCCGCTCCTCGGGCAGCAGCCCGGCGATCCGCACGTACGCGCCGCGCAGCTTGAACGACCCCGTGCGCTGCAGGTTCTCGCACTTCAGGTGCACCGGCGCGCCCACCTGCCGGGACAGGTGCCTGCTGCCCTCCAGCGCGGTCGTCCGGGCCACGCCCGAGAGCATCTTCCGGGCGCCGCGGACATCGTCGAGGGTGACGGTCCGCAGGGATTCGGCCGTGCTGTAGCTCATGACTCCAGGATCGCAGTTCACCGGTGACGGCGGCCGGTGTGACCAACCCGCGGACTCGGCTTTGCGCAGCGCCGGTACGGGCCGTCGTCCGGCCGCGTACCCTGTCCCCCGATGAGCAGCCCTCCACGAAGTGAGTCCCCGGCCATGCCCACACCACCTGATATGTCGATGGACATGAGGACGGACCTGACGGCCGTCGGTGACACCGGTCTTCTCGACACGCTGCAGCACGAGGTGGCGTTGTTCGCCCGCCGTGCCGAACAGACGCGTCTGGGCGGGGTCGGCCAGGTGCGCAACTCGATGGACCGCGCCGCGTACCTGCTGCTCAACCGTCTCGACAAGGAAGGTCCCATGGGCGTCAAGGCGCTCGCCGCGAGCATGGGCATCGACTCCTCGACGGTCACCCGGCAGGTCGCCCCGCTCGTGGACACCGGCCTGGTCAAACGGACCTCGCACCCCGAGGACGGACGCGCGGTCGTGCTCCAGCTGTCCCCGCGCGGGCAGGCGCGCCTGGAGGAAGTGCGCTCCTCGCGGCGCCAGTTGATGGCCGAGCTGACGCAGGACTGGGCACCGGAGGAGCGCGAGGCGTTCTGCGCGCTCCTGTCACGCTTCAACGGCGCGCTGTCGGCGCGGATGTCCGCCCCTGACCGGGCGGACTCCTGATCCCCGGGGGCTGAGAACAGCCCCTCCGGCGTTCGAGGAGCGGGGTCCGGGGCGGAGCCCCGGGCCGGGACGGGAAGGGGCGGCGGGGGCGGAAAACCGAAGCGTCGCGCGCGCACGTCTCTTGACCGGATGGTGCCCCCTGGCCTGATATGAGAACCGAGGGCTCACCCAGGGGGCGCGGGAGGCGCGGTTGCGACGACGGCATGCGTCCCAGGACATCCACCGCGCCCGCGAGTTCGAGGCGTACGTCGCGGGCGCCGGCGCCCGGCTGCTGCACACCGCGACCCTGCTCACCGCCGAGGCCCCGGACGACAACCCGCGGGCCCGGCGCCTGCTGACCCTGGCGCTGGCCCACACGTACGCGAGCTGGGACCGGCCGCACGGCGGGGACCCCTACGCCCACACCCGCCGGTACCTGGCGACCCGCTTCGGATACGGCACCCGGCACCACCGCGGCGGACTGCTCCCCTCCCGCGCCCGTCCGAAAGGCCCGCTCGCCCGGCTCACCCCGCGGGAACGCCTGATCCTGGTGCTGCGGCTGCACGAGGGGATCGCCGAGGAACAGACGGCGGCCCTGCTCGGTCTGCCCGCGGAGCGCGTGCGGACCGTCCTCCACCGCGCGATGGCCGCCGTGCTGCGCCCGCCCCGGGACCGGCCCCCCGCGGCGGGCCGCGCCGAGGCGGCGCCGTCGTGACCCGGATGCGGCGTGAGGAGACCGTGCGGCGGATGCTGGAGCAGTCACCGCCGCGCGTGCCGCCCGGGCTCCACGCCGAGGCGGCGCGCGCCGCGGGGCCCGCATCCTGCGCCGCAGGACGCTCGCCCGCCGCGCGGTGCGGCTGCTGGTGCTGGCGGCGGCCGTGGCGTTCACGGTGTGGGCGCTGACGGCCCGCCCCTGGGTGGAGCCGCCGTCTCGGACGACCCCACCGCTCACGGGATGGTGACCGTCACCGTCCGAGCGCCTGCTGGAGGTCTTCGAGCAGGTCGTCGACGTTCTCGATGCCCACGGAGAGGCGCACCAGGTCGGCGGGGACCTCGAGCGCGGAACCGGCCGCGGACGCGTGCGTCATCCGGCCGGGGTGCTCGATCAGCGACTCGACGCCGCCCAGGGACTCGCCGAGCGTGAACACCTGGGCCCGGTCGCAGACCTCGACGGCCGCCTCCTCGCCGCCCTCCACGCGGAAGGAGATCATGCCGCCGAAGGCCCGCATCTGCTTGGCGGCGACCTCGTGACCGGGGTGCTCGGGCAGCCCCGGGTACAGGACGCTCGTCACGCGCGCGTGGCGGGTGAGCATGTCGGCGATCTTCGTGGCGTTCTCGCTGTGCCGGTCCATGCGCACCGAGAGCGTCTTGGTGCCGCGCAGCACCAGCCAGGAGTCGAAGGGTCCGGCGACCGCGCCCATCGCGTTCTGGTGGTAGGCGAGTTCCTCGCCCAGCTCCGCGTCGCCGGTGATCAGGGCGCCGCCGACGACGTCGGAGTGGCCGCCCATGTACTTGGTCAGGGAGTGCACGACGACGTCCGCGCCGAGCGCGAGCGGCTGCTGGAGGTAGGGGGTGGCGAAGGTGTTGTCGACGACGAGCCGGACGCCGGCGTCCTGGGCCACCTGGGCCACGGCGGCGATGTCGGTGATGCCGAGCAGCGGGTTGGAGGGGGTCTCCACCCAGACGACCTTGGTCTTCGGGGTGAGGGCGGCGCGCACCGCGGCCGGGTCGGAGGTGTCGGCCACCGACCACTCCACGCCCCAGCGGGCGACGACCTTGGCGAAGAGACGGAACGTGCCGCCGTACGCGTCGTTCGGGATCACCACGTGGTCGCCGGGGCTGAGCAGCGTACGCAGCAGGCAGTCCTCGGCCGCCAGTCCGGACGCGAACGCGAGGCCGCGGCGGCCGCCCTCCAGGGCGGCGAGGTTCTCCTCCAGCGCGGCCCTGGTCGGGTTGGCGCTGCGGCTGTACTCGTAGCCGCCGCGCAGGCCGCCGACGCCGTCCTGCTTGTAGGTGGACACCTGGTAGATCGGCGGGACGACCGCGCCCGTCAGGGGGTCGGCGGTGTTGCCCGCGTGGATCGCGAGCGTCTCGAAGTGCTGACTGATGTGCCTGTCGCTCATGGGCACCGAGGGTAGTGCGCGCACGGCGCGGATGGCGGACGCGGAGCGGGCGGCGCGGACGGAGCGGGCGGGTGCCGGGAGTTTTCCACAAGGTCCGGCACCGGGTTGGCCAATTGTCGGCGCGGTCTGGTTCGCTTGGTGACATGGAGATTCTCTGGGTCCTGATCGCCCTCGTCATGCTCGGCTTCGTGGTGCTGCCGTTCCTGAGGCGCGGGCGCGGGACGATCACTCAGGTCCCCGCCGGCCACCCGGACGCGGCGGACCCGGCGAACTACCGCTTCGCCCGCGAGGAGGAGCTGGACGTCCGCATGCCGGGCCCCGACCAGGACCTGCTGGACGTCCTGGACCTGGTGCAGCGCACCCAGGACTACCGCGCGGCGCAGCAGCTGCTGGCCGGCACGGACGCGGAGGGCGAGCGGCGCTGGCAGCGCGTCCAGGCGTTCGCGGGCGCGGCCTCGCTGGAGCTGCAGCAGCGGCCCGGCGGGGTGGGCGAGACGCCGGGCGGGCAGTGGCTGCGGGTGTGGCGGACCGAGATGCCCAAGGACGCGGGCGGCGCCGCGGTGCACGCCGAGTTCCTGGTGCAGCAGGCGTGGCGTACGGCGGTGCCCGGGACGGACGAGTTCCGGATCATCATGGAGGAGGCGAGGGCGGCGTGCGGCGAGGCCGCCCTGCTGGCCCCCGGTGACCCGGTCCCGTACATCGTGGAACTGTCGGTGGCCCGCGGACTCGGTTACCCGCGGCAGGACTTCGAGCAGCTCTGGCTGAAGATCCTGGACCGCGCCCCGGCCCACATGGGGGCGCACCTGGCGGCGCTGCACTACTGGTGCGAGAAGTGGCACGGCTCGCGGCAGCAGGCGTACGACTTCGCGGAGGCCGCGGCGGCGCGGGCGCCCCGGGGCTCCCTGCTCGCCGCCATGCCGCTCTTCGCGGTGTTCGAGCACCTGCCCGAGGTGAACCTGGTCGCCGGTTTCTACCGGAGCGAGACCGTCACCAAGGCGATCCACGGCGCGCTGCACGCGGTGCACTCGGCCCGCCCCGACGACCCGATGTCGGCGCACGTGCGGCACCTGCTGGTCTTCTTCCTGGTCCGCGGCGAGCGCTGGGCGGAGGCCATGGGCCAGCTCATACACATCGACGGCCACGTGGGCGCCCTCCCGTGGACCCTCTCCCCCGACCCGGCCGCCGAGTTCGCCGTCTACCGCGCCCTGGCGGTGGCCGGCTACGAGGCGAACGGCGGCAGCCCGGCGACGCTGCCGCACTGAGCACCGGGGTACGGAGCCCGGCCGGCACCGGGGTACGGAGCCCGGCCGGGTCCCGGTGACCAAACGGTGGTCCCCGGGACCCGGGTCCTGCGGCAGCGCCCCGCCCTCACTCGTCCGAGGCGCCGTGGCTGGTGCCGCCCGCGGCTCCTCCTCGCCGGACGCCGGAGCCGGGCGCCGGAGCCGAAGCCGGGCGTCAGATCGTCGCGGTGTCGATCACGAAGCGGTAGCGGACGTCGCTGTTCAGGACGCGCTCGTACGCCTCGTTGATCTCGGCCGCGCCGATCAGTTCGATCTCCGCGCCGATGCCGTGCTCGGCGCAGAAGTCCAGCATCTCCTGGGTCTCGGCGATGCCGCCGATCATCGAGCCGGCGAGGGTCTTGCCGCCGCCGATCACCGAGAAGAGGTTGAGGGAGACCGGCTCCTCCGGGGCGCCCACGTTCGCCAGCGTGCCCTCCGTCCGCAGCAGGGACAGGTAGGCGTTGAAGTCCAGCGGGGCCGACACCGTCGACACGATCAGGTCGAAGGTGCCCCGCAGCTCCTCGAAGGTCTTCGGGTCGCTGGTGGCGTGGTAGTGGTCGGCGCCCAGCTTGAGGCCGTCGTCCTTCTTGCGCAGGGACTGCGAGAGCACCGTCACCTCGGCGCCCAGCGCGTGCGCGATCTTGACGCCCATGTGGCCGAGGCCGCCCATGCCGAGGATCGCGACCTTCTTGCCGGGACCGGCGCCCCAGCGCTTCAGCGGGGAGTAGAGGGTGATGCCGGCGCACAGCAGGGGCGCGGCGACGTCGAGGGCCAGCCCGTCGGGGATGCGGACGACGTAGTTCTCGTCGACGACGATCTTCTCCGAGTAGCCGCCGTGGGTGGGCTCGCCGTTCCTGTCCAGGGCGTTGTAGGTGCCGACCATGCCGCCGGTGCAGTACTGCTCCTTGCCCGCCCGGCAGTTGTCGCACTCGCGGCAGGAGTCGACCATGCAGCCGACGCCCACGCGGTCGCCGATCCGGAACCGGGTGACGCCGGGGCCGACCTCGGAGACCACACCGGCGATCTCGTGGCCGGGGACCATCGGGAAGATCGCCTCGCCCCAGCCCTCACGGGCCTGGTGGATGTCGGAGTGGCAGATGCCGGCGAACTTGATGTCGATCAGGACGTCGTGCTCGCCCACCGCGCGCCGCTCGATGGTCGTCCGCTCCAGCGGAGCCTTGGCGGCGGGTACGGCGTACGCGGCAACAGTGGTCATGCCGGAGTTCTCCTCGTGGGGTCGTGCGCCCGGCAGCCTTCTGTCCGGCCGGGCACGGCCTCCAGCCTGCCCCGACGTCCGGGGTTCACCCAGTCCACCGCTCTGCCTACGTTGGCCGTGCGTACCACTGGCGGGGACAGGATGCCGTGCGTACGACCGGGGATACTGGGGACATGGACGAGCAGCACACCCCTCCGGCCGGTCCCGCGGGCGGCGGCCTCGACCCGCGGGCCGAACTCAGCGAGTTCCTGCGCACCCGGCGGGCCCGGCTGAAGCCGGAGGACGTGGGCCTGCCGGACTTCGGACGGCACCGCCGGGTGCCCGGCCTGCGCCGCGAGGAGCTGGCGCAGCTCGCCGGGGTGTCCGTGGCGTACTACACGCGCCTGGAGCAGGGCAACGGGCGGAACGTGTCGGCGGAGGTGCTGGACTCGATCGCGCGCGCCCTGCGCCTCTCCGACGCCGAGCGCACCCATCTCACGCACCTGGCGAAGCCCAGGCGGCAGAAGCGGAAGCCGGCCCCCCGGACCCAGCAGGTCCGCCCCGCGCTGCGGCACCTGCTGGATTCGATGGACGCGGTCCCGGCGTACGTCGTGGGCCGGCGTTCGGAGATCCTCGCCTGGAACCGGATGGCGGCGGCGGTCTTCGGGGACTGGGGGCGGCTCCCGGCGCAGGAGCGGAACTGGGCGCGGCTGGTGTTCCTGAGCCCGGACCACCGGGAGCTGTTCGTGGAGTGGGAGCAGAAGGCGTACGACATGGTCGCCTACCTCCGCATGGACGCGGGCCTCCATCCGGACGACCCCCAGCTGTCCTCGCTGGTGGGCGAGCTGTCCGTCAAGAGCGAGGAGTTCCGCGGGCTGTGGGCGGCACACGACGTCAAGGAGAAGAGCCACGGCGTCAAGCGCGTCCGGCATCCGCTGGTCGGTGAGCTGACGCTGCTGTGGGAGTCGTTCCGCCCGGCCGGCGACGACACCGGGCAGTCGCTGGTCACGTACTTCGCGGAGCCGGACTCGCCGTCGGCGGAGGCCCTGAGGCTTCTGTCCAGCTGGGGCGCGGACGCGAGGCGGGCCGGGACGCAGAGCACGGCCCCCTGAGCCGGGGCGGGGTCCGCTGCCGGGCTCCCGCCCTCGCCGGCCCGCTGCCGGAGGAGACGGAACGGCCCGCCGGAAGCGGTGCTTCCGGCGGGCCGTCCGTTCACGGACTACTTGCCGTGGTACGCGTTGTAGATCGAGATCGTCGACGTGTTGCCCTTCTTGTCGGCGATCTTGGCGCGGAAGGAGATGGCCTTCCCCTTCGCGGGGTTCTTGACGGTGATCTTCCCCTTCGTGACCGTGGTCTTCTTCCAGGTCTTGCCGGAGTCGTAGGACACGTACACCGCCAGGGACTTGAGGTTCTTGCCCTTGGCAGCACCCTCGACGGTGACCGGAACACTGGCCTTCTTGCCGGCCGTCACCTTGCTGTCCAGGCCGGTGGCCGCCTGGAAGCGGACCGAGGAGGCGGGCAGCTGCTTGAGGCCGGCGGTCTTCTTGGAGCGGAAGGTCCAGCTCGCGTCGATCCGCGTGGAGGCGGCGGCGACCTTGGCGCTGCGCTTGACCGAGGTGGTCAGCTTGTAGGAGGCGTCCGCGGACGGGACCTTGAACTCCTTCTCGCCGAACAGCGGGTCGTCGTGCGAGCCGACCTTCTTGCCGTTGCGGTAGAGGCTGGTGGTGACGGAGGTGAACACCGAGGAGCCGGCGTGGCCCTTGCCGTCGGCGAACAGCGGGGTCCGCCCGTAGATGCTGTTGCCGTCACGGAAGAGGCCGTAGTCGGAGGTGAGACGCGGCCCGAAGACGGCCGTGTTCACGGTCTCCTGGTACGTCTTGCCGCCCTTGTACCCCTTCGCCTGGCCGATGGTGTAGCCGGCCTCGGAGACGGGCCAGCCCTCCTTGTCGACCCCGCCGATCTGCTCGAAGTCGAGGTCCCACTTCACCCCGCCCGTGGTGGACAGGTGCAGCGTGCGGGTGCCGGGCAGGCTCTGCTCGTTGCCGAACGAGGAGGCGCCGGTGCTGCCGGGCAGCCAGCCGACGGGGTTGACGACGCCCTTCTTGCCGCTCGCCGCGGCGCCCATGCCGACCTTCACCGTGGCGAGTTCGCCGGTCTTGTAGGCCCGGGTGTAACCGGTGGCGAGGTTCTTGACCTTGGCGCCGGTGACGGTGCTGTACTGCTCCTTGGCGCCCTTGCTGAAGTGGGCGTCCCACTGCTGGCTCAGCGAGCCGTCGGTGATCTGCGGACCCAGGTGGGCGGAGCGGAAGTTGTCGTACGAGTCCAGCCACCAGCCGAAGCCGTGGGAGGAGTCCTTCGTCTCGACGGTGTAGTCGGCGGAGGCGAACTCCCCCTTGGCCGCCTTGTCCGGCACGGTGATCTTCACCGGCTTGGCCTTGCGGGCGTCCAGCGTGATCGTCGTGTCCTTGGTGACGTTCAGCTTGGGCTGGGCGAGCCAGTCGGCGCCCTCGTACTTCTCCGGGTCGGGGCTGACGAAGATCCCGGTGTCCAGGACGTAACCGCCCTTGGGCACGCGGACGGTGACGGTGCCGTCGGCCTCGTAGGGCTGGTACCACCGGTCGGCGCCCAGGCCGGAGATGCCCGCGAGGTTGGCGACGTAGTTGCCGGCCGGCTGCCCCGCGCGGTCGAGGAACTTCAGCGTCACGTCGTACGACTCGACCTCGCGCTGCACCGCCGCGGCGGTCCGCACGGTCTGCCCGCCGCCGGTGGCGACCACGTACGCCGAGTAGGCGCCGTCGAGCGTGCCGCCGAGCCTGGTGTCGACGGTGAGGTCGACGGAGGCCTTGCCGCCCGCGGGGACCGTGACCGTCGTGGCGCCCAGCGTGAAGAAGCCGGCCGGGGCCGCCTTGCCCGTGGGGCCGGTGGCGGTCGACGTCAGCTTCAGGGTGACGTCCTGGGTGCCGAGGTTGCGGTAGGTGAGCTCCTTGGTGACCGGCTCGTCGTCGGTGTGCGGCCACTGCTGGACGCCGAAGCTCAGCGACACCGGGTCGGCGATGACGGTCTGCTTGACGGCCTTGTCGACCTGGACGCGGCCCGAGCCCTGCTCGAACGGCGTGTACGCGCCGCCCTTGGTGGAGCCGGTGAGCGCGCCCTTCAGCTCCGCGGAGGTCCACTCCGGGTGCTGCTGCTTCAGGATCGCCGCGGCGCCCGCGACGTGCGGGGTCGCCATCGACGTACCGGAGATGGTCATGTACCCGGCCGGCTTCTCGCCGACCTCCTTGGCGATGTCGTTGCCCTTCGCCGAGGCGGCCGTGATGTCCACGCCGGGAGCGGTGACGTCCGGCTTGATGGCGCCGTCGCCGACGCGCGGGCCGGTGGAGGAGAAGTCGGCGAGCTTGTCCTTGTCGTCGACCGCGCCCACGGTGAGGGCGGCGTCCGCGCTGCCGGGCGAACCGATCGACTGCGGGCCCTCGTTGCCGGCCGCGATGGCGAACAGGACGCCCTTCTCGGCGGAGAGCTTGTTGACCGCCGCCTCCAGCGGGTCCACCTCGGCCGTGTCCATGCCGCCCAGGCTCATGTTGACGACGTCGGCGCCCTGCGCGGCCGCCCACTCCATGCCGGCGAGGATGCCGGAGTCGTCGCCGAAGCCGGAGTCGTCGAGGACCTTGCCGTTGAGGATCTTGGCGCCGGGCGCGACGCCCTTGTACGTGCCCTTGGACTGGGCGCCGGTACCGGCCGCGATGGACGCGACGTGGGTGCCGTGGCCGACCTTGTCGCCGGCGGTGGCCGCGGAGGTGAAGTTCTTGGACGCGGTCACCTGGCCCTTGAGGTCCGGGTGGGTGGCGTCGACACCGGTGTCGAGGACGGCGATCCGGACGCCCTTGCCGTCGTAGCCGGCCGCCCAGGCCTTCGGGGTGCCGATCTGCGCCACCGACGTGTCGAGGGAGGCCTTGCGGACCCCGTCGAGCCAGACGTGGGCGATGCCGGAGGCGGTGCGGTCGCCGTCGGTGACGGCGTCCCACAGTTCCGGCGCGTCCTCGTGCGGGGTCTGCACCGCGTCCGCGTTCAGGGTCTTCAGGGTCCGGCGGACCGTGCCCGCGTCACGGACGTCGGCCTTGGCCGCCCGGGCGCCGCCCTGGTAGCCGACGATGACCTTCAGGCCCCGCTTCTGGGAGCCGCGGGTCGTGGCCTTGTTCAGCTCGGTGACGTCGAACAGCCGCTGGTCCAGCTTGCCGCTCGCCACCAGCCGGGCGGCGTCGGCCGGCAGGACGAGGGTGTGGCCGCCGGTCCGGCGGACCTGCACGGGTATGTGCTCCCGGCCCTCGGCCCGCTCCAGGCCGACCACGCGGCCCTTGGCGTCCACCACGACCCGGTCGCCCGTGATCAGCGTGATCCGGTGCTTGGCCTGCGACGAGGACGCCTCCGTCGCGGAGGAGGAGGCCGTGCGCTCCCCGTTCGCCGACGCCGGGCCGGCCATGCCCGCCGCGAGCGCCACGGCGGTCGCCGTGGCGATCGTGGCCGCGCACGCTCTCTTCACTTGTCTGCGCAAGGTTCCCCCTAGCGAAGTCGCCGGGCGAACTCGACGTCACCCGGCCGGGGGTGGTCTCGTACGCATGTGCGCACCCCCCGGAACACGCAGTATGCCGAGGGGTGATCAAGCGTCTCAAGGGACGCCGGAGAGGGTGGCGAAGTCGTCGGGCGGCTGTAACCACACCGCCGGAACTCCGTTACACAAACGCGCGGTTGGCGCCTTCCCGGTCAGGCCTTCGTGTTCTCCTTCACCGTGATCCGTCCCTTGCGGATCGTCGCCAGGCGCGGGGCCGCCTTCGCGATCGCCGAGTCATGGGTGACCATGACGAAGGTGAGCCCCAGCTCCTTCCACATGCGGATGAGCACGTCCATGATCTCGTCGCGCATCGACTCGTCGAGGTTTCCGGTGGGTTCGTCGGCGAGCAGCACCTTCGGCTCCTTCACCAGCGCCCGCGCGATGGCCACGCGCTGCTGCTGCCCGCCGGACATCTCGCTGGGCAGGTGCCCGAGCCGCTCGCCCAGACCGACCGACGCCAGTGCCTCGGCGGCCTTCTCCCGGCGCTCCTTGGCCTTCACGCCGAGCGGGACGAGCGCGGTCTCGACGTTCTCCTGCGCGGTGAGCGTGGGGATCAGGTTGAACGACTGGAAGACGAAGCCGATGTTCTCACTGCGGACCCGGGTGAGCCGGGCCTCGGGCAGCTTGGCCAGGTCGGTGCCGTCCAGCACGATCTCGCCGGAGCTGGGCCGGTCCAGTCCGCCGAGCATCTGCAGCAGCGTGGACTTGCCGCCGCCGGTGGGGCCCTGGATGACGAGCCGGTCGCCGTCGGGGATGGTCAGGTCGACTCCGTCGAGGGCGTTGACGGTCTCCTTGCCGCGCGTGTAGCGCCGGGTGACGCCTCTGAGTTCGTACATGGGTCTGCTCCTGGATCGCGTACGGGGGTGGGGGCCCGTCCGCCGCGGGCGGGCCCCTGGGCTGGTGCCGGGCGGGTGCTACTCGACGCGGCGGAGCGCGTCGGCCGGCCGCAGCCGGGAGGCGCGCCAGCCGCCGAAGGCGCCGGCGACGAGACCGCCCGCCACGGCGAGGCCGACCGCGAGGGCGAGGGTGGTGAGGCTGACCGGCGCGGTGAGCGCGACCTCCAGGGTCTTGGCGGCGGCCTGCCGGCCGGGGCCGCCCATGCCGCCACCACCGGGACCGGCCGTACCGCCGCTACCGCTGCCGCCGCCGAGCTGGGCCTGCAGGGTGGGGCTGACGGCGGTGACGGCGTACGCGCCCGCCAGGCCGAGCGCGATGCCGAGGGCGCCGCCGACCAGGCCGTGGACCATGGACTCGCCGATCACCTGGCGGGTCACCCGGCCGGACTTCCAGCCCAGCGCCTTGAGGGTGCCGAACTCGCGCACCCGGCGGGAGACCGCAGAGGAGGTGAGCAGACCGGCGACGAGGAACGCGGCCACGAGCACCACGACCGATAGCCACTTGCCGACGCCGGCGGCGAGCGAGGAGGCGGTGGACAGGGAGCCGGAGACGGTGTCCGCGAGGTCGGCGGAGGTCGTGACGGTCGTACCGGAAATGTTCTTCTGGATCCCGGACTTGACGCTGTCGATCTGCTGCGAGTCGGTCGCCTGGACGTAGATCGTGGTGACCTTGTCCTTGGCGTCGGCGAGGGTCTGCGCCTGCTTCAGCGGCAGGTAGAGGTTGGCCGCGGCGTCCCCGCTGGAGGCGGTGGCGATGCCGATGACCTTGTACTTGGTGCCCTTGACGGTGACGGTGTCACCGGTCTCGAGCTTCTTCTCCTTGGCGTAGGCGGAGTCGGCGACGACGACCTTCGCGTCGGTCTCCGTCTTCTCGAAGGTGCGTCCGTCGGTGATCTCGGAGGAGGTCAGCGGGCCGAGTGCGGGCTCGGTGACGTCGGTGCCGTAGACGGTGTAGCTGTTGACGTCGAAGTTGGCGCCGCCGCCCTCGACCCGGCCCTCCGGGGCGGACTGGCCGGCACCGGGAGCGCCGCCCTGGCCGCCTTCGGCGCCCTGGCCGTCCTGCTGGAACTGACCCCGGGTGAACTCGCCGCTCACCTTCATGACTTGCAGGCTCAGCCCGCCCACCGCGTCGGCGACGCCGTCCTGCTCGGCGACCTTGGTCACGGTGGAGCTCGCCAGGGTCTGGAAGCCCTGCACCATGACGCGGTCGCTGCTCTGCTCCTCGCCGGAGTCGTCGTCCTGGGCGTCGAACTGGAACCGGGGGCGCTCGTCGGCGGTCTGGGACTCGGCGGCCTTGGTGACCGTCATGTCCGTGCCGAGCCCGTACAGGGACTGCAGGACCTTCTCCTGCGCCTTGCTCATGCCGGAGGACACGGAGTTGACCACGATGACCAGCGCGATGCCGAGCGCGAGCCCGGAGGCGACGACGAGGGCCGCCTTTCTGCGGCGGCGCAGCTCGCGCCTCAGGTAGGTGAAGAACATGGCGGCAAGCTAGGGACGCCGGGTGATGAAGCGGTAAGCGCCTCATAAGAGCCCCATGAGAAGAAGACCGATGCCGCCGCCCGCTCCCCGGAGGGGCGGACGGCGGCATCGGCCGGGTGGTGGGGTGAGGGCGCCGCGTGCGCGGCCGGCGTCAGACCGCCGAGCCCGCCTTCCACTGCTCCCAGCTCATGTTCCAGCCGTTGAGGCCGTTGTCCGGGGCGATGGTCTTGTCGCCGGTGTTCTGGACGACGACCACGTCGCCGATGATCGAGTTGTCGTAGAACCAGGCGCCCGGCGTGCTCGGGTCGTTCGCGCCCTTGGTGTCGGACAGGCCCACGCAGCCGTGGCTGGTGTTGACGCTGCCGAAGATGGACTTGGCGCCCCAGTAGTTGCCGTGGATGAAGGTGCCGGAGGTGGACAGGCGCATGGCGTGCGGCACGTCCTTGATGTCGTACTCGCCCTTGCCGTCGTCGTCGGTGAAGCCGACCGTCGCGCCGTTCATCCGGGTCTCCTTGAACTTCTCGGAGATCACCATCTGACCCTCGTACGTCTTGTTCTCGGGCGCACCGGCGGAGATCGGGATGGTGCGGACGGTCTTGCCGTCCTGCGTGACCTTCATCTGCTTGGTCTTGGCGTCGACGTACGTCACCTGGTTGCGGCCGATCTTGAAGGTGACCGTCTTCTGCTGGACGCCGACGACGCCCTCGGCGCCCTCGACACCGTCGAGCGCCAGCTTCAGCGTGACGGTGGAGCCCTCCTGCCAGTACTCGTCGGGCCGGCAGTCCATGCGGTTGGCGTTGAACCAGTGGCAGGCGACCTCCTGGCCACTGGTGGTGGAGACGGTGATGCCCTTCTGCACCGCGGCCTTGTTGGTGATCGCCTTGTCGAAGTTGATCGACACCGGCATGCCGACGCCGACGGTGGTGCCGTCGTCCGGGGTGAAGGTGCCGATGAAGCTGTTGTCCGGGGCGACCGTGGTGAACGAGGCGTTCTCGTGGGCGGCGAGGCCCGCGGAGTCCTCGGCGGTGGCCGACAGCTTGTAGGTGGTGGCCCGCTCCAGCTGGACGCTGGGCTTCCAGCTCTTCTTGTCTGCGGATATCTCACCGGCGACGGCGGTGCCGTCGGCGGTGGTCATCTTCACCTCGGTCAGCGTGCCCTTGGCCACGGTCACGGCGGCGGAGTTGTTGATGGAGGCGTTGTTCGAGCCGTCCTTCGGCGTGATCTTGATCTGCGCCTCGGAGGACTTCTTGGCCGCCGCCTCGTCGACCTGGGCCTGCGAGTCGCCCTTGCCGCTGTCGCCCGCGGCGCCGTCGTCACCGCCGGAACACGCCGAGAGCACCAGCACTCCGCCGAGCAGAGCGGACGCGGCCGCCAGACCCCTGCGCCGCTTACCGTCCGTCATCACACGCTTCTCCATCGTTGCCGAATCCCAACCCCACGAGTCCCCGGCCCGAAGCCGAAGAACCTCGTCCACAACCTTCAACGCTACGACCGGGTGCTCCCGTTCCCCACGGCCCATGGGTGTGGGGCTCGCCACGTCCGCCGGGGCGGAGGGCGCGGGTGCCGGCCGGTGCACCGTCGCTTGAGACGTCATCACCCGGGCGGCGGTTGCCGCCCGGGATCACGATTTCCCCAAAACGCCTCAGCCGACCCTGTCCGCCCCGTCCTCCTCCTCGTCGTAGGGCTCGTCGTCGCCCTCGTCGAGGTCCCACTCCGGCGCGTCGGGGTCGTAGTCGATCTCCTCGCCGCTCCAGGATGCCTGCAGCAGTTCCACGCCCGGCACCTCGCCGATCAGGGCGAACGGGTCGACGAGCTGGGCGAGGGCCTCCGCGGTGTCCTCCGTCACGGCACTCTCGGCGTGTACCCGCTCCTCGTCGGGCATACCGTCGTCGTCCGCGATCCTGCGCAGTGCGGCCCCGGTCACCGCCTCCTCGTCGTCGATTTCGAGGACGAGTTCCACGCGAAGCCGTACAAACCGTGATGTCTCTGGGGTGCTCATGCCCGGAGCGTACGGCCTCGGGCCCCCGTCGCTTTCCTGTGACCCGCGCTGTTCACTAACATCGCCCCGCACGGCCAATTCGCCAGCGCCACAAGGGGATCGATATTCCGTGTCATCCGCGCTCCGTCCGTTGCTGACCGCCACCGCCGCGGGCACCCTGCTGTGTGCCCTGTGGTTCGTCCCGTCCGCGAACGCGACCTCGAACACACCGGTCGCGGACACGGTCGCGGCACGTCCGTCTCCGCAGGTCACGCAGCAGGCGAGAGTCATGGCGGCGTCCGCCGACGGCACGGGCGGGGACGTCCGCCTCGCGGACACCGGCAGCTTCGACAGCACCCCGTACATCGCCGGCGGCACGGCCTGCCTCGCCCTCGGCGCCGGTTTCGTCGTCTACTCGGTCCGCCGGGAACGCCTGGGCCTCTGACGCGCGCGGGCCCGGCGGAACGGCCGCCGGGCCCGGGCCGGTTCAGCCCAGCGGTCCGGTGACCGTCTCCACGGCCGCCACCAGCCGTCCGTCCCGCACGAACGCGTCCGCCGCGGCGAGGTCGGGAGCGAGGTGGCGGTCGGGTCCGGGACCGCCCACACCCGCCTGCCGCACGGCCTCGACGACCGCCCGCGTGGCCGGCGCCGGGGTCAGCCCCTCGCGCAGTTCCACGGCCCGGGTGGCGGCGTACAGTTCGATCGCGACGACCCGGGTGAGGTTGTCGACGGCCGTGCGCAGTTTCCGCGCCGCCGACCAGCCCATGGAGACGTGGTCCTCCTGCATCGCGGAGGACGGGATCGAGTCCGCCGACGCCGGTACGGCGAGCCGCTTCAACTCACCGACCAGGGCGGCCTGCGTGTACTGGGCGATCATCAGCCCGGAGTCCACGCCGGGGTCGTCGGCGAGGAAGGGCGGCAGCCCGTGGCTGCGGTTCTTGTCCAGCAGCCGGTCGGTGCGGCGCTCGGCGATGGAGGCGAGGTCGGCGACGGCGATGGCGAGGAAGTCCAGCACGTACGCGACCGGCGCCCCGTGGAAGTTGCCGTTGGACTCGACCCGGCCGTCGGGCAGCACGACCGGATTGTCCACGGCGGACGCGAGTTCGCGCTCGGCGACCAGCCGGGCGTGCGCCAGGGTGTCCCGTCCGGCGCCGGCGACCTGTGGGGCGCAGCGCACCGAGTAGGCGTCCTGGACGCGGGGCGCGTCGTCCTGGTGATGTCCCGTCAGCCCCGAACCCTTGAGTACGGCCAGCATGTTGGCGGCGCTGGCGGCCTGGCCGGGGTGCGGACGGATGGCGTGCAGTTCCGGGGCGAGCACCTTGTCGGTGCCGAGCAGCGCCTCCAGGGTCAGGGCGGCCGTGACGTCGGCGGACTTGTACAGGACGTCGAGGTCGGCGAGGGCCATGACCAGCATGCCGAGCATGCCGTCGGTGCCGTTGAGGAGGGCGAGCCCTTCCTTCTCGCGCAGTTCGACGGGCCGGATGCCGTGCTCGGCGAGCAGTTCGCCGGCCGGCCGCACACCGCCGTCGGGGCCCTCCGCCTCCCCCTCGCCCATCAGCGTGAGGGCGCAGTGGGACAGCGGGGCCAGGTCGCCGGAGCAGCCGAGGGAGCCGTACTCGTGCACGACCGGGGTGATCCCGGCGTTCAGCACGTCGGCCATCGTCCGCGCGACCTCGGGCCGGACGCCGGTGCGCCCGGAGCAGACGGTCTTCAGCCGCAGGAACATCAGCGCCCGTACGACCTCGCGCTCCACGCGCGGTCCCATCCCCGCGGCGTGCGAGCGGACGATGTTGCGCTGCAGCTGGGCGCGGAGCTCGGGGCTGATGTGCCGGGTCGCCAGGGCGCCGAAGCCGGTGCTCACCCCGTAGACGGGGTCCGGCTTCGCGGCCAGGGCGTCCACGATCTCGCGGGCCGCGGTGAGGGCGGCCACCGCCTCCGCGGACAGGTCGACGCGGGCGCCGCCGCGCGCCACGGCGAGCACGTCGGACGCGGTCACGCCGGAGGTCCCCACCACCACAGTGTGCATATCCATATTCAGGAGCGTACGCAGTGAATTCAATGGTGTCATCACCGGGTCGGCACCTCACCCCTTACCCACGGGTCGCGCGCTACGGCGAATGCCGCCCCCGGAACCGGCGCCGCTCCCCGTCCGCCGTCCGTGACGGCTGGTCCGCGAGCCGTACGACGGGATCGTCCGGGCCCTCCCGTCCGGCCACGACGGGATGCGCGGCGCGCTCGGCCTTGGCCCGGTACTGCGCCGCGTCGGCCAGCCGGAACAGCCGCCGGGCGGAGTGCACCGGCCCGACGGGATCGCCGGTGGACGCCACGCCACAGGAGACGCCGTCCCCGATCCCCAGCTCCGCGGCCCGCCGGCACACCTCGTCGGCCGCCTTGACGACCTCGTCGGCCGGCGGCCCCACGGCCAGCAGACAGAACTCGTCCCCGCCGAGCCGCGCCACCAGGGCCCCCGGCAGCATCGCCCCGCAGAGCGACAGCACGGTCCCGAACCGCTCCAGGAGCCGGTCCCCCACGGCGTGCCCCAGCGTGTCGTTGACCCGCTTCAGCCCGTTCAGGTCGCACACCACGAGGCTGACCACGGCCCCGTCGCGCCGGTGCCGCTCGACGGCCTCGTCGAGCCGGGCGTCCACGGCGCGCCGGTTGGCCAGCCCGGTCAGCGAGTCCGTGTACGCCAGCCGCCGGGCCTCCTCCAGCCGCTCGGTCTGCGCGAGCCCGGCGGCCACGACGGCGGCCAGGACCGTCGCGAAGTCGGCGTCGCCCCGCCCGAAGACGGGCACACCGGCCGGCCGGGCCACGTACAGCTCGCCCCAGGCCCGCCCGTGCAGCACGATCGGCGCGACCACACAGCACCCGCGCCCCCGCCGCCTGAGCGCGGCCACCCGCTGCTGGCAGTACCCGGCGCGCCCCGCCGCGGGCCCCTCGGCGGTCTCCACCCACGCGTCGGGCTCACCGCCCCCCGCCCACCGCTCGTGCAGGAACTCGGTGATCTCGGCGAACTGGTGCACCGGATAGGACTCGTCCTCCGGGAACTCCTCCTCACCCTCGGCCAGCTCGCCGACGTTCACCAGGACCCGCAGCCGCCCGAGCTCCCGCTCCCACACCGACAGGGCGGCGAAGCTCCCGCCCAGCGCCCGGCAGGCCCCGCCGGCCGCGGCCCGCCAGGCGTCCCGCGAACCGTGCGCGGCGGCCATGCCCTGGGCCAGCGCCACCACGGCCGCCAGCCGGCTCTCCTCACCCATCTCTCCAGGTTAGGAAGATTCAGGCCCAATCGGGAGATTAAGGGAGCGAACGGGGCCCACCGGTCCCTACTCCCCGGGCCACTCCGGCCTGCGCTTCTCGTTGAAGGCGGCGACCCCCTCCGCCCGGTCCCCCGAGAACGCCACCGACCGCCAGGCGGCGTCCTCGACCTCCAGCCCGGCGGACAGGTCCAGCCCGTGCCCGAGCCGCAGCGCCCGCTTGGCCGCCCGCAGCCCCACCGGCGAGTTCCCGGCGATCCGGGACGCCAGGGCGAGGGCCTCCTCCCGGTCCCGCCCCTCCTCCACCAGTTCGTCGACGAGTCCCAGCTCCCGGGCCTCGGCGGCCTCCACCCGCCGCGCCGTGAAGATCAGCTCGGCGGCCCGCGCCGCCCCCACCCGCCGGGGCAGCAGCTGCGTACCGCCCCCGCCCGGGATCACCCCGACCGAGACCTCGGGCAGCCCCACGACCGCCGTACGGTCGGCGACGATCACGTCGCACGACAGGGCCAGCTCGAACCCGCCGCCGAGCGCGAACCCGTGCACCGCCGCCACCGTCGGCACGGGCAGCTCGAGCACCCCGGTGTACGCCCCGCGCGCCACGGGCCGCTGACGCACCAGATCGGCGTCGCTGAAGGAATTGCGCTCCTTCAGATCGGCCCCCACGCAGAACGCCCGCTCGTGCGAGGAGCTCAGCACCACCACCCGCACCTCCCGGTCCTCCCCCAGCGCCGCACAGGCGCCGGCGAGGGAGCGGGCCATCCCGGTCGACACGGCGTTCATGGCCTTCGGCCGGTCGAGGACGAGCTCCGCGACACGCCCCCGCTCGTGCCGGCGCACCAGCACGAACTCCCCGAACCGTTCCTCACTCATCGACACCCTCCGGTTAACGCGGGTTAACTTGCACTCGTCCCGATCATCGCAGCCCGCACCCACCGGGGAAAAGGGCGCACGCCCGGTTCCCTTGTCACCCCCCGTCCACCCGTTCGAGTGACATCGCCCCGGCTCCCGGCCCGCCCCCTCGCGGGAGCGCATAGCGTGCGCACACCGCGGCGCGCCGGGGCGCGCACGCAGGGGAGGGGACCGCGATGACACCGACCGCACCGACCGGAGAGCCACCGACAGGCACCTCCCGCCTCCGGGGCCGCCACCGCAGACCCCGCCGCCGCAAGGCCCTGCCGGCCGTGGGAGGCCTGGCCGTGGCCGCGAGCGTCGTCGCCCTGGTCCGCCTGACCGCCCTCCAGGGCGGGGCCACGGACACCGGCGTGGAAGCGGGCCCGCGCCCCGTCCCGCGCACGGTCACCGGCACACCGGCCGGCTCCCCCGCGCCGGGCGGAGCCGGCGAGCCCGCTCCCGCGGCGATCCCGTCCTCCCCCACGGTCCTGGGCGGCAAGAACCGGACCCCCTCACGGCGCCCGGACCGTCCTCCCCGGCCCGGCCCCCGACGCCCGTCCCGGACACGGCGAGCACCCCGGACACGGCGAGCACCCCGGACACGGCGAGCACCCCGGACACGGCGACCACCCCGGCCTCGCGGCCCTCGACCACCCGCACCCCGGCCACCCGGCGGCCCCGGCCGTCCACGCCTCCGCCGCCGAACACCCCGGGAACACCCCAGCCGGCGCCCCGGGACCCGGTACCGGAACAGCCGGACACACCGGAAGCCCGCCCCCGCCCCGGCGGCCTGTGCCTCCCGCTCATCGGTCTCTGCCTGGGCGGCGGCCGGGACTAGGACGAGAGGGAGGCCCCGTTCCGGCGCGTGAGCAGCCAGGGCTCCACCACGCCCAGACCGCGCACGGGCCGCTGCCACATCGGCTGGAGCGCGAACCGGTAGCTCGGCGGCTCCTCGCCCTCCTTCTCCGCCGCGGCCACCGCCTCGGCCGCCGCCGCCTCGGAGGCGGGGGCGTCACCGGTGCGGATCAGCTCCTCGGCGAAGGCACTGTCGACCAGTACGGCGTCCCGGGGCGCTATGGACGTGAGCCGGGACGCCAGGTTCACGGTCGTGCCGAACACATCGCCCATCCGGGTGGTCACCGTGCCGAACGCCATGCCGACCCGCAGCTCCGGCATGGTCTCGTCGTTCGCCATGGTCTCGATCAGCCGCATCGCGATGTCCGCGGCGGTACCGGCGTCGTCGGCGGCGTAGAGCACCTCGTCGCCCAGCGTCTTGATGAGCCGCCCGCCGCGCGCGGCGACCAGGTCGGCTGCGGTGGTCTCGAAGGCCTCGACGAGCTCGCCGAGTTCCTCCTCCTCCATCCGCCGGGTCAGCCGGGTGAACCCCACGAGGTCGGCGAAGGCGACGGCGAGCCGCCGGTCGACCATCTCCTCGTCGTCGGCGGCCTGCACGACCCGTCCGGCCGACGCGGCGAGCTGCCGCCGCCAGACGTAGACGAGGAACTCCTCCAGCTCGGGCAGGAGCAGCTCGACGATCGGGTACGTCACCTCGGTCCGGGTCATGCCCGGCTCGGGCGGCTCGGTCAGCCCCTCCAGGAACGAGTCGATCTGCCACTCGGCCAGCCGGGCGGTGGTCTGTCCGGTGGACCGCGCCACCTGCACCGCCATGGCCTCGCTCAGCAGTCCCGCCTCCACCAGGCCGGCGAGCCGGCGCAGCGCGAGGACGTCCGCCTCGGTGAGGGCCTTGGCCTGGCCCACGTCGGCGAAACCCATCGCGCGCCAGAAGCGGGTGGCCAGTTCCATGGTGACGCCGGCGCTGCGGGCCGCCTGGAACGGTGTGTAACGGCGCTCGGCGCCCAGGACGAGCTGTTCGAGGCGCAGGGCAAGCGGATCCTCGCCGGCGCCCTGCGCGTCCGTGGAACCCGAGTCGTCGACGGTCACGCGTGCCCTTCCGATCTGCCACGGCCAGGTATCGACCGGCCCCAACTCTACGGCAGGTGTGCGCCAGCTCACTCCGTCAGGTTGCGCCGTGAGGTGAGGCCGTGGGGTATTGCGGCACCCCCCGCCGAAGCCGTGGCCTCACCGCGCGCGCACGTGGACGATGTCACCGGCGCCCACCGGCTCCTGCACGCCCTCCCCCGTGGCCAGGACCAGGCGGCCGTCGCCGTCCACCGCGACCGCCTCCCCCACCAGCTCCCGGTCCCCGGGCAGCTCCGCCCGCACCACCCGCCCCAGCGTCGCGCACCCCGCCGCGTACGTCTCCTGCAGGCCGCTCGCCCCCGGGTCGCCCCCCGCCGCCCGCCACCGCCCGTACCAGTCCTCCAGCGACCGCAGCACCCCCCGCAGCAGCGGGTCCCGGTCCGTGCTCACCGCCCCCGCCAGCACCAGCGACCCCGCGGTCGGCACCGGCAGCTCATCGCCGCGCAGGCTCACGTTGATCCCGACACCGATCACCACGCCGTCGTCACCGGCCCGCTCCGCCAGGATCCCGCCGGCCTTGCGCTCCTCGCCGCCCACCGTGACCAGCAGGTCGTTGGGCCACTTCAACGCCGTGTCGACGCCCGCGACCCGCGACAGCCCGGTCGCCACCGCGACACCGGTCAGCAACGGCAGCCAGCCCCACCGCGCCACGGGCACCTCGGCGGGTCGCAGCAGTACGGAGAAGAACAGCCCCGACCGGGCCGGCGCCGTCCACCGCCGGTCGAGACGGCCCCGCGCGGCGGTCTGCTCCTCGGCGACGAGGACGACGCCCTCCTCCAGCCTCCCCCCGGCGGCCCGGGCCACCAGGTCGGAGTTGGTCGACCCGGTCCGCTGCACCACGTCCACCTGCCGCCACAGCGCTCCCTCCCGCACCAGCCCCCGGCGCAGGCCGGTGACGTTGAGCGGGGGCCGGTCCAGATCGGACCACCGGCCGTGGGCGGATGCGGAGTCATCTCGGGGTGTCATGCAACCCACACTAGGTGTGGGAAAGACCGCACTGCCGAACGGAGGGCCCCCCACTACGCTACGGATGAGTAACCGTCCCCCCTTTTGAGCAGGCAGGGAGCCGCATCCCGATGTCCGAGCCGGAAGAGCAGCAGCCTGACATTCACACGACCGCGGGCAAGCTCGCGGATCTCCAGCGTCGCATCGACGAGGCGACGCACGCCGGCTCCGCGCGCGCGGTCGAGAAGCAGCACGCCAAGGGCAAGCTGACGGCCCGTGAGCGGATCGACCTCCTGCTCGACGAGGGGTCCTTCGTCGAACTGGACGAGTTCGCCCGGCACCGCTCCACCCACTTCGGCCTCGACGCCAACCGCCCCTACGGCGACGGCGTCGTGACCGGCTACGGCACCGTCGACGGCCGCCCGGTCGCCGTCTTCTCCCAGGACTTCACCGTCTTCGGCGGGGCGCTGGGCGAGGTCTACGGCCAGAAGATCGTCAAGGTGATGGACTTCGCGCTGAAGACCGGCTGCCCGGTCGTCGGCATCAACGACTCCGGCGGCGCCCGCATCCAGGAGGGCGTGGCCTCGCTGGGCGCCTACGGCGAGATCTTCCGCCGCAACACCCACGCCTCCGGGGTGATCCCGCAGATCAGCCTGGTCGTCGGCCCGTGCGCGGGCGGCGCGGTGTACTCCCCCGCGATCACCGACTTCACGGTCATGGTCGACCGGACGTCCCACATGTTCATCACCGGCCCGGACGTCATCAAGACCGTCACCGGCGAGGACGTCGGCTTCGAGGAGCTGGGCGGCGCCCGCACCCACAACACCGCCTCCGGCGTCGCGCACCACATGGCCGGCGACGAGAAGGACGCCATCGAGTACGTCAAGCAGCTGCTGTCGTACCTGCCGTCGAACAACCTCTCCGAGCCCCCGGCGTTCCCGGAGGAGGCGGACCTGACGGTCACCGACGAGGACCGCGAGCTGGACGTGCTGGTGCCGGACTCGGCGAACCAGCCGTACGACATGCACACGGTGATCGAGCACGTCCTGGACGACGCCGAGTTCTTCGAGACGCAGTCGCTGTTCGCGCCGAACATCCTCACCGGCTACGGCCGCGTGGAGGGCCACCCCGTCGGCATCGTCGCCAACCAGCCGATGCAGTTCGCCGGCTGCCTGGACATCACCGCCTCCGAGAAGGCGGCCCGCTTCGTGCGCACCTGCGACGCCTTCAACATCCCGGTGCTCACCTTCGTCGACGTGCCCGGCTTCCTGCCCGGTGTGGACCAGGAGCACGACGGCATCATCCGCCGCGGCGCCAAGCTGATCTACGCCTACGCCGAGGCCACCGTCCCCCTCATCACGGTCATCACCCGCAAGGCGTTCGGCGGCGCCTACGACGTCATGGGCTCCAAGCACCTGGGCGCCGACCTCAACCTGGCCTGGCCCACCGCCCAGATCGCCGTGATGGGCGCGCAGGGAGCCGTCAACATCCTGCACCGCCGCACCAT
The DNA here is from genome assembly GCF_042898795.1 of Streptomyces sp. NPDC000348. NCBI lineage: Bacteria > Bacillati > Actinomycetota > Actinomycetes > Kitasatosporales > Streptomycetaceae > Streptomyces > Streptomyces sp. NPDC000348. The sequence continues at coordinate 471,016 of NZ_JBIAZD010000001.1, forward strand.
CGCCGAGGCCGACGACCCCGAGGAGACCCGGGCGCGGCTGATCCGGGAGTACGAGGACACCCTCCTCAACCCCTACGTCGCGGCCGAGCGCGGCTACGTCGACTCCGTGATCATGCCGTCCGACACCCGTAGGCACATCGTCCGCGGCCTGCGTCAGCTGCGCACCAAGCGGGAATCCCTGCCTCCGAAGAAGCACGGCAACATCCCCCTGTAAGGAGCCGACGTGATCAAGGTCGTACGGGGCAACCCCACCCCGGAGGAGCTGGCCGCCGCACTGGCGGTGGTCCGGGCGCGCGCCGCGGCGGCGTCAGCCGTGCCGCCCGGCGCGCCCGCCCCCCACGCCTCCTGGTCCGACCCGTCCCGGATCGCGGCCCACCGCGTCCCCCGCCCGGGCCCGGCCTCGTGGACGCGCACCTACTGGCCGAGCTAGCGGCAGCCACGCCAGGGCGCGGGGGCGTTCCCCCGTGCGGCTCCCCCGCGTGGGCGCGCGGGGGAGCAACGCCGCGCCCCGACTTGAGTACCCGTACTCAGGCGCCTTCCCGGGGCCCGGCCCCACGCTGGTGACATGCTGTGGTCCGACCCCGAGAACGAGCCGCCCAAGGAACTGCGGGACACGCAGGACATGCTGCGGCGGCTGGGCGTTCTCATGGCGCTGGCCATGGTGCTCGCCATGCTCGTGATCGGCGTGAGGTGAGGCATCCGGGCTACGTGGATACGCTGACCGCATGACAGATCAGCCGCGCCGCCGCCTCGTGCTCGCCTCCCAGTCCCCCGCCCGGCTCGGACTGCTCCGGCAGGCCGGGCTGGACCCCGAGGTGATCGTCAGCGGGGTCGACGAGGACGCCGTCACCGCCCCCACCCCCGCCGACCTGGCGCTCGCCCTGGCCGAGGCCAAGGCCTCCGTCGTCGCCGCGAAGCCCGAGGTCAAGGGCGCGCTGGTGATCGGCTGCGACTCGGTCCTGGAACTGGACGGCCAGGCCCTCGGCAAGCCCGCGGACACCGAGGAGGCCACCGCGCGCTGGAAGGACATGCGGGGCCGCGCGGGCACGCTGCAGACCGGCCACTGCGTCTACGACACCGTCAGCGGCCGTTACGTCTCCGCCACCGCCTCCACCGTCGTCCGTTTCGGTGATCCCAGCGACGAGGAGATCGCCGCCTACGTGGCCTCCGGCGAACCGCTCCACGTCGCCGGGGCGTTCACCCTGGACGGCCTCTCGGCCCCGTTCATCGACGGCATCGACGGCGACCACGGCAACGTCATCGGCATCAGCCTGCCGCTGGTCCGGCGCCTCCTCGCCGACCTCGGCGTCGGCATCACGGAACTGTGGGCGCCGCCGGAGGAGTGACCGGGGAGCCGTCACCGCCGTCACCGCCGGCGCCGCTCGCGGGAGCGGCGCCGGCCGGCTGCTCCGGACGGCCGTCGTACGTCATCAGCAGCAGCACGACGAGCCCGAGCACGGCCACCATGCAGAGGAACGCGGGCGGGCCGACCAGACCCCAGGCGACCGCGCCCAGCAGCGCGTGCACCACCGCCGCGCCGACCAGCAGCACCCGGCCGAGCCCGGCGGGCGCCCGGTCGCGCAGGGCGACCAGCAGGGCCACCAGGCCGCACAGCGCGAAGTAGAGCCCGAAGACGATCCCGCCGATCTTCGAGGACGTCGACATCACGTCCGGGTCGAGACCGGCCAGCGACATGTCCTGCCGGTCGACGACGACTCCCAGGAACCAGTTCAGCGCCGCGATGCCGAGCGCCTCGGCGAACAGGACGAGCGCCAGGACCCACGCCACCGGTCTGCGCACCACCGGCCCCCACCCACTTTCGAGCACGACTGTGGTTACCCCGAGTATGTTCGGGCCGACGCGAAGGCTACTAACCGGTAAACCTCGGTACAAGGAGTCCGCGGAGGGCAAAGAATCATTGGGCCATTCGTAGGGACTCGACAAAGAAACGGAGTGGGCCGCAGCACGCTCTCACAGAGACCTTGCCCACACAGGACGGCTAGGGTTTTCGGGAGGAGCCCTGCGTACCGAGGTGCGACAAGGGCTTTCGCGGGTCGAGCGAGCCTGGCGTCACGCTCCGTGTGGGCAAGCTCACCAGTGGGGACGGGTCGAAGTGCCGTGTCGGCAGTCCCTAAACTCGGCTTGTTTCAAGGAGGGAGCCTCAATCGTGCGCAAGGTGCTCATCGCCAACCGTGGCGAAATCGCTGTCCGCGTGGCCCGGGCCTGCCGGGATGCCGGAATCGCGAGCGTTGCCGTCTATGCCGACCCGGACCGGGACGCTCTGCACGTCCGCGCCGCGGATGAGGCGTTCGCCCTGGGCGGTGACACTCCGGCCACCAGTTACCTCGACATCGACAAGGTGCTGAAGGCCGCGAAGGAGTCGGGCGCGGACGCCATCCATCCGGGCTACGGCTTCCTCTCCGAGAACGCCGAGTTCGCCCAGGCGGTGCTGGACGCGGACCTGATCTGGATCGGCCCGCCGCCGCAGGCCATCCGCGACCTCGGCGACAAGGTCGCCGCCCGGCACATCGCGCAGCGCGCGGGTGCTCCGCTGGTGGCGGGTACGCCCGATCCGGTGAGCGGGGCCGAGGAGGTCGTCGCCTTCGCGGAGGAGCACGGGCTGCCGATCGCGATCAAGGCCGCCTTCGGTGGCGGCGGACGCGGTCTGAAGGTGGCGCGGACGCTGGAGGAGGTGCCCGAGCTGTACGACTCCGCGGTGCGTGAGGCGGTCGCCGCCTTCGGTCGCGGGGAGTGCTTCGTGGAGCGCTACCTGGACAAGCCGCGGCACGTGGAGACGCAGTGCCTGGCCGACCAGCACGGCAACGTGGTCGTGGTCTCCACGCGTGACTGCTCGCTGCAGCGCCGGCACCAGAAGCTGGTCGAGGAGGCCCCCGCCCCGTTCCTGTCGGACGCCCAGATGGAGGAGCTGTACTCCGCCTCCAAGGCGATCCTGAAGGAGGCCGGCTACGTCGGCGCGGGCACGGTGGAGTTCCTCGTCGGCCTGGACGGCACGATCTCCTTCCTGGAGGTCAACACGCGTCTGCAGGTGGAGCACCCGGTGACCGAGGAGGTCGCCGGCATCGACCTGGTGCGGGAGATGTTCCGCATCGCCGACGGCGAGGAGCTGGGCTACGGCGACCCGGTGCTGCGGGGGCACTCGTTCGAGTTCCGGATCAACGGTGAGGACCCGGGGCGGAACTTCCTGCCGGCGCCCGGTACCGTCACCCGCTTCGACGCGCCGTCGGGGCCGGGTGTGCGGCTGGACGCGGGGGTGGAGTCGGGCTCGGTCATCGGGCCGGCGTGGGACTCGCTGCTGGCGAAGCTGATCGTCACGGGCCGTACCCGCAAGGAGGCGCTGGAGCGGGCCGCGCGTGCGCTGGCGGAGTTCCAGGTCGAGGGCATGGCGACGGCGATCCCGTTCCACCGCGCGGTGGTCAGGGACCCGGCGTTCGCGCCCGAGCTCACCGGTTCGGCCGATCCGTTCACGGTGCACACGCGGTGGATCGAGACGGAGTTCGTCAACGAGATCAAGCCGTTCGCCGCCGCCGTGGACGCGGGGGCGGAGGAGGAGGTGGACCGCGAGACGGTCGTCGTCGAGGTCGGCGGCAAGCGTCTGGAGGTCTCGCTCCCGGCCTCGCTGGGCATGTCCCTGGCCCGTACGGGGCTGGCGGCGGGCGCGAAGCCGAAGCGGCGGGCGGCGAAGAAGTCGGGGCCGGTGGCCTCGGGCGACACGCTCACCTCCCCGATGCAGGGCACCATCGTCAAGCTCGCCGTGGAGGAGGGGCAGGAGGTCAAGGAGGGCGACCTGGTCGTCGTCCTGGAGGCCATGAAGATGGAGCAGCCCATCAACGCCCACCGGTCCGGCACGGTGAAGGGCCTGAGCGCGGAGGTCGGCGCCTCCATCACGTCCGGTGCGGCGATCTGCGAGATCAAGGACTGATCCGTTCGACGCCTGCGGCGCAGCGCCCGGCCCGGTGGGGGCGGGCGCTGCGCCTGGGGTCGGTGGGTGGGTCGGGGACGGGTCGGGGGTGGCGCCCACGGTCGGTGGGTGGGTCGGGGGGGGGGTGTCCGTCCTCGGACCGGCGCGGATCACGTTCCCTGGTGGGGCCGAGGGCGCGGACGCGCCGGCCACTGCGGGCGGCCACCCCCCCCCCGACCCCTCCCCGCCGTACGCGACTACCGCTACCGCCGCCGTTCCCGCGGGCAGTCGTGCCGCTGGGGCGGCACGGGTGGGCGCTGGGGGTACCCCCTCTGGGGGAGGCACCCCGCAAACGCCGGGCTGCGTGAACACCCCCCGGCCCACACCCGCGCGGGCACCTCACACAGCGCCGGGCCCCGCAGACCCACCCCCGGCCGGCACCACCGCGGGGCACCGGGCTGTAAAGCCACCCCCGGCCGGCCGGCACGAACACGGCGCACCCGTACAAGCGCGAGGGCGCACAGCCGACGCCCCGCGCCAACCTCAGCGCCGACGAAGATCCGCCACCCGCGCCCGCTCCGCCCCCTGCACCGGCTCCGCCGCCCCCAGCCCCACAGCCGTACGCAGCCCGGACCCCTGCCGCCGCGGCCCGGGCAGAGGGACGTCCCGGCGCTGACGCCCTGCCGAGCCCCCCTCACCCCCCGCCCCCGCGACAGCGATCTGCACGCCCTGATCGGCCAGCGCCTGTAACTCGGTCCCCGCCCGGTCGTCATGCCCGGCCGGCTCGTCCGTCACCAGCCGCGTGATCAGATCCGTGGGCACCGTCTGGAACATCGTGTCCGTACCGAGCTTGGTGTGGTCCGCGAGGACCACCACCTCCGCCGCGGCCTGCACCAATGCCCGGTCGACCGAGGCCGACAGCATGTTGGACGTGGACAGCCCGCGCTCGGCGGTGAGGCCGCTTCCGGAGAGGAACGCCCGGGACACCCGCAACCCCTGCAGGGACTGCTCGGCACCACTGCCCACGAGGGCGTAGTTCGAGCCGCGGAGCGTACCGCCGGTCATCACCACCTCCACCCGGTTGGCGTGGGCCAACGCCTGGGCGACCAGCAGGGAGTTGGTGACGACCGTGAGGCCGGGCACCCGGGCCAGCCGGCGGGCCAGCTCCTGCGTGGTGGTACCCGCGCCGACCACGATGGCCTCGCCCTCTTCCACGAAGTTCGCGGCGAGGTCGGCGATGGCGGTCTTCTCGGCGGTCGCGAGATGTGACTTCTGCGGAAAACCGGACTCTCGCGTGAAACCGCCCGGCAGTACCGCACCGCCGTGCCGGCGGTCGAGGAGTCCTTCTGCCTCCAGCGCGCGCACGTCCCGCCGTACGGTCACTTCGGAGGTCTGGACGACGCGGGCGAGCTCACGGAGCGACACGGCCCCGTTCGCTCGCACCATTTCGAGGATCAATTGGCGACGTTCTGCAGCGAACACGAAACTGACAGTAACGCCAGCGACCGTCTGCTTTCAGCAGTTTGCGCTGAATAGCAGAAGTTGTTCGCACGGCCCCGTACCAAGTGGTATAGGGCCGTCGTGTCCGGCCGTCAGGCCTCCGCGCCCGACTTCCGCGTGTGCAACTGCCGTGCCACCTCGGCGATCGAGCCCGACAGCGAGGGGTAGACCGTGAAGGCGTTCGCGATCTGTTCCACCGTCAGATTGTTGTCGACCGCGATCGAGATGGGGTGGATGAGTTCCGAGGCGCGCGGCGCGACGACCACGCCGCCCACCACGATGCCGGTGCCCGGGCGGCAGAAGATCTTGACGAAGCCGTCGCGGATGCCCTGCATCTTCGCACGCGGGTTGCGCAGCAGCGGCAGCTTCACCACGCGGGCGTCGATCTTGCCGGCGTCGACGTCGGCCTGGGAGTAGCCGACGGTGGCGATCTCGGGGTCGGTGAAGACGTTCGACGAGACCGTCTTCAGGTTCAGCGGGGCCACCGCGTCGCCCAGGAAGTGGTACATGGCGATGCGGCCCTGCATCGCCGCCACCGAGGCGAGCGCGAAGACACCGGTGACGTCACCGGCCGCGTAGACGCCGGGGGCCGTCGTCCTCGAGACCTTGTCGGTCCAGATGTGGCCCGACTCCCGCAGCCTGACCCCGGCCTCCTCCAGGCCCATGCCCTCGGAGTTCGGAATGGCGCCCACGGCCATCAGGCAGTGCGACCCGGTGATGACGCGCCCGTCGGCCAGCGTCACCTCCACCCGCTCCCCGACCCGCTTCGCGGACTGCGCCCGCGAACGCGACATGACGTTCATGCCGCGCCGCCGGAAGACGTCCTCCAGCACCGCGGCGGCGTCCGGGTCCTCGCCCGGCAGCACCCGGTCCCGCGAGGACACGAGCGTCACCTTCGACCCGAGCGCCTGGTAGGCGCCGGCGAACTCGGCGCCCGTGACACCGGATCCGACCACGATGAGCTCCTCGGGGAGCTCGTTCAGGTCGTACACCTGGGTCCAGTTCAGGATCCGCTCGCCGTCGGGGCAGGCGTCCGGCAGCTCGCGCGGGTGCCCGCCGGTCGCGATCAGCACGGCGTCCGCGGTGAGCGTCTCCTCGGTCCCGTCCGCGGCGCGCACCACGACCTTCCGCGAGCCGTCGAGCGCCTGCATGCCCTCCAGCCGGCCCCGCCCGCGCAGCACCCGCGCGCCGGCCCGGGTCACCGAGGCGGTGATGTCGTGCGACTGGGCCAGCGCGAGCCGCTTCACACGCCGGTTGACCTTGCCCAGGTCCACGCCCACCACCCGGGCGGACTGCTCCATGGGCGGGGTGTCGTCGGCGACGATGATGCCCAGTTCCTCGTACGAGGAGTCGAAGGTGGTCATCACCTCGGCCGTGGCGATCAGGGTCTTCGACGGCACGCAGTCGGTGAGCACCGACGCCCCGCCCAGGCCGTCGCAGTCGACGACGGTCACCTCCGCGCCGAGCTGTGCGGCGACCAGCGCCGCTTCGTATCCGCCGGGTCCGCCACCGATGATCACGATCCGAGTCACGTACTCCATTGTCCCGCACACTTCACCGTGCGACCGCCCGGGGGCCTCAGCCGTGGCCCCCCTGTTACCGGAGGGGCCCCGCCCGCGCTGCCGTACCCTTCCCCCATGTCGCTCTACGCCGCGTACGCCGCCCACCTCGACGCGCGGCTGATGTCCCGCCGCGCCCCGCACTCGCCGCTGCGCGCCACCGGCTGGCTGAACGGGTGGAGACTGACGTTCGGGGGCGAGCACATGGGCTGGGAGGGCGCGCTGGCCACGCTGGTCGAGGACCCGCTCTCGGCGGTCTTCGTCTCCCTCTACGACATCGCCCCGATGGACGAGGAGTCCCTGGACCGCTGGGAGGGCGCGGGCGGCCTGGACCTCTACCGCCGCACCCGGGTGCGCGTGCACACCCTGGACGGCGAGGAGCCGGCCTGGACGTACGTCCTCAACAGCTACGAGGGCGGCCTCCCCTCGGCCCGCTACCTGGGCGAGATCGCCGACGCGGCCGAGTCCGCGGGCGCGCCCCACGACTACGTGATGGAACTTCGCAAGCGCCCCTGCTGACGCCTCTCGCGGGAAACGACGAGACAACGATCGCCAACCCGTCGGCCCCGACATCTACGCGCGTAGGCGAATACCGGCTACCCTCATCGCGTGAACGCTTCTCTTCTTCCGGACGACATCCAGGGCGACCCGTACGCCGCAGCCGACGCCGCCGCCGCGCGCCTGCGCGAACTCACCGGCGCCGAGACCCACGACGTCGCCCTCGTGATGGGCTCCGGCTGGGCCCCGGCCGTGGACGCCCTCGGCACGCCCGAGGCCGAGTTCCGGGTCACCGAGCTGCCCGGTTTCCCGCCGCCGGTGGTGGAGGGCCACGGGGGCACGATCCGCTCGTACGTCATCGGTGCGAAGCGGGCCCTGGTGTTCCTGGGCCGTACGCACTACTACGAGGGACGCGGAGTCGCCGCGGTGGCCCACGGTGTCCGTACGGCCGTGGCCGCGGGGGCGAAGACGATCGTCCTGACGAACGGCTGCGGGGGTCTGCGGGCGGGTATGCGCCCCGGTCAGCCGGTCCTGATCAGCGACCACATCAACCTCACGGCGACCTCGCCGATCGTCGGCGCCCATTTCGTCGACCTCACCGATCTCTACTCGCCCCGCCTGCGGGCGCTGTGCAAGGAGATCGACCCCACGCTGGAGGAGGGGGTCTACGCGCAGTTCCCCGGCCCGCACTACGAGACTCCGGCGGAGATCCGGATGGCCCGGGTGATCGGGGCGGACCTGGTCGGCATGTCGACGGTGCTCGAGGCCATCGCCGCCCGTGAGGCGGGGGCGGAGGTCCTGGGCATCTCCCTGGTCACCAACCTGGCGGCGGGGATGACGGGCGAGCCGCTCAACCACGAGGAGGTCCTCCAGGCGGGCCGGGACTCCGCCACCCGGATGGGCTCCCTGCTGGCGCAGGTGCTCGGCCGCCTGTAGGACGCGGTGACCGGTGCGCGGGCGGCACGAAGGCGAGCCGGGCGGTGGACGATGTCCAGCGGGCACCGCGCGTGGGCCGGCGCAGCCCGGCGGCCGTGGGGTACGCCGCGCCGGGGCCGACCGGAGGTGGCTTCACAGCCTGGCGCCTTGCCGGGTGCCCCGCGTCGGGGCCGGCCGGGGGTGTCCACGCGGCTCGGTGCCCTCAGGGGGCCCTGCGTGGGTGCGGGCCGGGGGGTACTCACGCAACCCGGCGCTTACGGGGCGCCTCCCCCAGAGGGGGTACCCCCAGCGCCCACCCTCCCCCATCACCCCAGCGGCACGACTGCCCGCGGAAGCGGTTGCCCGCCCGCGGAAGCGGTTGCCCGCCCGCGGGAGCGGAGGCAGCGGCTGCCCACAGGAGCGGCGGCGGTGGTAGCGATAGGGGTGGCCGCGTACGGCGGGAAGGGGACGGGGCGGGGGTGGCCGCCCGCAGTGGCTGGCGCGTCCGCACCCCGCACCCCCACCGAGAAACGTGATCCGCGCCGGTCCGAGGACGGACACCCCCCCCCCGGCCCCGCCCCACCCACCGACCCCAGGCACCACGCCCACCCCCACCGGACCGACACACTGCGCCGCAGGCAGACCACCCGCACCCCACCGAAGCCGCAGGCGCCACTCAATCCCCACCCGACCGAACACTGCGCCACCGGCACAGGACCGCGCACGAAACCCCGACAGACGACCAACGAGAGAGGCCGACCGAACGTGCAAGACGACGCCCTCATCGCACAGGCCCAGGCGTGGCTCGCCGAGGACCCCGACCCGGACACCCGCGAGGAACTCGCCCACCTCGTCGACACCGGCGACCACGCCGAAATCGCCGCCCGCTTCAGTGGCACCCTCCAGTTCGGCACCGCCGGCCTCCGAGGCGAACTCGGCGCGGGCCCGATGCGCATGAACCGCTCCGTCGTCATCCGCGCAGCCGCCGGCCTCGCCGCGTACCTCAGGAAGCACGGCCACACCGACGGCCTCGTCGTCATCGGCTACGACGCCCGCCACAAGTCCCGCGACTTCGCCGAGGACACCGCCGCCGTCATGACGGGCGCCGGACTGCGCGCGGCCGTCCTGAACCGCCCCCTCCCCACCCCCGTCCTCGCCTTCGCCATCAGGCACCTCGGCGCCGTCGCCGGAGTCGAGGTCACCGCCAGCCACAACCCGCCCCGCGACAACGGCTACAAGGTGTACCTCGGCGACGGCTCCCAGATCGTCCCCCCGGCCGACGCGGAGATCGCCGCCGAGATCGAGGCCGTGGCCTCGCTCACCACGGTCCCCCGCCCCACCGAAGGCTGGGAGACCCTCGACGACACCGTCCTGGACGCCTACCTCGCCCGCACGGACGCGGTCCTGTCGAAGGACTCCCCCCGCACCGCCCGCACCGTCTACACGGCGATGCACGGCGTCGGCAAGGACGTCCTCCTCGCCGCCTTCGAACGGGCCGGCTTCCCCGAGCCCGTCCTCGTCACCGAGCAGGCCGACCCCGACCCGGAGTTCCCGACCGTCGCGTTCCCCAACCCGGAGGAACCCGGTGCGATGGACCTGGCCTTCACGAAGGCCCGGGAGACGGACCCCGACCTGGTCATCGCCAACGACCCGGACGCCGACCGCTGCGCCGCGGCCGTCAAGGACGGCACGACCGGCACGACCGGCACGACCGGCGCGGACTGGCGCATGCTGCGCGGCGACGAGGTCGGCGCCCTGCTCGCCGCCCACCTGGTCCGCCGCGGAGCGACCGGCACGTTCGCGGAGTCGATCGTCTCGTCGAGCCTCCTCGGCCGCATCGCCGAGAAGGCCGGCCTGCCCCACGCCGAGACCCTCACCGGCTTCAAGTGGATCGCCCGCGCCGAGGGCCTGCGCTACGGCTACGAGGAGGCCCTCGGCTACTGCGTCGACCCCGACGGCGTGCGCGACAAGGACGGCATCACCGCCGCGCTCCTGATCACGGAGCTGGCCTCCACCCTCAAGGAGGAGGGCCGCACCCTCCTCGACCTGCTCGACGACCTCGCCGTCGAGCACGGTCTGCACGTCACCGACCAGCTCTCGGTCCGCGTCGAGGACCTCTCCGTCATCGCCGACGCGATGCTCCGCCTGCGCGAGCGGCCCCCGGCCCGCCTCGCCGGTCTGCCGATCACCAGGGCCGAGGACCTGACGCGGGGCACGGACGGCCTCCCGCCCACCGACGGCCTGCGCTACACCCTCGACGGCGCCCGCGTCGTCGTCCGCCCCAGCGGTACGGAGCCGAAGCTGAAGTGCTACCTGGAGGTGGTGGTCCCGGTCGCGACGAGGGCCGACCTCCCCGAGGCCCGCGCGAAGGCGACGGCCCTCCTCGCGAGGATCAAGCAGGACCTGTCCGAGGCGGCCGGCATCTGAGGCGGCCGGCACCCGAGGCGGCCGACACCTGAGGTGGCCGGCATCCGAGGCGGCCGACACCTGAGGCGGCCGACACCTGAGGTGGCCGGCATCCGAGGCGGCCGGCATCCGAGGCGGCCGACACCCGAGGAAACCCCACGCGGGGCGAGCGCGCTCGCCCCGCGTCACCCGCTCGTCCTCATCCCACCGCCAGCAGCCTCATCCCACCGCCAGCAGCACCGCCAGCAGCACCGCCCCCGCGACGGCGGGCGCCGCGATCTCGTAGGCCCACCGCACGGTCACCTCGCCCTGCGCGGCCTCGGCGCCCTGCCGCCGCTCGTGCAGCTCGCGCATCTCGTCCATCGCCCGGTCGCTCTCGTGCCGTCGGGGCCCCTCGGCGAGGCCCTCCGCACCACGGCTGCCACGGCCCCCGCGTCCGCCGCCGCCGAGCTCGGCCCGCGCGGCGGCCCGCGCCTCCTGCCGGTTCGCCTTGCTGCGGGCCCGCAGCGACACCGGGAGGGCCCACAGCTGGTACTTCGCGCCGGACTCGGTGAAGACCTCGTTGGTGAAACCGGACCGCAGCGAGGCGACCTGTCCCCAGGGCAGCACGATCACGCGGAACGGGTTGCGGACGCGCAGCCGGTCGTCGTTCACGTACACGGCGGGGCGCAGGGTGTAGGCGACGATCAGCGGCACGAGGAGGAGCATCGCGGCGAGGGCCAGCCACGGGGTGCGGCCCTCCCCGGCGAACAGCGCGTCGACGCCGAGCCACCCGATGACGGCGAGTATCAGCACACCGCCGACGAGGGCCGCGGGCGAGCGGTAGATGCGGTCCTGGTACCGGGGCGCCGCGGACCCGGCCGGCTTCGTGGGCTCCGGGTCGGGCGACTGCTGCTCGGGGGAGGTCATGCCCCCGATTCTGCACGACGCCCCCGGGGACGCCGTACGCGGTGGAACCCGTACCCACCGGGCACCGCGACCCCGTCGAGCCCCCGGGACGGCCCCCTTCGGCGCCTCCTGGGACGCCGCACGGGACGCCCCCCGGGATCCGGTCCGGGGCTGTACAGCCGCTACGCGCGTAGATATGCTCGTCTGGTGACCATGCCCACCACTGCACCCCATGCTCTCAGCGACGTCACCGCGTCCGACGGCACGCTGCGCCGCTTCCTCCACGGGCTGCCCGGCGTCGACGCGGTCGGCCTGGAGGCGCGTGCCGCCTCCCTCGGCACCCGCTCGATCAAGACGACCGCGAAGGCGTACGCCATCGACCTCGCCATCTCGATGGTCGACCTGACGACGCTGGAAGGCGCGGACACCCCGGGCAAGGTCCGGGCGCTCGGCGCGAAGGCGGTCCGTCCCGACCCCACCGACCGCACCACGCCCGCCACGGCCGCGGTCTGCGTCTACCCCGACATGGTGGCCACGGCGAAGGAGGCCGTCGCCGGCTCCGCCGTCAAGGTCGCCTCCGTCGCCACCGCCTTCCCGGCCGGCCGCGCCCCGATCGCCGTGAAGCTGGCGGACGTCCGCGAGGCCGTCGCCGCCGGCGCGGACGAGATCGACATGGTCATCGACCGCGGGGCGTTCCTCGCGGGGAACTACCTGAAGGTGTACGACGAGATCACCGCCGTGAAGGAGACCTGCGGGGCGGACGCCCGCCTCAAGGTCATCTTCGAGACGGGCGAGCTGTCGACGTACGACAACATCCGCCGCGCCAGCTGGCTCGGCATGCTGGCCGGCGCGGACTTCATCAAGACCTCGACCGGCAAGGTCGCCGTCAACGCGACCCCGGCGAACACCCTCCTCATGCTGGAGGCGGTCCGCGACTTCCGTGACCGGACCGGCGTCCAGGTCGGTGTGAAGCCGGCCGGCGGCATCCGCACGTCGAAGGACGCCATCAAGTTCCTGGTCCTGGTCAACGAGACCGCGGGCGAGGACTGGCTGGACAACCACTGGTTCCGCTTCGGCGCCTCCTCGCTGCTGAACGATCTGCTGATGCAGCGTCAGAAGATGGCCACCGGCCGCTACTCCGGCCCCGACTACGTGACGGTGGACTGATCACCATGGCATCCGCATTCCAGTACGCACCGGCGCCCGAGTCCCGCTCGGTCGTCGACATCGCCCCGTCGTACGGCCTCTTCATCGACGGCGAGTTCACCGAGGCGGCCGACGGCAAGGTCTTCAAGACCGTCTCCCCCTCCACCGAGGAGGTCCTCTCCGAGGTCGCCGAGGCCGGTGAGGCGGACGTCGACCGCGCCGTGAGGGCCGCCCGCAAGGCCTTCGAGAAGTGGTCGGCGCTCCCGGGCTCCGAGCGCGCGAAGTACCTCTTCCGCATCGCCCGCCTCGTCCAGGAGCGCAGCCGCGAGCTGGCCGTCCTCGAGACCCTCGACAACGGCAAGCCGATCAAGGAGACCCGCGACACCGACCTCCCCCTGGTCGCCGCGCACTTCTTCTACTACGCGGGCTGGGCCGACAAGCTCGACCACGCCGGCTACGGCGCGAACCCGCGCCCCCTCGGCGTGGCGGGCCAGGTCATCCCCTGGAACTTCCCCCTGCTGATGCTGGCGTGGAAGATCGCCCCGGCGCTCGCGACCGGCAACACGGTGGTGCTGAAGCCCGCCGAGACGACCCCCCTCTCCGCGCTCTTCTTCGCGGACGTCTGCCGCCAGGCGGGCCTGCCCAAGGGCGTCGTCAACATCGTCACCGGCGACGGCCGCACCGGCGCCGCGCTGATCGCCCACCCGGACGTGAACAAGGTCGCCTTCACCGGTTCGACCGCCGTCGGCAAGGAGATCGCGCGCACGGTCGCGGGCACCCGCAAGAAGCTGACCCTCGAACTGGGCGGCAAGGGCGCCAACATCGTCTTCGACGACGCACCCGTCGACCAGGCCGTCGAGGGCATCGTCAACGGCATCTTCTTCAACCAGGGCCAGGTCTGCTGCGCGGGCTCCCGCCTGCTGGTCCAGGAGTCGATCCACGACGAACTCCTGGACTCCCTCAAGCGCCGCCTGACCACGCTCCGCCTCGGCGACCCGCTGGACAAGAACACCGACATCGGCGCGATCAACTCCGCCGAGCAGCTGGCCCGGATCACCGCGCTGGCCGACCAGGGCGAGGCGGAGGGCGCCGAGCGCTGGTCCCCGGCCTGCGAACTCCCGGAGAACGGCTACTGGTTCGCCCCGACGCTGTTCACGAAGGTCACCCAGGCGCACACGGTCGCCCGCGACGAGATCTTCGGCCCGGTCCTGTCCGTCCTCACCTTCCGCACGCCCGACGAGGCCGTCGCCAAGGCCAACAACACCCCGTACGGCCTGTCGGCGGGGATCTGGACGGAGAAGGGCTCGCGCATCCTGGCGGTCGCGAACAAGCTCCGCGCGGGTGTGATCTGGTCCAACACGTTCAACAAGTTCGACCCGACCTCGCCGTTCGGCGGCTACAAGGAGTCGGGCTTCGGCCGCGAGGGCGGCCGCCACGGCCTGGAGGCGTACCTCGATGTCTGAGAAGTCCGAGCAGCGACTGAGTGTCCTCAAGACCTACAAGCTGTACGTCGGCGGGAAGTTCCCGCGTTCCGAGAGCGGCCGGGTGTACGAGGTGAGCGACTCGAAGGGCAAGTGGCTGGCGAACGCGCCCCTCTCCTCCCGCAAGGACGCCCGTGACGCGGTGGTCGCCGCGCGCAAGGCGTTCGGCGGCTGGTCCGGTGCGACTGCGTACAACCGCGGCCAGATCCTGTACCGGATCGCGGAGATGCTCGAAGGCCGCCGTGACCAGTACGTCGCGGAGGTCGCCGACGCCGAGGGCCTGTCGAAGTCGAAGGCGGCGGCGCAGGTCGACGCGGCGATCGACCGCTGGGTCTGGTACGCGGGCTGGACCGACAAGATCGCCCAGGTGATCGGCGGCGGCAACCCGGTCGCGGGCCCGTACTTCAACCTGTCCTCCCCGGAGCCGACGGGCGTGGTCGCCGTCCTCGCCCCCCAGGACTCGTCCTTCCTGGGCCTGGTCTCGGTGGTCGCCCCGGTCATCGCCACCGGCAACACGGCGGTCGTGGTGGCGTCCGAGAAGTCCCCGCTCCCCGCCCTCTCCCTCGGCGAGGTGCTGGCCACCTCCGACCTCCCCGGCGGCGTGGTCAACGTCCTCTCCGGCCGCACGGCGGAGATCGCCGCCCCGCTCGCCGCGCACCAGGACGTCAACGCGATCGACCTCGCGGGCGCCGACGAGGTGCTGGCGAAGGAGCTGGAGATCGCGGCCGCGGACAACCTCAAGCGCGTCCTGCGTCCACAGCCCGTGGACGACTGGTCGGCGACTCCCGGCACCGACCGCATGACGGCGTTCCTGGAGACCAAGACGGTCTGGCACCCGACGGGCTCACTGGGCGCCTCGGGCTCCGCCTACTGACCGACCACCCCGCACCGCCGGCCGTCTTCGCGCACCGCCGGCCGGGTGCGACACGGCGTCCGTTGCCGATGATCAACCCGTTCGGAAGGTACGCATGAGGCGCGAGGCGCCTGTTCCCCGCTGCTGCCGGGGGACAGGCGCCTCGCGTAGGGATTCAGTCCTGGAGCTTCAGGCCCTTGGGTGAGGTGAGGCCCTCGGCGGGGTGGGCACGGAACGTCGCCGTCCAGACGGTGGGCGGACAGGACGCGCCGTTGGGGTGCTGTTCCGTCAGCTCGGTCCCGGTGCTGTCCTCGACGACCGTGTCACCGCTCTTCGCGGACGTCACGACGAGCCGCACCGGCACGGTCTTCGCGCCGACGTCGTCGGGCAGACGGACCGCCAGCGACATGAACGGGTCGTCGGGACCGCCCGACGCCCGCTCCCCGCAGGCGCCGTCCACGCACAGCCGGAGTTTCGCCGCGTCCGGCCCGCCGAAGTCGGCGGGCCGCCACACGACGGACACCTGCGAGTCCGCGGCGGCCTCGGTGCACGGCGTGTCCCGACCGAGGACCGAGCATCCGGTCAGGGCCACCGCCAGCAGCGGGACGAACAGGGATCGGCGCATGTCAATACCTCGCTACGGTGGCGGGGAAGGCGCTGTCGGCCGGCCCGATGTCGGTAAAGTACAGCCAACACGCGCCCGTCGATCAGGCGTTGCCGTCGCCGGCCTGCGCGACCACGGGCCACGCATCACGCCACGGGCGCTCGACGGACGGGGCGAACGTCACGCCGTCTCCCGCGTGGTCGCCACGGTTGCCACGGAAGCGAGCGCCACCGAGGCGGTCGCGAGGACGGCCAGGGCGCGTCGGGCGGTCGGCGTCCCGGGTGCCTTGTGTCGGGCCATCGCTCCGCCACCTGCCACTTCCACCGGGTAATCGGGCCGAAACGGAGCGTAGTCGAAGTGTGACGCGCGCTTCAAAGCCGTACCGCGGGGCGTACTCCGCCCGGAGGATGCCTCAGACTGGTGTCCCGTGAGTTCCCTGTCGCCCATATCCGCGCGAGTCGTGCTGCTCTGCGGCCCCTCCGGCTCCGGCAAGTCCCTCATCGCGGCCCGTTCCGGTCTTCCCGTGCTGCGCCTCGACGACTTCTACAAGGAGGGCGACGACCCGACCCTGCCCCTCGTGGCGGGCAGTTCCGACATCGACTGGGACCACCCCGGCTCCTGGGACGCGGACACCGCCGTCGCCGCGATCGACCGGCTGTGCCGCACGCGTCGTACGCCGGTTCCCGTCTACGACATCGCGCTGAGCGCCCGTACCGGCGAGGGGACCGTCGACATCGGCGGCACGCCGCTGTTCATCGCCGAGGGCATCTTCGCCGCGGAGATCGTCGAGCGCTGCCGTGAACTGGGCCTGCTGGCCGACGCGCTGTGCCTGAACCGCGGTCCGGTGCGGACGTTCCGGCGGCGGTTCCTGCGGGACCTGAAGGAGGGCCGCAAGTCGGTGCCGTTCCTGCTGCGCCGCGGCTGGCGGCTGATGCGGCTGGAGCGGTCGATCGTGGCCCGTCAGACGGCGCTGGGCGCGTACGCCTGTGACCGGGACGAGGCGCTGGGCCGCCTCGCGAGGGCGGCGGTGGCCGGACGCCCGGCGCCGACGGGTACGAGCACCCCGGCCTAGCGGTCCCGGCGCACGAACGAAACGAAAGGCGGGACTGGGCGGGCCCCCCGGCCCTCCAGTCCCGCTGTTTCGTACTCCCCCGTGATCCCCCGTGTTCCCCCGTGGTCACCCGGATCCCTCTAGGTCCCCCGGATCCGCAGAGGTCCCCCGTGACCCCTTCGTGCTTCCCCCTCCGGTCCCCCGTCGGTCACGGTGACGTCCCCCGACGTCCCCGCGGTTCCCCCCGGGTCTCCCGGGATCCCCCGGATCCCGGCCCCCGTTTTCCCCCGAACCTTCAGGCGACGAGCTCCCCGAAGGCGTTCTCCTCGTCACGGCCGAAGCTGAGGACCTCGTCCTCGCGCAGCCGGCGGAGCGACCGCCAGATGCTGGACTTCACCGTGCCGACACTGATGCCGAGGATGTCCGCGATCTCCGGGTCCGTGCGGCCCTCGTAGTAGCGCAGGACCAGCATGGTCCGCTGGAGCTCGGGCAGCCGGGCCAGCGCCTGCCACAGCACGGCGCGCAGCTCGGTGCCGCGCATCGCGTCCGTGTCACCGGCCGTCTCCGGCAGCTCCTCGGTCGGGTACTCGTTCAGCTTGCGGCGGCGCCACGCGCTGATGTGCAGGTTGGTCATGGTGCGGCGGAGGTATCCGCCGACCGCCGCCTTGTCGCTGATCCGGTCCCACGCCCGGTAGGTCGAGAACAGCGCGCTCTGCAGCAAGTCCTCGGCCTCGAAGCGGTCGCCGGTCAGGTGGTAGGCGGTGGCGTACAGGGAGGCGCGGCGCTCCTGGACGTAGGCGGTGAACTCCGCCTCCGTCAGCGAGCGGCGCTCCCCCGGGCCCTCCCCGTACGCGTTCCCCCCGTCGGTCTCCCCCGTGGGCGCGTCAACCACCGTCATGATCGTGGTGTGCTGACGCCCGGTGCTGCGAGCGCACCCCCGCATGCTCACCGCACCGGACTTCTCGGAACACCGGTGCACGTCGTGCAGACGCGTGATCACTGCGCTGGTGCTGGTGCCGTGCAGCGTGTTCATCTCGCGCCCCCCGTCGTGGACTTCCGGTGTTCTGCCCTGCCGTTGTGCTTGTGCCGAAAAGCTTGCCGGTGGACCTTCATGGCCGTGTCAGCCGACTGTCACAGACGTGTCACAGGGGTCGGCCGCGGCGGGGCCGCGGATCCTTCACCGACGTCCATGGACGGAGCGGCACGTATGGGGGCTCAACGGGCATCTGCCGTCCACGGGTCGAACAGGAAGCCCTCCATGGGCCAGAATGAGCCCGTGCCTTCCCTGTTGCTGATCGAGGACGACGACGCCATCCGCACGGCCCTGGAGCTCTCCCTGACGCGCCAGGGCCACCGGGTGGCGACCGCTGCCAGCGGTGAGGACGGTCTGAAGCTGCTGCGCGAGCAGCGGCCGGATCTGATCGTGCTGGATGTGATGCTGCCCGGCATCGACGGGTTCGAGGTGTGCCGGCGCATCCGGCGCACGGACCAGTTGCCGATCATCCTGCTGACCGCGCGCAACGACGACATCGACGTGGTGGTCGGGCTGGAGTCCGGTGCCGACGACTACGTCGTCAAACCGGTGCAGGGCCGGGTGCTGGACGCCCGCATCCGGGCGGTGCTGCGGCGCGGGGAGCGGGAGTCCAGTGACTCGGCGACCTTCGGCAGCCTGGTCATCGACCGTTCGGCGATGACGGTGACGAAGAACGGCGAGGACCTCCAGCTGACGCCGACCGAGCTGCGGCTGCTGCTGGAGCTGAGCCGGCGTCCGGGCCAGGCGCTGTCCCGGCAGCAGCTGCTGCGGCTGGTGTGGGAGCACGACTACCTGGGCGACTCGCGCCTGGTGGACGCGTGCGTCCAGCGGCTGCGGGCCAAGGTCGAGGACGTGCCGTCGTCCCCGACGCTGATCCGTACCGTGCGCGGTGTCGGCTACCGGCTGGACACGCCTCAGTGACACAGGAGCACCAAGGGGGTCCCGCGACTGGTCCGCGGCGCGCAGGGGAGTCTGGTCACGGCTGCGGTTCACCAGCCTGCGGCTGCGGCTGGTCGTGGTGTTCGGGCTGGTCGCGCTGACCGCCGCGGTGTCCGCGTCCGGCATCGCGTACTGGCTGAACCGCGAGTCGGTGCTGACCCGTACCCAGGACGCGGTGCTGCGCGACTTCGAGCAGGAGATGCGGAACCGGGCGGGCGCGCTGCCCGAGCACCCCACGCAGGACGAACTGCAGCGCACGGCGGGCCAGATGGCGAACAGCAGCCAGCGCTTCACCGTGCTGCTGGTCGCCGAGGACCCCGACGGGCGGACCGTGTACGGCGGTTCGGGCGGGCTGAACGGCTTCTCGCTGCAGGACGTGCCGGTCTCGCTGCGCGAGGCGGTGACCGAGCGGCAGAGGATCACGTCGAACAACACGGCCCCGCACCACCTGTACTGGCAGCGGATCGTCGACGGCGACACCCCGTACCTGGTGGCGGGGACGCGGGTGATCGGCGGCGGGCCGACCGGCTACATGCTGAAGTCGCTGGAGCCGGAGGCCAAGGACCTCAACTCGCTGGCCTGGTCGCTGGGGATCGCCACCGGGCTGGCGCTGATAGGTTCCGCGCTGCTCGCGCACGCGGCGGCCACGACGGTGCTGAAGCCGGTGCAGCGGCTCGGCGTGGCCGCGCGGCGGCTCGGCGAGGGGAAGCTGGACACGCGGCTCAGGGTGTCGGGCACCGATGAACTGGCGGATCTGTCCCGGACGTTCAACAAGGCGGCCGAGGCGCTGGAGAAGCGGGTGGCGGACATGGCGGGACGCGACGAGGCGTCCCGGCGGTTCGTGGCGGACATGAGCCACGAGCTGCGTACGCCGCTGACCGCGATCACGGCGGTGACCGAGGTCCTGGAGGAGGAGCTGGAGTCCGAGGGCGGCGGCATCGATCCGATGATCGAGCCCGCGGTACGGCTGGTGGTGAGCGAGACCCGGCGGCTGAACGACCTGGTGGAGAACCTGATGGAGGTGACCCGCTTCGACGCGGGCACCGCCCGGCTGGTCCTCGACGACGTCGACATGTCCGACCAGATCACCGCCTGCATCGACGCGCGTGCCTGGCTGGACGCGGTCGACCTGGACGCCGAGCGCGGCATCCACGCCCGGATCGACCCGCGCCGGCTGGACGTGATCCTGGCGAACCTGATCGGGAACGCGCTGAAGCACGGCGGGTCGCCGGTGCGGGTCTCGGTGCGGGAGGAGGGCGCGGAGGGCGCCGGGGACGGGGGCACGGTGGTCATCGAGGTGCGGGACCACGGGCCGGGCATCCCGGAGGAGGTCCTGCCGCACGTCTTCGACCGCTTCTACAAGGCGAGCGCCTCGCGGCCGCGTTCCGAGGGCAGTGGTCTGGGGCTGTCCATCGCGCTGGAGAACGCCCACATCCACGGCGGCGAGATCACCGCGGCCAACTCCCCCGAGGGCGGTGCCGTGTTCACCCTGCGGCTGCCGCGGGACGTGTCCGCGCAGAGCCCCTCGGAGGAGACCGAAGGGACCGGCGGGGCCGGGGACGAGGGCGCTGAGGGGGCCTGATGAACGTACGACGGACCGCCGTGCGCCGTGTGCCGGCGCTGCTGGCCGCGGGAGCGCTCGGGGCGCTGCTCGCCGGGTGCGGGATACGGGCCACGGAGGTGCCGACCGACTTCGGGCCGGCGCCGTCGCGGGTGCTCTGCTCGCCGGCCGAGCCGGAGGCACCGGCGCAGGCGGAGCGGGGGCTGCCGGTGCGGGTGTTCCTGCTGTGCGGGTCGTCGCTGGTGGCCGTGGACCGGACGGTGCGGGTGCCGGACGGGGCGGCGGACTCGCGGCGCGTGCCGGTGGCGCAGGGACTGCTGGACGAGTTGTCCGAGGAGCCGTCGGCCGCCGAGCAGCAGGCCGGGTACGGCACGCGGGTGCGGCCCGGTACGACCGTGAGCGGTCCGCGGCCCGACGATCCGGAGGACACGCTGCGGCTGAGCACCGCACTCGGGAGTCTCACCCCCGCCGGGCTCGCGCAGGTCGTGTGCACCTTCTCCGACTCGGCGGCGGCCGAGGGCGACGGCTCGGTGGTCCTGGGCGGTCCCGACGACGCCCGGCCGCGCCGCTACGAGTGCACGGACGAGGTCCGGTCCCGGCCGGACGACGGGGAACCGCCGTCCTCGGAGGCCACCGGCGGGTGAGCCCGCGCTGTGGCGCATGCCTCATGCGGTGAACGGGTGACATCCCGGAACCGATCGTGCCGGCGGCCGCGTCTAGGGGGGCGTGCAGCGTCAAGGCCTCATCGGCAGCTCCGCCGCGACCCGTATCCGTGTGACAGGGGGTCTCCTCCTGGCCGCGTATCTCGCGTTCGTCGCCTGGTACACGCTGCGCCCTCTGGACGTCCCTTGGGTGATGCCCGCCAATCTGCGGCCGCTGGACGGCATCCGGGGCGACTTCGCGCTGGGCTGGACGACGGGGGTCCGCCGGGTCGGTGAGGGGCTGGCGCTGCTCGCGCCGCTGGGGGTGCTGCTGCCGATGGCCGGGGGCCGGCTGGCCGTCTCGCGGCTGGGTTCGCTGATCCGCACCACGGCGGCGGCCGCGCTGGTGTCACTGGCCGTCGAGATGTTGCAGACGGCGGTGCCCGGCCAGGTCGTGGACGTCGACTCGCTGCTGCTCAACACGGCGGGCGCGGCGCTCGCGCATGCGGCGGTGGTGCCGGCGGGCCGCGCCCGGCTGCGCCGCCTGGCGGTGCGGCGGGCCGTCCCGGCCCTCCTCGTGGAGGAGGCGTCTCAGGGGAGGACCCCGACGATTCCCAGGGTCGGGATCGCCCCGTGGAGTGATGCTTTGCCCCCTTCGTCTCCGTAACGTGGAGTGCACGGAGGCAGCCGGTCGGGAGGCCTCGTACCGCTCACGAAGGAGTCGCGATGAGCCGCCTCGTCCGCCCCACCAACGACCGCATGATCGGCGGAGTGTGCGCCGCGCTGGCCCGGCGCTTCGGCACCTCCACGACCACGATGCGGGTGATCTTCCTGCTGTCGTGCCTGCTCCCGGGACCGCAGTTCCTGCTGTACATAGCGCTGTGGATCCTGTTGCCGTCGGAGGACAAGGCCCGGGCCGCCTGGTGACTCCGCCGCGCCGTCCCCCGCGCGTACGCCGCGGGGGCGCGACCCTGGACCGGGTCGCGCCCCCTCGGTACGTTCCCGCCGGGCGGGGTCAGGCGCCGACCGGCACCCCGTTGAGAGCGACGCCCTGGGTGGGCAGGCCCTGCAGCGGCAGGCCACCGAGGAGACCGGCGGCCGGGACCTCCGGGCCCACCTGCGCGGCGACCGGCTGCGCGGCCGCCGCGCCGGTGCCGGCCAGTTCCTGGCCCGTCGCCAGCGCCCGGTCCGAGTCGGGCAGCGCGGTGGACAGCTTCTCCGCCGGTACGGCCCGGTCGACGGTGTCCAGCGCCGGAGCGGCGTCCGGGACGGCCGGGGCCGCGTGGGCGGCACCGGGACCGGCGGCGGCGAAGGCGGCACCCAGCACGGCGACACCGAGGGTCTTGGCAGCAGACTGCTTCATGGAATGCGTCCTCGAAATGGGATACGGGGAGTGAGCGGTGCTGAGACCGTAGGCACGGGGCCGCTCCCGCCGCAAACATCGAAATGCGGACGGATGGTGAACGCCCGCGGTGTTCACGTTTTCCCCGGACGCCGGCCTCAGCTTTCCCTTTCCGGAGAACCGCTGGTGGAAGCCGTCTGACGGAACAGCCATTCGGATTTCAGCTCGGCGTATCCGGGCTTGATGACGTCATTGATCATGGCCAGCCGTTCATCGAAAGGAATGAACGCCGATTTCATCGCATTGACGGAGAACCACTGCATGTCGTCCAGCGTGTAACCGAACGCCTCGACCAGGTGCTCGAACTCCCGGCTCATGCCGGTGTGGGACATCAGGCGGTTGTCGGTGTTCACCGTGGCCCGGAAGTGCAGCCGGCGCAGCAGGCCGATGGGGTGCTCGGCGTACGAGGCGGCGGCCCCGGTCTGGAGGTTGGAGCTCGGGCAGAGCTCCAGCGGGATGCGCTTGTCGCGGACGTAGGAGGCCAGCCGGCCTAGTTCGACCGTGCCGTCGTCGCGGACCCGGATGTCGTCGATGATGCGCACCCCGTGCCCGAGCCGGTCGGCGCCGCACCACTGGAGGGCCTGCCAGATGGACGGCAGCCCGAACGCCTCGCCGGCGTGGATGGTGAAGTGGTTGTTCTCCCGCTTCAGGTACTCGAAGGCGTCGAGGTGCCGGGTGGGCGGGTAGCCGGCCTCGGCGCCCGCGATGTCGAAGCCGACGACGCCCAGGTCCCGGTAGCGGTTGGCGAGTTCGGCGATCTCCAGGGAGCGGGCGGCGTGCCGCATCGCGGTGAGGAGGGCGCCGACCCGGATGCGGTGGCCGTTCCCCTTCGCGCGCCGCTCCCCCTGCCGGAAGCCCTCGTTGACCGCCTCGACGACCTCTTCGAGGGTCAGTCCGCCTTCGAGGTGCTGCTCGGGCGCGTAGCGCACCTCGGCGTAGACGACCCCGTCCTCGGCGAGGTCCTCGGCGCACTCGGCGGCGACCCGGACGAGGGCGTCGCGGGTCTGCATGACGCCGACGGTGTGCGAGAACGTCTCCAGGTACCGCTCCAGGGAGCCGGAGTCGGCGGCCTCCCTGAACCACAGGCCGAGCTTGTCGGGGTCGGTCTCGGGGAGCCGGGCGTACCCGCTCTCGCGGGCCAGGTCCACGACGGTGCCGGGGCGCAGCCCGCCGTCGAGGTGGTCGTGCAGCAGAACCTTGGGCGCCCGGCGGATCTGCTCCGTCGTCGGGGTGTTCGCGGTGGTCTGGCTGGTCATCTCCGCACTCTAACTCCTACGCGCGTAGATCACCTGGCGGGCGAATCCGTCGATACCCAACGGTGACCGCACGGCCGGGTGGAGTACACCCGCGCTTCTGAGAATGTTCTGTCATGGCACAGGAAGCGACGCCGGTTCGCACGGCCCGGCTGGGGAGGGCGCTCGGCCCGGAGCCGACGACGGTGAGCGGAGTGGTACTGCTGCTCCCCGGCGGCGAGGAGGTGTCCGGCCGCAGACCGTCCGCCGTGGTGGCGGCCGCCTCCGTACGCGCCCTGGGGCGCCGTCTCACCCGCGCGGGCCGGGACCAGGGTCTCGCCGCCCACGTCGTCCACTACCGCTACCGGGGCTGGAACGGCAGCGAGGCGCATCTCGCGCGCGACGCCGCGTGGGCCGCCGACGAGGCCGTGCGGCGCTACGGGGACGTCCCCGTCTGCCTCGCCGGGATCGGCATGGGCGGCAGGGCGGCGCTCCGCGCGGGGGGCCACGAGGCCGTCAACTCCGTGCTGGCGATGGCCCCCTGGCTGCCGGACGAGGATGTGGCGGCGCCACCCGAACCGGTGAAACAGCTCGCCGGGCGGCGGGTGCTGATCGTGCACGGCACGAACGACGCGCGGAGCGATCCCGAGTTGTCGTTCCGGCTGGCGGCGCGGGCGAAGAAGGCGAACCGGGAGGTGTGCCGGTTCGAAGTCCACTCGGACGGGCACGGCTTGAGCCAGTACCGGGACGAGGTGCTGGCACTGGCGGAGGACTTCGTGATGGGGGTGCTGTTCGGGCGGGCGTTCTCACGGCCCGTGCGGGACGCCTTGGCGGCGCCTCCGCCGTTGGGGCTGCGGATGCCGCTTGCTGCCGGGTTCGGCAAGTCTTTGCGGCGGTAGCGCCGTTGCGGTTCGTGTCGTGTCGGGACTGCGGGCCGTCGGTGGCCGATCGCGCCCACGCGGCGGAGCCGCATATCGGTACAGCCCCGCGCCCCTGGGTGTGTTGCCCCTACGTCGGCAGTCGGTTGCCCCTTCTCACGCGGGCAGCAGCGTGCCTCTCTTGGAGAGGAGGAACTTCTTGAAGGCCGCCACCGGGGGCGTGTCCGGGTGGCCGGCCAGCCAGGCCACGCCGATCTCCCTGGCCGCCCGGGGGGCCGTGACCGTCAGTTCCACCACTCCGGGGCGGGGGAAGGCCGGTGGGGGGAGGAGGGCCACGCCCAGGCCCGCCGCCACCAGGCCGCGCAGGGTTTCGGCCTCCTCGCCCTCGAAGGCGATGCGGGGCCTGAAGCCGGCCTGGGCGCAGAGGTCGTCGGTGATGCGGCGCAGGCCGTAGCCGGGTTCCAGGGTCACGAAGGTCTCGTCGGCGGCTTCGGCCAGGCGGATGCGGCGGCGGACGGCGAGGCGGTGGTCGGCGGGGACGACCAGGCGCAGTTTCTGCTCGTCGAGGCGGCGGGCGACGAGATCGGGGGCGTCGGGCACCGGGGAGGTCAGGCACAGGTCGAGTTCGCCCGCGCGGAGGCGTTCCAGCATGGCCTCGCCGTAGTTCTGGACCAGGCTGAAGCGGATGCGCGGGTGGTCGGCGCGGAAGGCGTGCAGCAGGCCGGGGACGGTCTCGGCGCCCATGGTGTGCAGGAAGCCGAAGGCGACCTTGCCGGTGGCGGGGTCGGCGTCGGCGCGCACCTCGTCGGCGGCGCGCTCGATCTCGGCGAGGGCGCGCTCGACGGAGGTGAGGAAGGTGCGGCCGGCCGGGGTGAGGGAGAGGGTGCGGCCGTGGCGGGCGAACAGTTCGACGCCCAGGTCCTGTTCGAGGCGGACCATCGCCCGGGAGAGGGTGGACTGCGGGACCTGCATCTCCTGGGCGGCGCGGGTGACGTGCTCGGTGCGGGCGACGCCGGCGAAGTGGGCGAGGCGGGGTGCGAGCAGCCTCGCCATGTCTTCCGTGTCTCGTGTGTCACTGGTTCGTGACAGTCGCTCCCATGACCTCTGCTGATGCTCCATGGGAACGATTATGTCTATTCCATGCATTGGACGGATGAGCGGGGGCGTACGTAGTTTCGAGGCATGACTCCCGCCAGTACCGGGGCGTCCACCAGCGTGGGCGCCGTCGCATCCGTTCCTTCGACCCGGCCCGTCCCCGACTCCCGGATGTATCCGGGCGGACCCGGTTACCGCCGGATGAGTCTCGCCCTGTTCCTCGCGGGCGTCGCGACCTTCGCGCTGCTGTACTCCACCCAGGCCCTGCTGCCGCTGATCTCCGGCGACTTCGCGGTGAGCGCGGGTGACGCGAGCTGGACGGTGGCGGCGGCGACCGGTGGCCTGGCGCTGTTCGTGCTGCCGATGAGCGCGCTGTCGGAGCGTTACGGACGGCGTACGGTCATGACGGCCTCGCTGGCCGTCGCGGTGACCCTCGGACTGCTGGTGCCGTTCGCGCCGTCGCTGGGCGCGCTGGTGGCGCTGCGGGCGCTGCAGGGTGCGGCGCTGGCCGGGCTGCCGGCGTCGGCGACCGCGTACCTCGCGGAGGAGGTCACGCCGAAGGCGCTGGTGACCGCGATCGGGCTGTTCGTCGCCGGCAACAGCGTCGGCGGGATGAGCGGCCGGGTGATCACCGGCTGGGTGGCTCAGGAGTGGGGCTGGCGGGTCGCCGTCGGGGTGATCGGCGCGGTCGCGGTGGCGTGCGCGGTGGCGTTCCGGCTGCTGCTGCCGGCGCCGAGGCACTTCCGTCCGGGCTCGCTGCGGCCGCGCGTGCTGGCGCGGACCGTCCGGGACCACCTCGCCAACCCGCTGCTGCGGCGTCTGTACGCCATCGGCGCGCTGTTCATGACGGTGTTCGGCGGGGTCTACACGGTCATCGGCTACCGGCTGACCGAGGCGCCGTTCTCGCTGCCGCAGGGCATCGTGGGCTCGATCTTCCTGGTCTACCTGGTGGGTACGGCCTCGGCGTCGGCGGCGGGGCGGCTGGTGGGGCGGCTGGGCCGCCGGGGCGCGCTGTACGCGGGGGGCGGGACGACCGCGGCGGGGCTGCTGCTGTCGCTGGCCGGGTCGCTGCCGGTGGTGCTGCTGGGGCTGGTGCTGATCACGGCGGGCTTCTTCGCGGGGCACGCGGTGGCGTCGTCGGCGGTCGGGAAGACGGCGACGGTGGGGCGGGCGCAGGCGTCGGCCCTGTACCAGTCCGCGTACTACGTCGGGTCCAGCGCGGGCAGCACGGTGGGCGCGCTCGCGTTCCACTCGGGGGGCTGGGCCGGGACGGTGGGAGTCGGGCTGGTGGCGGTCGCCGGGGTCGCGGCGATCACCCTGGCCGGGACCCGGGCGGCGGCGAGGGCGGCCGTGGTCCGGCCGGCCTGAGGCCTTCCGCCCCCGCCGCCCTTTCCCGTCCCGCCCCGGGGCTCCGCTCCGGACCCCCGCTCCTCAGAGGCCGGAAGGGCTGGTCCCAGCCCTTCCGGCCTCTGAGGAGCGGGGGCGGGGAATCTCTTGGGTCAGCGGCCCTGACCTGCACGTTCGTCGGCTCGGAGGGCCGTTGTCAGTGGGCTGCGGTAGCTTCCGAAGTGGTGGACCGCGACGACACCGCATGGGGTGGGCCGACGATGACGAACAGCACCGCGACGACGACCGATCTGGACGCCAGGCTGGAGGCGCACCGGGTCGAACTGACCGGGTACTGCTACCGGATGCTGGGCTCCTCCTTCGAGGCGGAGGACGCGGTGCAGGACACGATGATCCGCGCCTGGCGCAGCTTCGACAGGTTCGAGGGCCGCTCCAGCCTGCGCTCGTGGCTCTACCGCATCGCGACCAACGTCTGTCTGGACATGCTGTCGGCGGGCAACAAGCGGGCCCGGCCGATGGACCTGACGGAGTCCACACCGCTGGCGCAGGCGGCCCTCTCCCCCCGCCCGGACAGCACGTGGCTGGAGCCGATGCCCGACTCCCGGGTGCTGCCCACACCGGCCGACCCGGCGGAGGCGGCGGTCGCCAAGGAGTCGGTGCGGCTCGCCTTCATGGCCGCGCTGCAGCAGCTGCCGGCCAGGCAGCGGGCGGTGCTGATCCTGCGGGAGGTGCTGGCCTGGAAGGCGAGTGAGGTCGCCGAGCTGCTGGGCACGTCGGTCGCGTCGGTGAACAGCGCGCTCCAGCGGGCCCGGGCGACGCTGGCGGAGCGGCGGCAGCCGGGAGCCGACGCGTCGGTGTCCGACCCGCTGGACGAGGAGCAGCAGAAGCTGCTCGAGCGCTACGTGGCGGCGTTCGAGGGGTACGACATGTCGGCGCTGACCGCGCTGCTGCACGAGGACGCCCTCATGACGATGCCGCCGTTCGACCTCTGGCTGACCGGCGTCGACGACATCACGGGCTTCATGACGACGCTGGGCGCCGCCTGCGCGGGTTCGCGGCTGGTGCCGGTGGAGGTCAACGGGCTGCCGGGGTTCGCGCAGTACAAGCCGGACCCGGAGGCCGGCGGTTTCGCGCCGTGGGCGGTCCAGGTGCTGGAGATATCAGACGGCCGGATCACCGGGTTCCACTGCTTCCTCGACACCGAGCGGTGGTTCCCGCTGTTCGGGCTGCCCCTCCACCTCGAAGCGGAGGCCGACCAGGTCGAGCAGGGCGCACAGCGCCGGTGAGGGGTCGCGCAGCCGTATCCGCCCGCCGGACCGGCGGGCGGTGAGCTGGAGCCGTGCGAGCAGGTTCACGGCGGCGAGGCCGGCCGGACCCAGCCCGGCGACGTCGCACACGACCACCCGGCCCGAGCCGCCTCCACTTCCGCCACCGCCTCCACTTCCGCCGCCGTCACCCCCGCCGTCCAGCAGCGCCCGCAGCGCGTCGCAGGGCCCGCTCACCCCGTCCCGGGTGAGGGGGCCGCTGAGCACGAGTACGGGCGGTGTCATGGCGTCCACGACCAGTAGACCGGGCGGTGGCGCGTAACTCATCGCGGGAGCCGGCGCCGTAAGGATCACATTGACCCGGGGCGGCCCGGCCCGGAGGGTTGGGTGTATGCGCCATAGATCATCCCCGCCCCCGCCGTCCGGTGCCCTTCGCCTCCGCGAGGAGCCGTCGTGCAGGGGGTGCTGAGCGGATTCCTGGTGATCGCCGTCGTCATCGGCGTCGGCTATGTCATCGGCCGCCGGGGGTATCTCGGCGCACAGGGCCGCGAGGTCCTGACGAAGCTGGCGTTCCACGTGGCGTCGCCCGCGCTGCTGTTCACCACGCTCGCCCGGGCCGACCTGTCGGTGGTCTTCTCCAGCCGGCTCCTGGTCACCGCGCTGAGCACGGCGGCGGTGGCGGGCGTCTTCGTCGCGGTGGGTGTCGTACGGGGCTGGGGCGTGGGCCGCACCACCATCGGCGCCCTGTGCTCCAGCTACGTCAACTCCGGCAACCTGGGCATCCCGATCGCCGTGTACGTGCTGGGCGACGCCTCGCTCGTGGCGCCGGTGCTGCTGTTCCAGCTGGTCGGGGTCACGCCGGTCGCGCTGACGATCCTCGACCTGTCGACGGCGGGTGAGAAGCAGCCGCTGTGGCGGCGGCTCCTGACCCCGTTGCGCAATCCGATCGCGGTGGGGTCGCTGGCGGGGGTGGCGGTGTCGGCGGCCGGGATCGGGATACCGGGCCCGGTGTGGGACCCGGTGACCCTGATCGGCAACATGGCGGTCCCCGCCGTGCTCCTCGCCTTCGGCATCTCGCTGCGCGGCAGCACCCTGCCCCTGCGGGGCGGTGACCGCGGCGCGGTCCTCCTCGCCGTGGCGCTGAAGGCGGTGGGCCAGCCGCTGGCCGCCTGGGCGCTGGCGGTGGGCGTCTTCGGCCTGCGCGGGGCGCACCTGCTGGACGTGGTGGTGACGTCGGCCCTCCCGGCCGCCCAGAACCTCTTCACGTACGCCGGCAGGTACCGGGTGGGCGAGACGCTGGCCCGGGAGGCGATCCTGGTGTCGACGGTGCTGTCGGTGCCGGTCCTGGTGGTGGTGGCGGCGCTGCTGGGGTGAGTCAGCTCTCGGGGAACTCGCCGGTGTCGATGACGAGGTCGAAGGGGGCGGGGAGCTTGATCGGCTCGCCGAACTTCGCGGTGCTCAAGGGACGGTAGACATCCCCCTGCGGTTCGCCGTAGAGCGTCGCGGTCGGGCCGTCGGGGGCCCAGCGGTCGACGAGGAGGTACAGCGGGATGCCCGCGGTGGCGTAGGCGGCGGGCTTGCCGACGCGGTCGTCGCGGGCGTTGGACTTCGAGGTGACCTCGACGACCAGCTCGGCGAGGGCGGCGGGGATGTGGGTGTCCGACTCGGTGTGGTCCCGCCTCGGAGCCACCACGAGATCCGGGATGAGCATGCCCACCCGCGAGGGCACGGCAATCGCCAGCGTCTGGAAAATCCCCCAGTCCGGTGGAATCACCGAGTAGAGGCGACGCTGAATACTTTCCGCGATCAAGTTGTGACGGTAAGCGGGAGCGGGTGACACGGTGATGATCCCCTCGATGATCTCCACCTTGCTGCCCTCGGGCCATTCCATCTCCTCCCAGAACCGGACGAGGTCGTCCCAGCTCTGGTCGGGGTCCTGGCTCACGGTGAGTGCGCTCATGGCGGTCTCCTCTTCGGTGCGTCACCGAGTCCAGCATGCCGAACGGGACCGGTGGGGGTCCACCGGTCCCGTTCATCCGCATGGGGAAAGCCCTGGTCAGGCGATACGTTCCAGCACGACCGGCGTGGCCGTGAAGTCCGTGCCGGGGGCCTCGATGTCGTAGGAGCCCTCGATCGACCGGAGTGCGTAGTCGAAGCGTTCCGGGGTGTCCGTGTGGAGGGTCAGGAGGGGCTGGCCCTCCGTCACCGTGTCGCCGGGCTTGGCGTGCATCTCGACGCCCGCGCCCGCCTGCACCGGGTCCTCCTTGCGGGCGCGGCCCGCGCCGAGGCGCCAGGCGGCGACGCCGATGTCGTAGGCGTCCAGACGGGTCAGGACTCCGGAGGACGGGGCCTTGATCACGTGCTGTTCGCGCGCGACCGGCAGCTCCGCGTCCGGGTCGCCGCCCTGGGCCGCGATCATGCGGCGCCAGACGTCCATCGCGGAGCCGTCGGCGAGGGCCTTGGCCGGGTCGGCGTCGCGCAGGCCCGCCGCGTCCAGCATCTCGCGGGCCAGGGCGAGGGTCAGCTCGACGACGTCCGAGGGGCCGCCGCCCGCCAGGACCTCGACCGACTCGCGGACCTCCAGGGCGTTGCCGGCGGTCAGGCCGAGCGGGGTGGACATGTCGGTCAGGAGGGCGACCGTCTTCACGCCGGAGTCGGTGCCCAGGCCCACCATCGTGCGGGCCAGTTCGCGGGCGTCGTCCAGGGTCTTCATGAAGGCGCCGGTGCCGACCTTCACGTCGAGGACCAGGGAGCCGGTGCCCTCCGCGATCTTCTTCGACATGATCGAGGAGGCGATCAGCGGGATCGCCTCGACCGTGCCGGTGACGTCCCGGAGCGCGTACAGCTTCTTGTCCGCCGGGGCCAGTCCGTCGCCCGCCGCGCAGATCACCGCGCCGGTGCCGTCGAGCACCGACAGCATCTCCTCGTTGGAGAGCAGCGCGCGCCAGCCGGGGATCGACTCCAGCTTGTCGAGCGTGCCGCCGGTGTGGCCGAGGCCGCGGCCGGACAGCTGCGGCACGGCCGCGCCGCAGGCCGCGACCAGCGGGGCCAGCGGGAGGGTGATCTTGTCGCCGACGCCGCCCGTGGAGTGCTTGTCGGCGGTGGGGCGGGAGAGCGAGGAGAAGTCCATGCGCTCGCCGGAGGCGATCATCGCGGCCGTCCAGCGGGCGATCTCGCTCCGGTTCATGCCGTTGAGGAGGATCGCCATCGCGAGGGCCGACATCTGCTCGTCGGCCACCTCCCCGCGGGTGTACGCGTCGATCACCCAGTCGATCTGCTCGTCGCTGAGTTCGCCGCGGTCCCGCTTGGTGCGGATGACGGAGATGGCGTCCATGGCCATGGCTGGCGTTCCTTCCGGGGGTGCGAAGGGTGCGGCCCCTCCGGTCGACGGTAACGGCTGTCGCCCGGAGGGGCCGCGGGGAATTACTTGGTGAGGTGCTGCGGGCCGAAGGCCTGGGGCAGCATCTCCGACAGCGGCAGGATCCCCGCCGGGGTCTCGAGCAGCAGGCCGGGGCCGCCGAACTCGTACAGCAGCTGGCGGCAGCGGCCGCACGGGACGAGGATCTCGCCGTCGCCGTCCACGCAGGTGAAGTGCGTGAGCCGGCCGCCCCCGGTGCGCTGGAGCTCCGAGACCAGTCCGCACTCGGCGCACAGCCCGAGCCCGTACGAGGCGTTCTCGACGTTGCAGCCGGAGACCGTGCGCCCGTCGTCGACCAGGGCGGCCACGCCGACCGGGTAACCCGAGTAGGGGGCGTAGGCGTGGGACATGGCGTCCCGCGCGGCGGCGCGCAGCGCCTCCCAGTCGACGTCGGCCGTGGTCACTTGCCCTGTCCCTTCCGGTACGGCATGCCGTCCGCCTTCGGCATCCGCAGCCGCTGCGCGGAGAGCGCGAGGACGACGAGGGTGATGACGTACGGCGTGGCGGCGACGACCTGGTTGGGGACCTCGTTGGTGCCGGCGTACCAGGCCCCGACGAGGACGCCGACGACCAGGGTGATCGCCGCGTGGACGTACTTCTTGCGGACGGCCAGCCAGATCGCGCCGATGACCAGCAGCAGCGCGCCGAGCAGCAGCAGGGCGTGCACGTTGGCGGAGCCGCCGCGCAGGTTGAGGCTGTCGGTGTAGCCGAACAGGCCGGCGCCGATGGCGAGACCGCCCGGCATCCAGTTGCCGAAGATCATCGCGGCGAGGCCGATGTAGCCGCGGCCGCTGGTCTGGCCCTCCAGGTAGAAGGGGTTGGCCACGATGGACAGGAAGACGCCGCCGAGGCCGGCCAGACCGCCGGAGATGATCACGGCGAGGTACTTGTACTTGTAGACGTTGACGCCGAGGGACTCGGCGGCGACCGGGTTCTCGCCGCAGGAGCGCAGCCGCAGGCCGAACGCCGTGCGCCACAGGATCCACCAGGTGGCCGGGATCAGCGCGACGGCGATCAGGGTCAGCCAGGAGACGTTGGTGACCAGTCCGCCGAGCAGGCCGGCGACGTCGGAGACGAAGAACCAGCCCTTGCCGTTGAGGTCGCTCAGCCCGTCGGAGAGTCCCGGCACGGTGAAGTGGCCGAGGGAGTCGACCGCCGGGGACTGCTTGGCGGAGCCGCCCGGGTGGCCCTCGAAGGCGAGCGGGGCGAGGTAGCGGGTGGCGCCGAGGGCGAGGATGTTGATGGCCACGCCGGAGACGATGTGGTTGACGTTGAAGGTGACGGTGACGATCGCGTGCAGCAGGCCGCCGATCGCGCCGCCGAGGATGCCGACGAGGACACCGGTCCACGGGCCCCACTGGAATCCGGCCCAGGCGCCGAACCAGGTGCCGAGGATCAGCATGCCTTCGAGGCCGATGTTGACGACGCCCGCGCGCTCGGCCCACAGGCCGCCGAGGCCGGCGAGGCCGATCGGGACGGCGAGCTGGAGGGCGGTGGACATCTGGCTGACGTTGGTGATGCCGTCCGCGCCGGTGATGATGCGGACGATCGAGACCAGTGCCAGGGCTCCGGCGATGACCAGGAGCAGGACGGGCCACGACATGCGGCGGCCGGTCGGCGGTGCGTGCTCCAGCGACGGCTGGTTGACGTCGGTCGCTGTGGTCGGAGCGGTCATCGGCCGGCCACCTCCTTCGTGGTGTTGTTGTCGGCGCCCAGGACGTGCCCCGCGGCGAGCTCCGCGCCGACCCGGCGCTGCTGGCGGCGCAGGCCCCACTCGCGGACGGCCTCGTAGGAGACGACGACCGAGAGGACGATCAGGCCCTGCATGATGACCGCGATCTCCTTGTCGTAGCCGTGGAAGTCGAGCTCGGGCGAGGCCTTGTCGAGCCAGGCCCACAGCAGGGCGGCGAAGGCGATGCCGACCGGGCTGTTGCGGCCGAGCAGGGCGATGCCGATGCCGAGGAAGCCGATGCCGGTGGGGAAGTTGAGGCTGTAGGTGTGGGTGTCGCCGAGCAGGATCGGCAGGCCCGCGAGTCCGGCGATGGCCCCGGAGAGCAGCATGGCGGTGAGCACCATGCGCTTGGGGCTGACGCCGCTGGCCGCGGCGGCGGACTCGGAGGCGCCGGAGGCGCGCAGGTCGAAGCCGAAGCGGGTGCGGTTGAGGACGACCCAGTAGCCGATGCCGAGCAGCACGGCGAGGATGACCAGGCCGTAGATCTCGCCGGCCTCGCCCATGTCGATGCCGGGGACCCAGCCGGACTCGTGCATCTCGCCGGTGGTGTTGTTGTTGCCGACCTTGACGCCGAAGACGGTGGGCAGCCAGAGGTAGCCGATGACGGAGGTCGCGATCGCGTTGAGCATGATCGTGGCGACGACCTCGCTGACCCCGCGGGTGACCTTGAGGACACCGGCGATGCCGGACCAGAAGGCGCCGGTGCACACGGCCGTCAGGAGCAGCAGCGGGATCTGCAGGACGGCCGGGAGGTTCATGTGCGCGCCCACGATGGCGGCCATCATGGCGGCGAGCTGGTACTGGCCGTCGACGCCGATGTTGAACAGGTTCATGCGGAAGCCGATGGCGACCGCCAGGGCGGCGATGTAGTACATCGAGGCCTGGTTGATGATCAGGACCTGGATGTCGGAGAAGCCGGCCTGCTCGAACATCAGGGCGAACGGTTCGACCGGGTTCTTGCCGGAGGCGATCAGGACGATCGCGCTGAGCACGAAGGCCACGGCGAGCGCGATGACCGGTCCGGCCACCGCGAGGAGCACGCGCTCCTTGTCGAACTTCTTCATCAGCGGGCCTCGTCTTCCGGGGACCCGGCGGACGTGCCGCCGTCGGCCGGGGTCTCGGGGTTCTCGTCGTGTTCGAGGTGGCCCTCGGCCGCGCCGGTCATGGCGGTGCCGAGTTCCTCCGGGGTGATGGTGGCCGGGTCGGCGTCCGCGACCAGCTTGCCGTCGTAGATCACCCGGAGGGTGTCGGAGAGGCCGATGAGCTCGTCCAGGTCGGCGGAGATCAGCAGCACGGCCAGGCCCTCGCGGCGGGCCTGGCGGATGTGGTCCCAGATGGCGGCCTGCGCGCCGACGTCCACACCGCGGGTGGGGTGGGCGGCGATCAGGAAGCGCGGCTCGTGGCTCATCTCGCGGCCGACGATCAGCTTCTGCTGGTTGCCGCCGGACAGGGAGGCGGCGGTGACGTCGATGCCGGGGGTGCGGACGTCGTACTCCGTCACGATCCGGCGGGTGTCCTCCTGCGCGGCCTTCGGGTCGAGCCAGACGCCCTTGGCGTTGGGCCGCTCGGTGACGTGGCCGAGGATGCGGTTCTCCCAGAGGGGGGCCTCCAGGAGCAGGCCGTGGCGGTGGCGGTCCTCGGGGATGTAGCCGATGCCCTGCTCGCGGCGCTTGCGGGTGGCCCAGGAGGTGATCTCCTCGTCGGCCAGCCGGATGGTGCCCGAGTCGGCGTGGCGCAGGCCGATGAGGGCGTCGACCAGCTCGGTCTGGCCGTTGCCCTCGACGCCGGCGATGCCCAGGACCTCGCCCGCGTGGATGGTGAAGGTGATGTCGTCGAGCAGGGCCTTGCCGCCGGGGGCCGCCAGGCGGAGCTTGTCGACGGTGATGACGGGGCGGTCGGTGACCGTGGACCCGGCCGTCTCCGGCGTCGGCAGCTCGCTGCCCACCATCAGCTCGGCGAGCTGGCGCGGGGTCGTCTCGGCGGGGACGGCCGTGCCGACCGTGGTGCCGCGGCGGATGACGGTGATCTCGTCGGCGACGGAGAGCACCTCGCCCAGCTTGTGGGAGATGAAGATGACCGACAGGCCCTCGGCCTTCAGCTCGCGCAGGTTGTCGAAGAGGGCCTCGACCTCCTGCGGGACGAGGACGGCGGTGGGCTCGTCGAGGATCAGGGTGGTGGCGCCGCGGTAGAGGACCTTGAGGATCTCCACCCGCTGGCGGGCGGCGACGCCGAGCTCCTCGACCAGGACGTCGGGGCGGACGCCGAGGCCGTAGCGGTCGGAGAGCTCCTTGATCCTGCGGCGGGCCCTGGCGCCGATGCCGTGGAGCTTCTCGCTGCCGAGGACGACGTTCTCGAGGACGGTGAGGTTGTCGGCGAGCATGAAGTGCTGGTGCACCATGCCGATGCCGCGGACGATGGCGTCGGCGGGCGAGGAGAAGCTCACCTGTTCGCCGTGGATCGCGATGGTGCCCTCGTCCGGCTTCTGCATGCCGTAGAGGATCTTCATCAGGGTCGACTTGCCGGCGCCGTTCTCACCGACGAGGGCGTGGACGGTGCCCTTGCGGACGGTGAGGTGGATGTCGTGGTTGGCGACGACACCGGGGAAGCGCTTGGTGATCCCGGCGAGTTCGACGGCGGTCGCCGAATCGTTGACCGCCGCTGCGGCCGGAGGGCTGCTGGACGCGTTGATGACGCACTCTCCTGGGGACGGGGGCCGTCTACGCGCGTAGTGCCCCTACGGCATGCAAAGGGGTGGCGCACTCGACCGACGGGGTACGAGGAGCCGGGCTCCTCGTACCCCGTCGAGCGGACGCGACCCCGGGATCGTTCAGGGGGTGTCTCAGCTCGACTTGACCTTGATCTCGCCGCTGATGATCTTCTCCTTGGCCGTCTCGATGGCTTCCTGGAGCTCGGCGTCGTCCGCGAACTTCGGGTTGGAGTTCGACAGGCTCACCTCACCCGTCTTCAGATCGCCCTTGACGATACCGGTCGTGGGCTTGCCGTCCTCGACCGACTTCGCAAGGTTGTACACCGCCTTGGCGACGTCCTTCATCGCCGAGGTGAGGATCGAGTCCTTGTACGCGGCGAGGGCTTCCTGCTGGTACTGGTCGGAGTCGACGCCGATCGCCCACACCTTGTTGGCGGCGGCGGCCTCGATGACGCCCTGGCCGGACAGACCGGCGGCCGCGTAGATCACGTCGGCCTTCTTCTCGATCTGGCCCTCGGCGGCGCTCTTGCCCTTGTCGGGGCTGGAGAAGCCGCCCTCCTCCGCGGTCTGCGTCAGGTACTGCGGGACCACCTTCACCTTGGGGTCGGTGTCCTTGACGCCCTGCTCGTAGCCGGCCTGGAATTTGTGGATCAGCGGGATGTCCACACCGCCCACGAAGCCGACCGTCTTCGTCTTGGTGCTCTTGGCCGCGGCGACACCGGCGAGGTAGGAGGCCTGCTCCTCGGAGAAGACCAGGTCGGCGACGTTGTCCGCCTCGATGGTGGCGTCGTCGACGATGCCGAAGGTGGTGTCCGGGTACTTCTCCGCGGCGCCCTTCACGGCGGCGGCGTACGCGTAGCCGACACCGACGACCGGGTTGTAGCCCTGCTTCGCCAGCGAGACCAGGCGCTGCTCCTTGTCGGCGTCCGTCTCGCCGTCGGTGGGCTCGACGTCGGCCGTCTCGTAGCCGAACTCCTTCTTTGCCTGCTCCAGGCCCGCGTACGCGGCGTCGTTGAAGGACTGGTCGCCCTTGCCGCCGACGTCGTAGGCGATGGCGAGGCCCTTGTCGCCCTTCGACTCCGAGGAGCTCGAGGAGGTGGAGGTGCCGCCGCAGGCGGAGAGGGCGAGGGCCAGGGAGGCGGTCGCTGCGCCTGCGACCGTGATCCGGGAAATCCGGCGCATGTGTGGTGCTCCTAGTCGTACAAGCGCCGGGACGTGTTCAGCTGCGGCGCTGGCTTTGCCGCAGATTAACGCGCGTAGACCTGCCTGAAAACCCCTTCTGTCCACCTTGTTATCCGGCCGTGGCCAACACGGCGTCGAGCGGTGGGCAGGGCATTGCCGGGCGCGAGCGGAGGGTGGCGGTGGGTGAGCGGACGCGGGAACGACGGAGAGGGCCGACGCCCGACGGGCCGGCCCTCTCCGTGCGTGTGTGCCGGGTCCGGCTACTCCGTCCGGACCTTGATGGAGCCGTCGATGATGCCTTCCTTGGCCTTGGCCACGGCGTCCGTCAGACCGGCGATCCCGGCCATCTTCGGGTTGCTCTCGGAGAGGCCGACGCCGTTCACCTTGAGGTCGAAGACCTGGGTGCCGGTCAGCGGCTTGCCGTCCTCGACCGACTTGGCCAGGGCGTACACCGCGCCGCCGACGTCCTTCAGGGCGGAGGTGAGGATGTAGTCCTTGTACGCGGCGAGGGCTTCCTGCTGGTACTGGTCGGAGTCGACGCCGATCGCCCAGACCTTCGCCTTGGCGGCGGCCTCGATGACGCCCTGCCCGGAGAGGCCGGCCGCCTGGTAGATCACGTCGGCCTTCTTCTCGATCTGGCCCTCGGCGGCGGCCTTGCCCTTGTCGGGGCTGGAGAAGCCGCCCTCCTCCGCGGTCTGCGTCAGGTACTGCGGGACCACCTTCACCTTGGGGTCGGTGTCCTCGACGCCCTGCTCGTAGCCGGCCTGGAACTTGTGGATCAGCGGGATGTCCACACCGCCCACGAAGCCGACCGTCTTCGTCTTGGTGGCCTTGGCGGCGGCGACACCGGCGAGGTAGGAGGCCTGCTCCTCGGCAAAGACGAGGGAGGCGACGTTGTCGCCCTCGACGACGGAGTCGACGATGCCGAAGGTGGTCTTCGGGTACTTCGCGGCCACGGCCTTCATCGCGGGGCCGTAGGCGAAGCCGACGCCGACGATCGGGTTGTAGCCCTGGCGGGCCAGCGAGGCCAGACGCTGCTCCTTGTCCGCGTCGGTCTCGCCCTCGGTGGGCTCGACGTCGGCGGTCTTGTAGCCGAACTCGTCCTTGGCCTTGGTGAGGCCGGCGAAGGCGGCGTCGTTGAAGGACTGGTCGCCCTTGCCCCCGATGTCGTAGGCGATGGCGAGGCCGAGGTCTTCCTTGGAGTCGCCGCTGTCGCCGTTGTCACTGCTGGTGCCGCCGCAGGCGGTGGCGGCGAGTGCGAGCGAGGCGACCCCCACCGCGACGCGGGTCAGTTTGGATATCCGACGCATCTGAAGCTCCCCATTCTCCAAAGCCCCGCAGCGGGTGCTCGGTTCGGCGCACATTAACGCGCGTAGACACTCCTGGGAACGGGGTCCAGCGGGGCCGTTATCCATTCGTGCCGATGGCCGGTTACGTCCTTGTGAACCAGAGGGCCGTAGGGGCCCGAAACGGGCGATCGGCGGGACGCGCGCGTCTGCACGGCCCCACGCTGCCCCTCCCACGTCCGGCGCGCAAGCGGAACGGGCGGGGAAGGGAGCCGGGGGCGGGCGGAGCGGGTGGCAGGGGGACCGCGGCGGGCGGGCGGTGCCGCTCTAGCGGAGGGCGTCCAGCAGGGCGGCGCCGGTGAAGAGCTCCACGCCGACGGTGATGGCGTGCTCGTCCACGTCGAAGTCGCCCTGGTGCAGATCGCGCACGGTGCGCTCGCCCGGGGGGCGGACGCCGAGGCGGGCCATGGCGCCGGGGACGCGCTCCAGGTACCAGGAGAAGTCCTCGCCGCCGAGGCTCTGCTCGGTGCCCTCGACGGACTCCACCCCGCGCCGGGCGATCATGGCGTCGCGCAGCAGTTCGGTGGCGCCGGCCTCGTTGACGACCGGCGGGACGCCGCGCACGTAGGTGATCTCCGACTTGGCGCGGTGCAGGTTGGCCACCTCGTCGATGGCGGCGACCACGATGTCGGGGGCCTGCCGCCAGGTCTCCAGGTCCAGGCAGCGCACGGTGCCGGAGAGCTCGGCGTGCTGCGGGATGACGTTGGGCGCGTGGCCCGACTCGACCCGGCCCCAGGTCACGGCCAGTCCGCTGCGGCTGTCGACCCGCCGGCCGACCAGGGCGGGCACGTCGGTGACGACCCGCGCGGCGGCGGTGACCAGGTCGGTGGTCAGATGCGGGCGGGCGGTGTGGCCGCCGGGGCCGTCGAGGGCGATCTCCAGCCGGTCGCAGGCGGAGGTGATGGGTCCCTCGCGCAGACCGATCCTCCCGGCGTCGACGCGGGGGTCGCAGTGCACGGCGAGGATCCGGCCGATGCCGTCCAGCCCGCCGTCCTCGACCACCTCGGCGGCGCCGCCGGGCAGCACCTCCTCGGCGGGCTGGAAGATCAGCCGCACGGGGCGGGGCAGCAGGCCCTGGCGGTGCAGTTCGGCGAGGACCAGGCCGGCGCCGAGCACGACGGTGGTGTGCACGTCGTGGCCGCAGGCGTGGGCGCGGTCGGGCACCGTGGAGCGGTAGGGGCAGTCGGCCTTCACATCGGGGATGGGCAGGCCGTCGATGTCGGCGCGCAGGGCGAGCATCGCCGAGTCCGTGCCGGCCTCGTCGTCGGTTCCGATGTCACAGATCACGCCGGTGCCGCTGGAGAGGACGCGCGGCTTCAGACCGGCCTGCTCGAGGCGTTCCTTGATCGCCGCGGTGGTGCGGAACTCCTGGTGGCCGAGCTCCGGGTGCATGTGCAGGTCGCGCCGGAAGGCCACGAGTTCGGCGCGCAGGGCCTCGGGCAGCGCGCCGGGGAGCACCGCTCCCCCGGGGAGATCGATCTCGGACTCCAGTGACATCAGTGGTTTCACCCTTTGAAGAGTAGGGTGCCGGAGCCGTCCACCGACCCCCGATCAAGAAAAATCAGCCCGTTGGGGGGAGAAAATCCGGCTGCCCTACGCATAGCTGTGTATTGAGGTGGGTACACTCACCGCCTTTTTGCGAGGGTATAGGCCGATGGCCTGCCGGTCCATGAGGTCGATCACACTCCGTGCCCCGGTTCCGGCACCCGTCCACTCCTCACGGTTACCACGCTCGGCCCAAGCCACGCGGACCGGTTCATTCGGCGGATGCCGGCGGGCGACGGCTGCTGTCCGGCACCGGGGACGCGAAGGCCCGCCCGCTCCCCTCCGGCACCGGGGACTCAGACCGCCGGTGCCGTCCGCAGGTGGTGGGCGGACCTGGCCGTGTCCGTGACGTTGGCCAGGAAGCCCTGGGCGCGGGGGGAGGCGTTCTTGGTCAGCCAGGCGGGGTCTATGTCGCACACCGTGACGCGGACGCCCGTGCCGGCGAGGGCCAGCGGGAGGGTGTGGACGACCGTGGAGGGGAAGCTGAGGACGGTGGCGCCGATGGGGCCGCGCCGGGCGACGATCTCCAGCGGGAGCTCCGGGCGGACGACCTCCAGTCCCGTCTCGACGGCGAGCCGGTGGAGTTTCTCCGTGCTCTCGCGGCGGTGCGCGAAGTAGCGCTTGGCGCCGTGCGCGGCGACCAGGGCGCGTACGGCCTCCAGGTAGGCGTCGGCGTCCACCACGCCGGTCTCCACCAGGGAGGTGCCGACCATGTCGGCGCCCCGGGTGACGCGAGGCGGGCCGAAGCGGTCCCGGGTCCAGGCGAAGGTGTGGGAGCTGACGGTGACCCCGGGCGGGGTGTCCTCCATGGGCATGGAGGTGAAGACCTCCACCGTGCGCTTCCCGCCGGGGGTGAGCCGGCGCCGGGCGGCGGCGGACACGGGGGCGAGGACGAGTTCGCGGGGGCCCGGGCGGCCGCCCTTGCGGTGCCAGCGCACCAGGCGTTCGCCGCGGGCCAGCTGGCCGACGAACTCCATGGTCGCGGTGCCGTCGTCGACGACGACGACCTCACGGGCACGGGTGATCGTCAGCAGCAGCTGGACGTAGCGGGAGAAGGGGTCGCCGAGGACGACGCGGGCGGCCCGGCGGAGCGGCGCGGTGAGGCCGCCGACCGTCTGCAGCGGGGCGCCCGCTCCCCCGCGCGCCTCCTCCCAGCGGACCTGGTGGCCCTCCTCGCGGGCCAGCTCCGCCATGCGGCGCAGCTGGCCCCGGGTCATCGGGTCGACCGGGGACAGCACCACGAGGGTGAGCCCCACGCCGGGCGCGTGCGCGTGCGCCCACTCCAGCACGTTGAGCAGTTGTACCGGGCTCTCGACGAAGGCGAGGGTGTGAGGGCCGGGCCGGCCGGCGCGGGGGCTCATCGACGTACGACCGTTCCCGTCGTCGTAAGGGTGGGAGGGGGTGCGGGGGTGCGGGGGTTCAGACGGCCACGGGCTCGCCGGCGGCCGTGGCGATCTCCGCCTCGGCGACCACGCCGGTGACGCGGCGCAGCTTCTTCATCGGGCCGAGCTCGGAGTCGTAGACCTTCTTGACGCCGTCGCCGAGGGAGGCCTCGATGGTGCGGATGTCGCGGACCAGGCGGGTCAGGCCCTGCGGCTCGACGGAGGCGGCCTGGTCGGAGCCCCACATGGCGCGGTCGAGGGTGATGTGGCGCTCGACGAAGACGGCGCCGAGGGCGACGGCGGCGAGGGTGGTCTGCAGGCCGGTCTCGTGGCCGGAGTAGCCGATCGGGACGTTCGGGAACTCCTGCTGGAGGGTGTTGATGACCCGCAGGTTCAGCTCCTCGGCCTTCGCCGGGTAGGTGGAGGTGGCGTGGCAGAGCAGGATGTTGTCGCTGCCCAGGACCTCGACCGCGTGGCGGATCTGCTTCGGGGTGGACATGCCGGTGGAGAGGATGATCGTGCGGCCGGTGGCGCGCAGGGCGCGCAGCAGCTCGTCGTCGGTGAGGGAGGCGGAGGCCACCTTGTGGGCGGGGACGTCGAACTTCTCCAGGAAGGCGACGGCCTCGGTGTCCCACGGGGAGGCGAACCAGTCGATGTTCTTGGTCTTGCAGTACTCGTCGATCCGGCGGTACTCGTCCTCGCCGAACTCCACGCGGTGGCGGTAGTCGATGTACGTCATCCGGCCCCAGGGGGTGTCGCGCTCGATGTCCCACTGGTCGCGCGGGGTGCAGATCTCGGGGGTGCGCTTCTGGAACTTGACCGCGTCGCAGCCGGCCTCGGCGGCGGCGTCGATCAGCTTGAAGGCGTTCTCCAGGTCGCCGTTGTGGTTGATGCCGATCTCGCCGGTGACGTACACGGGGCGGCCGGGGCCGGCCTCGCGGGAACCGAGGGTACGGATGCGGGAGTTGGTGCTCATGTCCGGGGTTTCCTTACTTGGGGAGGGAATCGAGAGAGGGACCGAGGATCCAGCCGGCGATCTCTCGGATCGCGCCGTCGCCGCCGGGGAGGGTGGTGACCGCGCGTGCGGCGCCGCGTACGACGTCGTGGGCGCTCGCGACCGCCACGGGCCAGCCGACGAGGGCGAAGCACGGGAGGTCATTGACGTCGTTGCCGACGTAGAGCACGCGCTCCGGCGCGATGCCCTGCTCCTCGCACCACTGCTTCAGTGCGAGGTCCTTGCGGTCGATGCCGTGCAGCACGGGGAGCCTGAGCTTGCGTGCGCGGGCGGCGACGACCGGGTTCTGTTCCGTGGACAGGATGAGCAGCTTCAGGCCGCTGCGGCGCAGGGCCGCGATGCCGAGTCCGTCCCCGCGGTGCACGGAGACGAACTCCCGTCCGTCGGAGTCGATCAGCACCCGGTCGTCGGTCTGGGTGCCGTCGAAGTCGAGGACGACCGCGTCGACGTCGTCGGCGGTCGGGAGGGCGCCGGGCCGCTCCGCGTCGAAGAGCGGGGCGAGGGCGCGGGCCCGGGCGAGGTCGTGCGGGTCGT
The DNA here is from genome assembly GCF_042898795.1 of Streptomyces sp. NPDC000348. NCBI lineage: Bacteria > Bacillati > Actinomycetota > Actinomycetes > Kitasatosporales > Streptomycetaceae > Streptomyces > Streptomyces sp. NPDC000348. The sequence continues at coordinate 514,090 of NZ_JBIAZD010000001.1, forward strand.
CGATCTCCAGCACGCGGGCCGGGTCGGTGCGCACGAGTTCGGTGCGGCCGAAGAACCGGTGCCCGTGCTCGCGGAAACCGGCCGCGTCCATGGCGTAGGCGGCGCCGGTCTCCAGGAGGTCCTGGGGACGGTCCTGGCGGCGGGGCCGGAAGGACTTGTCGTGGTTGACGCCGTGGCCCCCGGCGGCGGCCGGGTGGGCGCCGGTGCCGGCCGTCGTCCCGTCCGCCGCGTCGCGCCAGATGAAGCCGTGGAACGGGGCGACGGTCACCGCGGTGTCGGCGCCCTGGTCGACGACCGCGCCGGCCACTGCGTCGACGTCCTCGCGGATCAGGAAGGGGCTGGTGCACTGCACGAGCAGGACGACGTCCACGGGGGCGCCGTGCAGGGCCTCGTGGGCGTCCAGGGCGTGCAGCACGGCGGCCTCGGAGGTGGCGGTGTCGCCGGCGATGGCGGCGGGCCGCAGCACGACCTCGGCGCCGGCCTGCCGGGCGGCGGCCGCGATGGCCTGGTCGTCGGTGGAGACGACGACGTCCGTGACGTACCGGGCGGCCCGGCACTCGCGCACGGCGCGCGCCACCAGCGGTACGCCGCCGACCGGGGCGAGGTTCTTCGCGGGCACGCCCTTGGAGCCGCCGCGCGCGGGGATCACGGCGAGCACGCGGCGCGCCGTCGGCGGGTGGGACATCGGATCAGCTCCTCGATCGGGGATCGGACCGGTCACAGCTCGCCCATCCGGCGGATCACCGGGGCCACGCGCTGCACGCCGTGCCGGTAGGCGCCGCGTGCCGCGCGGCGCACGATCTGCCGGACCGGTCCGGGCTCCTTGTCGGCGGCGGGCGCGCCGGGCAGCGGGGTGCCGTCCGGGCCGAGGTGGTGGCGGGCGAGGATGCCGGGCAGATAGCCGGGCGCGGTGACGGGCGTGTAGTACGGGGTCAGCGGGGGGAGGCCGCCGGGACGGCCGAGCAGCGCGGCGATGCGTTCGCGGGCCGCGTCGAAGGCCGTTCCGTACGAGCCTTCCGCGGCCACTCCCTGCCGGGCCACCCACTCCGGGTCGGGCTCCGGGCGGTGTCCGGCGTCGAGCTGGTCCCAGGAGGCGAGGCAGCCGGAGCCGACGAAGTGGTGGTTGCCGAGCGCCTCCCGGATGCCGAGGTCGGTGAGGACCACGGTGGGGATGCGGCGGTGCAGCGACTCCAGGGCGGCTGTGGAGCTGACGGTGACCAGGAGGTCGGTCCGGTCGAGGACCTCGCCCATGTGCCCGTACACGAGGCGGAAGTTGGCGGGGAGGTCCAGTCGCTGGGCGAGCTTCTGGTAGGGCAGTTCCTCGATGTGCGTGGTGTGTTCGCCGGGCTTGGAGCGCAGCTTCAGCAGCACCTCGCGCTCCGGGTGCCGGCGGGCGTGCTGCACCAGCCGGTTCAGCAGGTACGTACGGTCCCTGCGGTTCTCCGGGACGGAGGGCTGGGCGGCGAACACCACGGTGTAGGGGTCGTGTTCGCCGGTGTAGTCGTCCCCGCCGAGGAACGGCAGCGCGACCTCGGTCACCGAGCCGGCGTCGGCGCCCACCCCCTCGTACACGGCGCGGAAACGGTCCGCGTCCTGGCGGGAGTTGGCGAGCACCAGGTCGGCGCCGTGGCGCAGCAGGAGGCCGTCGGCGAGCTTCTCGTAGACGACGCCGACGTATCCGGTGACGACGACGGGCCGCTGCGGCCGGTCCTCCCAGATCCGCTTGAGTCCGTGCAGCATCGCCTGCACACCGCCGCCGACCAGGGCGAGCACGAGGAGGTCGTACGACTCCTCGCGCATCGCGCGCAGGAACTCGACGGCGGTGACCTCGCGGAGCGAGTCCGCCCGGACGCCGACCTCGCCGAGCTGGCGGGCGGTGGGGGTGGCGCGGCCCCGCAGCAGGAATCCGTCGAGGCGGACGTCCCGCGGCGCGACGCGGTTCGCGGTGAGCGCGCCCCATTTCCACCGGGTGTCGGAATCCGCGAGGACCGCGACCCTGAGGGGCTTCGTTGCACTTGCTGGCACGCCGCAGACGCTAGGAAGCGAATTCTAGGCAGGGCCCAACCGCGCATCAACGAAAAGTTAACAACACCCCACCGGGAGCCGAACCGGCCCGCGGGAACGCGGTGCGTAGACGTCATGCACCTTACGGACACGTGGAGTTCATTGCCCGGACAGCCGCCGGAAAGGCGCCCGGACGGGCACCCTCCTAGTGTTCCGCGGGTGCCGAAGCTTTCCGTGATCGTCCCGTTCTGCAACGTCCGGCAATACGCCCCGGACACCGTGCGAAGTCTTCGCGCCAACGCCCGGCCGGATTTCGAGTTCGTTCTGGTCGACGACCATTCCGAGGACGAGACCCCGGCGATTCTCGAGCGCGCGGCCGAGGACCTCTCGCGCGTCGCGCAGGTGCGCTACATCCGTCATGACAAGAATGCCGGGATCGCCACCGCGCGCAACACCGGGCTGGACGCGGCGCGCGGCGAGTACCTGGCCTTCCTGGACGGCGACGACTGGTTCGCTCCGGGGTACCTGCCGGAGCTGGTGGCGGCCGCCGAGGGGCTGGGCTGCGACTTCGTCCGCACCGACCACGTGCGGGTGACCGGCCGGGCCCGGTCCGTGCAGCGGGTCCCGGTCGGTCTGCGCGGCGAGGTGCTGGACCCGCGCGACGCGATCCTCCCCGTGGGCCGGACGACCGCGGTGGACTACGTGTCCGTCTGGGCCGGCGCCTACCACCGGCGGCTGCTGGAACGGGGACTGCTGCACTTCGCCGAGGGGCTGCACACGGCCGAGGACCGGCCGTGGACCTGGAAGCTGCACCGGGAGGCGGAGTCGTTCGCCGTGGTCGGCCTGCTGGGCGTGTTCTACCGGCGCGGGATCGCCTCCTCCCTCACCCGGATCGGCGACGTCCGCCAGCTCGACTTCATCCGCGCCTTCGACCTGATCGTCGCGGAGACGGCGGCGGACCGGGACGCCGGCCGGCTGCTGCCCAAGGCGGTGCGGCAGTACTGCGCGATCATGGCCCACCACCTGGCCGAGGAGGACAAGTTCGAACCGGCCGTGGCCGGGCGGCTGCGGACGATGGGCGCGGCGGCGCTCGACCGGCTGCCGCAGGACCTGCTCGAAGACGTACTGGAGACCATGGACATGGACCGTTCCGCCCGGCTGCGGCGGCTGCGGCGCAGGGCCGGCACCGGGAAGGGGGCCGCGTGATGTCCCGTACCACCCAGATCTTCTGCGCCTCGTCGCTGTACGGACTGGCCACGCTGGCGGCCGCGATCGAGTCCGGCTGCTTCCCGGAGGCGGAGCGGCGGGTGCTGCTGGTGTGCAACGACGCCGAGGTCCCGGAGAGCACGCCGGCGCTGGACGGGATGCCGGGCTTCGCACCGCTGCGCGACCACTTCGACGACGTGCTCTCCTGGAACGAGGCCATCACCCCCTTCCACCCGGGGGCCTGGACGCCGCGTCCCGAGGACGTCCCGCTCCTGGAGCGGCATCTGCGGCGGCTGTGGGGGCTCGGCGGCGACCGGGTGGAACTGGTCCTGGAGTCCGTCGCGGTGCCCCCCGCCCTCGCGGTGGCCCAGGTGTTCACCGGTGCCCCGGTCCACGTCTACGCCGACGGGCTGATGAGCTACGGTCCCACCCGCGCCCGGCTCGACCCGCTCGTGGGCACGCGGGTGCGGCAGGTGCTCCACCTGGACCTGGTGCCGGGCCTCACGCCGATGCTGCTGACCGAGTTCGACGTGCCGGCGCGGGTGGTGCCGGCGGACGCCTTCCGGCAGGCGGTCGGTGAACTGTCGGAGGCCGCCGGTGAGTTGCCCGCGCTGCCGGACGGCTCGGCGCTGCTGCTCGGCCAGTGCCTGTCCGGGCTCGGCGTCCTCTCCGCCCGGGAGGAGGAGGACCTGCACGTGCGGATGGTGCGGGGGGCGGCCGAACGCGGTCACCGCGCCGTCGTGTTCAAGCCGCACCCCCTCGCGCCGGTCCGTCACGGCCGCGCGCCGGCCGCCGAGGCGGAGCGGCTCGGGGTGGACCTCACCGTCGTCGACAGCCCCGTGCCCGCCGAGGTGCTGTTCGAGAGGTACCGGCCCGCGCTGGTCGTCGGCTGCTTCTCGACCGCGCTGTTCACGGCGTCCGCGCTCTACGGCCTGCCGGTGGCCCGCACCGGTACCGAGCGGGCCCTGGAGCGGCTGACGCCCTACCAGAACGGCGACCGCGTCCCGGCGGTCCTGGCCGACGCGCTGCTGCCGTCCCTGGAGCCCGGCGGCGGGAGCACCCTGCCCGCCGACGAGCTGGACGACCTGGTCACCGCGCTCGGCTTCACCATGCAGCCGCAGATCCACCCGGCCCTGCGCCCGGTCGCGGAGCGGTACCTCGCACGGCACTTCGGCCCGCGCACCCGGCACTGGTTCAAGCGCAGGCGGCTCACCTCGCTGGGGCTTCCCGGCGGCATCCCGAAACGGCTGGCGTTCCTGCCCCGCAGCACCACCGCGCGCCGGGTGGTGCGGCGGGCGCGGGCACTGAGGAAGGCCGTGCGGCGCTGAGCGGCCCACGACGCCGGGCCGACTGTTCGAGAGGCACTGTTCACCCGATGTCCACCCGGAAGCCACCGCCGACCAGCCGTACTGGGGCACATTCGGCCTCCGATCGGAGGACGGTGGAAGCATGACGAACCCCCTGGCGGGATTGTTCACGGCACGGCAGAAGGAGGCCGCCAGGCGGGACCTGTACGCCCGGGGCCTGCGCCTGTGCGGTGAGTACCTCGCGTCGCGGGACGGCCGCCCCACTGCCCGGGACACCCGGCTCACCCGGGCGATCGGCGTCCTCGCCGGCTCGCTCGACGCCCCGTCGGCCGACCCCTTCGACGCCCTGCTCAAGGTCGGCGAGCGCGCGCTGGAGGCCGGCGGGGACGACGGACTCGCCCTGGCCCTGGGCATCGCCGAGACGTCGACCGGGATCCGGCAGCGGTCCAGGGGCGCGTGGCGGCTGCGCGGCCGGGCGCTGGACGGGCTCGGCCGCGGCGACGAGGCACTGGAGTGCTACGAGCGCCACCTCACGCTGCTGCGGGACGGCGAGGCGGCCGAGGAGGTCGCCCGCAGGATCGACACGCTGCGGCGCCGGATGGAGTGCCTGGAGGAGGCCGCCGCGCTGTTCCCCGGTGCCGGCGCCGCGCTGCGCGACCTGGCCGGGAAGCCCACCGCGGTCGCGGCACCGGAGTTCGCCGCCCACGTACGGGCGCGGGTGGCCGAGCACGGCGCGGGCGACCCGGCCGTACGGCGTCTACTCGCGCTGTACGGCGCCCACCGGCGGCTCGTCGAGCGGTCCGGGATCTCCGACCCGCTGCTCGGCGGGAGCACGCCGGTCGGGGTGGGCGGGCTGCGCGGCCTGGTCGCGGGGCGGACGGTGTGCCTGGTGTCGGACGCCCCGGAGGTCGCCGGGAGCACGCTGGGCGCCGAGATCGACCGCTACGACCTGGTGGTGCGCTGCGACTCCTTCCGGCTCCGCGCGGAGGGCACCGGCGAGCGCACCGGTCTGCACGCCGTCTCGCTGCGGGGCGACACCCCGTGGGACGGGCCCGCCTGGACGCGGCCGGCCGGCATCCGGCTGGTGTTCGGCGACCCGGCCGCCGCGTGGCGGCGCGCCACGCGGCAGCGGCTCGTGGCCGGGGCGCAGGAGCACGTCGGTGACGCCTCCCTGCGCCGTCCGCTGAGCGACCCGGCGCTGCTGGGCGAGGGAGCCTGGGGCCCGGGGACCAGCACCGCCTTCACCGTCCTGCGGCTGCTGGACTTCCTGGACGTCAGCCCCCGCCTGGACCTCATCGGCTTCGGCGAGCCCGGACGGCTGCGGCCGGACGAGGCCGAGTGGGTCATGGACCGCGCGACGCACGTCGACGACAGCAAGATGAGGATCGCCCTGCGATGACCCACTCCTCCGCCACCTCCGCGGACGACCGGAGCACCGTCACCGGCAGACGCCGGATCGCCTTCGCCGTCCACACCGGCACCGACGGCCTGCCCGCCCTGCCCACGCTGCTGCGCAGCCTGGCGCTCACCAATCCGGGCGTGTGCGAGGACTTCGTGGTGCTGCACCCCGGACTGCCGGACTCCTCCTTCGACGCGCTGCGCCGGCTGCACCCGCGCGTGGTGACGCGCCGGGCGGACGGCCGTGGTGACGTCTTCCGGCTGGAGGGCTACGACACCGTCGTCGCCTTCACCCCGGCCATGGTCGTACTGGGCGACATCGGCGCGCTGCTGCGGATGCGGCACGGGGTCGGCGCCGTGCCGCAGCTGCTCTGCGACGAGGAGGGGCGGGAACGGCGCGCGGTCCTGCCGGACGGCCTGCTGGTCGTGCAGCGCGCCGACGTGGACGACGGGGCGGCGGCCGGACCGGACCCGGTGCCCGAGGGGGTCCTGGCGCCGGTCGACGCGCGGTACGACTTCCTCACCCGCCGGCTGTACGACGACGCCCCGGTGCCCGCGCAGGTCGCCGTCCTGCACTTCACCGGCCCGTTCGACGAGCCCGGGTACGGTCCGGCCGCCGAGGCCCGGCGCCGCTTCGAGATGGGCGACGAGGAGTTCCGGGCCGCCTACTGCGCCCTGCCCGGCGAGAAGCACCCCGACCTCCTGGCGCACCTCGCGCCGCCCCTGCTCCGGGCCCGCCCCTCGCTCGACCTCGCCCGTACGGTCGCCGACGTGTACCGCAGGCAGGGCCGCTACGACGAGGCCGTCGACGTCCTCGCCCCGGTCGTCGGCGACCGGCTGGACGCGCCGCGCTGCCAGGAGACGCTCGGCGTCTGCCTGATGGCGCTGTCCCGCTACGACGAGGCCGAGGCGCGTCTGCTCCTGGCGGCGGCCTCGCCCGACGTCGCGCCGCGCGCCTTCGCCCAGCTCGCCCGTCTGGCGTGGCTGTGCGGACGGGAGGCGGACGCGCACGCCTACGCCCGCGACGGGCTGGAGGCCGACCCCACCGACGCCGGGTGCCACGGCTGGTACGTCCGCACCCGTGAGCGGGCCCCGGAGCCGGAGCCGCCGTCCCCGGCGGAACAGCTGGCGCACGTGGCGCTGTTCGCCGAGGGCCAGGAGAACGCGGGCGACAAGGTCCTGCCCGAGGCCGTGCGCATGTGCTTCGGCACCGACACCGGCCCGCGCCGCTGGTACCAGCAGCCGGTGCACCGGCTGGTCGACGAGGCGGCGCTGGAGGAGCTGAACGCGCGGCGCGGGGTGGTCGTGGGCGGCGGCGGGCTGTTCCTGCCGGACACCTCCCCCAACGGCAACAGCCACTGGCAGTGGAACGTCCCGGACGGCGTGCTGGCCCGGCTGACCGCGCCGCTGGCGGTGTTCGCGGTCGGCTACAACGTGTTCGACGGGCAGCTCTACCGCCGCGGCCGGTTCGCCGAGAGCCTGCGGGTCCTGGTGGAGCGGTCGGCGTTCTTCGGGCTGCGCAACCACGGCTCGATCGAGCGGGTCCGCGAGCTGCTCCCCGCCGGACTGCGCGACCGGGTGCGCTACCAGCCCTGCCCGACCACGGTGGCCCGGTACCTGGTCCCCGGGTGGCTCGACCCGGTGCCGCGGGACGACACCGTCCTGGTCAACTGCGCGTACGACCGCGCGGGCCTGCGCTTCGGCCACGACTACGGTCACTTCCTCGCCCAGCTGGCCACCGCGCTGGAGGGCCTGCGGGACCGGGCCGACGTACGGTACGCCGCCCACATGCCGGCCGACGAGAAGTTCGTGCACGACCTGCGCCGGGAGCACGGCATCGCGCTGCCCGTGGAGCAGCTGTACGACATGACGAACGACGGGATCCGCGCGCTGTACCGCCGGGCGCGGCTGGTGATCGGGATGCGCGGGCACGCGGGGATGATCCCGTTCGGCTGCGGCACCCCGATCCTCAGCCTCGTCTCCCACCCGAAGCTCGCCTACTTCCTGTCCGACATCGGCCGCGAGGAGTGGGGGCTGTCCGTGCACGACCGGGGACTCGGCCCCCGTCTCCGGGAGCGGGCGGCGGCGCTCCTCGACGACCACGCCGCCGCGGTGGCGGACGTGCACGACGCGCAGAAGTTCCTGTGGGAGACGACCCGGTCGAACCTGGACGAACTCCGGGAGACCTTCGGCCCGGCATGAGCCACCGCACCACCGCCGCTTCGAGCCCCGAAAGAGAGAACCACGTGCCGAAACTGTCCGTCGTCGTCCCGATGCACAATGTGGAGGCCTTCGCCGAGAGCACCCTGCGCAGCCTCGCCGCCAACGCGCACCCGGACTTCGAGTTCCTGCTCGTCGACGACTGCTCCACGGACGCCACGCCCTGGGTGATCGACCGCTGGGCGGAGAAGCTCCCGGGCGCCCGGGTGATCCGGCACGAGACGAACCTGGGCATCGCCCAGGCGCGCAACAGCGGTATCGACGCGGCCGACGGCGAGCTGATCACGTTCCTCGACGGCGACGACTGGTACGGGCCGCGCCACCTCGCCGGAATGGTGCGGGCCATGGAGGAGCTGGGCTGCGACTTCGCCCGTACCGATCACGTCCAGGCCACCGGCACCGAGCGGGTGATCCGGCGGCCCCCGGCCGCCGTGCGCAACGCCGTGATGGACCCGCGCGACGGGATCGCGCCCGCCGACACGGAGACGATGGTCGACTACCCCTTCGTCTGGGCGGGGATCTACCGCCGGCACCTCTTCGCCGACGGCGGCATGCGCTTCGCGACGGAACTCCGCACGGCGGAGGACCGGTTGTGGATCTGGCGGCTGCACCTGAAGGCCCGGACGTACGCGTCCCTGGGGCTGCACGGGGTGTTCTACCGGCGGGGCGTGGCGACCTCGCTCACCCAGATCAAGGACGACCGCCAGCTGGACTTCATCCCCGCCTACGACGCGCTGCTGCGGGACGTGCAGCAGGACCCGGAGGCCGACCGGTTCCTCCTGAAGGCCGTACGCACCTACTGCGCCATGATCGCGTTCCACATCGGCAAGGTGAACGAGTACGAGCCCGCGGCGGCCCAGCGACTGCGGCGCGAGACGCGGGCCGCGCTCCAGCGGATGCCGGAGCAGGCGCTGGAGGAGACCCTCAAGACCATCGACAGCACTCGGAGCAGGTTGCTCGGCCGCCTGCGTGACGGGCGGAAGGCTGCCTGACCCATGTCCCACACGACCCAGATATTCCAGGTCTCGACCCTCTACGGGGCGGCCACGCTCGCCGCGGCGCTGGACGCCGGCCGGTACGGGCCGCGCGACGGGGCCCGGCGCGTCCTGCTGGTCTCCAACAACGCCGCCGTCCCCGAGACGGCGCTGCGTCTGGACGAGATGCACGGCTACGGGCCGCTGGCCGGCCGGTTCGACTCGGTGATCAGCTGGAACGAGGCGATCAGCCCGTACCACCCGAGCACCTGGGGCCCGCGCGGCAACGACACGGTGCTGTGGCAGCGGGCGTTCCGTCTGCAGTGGGGCATCGACGAGCGGGACACGGTCGAGCTCGCCGTCGAGTCGATCCAGGTCAACCCGGCCCGCGCGCTGGCGGCGATCTTCTCCGAGGCCGCCGTCGACGTGTACGCCGACGGGCTGATGAGCTACGGCCCGACCCGGGAGAAGCTGCCGCTGACGATCGCGCGCCGCATCCGGCGGCTGCTGCACCTCGACCTGATCCCCGGTCTGAGGCCGCTGCTGCTGTCCGAGTACGGCGTGGAGCCCGAGATCGTCCCGGACGAGGCGTTCCGGGGCGTGCTCGACGAGATCTCCGTGGAGGCGGCGGACGACCCGAGGCTGGCGCCCGTCCTCGATGAGGCGCCGACGGCCGTCCTGCTCGGCCAGTACCTGGCGGCGATCAACATCCTGAGCGACCGGGAGGAGGAGGACCTGCACGTCCGCATGCTCACCGGGGCCGTGCGGGCCGGGCACCGGTCCCTCGTCTTCAAGCCGCATCCGACGGCCCCCGCCGGCTACTCGGCGGCGCTGAGCAAGGCGGCGGCGGACGCGGGGGTACGGCTCACCGTGCTGGACGCCCCGCTGCTGGCCGAGACCCTGTACCACCACTGCCGTCCCGAACTCGTCGTCGGCTGCTTCTCGACGGCGATGGTGACCGCCTCCGCCTATTACGACGTGCCCGTCGCCCGGGTCGGGACCGCGCTGGTGATGGGGCGTCTGAAGCCCTACCCGAACAGCAACCGCGTCCCGCTGGCCGTGGTCGACCACCTGGTGCCCGACCTGGAGCGGGAGGAGGCCCCGGCGGTCGTCGGCGCGGCCCCGGAGACGTTGTCGCCGCTGGTGCGGGCGATCGGCTTCTGCATGCAGCCCAAGACGTACCCGGCCCTGCGCGGGCCGGCGGCCGACTGGCTGCGCGCCCACCTGCCCGACACGCCGGGCTACTACTTCCCCGAACTGCGCCTGGCCGAGCTGGGCCTGCCCGGCAGTACCCCCCGCACCCGCGCACGGATCCAGGCGGCCCGCGCCAAGCGCGTGGTCGGCAGGAAGATCCGCCGCGCCACCCGGAAGCCCTGACGCCCCCGCCGCGGGCGGTCGTGGCTCCCCCGGCGCCTCGAAGGCCCGGGAGGCGGCCCCGGGGACGGGGACGCCTCCCCCGCTCGAACGGAGCCGCGAGTGGGGGAGGCGTCCCGTACGGCGCCGGGCCGCGCCGCACCCCTTCCCACCCTTCCCCACCCGTCCCGCACGGCCAACCGAGACGCACCGGTCACGACGGTGCCACCCGCTCGTCAACTCCCGTACACCACACCGGCCGACAGTTGCGCGGTGCCGAACGACATCGCCGTACGCCTGCCGCACCAACAGGGCAGCCCCGCCCAGGAACAGACCGCCGCCCCCGCGCGCGAACACCGCTTCGACATCGACCTGATGCGGCTCATCTGTTCCGCCACCATCATGCTGGGCCACGTGGGCGCCCAGTTCATCCGCTCCACCGGCAACGCCCCGGAGAACGGGGCCGGTTCGTACTGGGCGGGTCACATCGCCGAGGCGATCAATCCCTTCGCCGTCCCGATGTACTTCGCCATAGCCGGCTGGGCCGTACTGGTCGGCGCGCCGCCGCGCGACAGCGCCCGCATGTGGCAGCGCGTCGTCCGCAACACCGTCCCGCTCTTCGCCTGGACGGCGGTCTACCTGGTCTGGGCATGGCTGCGGAACCGCAACGACCGTCCCATGGCCGAGCTGGCGGAGTACTCCCTCTTCGGCTCCGTGCAGCCCGCGTACCACCTGTGGTTCATGTACACCTACATCCCGATCATCATGCTGCTCGCCTTCGCGATGCTGATCAAGGCGGGGAAGCGGCCCTACGGGCTGGGGGCGGCGCTGCTCGGCATGGCGGTCCTGCCCAGCGTGCTGACCACGATCGCCGAGCTCACGGACCGCGAGATGCCGCCGGTGGCCTGGGGGTTCGGCACCTATTCGCTGGTGTACGCGGTCGGCGGCGCGCTGCTGTTCGCCCTCCCCGCCGGGGTCGTCCGCACGCGGTGGCCGCTGTACGCGGTGCTGCCGCTCACCATGGCGGGCGCCCTCTGGTACAACACCCAGATCCACTACGTGATGCCCAACGCGCATCTCTTCGTCGCCGCCATGAGCGTCTGCGTCCTGCTGCTGATCAGCAGGATCCGGGTGCCGGAGAAGCGGCAGCCGCTGCTGAAGAAGCTGGCCGATGCCGCGCTCGGCGCGTACATGGTGCATGTGCTGTTCGTCGAGGAGATCGTCACCCCGCTGGTGTCGCCGGACCTGAGCGGACCGGTGGCGGGGCTGCTGCTGGTCGGCCTGGTCGCCGCGGTCATGGCGCTGTCGTTCGTCACCAGCCTGCTGTGGGGGAAGCTGAACCTGCGGCGACTGCTCGGCTGACCCGGCCGGCGCACGCGTCGCCCGGGCTCCACACGGAGTTCGCCACTTGTTCGCGCGCCGCTCGACTCCGTACCCCCTGCCCACCGCGGCCCCGCGCCTAGCCTGTTCCCCACCACGAACCGCACCACTCTCGCCCTGCTCCCGACGGATTGAGGTCTCCGGTTCATGAACAGCCGTGCCCTGCTCACCAGTTCCGTTTCCCGCCGTCTGCTGCGCCCGGTCGCCGAGCTCATCGACCAGCGCATCGACCGGCGGCTGCGCGCCGCGGCCGCCGCCGGCGCGGCGGACAGAGAAGAACTCCGTGAGACGGCCGAGACGGTGAAGCGCCAGCAGCTCACCCTCGACCTGCTGCTCGGCCCGTCCGGGCGCGGGCTGTCGCGGATCGTGAGCCCCGGCCCGCTGAACCGGCTGCACTCCGAGGTGGCGGAGCTGGCCGGGGACCGGGACGCCGCCGTCCGCAACGTCGCCGCCGCGTACCGGCTGCTGGTCGCGCTGGAGTCGCTCGGGGCCGGCCGGATCGCGGGCGGCACCATGAACATCTGCGGCAAGCTCGGCACGATCCCGCTGCTCGACCCGCCGAACGACGAGATCTTGGAGATCGGCACCCTCTACGGCATGTTCTCCGCCGGGCTGATCCGGATGATGGAGCGCGACGGCCGCAGCCCGAGCGTGACGATCGTCGACCCGTTCGCCGGTGTGCAGCTCCAGCCCGGCACCCCGCGGCGCTCCGACCCCTCCGGCACCCCGGTCGACGAGCAGGCCGTGCGCACCAATCTCGCCCTGGCCGGTCCGGCGGGCGCGGCCGCCCGGATCCGGAAGGGCTTCTCCGAGGACCCCGACACCCGCGCGGCCGTCTCGGACCGGTCCTACGGCGTGATCGTCGTCGACGGCGACCACTCGGCCGAGGGCGTCGCGAAGGACCTCGCATGGGCGGAGGAGATCGCCGCCCCGGGCGCGATCGTCGTCCTGGACGACTTCGGCGACCCCAAGTGGCCCGGCATCGAGGAGGCGCTGGACAAGCACCTCACGGGCACCACCCGCTTCACCTACCTCGGCAAGGCGTCGCTGTCGGCGTTCCTGCGCGCCTCCTGACCTCAGCGCGTCCCGTACCGGGCCTCGATCCCCGCGATCAGCAGGTCGAGGCCCTCTTCGAAGTGCCGGTCGTAGTTCTCGAAGATCTCCCTGCCCGCCTGGGCCGCGAGGGGGTACTCGGCCATGGCCCGGGCGCGTTCCGCCACGTCGAAGCCCTCCCGGCGCTCGCCGGGCAGCGGCTGGACACCCTGCTCCTCGGTGACGAACCCGAGGGTGTAGAGGTACGTCGTGTTGAGCGCGCGGGCGGCCCGGGCGAGGGGGAAACCGGCGGAGGTGAGCAACCGCAGCATGTCCTCCATCTGCCCGGCGTGCTCGATGCCGGTGAAGCGTGAGCCGCTGAACACCTTCGCGCCGTCGCGGTAGGCGAGCAGGGCCGTGCGCAGGCCCCGGTTGGCCTTGCGCAGCCGCTCCTGCCAGGTGTCGTCCGGGTCGAGCGGGTTGTGGGCGACCATCCGGCGGTACATCTCCGTCGCCATCTCGTCGAGCAGCGCCTGCTTGTCCTTGAAGTGCCAGTAGAGGGCGGGCGCCTTGACGTCCAGTTCCCTGGCGATCGCGCGCAGCGTCAGGCCGTCCAGGCCGACCTCGTTCAGCAGTTCCAGCGCCGTGTCGGCGACCCGTCGGCGGTCCAGGGGGGCGCGTCGTTCCGAACTCACGCTTGACAACTTAACACCGTTAGGGACACGCTCGGGAGGCAGGGCACTTAACAGTGTTAAGGAGACGGGATCGTGAGTGACGTGGACGTACTGGTCGTGGGCGCGGGACCGACCGGCCTCACCCTCGGCATCGACCTGGCCCGGCGCGGGATCCCCGCGCTGGTGGTGGAGCGGGCGGACGAGCTGTTCCCCGGCTCGCGCGGCAAGGGGATCCAGCCGCGCACCATGGAGGTCTTCGACGACCTGGGCGTACTGGACGCGATCCGCGCGGCGGGCGGCGGCTACCCGGTCGGGATGATCTGGCGGAACGGCGAGCGGCTCGGCGAGCACCACCTGTCCGACCCGGCCGAGCCGAGCGAGGGCTCGCCGTACGACGAGCCCTGGATGGTCCCGCAGTGGCGCACCCAGCGGATCCTGCTGGAGCGGCTGGAGGAGCTCGGCGGCAAGGTCGCCTTCGGCCGCGAGGTCAGCGGCGTGGCCCAGGACGGGGACGGGGTGACCGCGCACCTCGCCTCCGGCGGGGCGGTGCGCGCCCGGTACCTCGTCGCGGCGGACGGCGGCCGCTCCGTGGTGCGCCGGGCGGTCGGCGTCGGCATGACCGGGGAGGCGGTGGACCCGTTCCCCACGCTGGTGGCGGACGTGCGGATCAGCGGCCTGGACCGGGACAACTGGCACTTCTTCCCGCAGGGCGAGGGGGCCGAGGACCTGCTGGCGATCTGCCCGCTGGCCGGGACGGAGGACTTCCAGCTGATGGCCCGGTTCGCGGAGGGCACGGAGGTGGACCTCTCCCCGGAGGGCGTACGGCGGGTCGTCGCCGCCCGCTCGCACCTCGCCGCCGAGGACGTCACGGAGGTCCGCTGGGCCTCGGACTTCCGCCCGCGGACCGCGCTCGCCGACCGGTTCCGCGCGGGCCGGGTCCTCCTCGCCGGCGACGCGGCGCACGTGCACTCCCCGGCCGGCGGCCAGGGCCTCAACACCAGCGTCCAGGACGCCTACAACCTGGGCTGGAAGCTGGGCGCGGTGCTGGGCGACGGGGCGGACGCGTCGCTGCTGGACACGTACGAGGAGGAGCGGCGCCCGGTCGCCGAGCGGATGCTGAGCCTGTCCACCAGCGTCCACCGGGGCGAGACCCGGCGGGGCGGGGCCACCCGGCAACTGGGGCTCGGCTACCCCGGTTCGACGCTCACCGCGGAGACGCGGACGGCGCCGGGTCCGGTGCGCGCGGGCGACCGGGCCCCGGACGCCACGGTGAGCGGCGTACGCCTCTTCGACGCGTTCCGGGGTCCGCACTGGACCCTGCTGGCGCTGGGCACGGACGACGTCCCGGCCCCGGGTGACGCCGTACGGGTGGTGCGCGGACCGGCGCACGGGACGTACGGGGCGGGGCTGTTCCTCGTCCGGCCGGACGGTTACGTGGGCTGGGCCGGGGACACGGCGGCCGGGCTCCCGGAGTACCTGGCCCGGTTCGGCGGGCGCTGAGCCCTACGCGCTCGCCAGCGACAGCTTCGCGGCGAAGCCGAGGAACAGGGCGCCGGCCGCCGAGGTCGCCCCCGCCGACAGGCGACGGCGGCGGCGGAAGGCCGCGGCGAGCCGGGTGCCGCCGAAGATCAGCGCGCTGAGGTAGAGCACGCTGGCGATCTGGGCGAAGGCACCGAGGACGACGAAGGAGAGCGCCGGGTAGGCGTAGGCCGGGTCGACGAACTGCACGAAGAAGGCGATGAAGAACAGGATCGCCTTGGGGTTGAGGAGACTGACGACCAGGGCCCGGCGGAACGGACGCTCACCGGGCGTGGCAGCGGCGGGGACCTCGGTCACGTCCTCGTCCCGCCGCGTCCGCCACATCCCCCACGCGGCCCGCAGCATCCCGACGGCCAGCCAGGTCAGATATCCGGCGCCCGCGTACTTCACGATCCCGAACAGCACGGCGTTGGCCTGGAGCAGCGAGGCGACCCCGGCGGCCGAGAGCGTCATCAGCACGGTGTCCCCGCACCACACCCCGGCGGCGGCCGTGTACCCGGCCCGCACACCGCGACGGGCGGCGACGGAGAGGACGTAGAGGGAGTTGGGGCCGGGCAGCAGGACGATGAGGATCAGGCCCGCGAGGTAGGTGGGGAGGTCAGTGACGCCGAACATGGGGGGAGTGTCGCATGGATGTACGACGCTCCGTCCACGGGGTTTCGCCCGGCCCCGGGGAAGCGGCGGGTGACGTGGGCCGGCACCCACCGATGCGGGGTGCCGGCCCGGGCGCTCACCGTGTCCGGAAGGCGTTCAGAACGCGTCGCTCGGCACGTAGGTCCCCCACACCTCGCGCAGCGCGTTGCACACCTCGCCGACCGTCGCGCGGGCGCGCAGGGCGTCCTTCATCGGGTAGAGGACGTTGTCCTCGCCCTCCGCCGCCTTCTTCATGGCGGCCAGGGCCGAGTCGACCGCCCGCCGGTCGCGCTCCGCGCGGAGCTTCGCCAGGCGTTCGGCCTGCTGGGCCTCGATGGCCGGGTCGACGCGGAGCGGCTCGTAGGGCTCCTCCTCGTCGAGCTGGAAGCGGTTGACGCCGACCACGACGCGCTCGCCGGAGTCGGTCTCCTGGGCGATGCGGTAGGCGCTGCGCTCGATCTCGTTCTTCTGGAAGCCGTGCTCGATGGCGTTGACCGCGCCGCCGAGGTCCTCGACCTTGCGCATCAGCTCCAGCGCCGCCGCCTCGACGTCGTCGGTCATCCTCTCGATGACGTAGGAGCCGGCGAACGGGTCGACCGTCGCCGTCACGTCCGTCTCGTAGGCGAGGACCTGCTGGGTGCGCAGGGCGAGCCGCGCGCTCTTGTCGGTCGGGAGGGCGATCGCCTCGTCGAAGGAGTTGGTGTGCAGCGACTGGGTGCCGCCGAGCACCGCCGCGAGGCCCTGGACGGCGACGCGGACCAGGTTCACCTCGGGCTGCTGGGCCGTCAGCTGCACCCCGGCCGTCTGCGTGTGGAAGCGCAGCATCAGCGACTTGGGGTTCTTCGCGCCGAACTCCTCCTTCATCACCCGGGCCCAGATCCTGCGGGCCGCGCGGAACTTGGCGACCTCCTCCAGGATCGTGGTGCGGGCCACGAAGAAGAAGGACAGGCGCGGGGCGAAGTCGTCGACGTCCATGCCGGCCGCGACCGCCGTGCGGACGTACTCGATGCCGTCGGCGAGGGTGAACGCGATCTCCTGCGCGGGCGAGGCGCCCGCCTCGGCCATGTGGTAGCCGGAGATCGAGATCGTGTTCCACTTCGGGATCTCGGCCCTGCAGTACTTGAAGATGTCGGCGATCAGCCGCAGCGAGGGCTTGGGCGGGAAGATGTACGTGCCCCGCGCGATGTACTCCTTCAGCACGTCGTTCTGGATCGTGCCGGTGAGCCTGTCCGCCGGGACGCCCTGCTCCTCGGCGACCAGTTGGTAGAGCAGGAGCAGCAGGGCGGCGGGGGCGTTGATCGTCATCGACGTGGAGACCTTGTCCAGCGGGATGCCGCCGAACAGCACCCGCATGTCGTCGATCGAGTCGATGGCGACGCCCACCTTGCCGACCTCGCCGTGCGCGATCGGGGCGTCGGAGTCGTGGCCCATCTGGGTGGGCAGGTCGAAGGCGACCGACAGGCCCATCGTGCCGTTGGCGATCAGCTGCTGGTAGCGGGCGTTGGACTCCGTCGCCGTGCCGAAACCGGCGTACTGGCGCATCGTCCAGGGCCGGCCGGTGTACATCGTCGGGTACACGCCCCGGGTGAAGGGATACGCCCCCGGCTCGCCCAGCTTCCCGGCCGGGTCCCAGCCCTGGAGGGCCTGTGGCCCGTAGACCGGTTCGATGGGCAGTCCGCTCTCGGTGGACCGGGCACTGCCCGACTCGCGCGCCATGGTGTGATGCCTCCCGCTGAGCGGCGTTGCTCGACTCGCCCGCCCCGCACCCCTCGGTTACCCGTCAGTACAGGACGACCCTTCGACGGACTGTAGCGGTGTGCGCGCGGTCCGGTGGAGGGGCGCACGCTGGGACCTTCCTCACAGCCTGGGTGGGACCCCGCTCACAGCACCACCCCGGCGGTCGTCTTCCGGTCACTCACCACCATGCCCCGTTGTTCGCCGGCGGTCACGTCCGGGGAACAACTCAGGTGACGGCCGGGCGGCCGGTGTGCGGAGGAGGGGGCATGGGGAGGAAAGGGATCGCGGGTCTCACGGCGCTGGCCGCCCTCGCGGGGTGCGCGGCCGGCTGCACGGTGCAGCCCGCCGGGACGGACGGGGAGCGCCGGCCGCCGGTGCGCGTCGAGGTGCCGGGCCGGACGCCCGCCGCGCCGCCGCCGGCGTCGCGGGCTCCGGCCGGGGGCGGGAAGTCCTCCCCCCGTCCCGGCGCCCCGGCACCGCGCGTGCTGTGGTCCCCCGGTGACTCCGGGCGCGACGTGCGCGAGCTCCAGGCCCGGCTGCGGCAGGTCGCCTGGATCTTCCACGGGCCCACGGGGACGTACGACGACCTGACGGTGAAGGCGGTCCGGGGCTTCCAGGGCAGGCGCGGACTGCCGAGGACCGGGGTGACCGACTCCGTCACCTGGCAGCGGCTGCTCGGCATGACGCGCGAACCGGGCAGGTGGGAGCTGTATCTGATGGGCGGCCAGCCGGCCGACGCGCCCGACCCGCGCTGCCTTACCGGCCGCGTGCTGTGCATCAGCAAGTCGAGCCGCACCCTGCGCTGGATGGTCGACGGGCGGACGGTGTCGACGATGCCGGTGCGCTTCGGTTCCGAGTACACGCCGACCCGGGAGGGCGTCTTCCACGTCTACTGGAAGTCCCGGCACCACGTGTCCACGCTCTACGACTCGCCCATGCCGTACGCCATGTTCTTCAGCGGCGGCCAGGCCGTGCACTTCTCGGCCGACTTCGCCGCGCGGGGGTACGCCGGCGCCTCGCACGGCTGCGTCAACGTACGGGACGAGGAGGCCGTCGCCCTGCTGTACGGGCAGGTGCGCAGCGGCGACAAGGTGGTCGTGCACTGGTGAGACGGGGCGCGGGCGGGACCGGGGGAACGTGTCCCGCCCGCGCCGAATGCACGAGCCGTGGGTACGGGGGGAACCCCGGCTCCGTGCGGCAGCCGATGACCAGTCGGCTCACTCATTACTGCGCCACGAGGGCCGAAAGTGTCACACCTGCCGGGAGGAAATTTCAGAGGAAATTTCAGCGGTCAACAAAAGGGCAGGTCAGAGCGGTGTCATGGGTTCTTCTTGCCGCCCTCGCCCTTGTTGCCGCTGGTGCCGCTGGTGCCGCTGGTGCCCTTCTCGGCACTGCTGCCGCCGTTGCCCCGGCCCTGACCTTGGCCCTGGCCCTGCCCCTCGCTCCGGCCGTCGGCCTTCCCGTTGCCGTTGCCGCCGGGGGCTCCCTCACCGGCGCCGGACGCACCGGATGTACCGGACTCATCGGATGCACCGGGTGCGTCCGGTGTGGACAGCACGTCCTCGCAGTACGGGCCGACGCGCGAGGAGCCGCCCGCCGCGTCCTCGAGGAGGCGCTCGCGCTCGCCGTTCAGCGCCTCGCCGTCGCGCCACGCGCGGCAGGCCGCGGCGATCCGCTTCCCGTCGTGCCCGGAACGGGCCGCGCCGTCACCGGTCTCCGCGCCGGGCTCCCCCGGTGCACGGGACCCGTCGGCGTCCCCGGCGGCGCCCACGCCGTCCTCGGCCGTGCCGGCGGCGCCCTCGGGGTGCCGGCCCCCGGGCGTGGCTCCGCCCGGTGCGCCGCCCTTCGGCGGAGGTGACACCAGCGGGCGTTCGGGGTGCGTGCCGGTGGCCGTGACGGAGGCCGCCGGGTCGGACCGGGAGCCGTCGGACGGTGCGGACAGGATCCCGGTTCCGGCCAGGACCGCGGCGCCCCCGACCATGCCGGCGACCATCGCGGCGGCCAGCCCGAGGTGCGGGAACCGTCTCCGCCGGGGTCCGTCCGCGGTTCCGGAACGATCACCGCGCGGGGCGCCGATATGAATCGGCCCGATGTCGGAGGGCCGGGTTCCGGCCGGGTGGTCCGCACCGCGGGCCGTTTCGCCCGCCCCCTCCCGTTCCTCGCGCGCCGTACGGAAGGCGGCCAGGGCGGCCGCCTCACCGGGGAGTTCCGCGCCGTCCGGAGGGGGTGGCGCGGAGAGCGCGCGCAGGGTCGCGGCGAGCCGTCGGGCCTGGTCACGGGCGGCGGGATCGGTGGTTTCCGGGGACTCTCCGCTCAGTAAGCGCTCCGCGGTCCCGCGGTCCAGCCACCTGTGCTGCTCGTCGGCCATCACATGTCCTTCTGCGTCCGCGTTCGCATCTGCGTGACACTCGCGGACGTCACCGTACGACGGCGTGGTTCTCTCTGGGGAGGGAGGGCGTCGAGCACCCCGGCGGATTCCGGTTGGGCTTCCGGATCGCCGCCGATCAGTTCGGCCAGGCGTCTCAGACCCCGGTGCGCGGCCGTCCGTACGGCACCCGGTCGTTTGCCCAGCGTCTCGGCGGCGGACTTGGCGTCGAGGCCCACGACCACGCGCAGGACGACGGCCTCGGCCTGGTCCTGGGGCAGCCGGGATATGAGGGAGAACGCGCCGTCGGTGGCCAGCGCCTCGATGGCCTCACCGGCGGTGTCGGACTCGGCGGCCCGCCCGGTCAGCTCGGTCTCGTCGCCGCCGATCGCGGGGCGGCGCCCGCGCATGCGTATGTGGTCCAGCGCGCGGTTGCGGGCGATACGGGCGGCCCAGCCGCGGAACCGGTCCGCGTCACCGGTGAACCGCTCCAGGTCACGGGCTATCTGCAGCCACGCCTCGGACGTCACGTCCTCGGCGTCGGGCTCGCCGACCAGTGTCCGTACGTACCCCAGCAGCCGCGGGTGCACGGCGCGGTACACAGTCCGGAAAGCGGTCTCGTCCCCGTCCTGTGCCGCGCGCACCGCGGTGGTCAGCTCCGCGTCGTCCCCCAGCACCCGCGCGCGCCCTTCTGCGCCTCGACCGGCGCCGCTCTCGCGGACCGGGTTCTCGCCGTCGTGGTTGCTCGATCAGTGGTTGCGGCCTCGGGACCGCGGGTGGTTCATGGTCATGTGTCCGCCACGGCCTGGCGCGAAAGGCACGTTACGGCCTGAATCCCCTCCCCGTCCATGTCCGTCCAAGATGCAACTAACCCGTGACACAGGTGGGTGTGACAGAAAACGCACTCATGGCGCTGTAGGAAGTACGGGTCGCCGCGCGGCCCGTGACGCGCGACGGCCGGGGCCTCTCCTGTGGGGGGTGGCGGCCCCGGCCGTTGCCCTGGCGTCTCCCCCTCCGCCGAGGAGGGGCCCGGCCCCGAAGGCGCGTGGGGCGGGCCCGGGGCGGCGCGTCGTCAGCTCCGCTGGAAGAACTCCACCTCCGCCAGGGCCAGATGACGCCCCGGGGTCAGGCCGGCGGGTGAACGCAGCACCAGGCGCACCGTCTTCGCGTCGCTGACGCCGGTGGGGATCGTCTGCGGGCCCGGCTTGTCGCTGAGGGTGATCTCCTTGTCGTGTTTCGTGCCGTCCTCCGCCGTCACCTCCAGGTCCACCTGGAGCGCGCGCGCCTGGCGGGCGTACTCCTCGGGGGACGCGGACGCCCCGTTGGTGATGATCAGGTCGACCAGGCGGAACGGCTTGCGGAAGGTGTAGGTCACCGAGGCGCCCGGTCCGGGCGCGCCCCAGTAGTGGTTGTTCAGCCCGTCCGTGGTGTCCGTGGCCGGGTGTCCGGGCACCGCGCCGCTCGCCTCGACGCCCGCCGGGGTCACGGGCGTGGCCTTGCCCAGTTTGTCCCGGGTGTCCTCGATCAGGGCCCGTCCGGCGGGCAGCAGCAGGAAACCGGCCGCGCACAGCGCCAGCACCACGGCCAGGATCACGAAGAACCGGAACACCGAGCCCGAGCCGGCCCGCGTCCGGCGCCGGAACGGCCACACCGTCCGCCACCACGGCAGCGGGGCGGGCTTCTCGGCGGGCCTCAGCTCGGCCGCGCAGCGCCGGCAGAACCGGCGTTCGGGCCGGTTGGGCGTACCGCAGGCGGGACACGGCCGCCCCGCCCCGTCGTCCTCCACCGCCGCGGGACGCACGACGGGGCGGGGGGCCACCGGCTTCGCCGGGAGGACGGGGCGCACGGGGTCGGGGTCGGGGTCGGAGGCGGGGGGTGACGCGGCCGGGAGGCGGGGGGCGGTCGGGGAGGGTGGGGCGGCGGGAGACCGGGGGGCGGTCGGGGGCGGTGAGGCGGCAGGGGGCCGGGGGGCTGCCGGGGGCGGTGAGGCGGTGGGGGCGGTCGGGGACTCGGCGGGAGCGGGGGCCGGGGAGCCGGCGCGGGGAGCGCCGGGGGCGGAGGGGGGCGGAGGGCTCGGGGTCGCCCGCTGGGCGGGGGCGGTTCCGTGACCCTCGGGGGTGCGGGTCCCTTGACCGGTGCCTGGCCCGTCGCCGGCGTCCGGCCCGTCGTCGATACCGGGCCCGTCGTCGGCGTCCGGCCCGTCGTCGGCGCCGGCGCGGGAGCCCGCGGCATCCGCGGCCGGGGTCTCCGGGACGGCTGCGGCCAGGAGGTCCGCGGGCGCGGCCGGGATGTCCGGGACGCCCGCCCCGTCGGGCCCACGGCCCGTGAGCCGGGAACGCAGCGACGCTCCGAGGGCACGCGCGGCCGACAGGGGCCCGTCCTCCGGGAGGACTGCCTCGGACACCTCCGGCGGGGTGACCTCCGGGACGGCCGGGGGCGCGGGAAGCTCCGGGACGGCCGCGGGGAGGCCGTCGGGGACCGGGTCCGCCCCGGGCTCCGCGGCGGTCGGCCGAGCGGCCGGCCGGCCCGGACCCGCCGGAGCGGCCGGCCGCCCGGGAACGGCCGGGGGCCCCGGGTCCGCCGGAGGGTCCGCCGGCTCCGTGACCGCCGGAGTCGCCGGTGTGGCGGCGCGGCTCGTCGCGGGCGGTGTGTCCGACCAGCCCAGGTACGCGCCGCAGTTGCCGCAGAAGTCGTCCGCGGGGTCGTTGGCCGCCCCGCACGCGGGACATGCACGCATGCGTCAGCTCCCTTCCTCGGCGGGCGGACCGGACAGGACCTCCACCCGGAACGCCGTGTGCACCGGGCACATGGCCCGGACGATCTCGTGGACCCTGTCCACGTCCACCGGTGTCCCGCCGGCCGGCCGGACCCGGACCAGCACCTCGGCGGACGGCTCCGGCGGCAGGGCGGAGGCCGCGGTGCCCGACCACACCGCACCGCCGTCGCCGGTCACGTCGGCGTGCACGCCGAGCGCGAGCCGCAGGGCCTCGACCAGCCCGCGCCGGGTGCCGCGCCACCGGTGCAGCTCCACCGCGCGGACGACGGCCTCGCGGCGCAGTTCCACCGGCCACTGCGGGTCGTCCACGGCCCCCACCCAGGACGCCAGCCAGACCAGGAAGTCGACCGGCGTGACCCGGGGGTCGAGATAGGCGGGCAGGTTGTCGAGGGTCGAGAACACCGGGGCGAGGACGGTGTCGAGCCCGGCGGTGAACCGCTGCGCGAAGTCGTCGTCGGCGTACAGCGCGGGCAGTTGCCCGCCGATCGGGTACCTGCTCGGCAGACCGGGTATCGCGGCACGGCTCATCCCCGGCCCTCCGCCCCGACCGCCGTCACGACCACCTGGTGCTGGTACGAGAAGACCAGTGCGCCCGCGGACAGGTCGATGCGGTCCGTGGGGGCGCCGCGGCGGCCGGTGACGGGGTCGGCGGGGAACAGCCGGATCTCCTCGACCAGGGCGTTGCCGGTGGCGCGTTGCAGGACGCCGAAGATCTCGCCGTACTGGACGGGCCGCCCGAAGGGCCAGCCGGTGCCGTCCGGGCCGCCGACGAGCGGGTTGAGGTGGGCGAAGAGCGCGTCGAGCGCGGCACCGCGGACCCGGTCGGTGTCGCCGGGGGCCGCCGAGAGCCGGGCCACCACGGTGACGCCCTGGTAGACCGGCGGCTCCACCACGAGCCGGGTGCCGATCAGCCGCCGTTCGTCGAGGCTCGCGGTGATCGCCGCGAGCACCTGGTCGGAGGGGATCAGCTGCTCGAAGCGCAGCCGGTCGTCGCCCTCGTCGGCCACCGCGTCCGGCACCACCAGGACCCGTACCGCGCCCGGCGCGTCCGCGGCCGGCAGGCAGCGCACCCGGCGCACCGAGGGCGCGGCCCGGCGGCTGATGATCTCGTAGTCCTCGGCGGTCACCGCGCGGTCCTGCATGCGCAGCGCCTCCGGCGCGCGCCGCCTGGCGTTCTCGACGGTCTCCCCGGCCACCCCGCCGCGCGCCGCCTCCCGGTTGACGACCCGGGCGATGTACGGCACGGAGCTGAGCAGCACGGAGATCGCGCCGCGGGCCACGTTGCCCGCGGGGCCGCCGCCGGTGCGGTAGCGGGCCACCCGGATCCGCGCGCCCTTGGGCGGCACCGCGCCGCACTGCCGCAGCGTGCCGTCGGGTTCGCGCAGCGCCGGGGGGAAGAGGAACTCGCCGGTGGTGGCGTCCACCCGGACGTGCCGGTCGGCGGGTCCGGAGCGGCCGAAGTGCTCCACCACCTCCCAGCGCCGCCACCCCTCGTCGGAGGACACCTCCACCACGGGCGGCCCGGCGTCCAGGAGGACCGGCGGGCGGCCGAGCCGGAAGGTCTGTCCGGCGACCCCCTCCGAGGTGCCGAGCGGCACGTCGGTCACGGTCTCGGCGTGCTCGACGGACATGGTGCCGCCGACGGTGAACACCGCCGCCTCGCGCACCGTCGGGGACTCCGAGTAGAACGGCTGGCCCGGTTCCGCCTCGGTGACCCGGCAGCGCAGCCAGCCGGCCCGGGTGCCGCCGATCACCGACGCCGTGTGCCCGGCCGGTACGTACACGATGACCTCGCCGGGCCGGTTGAGGCCGCCGGTGGTGTCGTCGCCGGTCTCGCACGGCCGCCAGCCGCCGCCGTCCCAGGCCTCCCACACCAGCGGGGGCTGGCGCGGGTCCACGCCGATGCCCTCGACGCGGCTGTCCAGGCGCACCGCGACGATGCAGCGCGGCACCGCCGTCGGCAGGCCGAACAGCAGCGCGTCGCCGGGCTCGGGCCTCGTCTGGAAGCAGGGGATGTCGAGGCCGTCGGCGAGC
Source organism: Streptomyces sp. NPDC000348 (assembly GCF_042898795.1). NCBI lineage: Bacteria > Bacillati > Actinomycetota > Actinomycetes > Kitasatosporales > Streptomycetaceae > Streptomyces > Streptomyces sp. NPDC000348. The sequence goes on from NZ_JBIAZD010000001.1 coordinate 538,722, forward strand.
ATGCCGGTCCGGTCGCTCTGCTCGCCCGTCCTCGGCGCGGTGACCAGGCGGGTCAACTCGCTGGGCAGGATGCGCAGTTCGTCGGTGGTGGTGAAGACCACGGGTTCGTCGGACTCGCCGCGCGCGGTGGTCACCTCGGTGCCCGGGGGCAGCGCGACCGTGTCGGGCTGCGGCGCCGAGAGCCAGAAGTCGACGTCGGCGCCGGCCGCGGTCGGCGGGAACAGACCGATGCCCAGCAGGTCCAGGAACGCGGTGTAGTTCTTGTCCGGGACCCGGTTCAGCCGGTACAGCAGCTGGTCCACGAGGTAGGCGAACGTCTCGATCAGGGTGACGCCCGGGTCGGAGACGTTGTGGTCGGTCCACTCCGGGGCGCGCTGCCGCACGTACCGCTTGGCCTCGTCGACGAGTTGCTGGAACCGCCGGTCGTCCAGGTTCGGGGAGGGCAGGGCCATCAGTCCGCGCCCGCTTCCTCGGCCCCCTCCTCGGAGGGGATCGTGTAGAAGGGAAAGACCAGGTTGCGCCGGTCGTTGGTGGATCGCAGGGTGTAGCGCACGTCGATGTAGAGGGTGCCGTCCTCGACCGCGTCGAAGGCGACCACCACGTCGTCCACCGCGATCCGCGGCTCCCACCGCTCCAGGGCCTCGCGCACCTGCTGCGCGACGCGTCCGGCGGTGGCGCCGTCGCCGGGGGCGAAGACGTAGTCGTGGATGCCGCAGCCGAACTCCGGGCGCATGGGGCGCTCGCCGGGCGCGGTGCCGAGCACCAGCCGGATCGCCTCCTCGACCTCCCGTTCCCGTTCGACCAGGGCGATCCCGCCGGTGGGCCCGACCCGCAGCGGGAACCCCCAGCCGCGGCCGATGAACCGTTCGCTCACACCCCACCGCCGATCACGACGTTCACGGCGCCGGGCAGGACCGTCGCGCCGCACGTCGTCCGGTCGCCCGCCCGCGCGGCCGGCAGCCCGCCGATGAGGACCTGGCCCGAGGTGAGCCCGGCCGGGTCGGGCATGATCACGTTGGCCGGTCCCAGGGCCGCGTGCGGAGGGAGCACACAGACGTGCAGGCTGCCCACGACGGCGGCGGGGCGGCCGCCGATCAGGACGGTCGCCACCGCCTGCGCGGCGGCGGGCGGCGGGGTGGTGATCCGGCCGCCGTGTCTGGTGGGGTCACCGGTACGGGCTGCGGCTGGCATGCGGCTCTCCTCGGAGGGTGTCGGAAAACGACGGCGGACGGGGTCAGTTGATCCGGATGAGCTTGGCCTTGAGGACGCCGAGCAGACCGCCGTCGACGGTGACGCCCGAGCTTCCGGTGACGTTCACGTTGCGGCCGCCGACCTTCACGTCGACCCGGCCCTGGATGTCCACGTTGCGGCCGGACACGCTCACGTCCCCCCGGCCCGCGTCCAGGGTGATGCCCTTCTTGTCGAGCACGACGGAGCTGAGGGGCTGCCGGGCCCCGCCCTTGCCGGAGTACACCGTCAGCTCGATCCGGTCCCGGCGGTCGTCGAGGAACACCTCCATGTGCTCGTCGGCGGTCATCAGCCGCACCCCCGAGCGGCCGGGCGCCCGCGCGTCCAGCAGTTCCACCCGGTGCCCCGAACGCGACACGAAGGAACGGCGGTTGACCTTCCCGGTGGTCCCGTCGACCAGCGGCACGTCGTGCGGCGAGGGCTTGTCCACCCCGTTGTAGAGCCCTCCGATGACGTACGGGCTGTCCAGCAGGCCCTGCTCGAAGCCGACCAGGACCTCGTCGTTGACCTCGGGGCTCACCACTCCCCCGCCGCCCTTGCCGCCCCACTGCACGGTGCGCACCCAGTCGGTGACGTACGTGTCGTCCAGCCAGGGGAACGTGAGCTTCACGGCGCCGTTCTCAACGCCGCCGGGCTCGCGCACGTCGGTCACCACGCCGATCGCCAGACCGGGGATGCGCGGGCCGCGGGAGGGCGCGTTGGCGCCGGTGACCAGGCCGGTCAGGGAACGGTCCGGGCTGGCGCTCACCCACACCGTCGTACGGTATCCGCCGTGCGGTTCGAGGACGTGCTGCACCGCCGTCGCCGTGTACTTGCCGGAGAAGGCCTGGCCCACGTTACCGAGCGCCACGGGCTTGCCCGCCCGCAGTTTCGGGTTGCCCTCGGCCAGCACCTCCAGCTCGCCGAACCCCGCGCTCACCTGGTCCGCCACCGCGTCCGCGACCGCCTTCGTCTCGGCCTGGGTGCGGTACGGGGTGTCGGTGACCGTCAGCTTCGCCCTGCCGAACCGGGCGGCGAACGCCGGGCTCAGTCCCGGCACCACCACGTCGCTGTCCACCGAGGGCCGGGCGGCCACCAGCGGCCGCTTCGTGGTGACATCCCAGCCGCGCACCTCCACCTGCTGCGCCCCGTCCGCGGCCGACAGGGAGGCCCGCAGCGCCAGCAGGTTCCGCCCGTACTCCAGCACCATCGGGTTCCGGGTGGCCGACGTGGACGGCGAGGGCGCGCCGGACGCCTTCTCCGGCTTGGTGAACTGGAGCAGGCCCTTGTCGTCGACGCGCACCTGCGCGCCGCTCTCGGCGGCCAGGAACTGCAGGAAGTCCCAGTCGGACACGTTCGCCTGCGACAGCTGCCGGTAGGTGACCGGCGCGGCCTCCACGGTGCCGCAGGCCAGGCCCGCCCCGGCGGCCACCTTGCGGACGATGGCCGCCGCCGTCATGTTCCGGTACGCCACCACCTTCCGGCCGCGCTGGAGGCGGTGCGCCTTGGAGTAGGCGCGCACCACCGTGAACGATCCTGTGCGGTCCCGGTCCAGCTCCAGGGCCGTCACCTCGCCGCTGAACAGCCGCTCGCGCGCCTGCCCGGACACCGTCTCCACCGACACCTTCAGCGGGGTGCCGATGGTGATGCCGGTCTTCTGGAGGAACTCGTGGTCGGGGTCGCGGAAGGTGAGCACCGCCGCGTCCGGCAGGCCCACGTTCTCGTCCACCACACAGCTCACCAGCTGGGCGGCCCAGATCTGCGGGAGTTCGCCGGGCGTCTCCACGATCGGGTCCGCCGCGAAGGACCGGCCGCCCCGTTCCACGGCAGTGCTCACCGCTCCTCCTCACCGTCCGCGTCCCGCAGCCCCGGCACCACCAGTTCGGTGCCGGGCACCAGGGCCATCGGATCGTCGATCCCGTTCGCCTCCGCGATGACCCGCCAGGCCGTCGCGTCGCCGTACTCCCGCCAGGCCAGCAGGGCCAGGCTGTCGCCCGCCACGACGGTGTGCGTGCTGCGGGCGGTGCGGGCGCCGGAGGTCGGGTTCTGGCCCGCCGGGTCGACGCTCGCCTCCTCGATCGACAGCCGGCAGGTGGCCCGCAGCGGCTTCCCGTCCACGTCGAACAGCGTGTACGACACCGACAGGCTGGAGAGCACCCCGTCGAACGAGGTCGTGCGCGCGGTGCCCCACTCGAACCGCACCCACGGACTGGCCGGCTTCTTGCGGCCGATGCTCGCCGGGGTCGGCACGCACCCCTTCATCAGCTTCTCCACCGCCCGCTCCACGGAGTTGTCGTGCTTGGCGGTGGCGTCCAGGAACACCTCGAGGCTCAGTGTGCGCGGGCCGCTGCCGACGAACTCGGGCAGCGCCGACTGCCCCGCCATCCGGGACGGGGTGCGCCGCCACTCGGTGGTCTTCTGCAGCTCCAGGGTGTTGGGGTTGAACTGGAGGTCCAGCCGCGCGATCGTCCCGCCCGGCTTCGCTCCGACGGAGGCCGGGGGCTCCTTCAGCGTCAGCTGGGCCCTGGCCCGACTGGAGCGGAACACTGTGGACATGCCGGGACTTCCTTTCCGGGGCGGGTGCGGGTGGTGCGGGGCGGTCGGCGGGACCGGGTCAGGAGGGGCGCAACCCCTCGTAGGCGATCTCCAGGGTCTCCACCGCGGCCTGCGAGTTGCTGGGGTCGAAGGACGGGCCCTGCCAGCGCACCGGCACGATCCCGAACACCTGCCAGCTGATGATCCGGCTGAGGTTCGGCCTCAGCGCCACGATCTCGCCGTCCTTGGGCTGCACCCGCTTCAGCGTCTCGTCCAGCCAGCGGCCGATCTTCGCCGTGTCGGCGGTGACCGGCCGGGTGAGCGTGATGTTCGACCAGGTCACGCGGCCGGGCAGCTGCCAGGCGAAGCCGTTGTTGCCGCCCTCCGCGTAGCTCTCGATCTCCACCTCGGCGCCCATGCCGGAGCAGGTGTTGAACGCGCCCAGGTCGTTGCCGCCGATCGTGAGCTGGAAGAACACGCTGCTCGCGAAGATGTTGTCCGTCATCAGTCCGTCATCCGTTCCGTGCCGTGCCCTCAGCGGCGTCCGTCGTAGGGGCGGCCCGTACGTTCCCGGCCGCGCCGCAGTTCGGTGCGCAGCAGGCGGGCCAGCGGGTCGATCAGGCGACGCGCCAGGTCGTCCAGGTCGGCGCCGGGGTTCTGCGGCGAATCGGCGGACCGGTCCGCGCCCCTGCCGCGGCCCCCGGGCACCGCGAGGTCGCCGGCGGCGGAGACCGAAGACGAACGGGCACGCTCCGGGCCCGACTCGGCCGGTACGGCCTTGACCGGTACGCCCTTGGCCACGGCGAGGTCACCGGCGGGGGAGGTGTCGCGCTGGACCGGGGCCGCCCCGCGGCCGGTTCCCCCGCCTGCCGCCGGTCCCGGCGGCACGGCCCTCGGGCGGACCACGGGGACGGGTCCCACCGGCGCCGGTGCCGTCGTGGCCGACGGGCCGTGGGCGAGGGGTGCCGTCTGGAGGGCGGTCACGGGGAGGGACCGCGCCGGTGCGGGGGCGGCCGCCGTACCGGGAGCCGTGCGGGGCGGTTCGGGCTTGACGACGGGGACGCGCCGGCCGGTAGCGGTGTTTCGAGGACCGGTGGCGGTGCTCCGAGGGCCGGCCGGTCCGCCGGCCCGTACCGCAGGGTCCGGTCGCCGCACACCCGGGTCCTGCGGCCGGTGCGTCGTCACGGCCCGCTGGACGTGCGGCGGGGTCGCCGGGGAACCCGGGGACGGGGCGGGCACCGGGCGCGTGGGCGCGCCGGTGGACGCTGCGGGGCCGGCGCCGGAGGCGGCCGGGGCCGTGGTCCAGCGCGCGGCCACGACGGGACGGCCACCGCCGCTGCGGGACGCGGCCGCCGGTGCCGCGCCTTCGGGGGCCCGGGTGTTGAGGCTGAGCGGGCGGGCGGGGAGCAGCGCGAGGGTGCGGGGGGCCACGGGGGTGGTGCGGGGGGTGGTTGTGGCGGCGGGCTGGGCCGCCGCGGTGCTCCTGACCGTGGGACGGATGGTCCCCGGGCCACTGACAGTGGAGCCTGCGCTGGCCGTGCCCCCGGCCGTGGTGCGGGCGCCCGTGGTGGTCGCGCCCGCGGCAGGGCTCATGGCACGGGCGACGACGGGACCCGGGCCCGGTCCGGCCGGTGCCGACGCCGACGCCGACGCCGACGTGGGGCGTACGGCGTTCCCGGCCGGGCCTTCCGGTGCCGGACCCGGGGACGCGGCGGCCGGAACCGGCGTCACCAGCGGCGTGGCCGGCCCGCTGCCGTGAGGACCCGCGGGACCGGGTGACGGGGTGCTCGGTGCGCTCGGCGTGCTCGATGTGGCGGATTGATCCGTGAGGCTGCGCTGGACACCGACGGTCCCCAGCAGCGGGGCGGCCGCCGCGCCCCCTCCCCGTGCCGGGGACGCCTCCGCGGGCGTCCGGGCGCCGGAGGTCGTACGGGGGCCCCGGGCGCCGGACGCGGTGGCGCCGGGCAGGTCGGCGCTGAGGGGCAGCGCGGGCAGGGGCGCGCCCAGACCGCCGCGGGCGCGGGCACCGGATCGCCGGGGAACGGGACCCGGGTCCGAGGCAGGGATGTCGGGGCCGGTGCTCGGGGCCGTCCCCCGCACGCCGTTGGCGGACGAGGTGCCGGCCGTGTCCTCGGCCTGACGCTGGACGACGGGAAGCGCGGGGCCGGAAGCGGGCCCCGTGGCGGGTACGGCGGGAGCGTCCTTCGCCAACGGTGTCGCCGTGTGCGGCAGTTCGGTGAGCGGGGCGCCCAGTGGCGGTCGGCCGCCCGCGCGTTGGACGGGGGCGGCCGGGGGTGCCTGGGGACCGGCCGGTGCGGTCGGGGCGGGGGCGGCCGAGCCGGACGGGTCGGAGGTCGTGGCGTCGCCCGGCGCAGGGGCGGAGGCGGGGGCGGGGGCAGCAGTGGGGCGCAGGGCGGGTACACGGCGTACGGGCACGGCCACGCGGCGGGCGACGGTCAGCCGGGGTCCCACCGGCCGCGGCCGGGCGACCGGGCGGGACGCCTCGGCATCGGGGGTCCGGGGCGCCTCCGGTCGGCCGCCGCTCCGTTCGGGCGACGCCCCCGCGGCGGTGCGCTGCACGGACGGCCCGGACGCGGACCCGGGGTTCGCACCGCGCCCCTCGGAGGATGTCCACGAGGAAGAGGAAGGGGCGCCGGAAGCGGGCCGGGCACCGGCTCCCCCGGCGGACGCACCGGGGACCACGGAGACACGTCGTACGAGCGGAATCGGCGGAGTGGTCGACGGGCGGCCGGAATCGGAGGGGGCCACGACCGGGGTGCCGCCCGGTGTCACGGCCCGCTGCACAGCGGGAGCCGACGAGGAGAGCACGGCGGGGGACGTCGTGGACGTGATGCCGCGGGTCTGCGGGGCGCCGCCCGGCCTCCCCGTGCCGGAATCGCCGGCGGTGCCGTCGGTGGAAGCGGAACGAGCCGCCACGGTCTCCGCCCCGGACCCCGTGCCCGCCGCCCGCGCACCGCCTGAGCCGCCGTGGGACGCCCCCGGACCGGAGGATGCCGGACCGGACGGCTTGGGTCCGGAGGCCCTGGAACCGGAAGACACAGAGCCCGAGGACGCCGAGCCCGAGGACGACGAACCCGAAGACCCAGAACCCGGGGACCCCGAACCGGACGAGCGCATCCGGCGCGCGACCGGCGTGGCCGACGCCGCACCGTCCGCACGCGCCGTATCCGCACGCGCCGTGTCCGGCCGCACCGCGTCCGGCGCACCGCCCTGCGGGCCGTCCCCCTCCGTCCGTACCGCACGGAGCAGCAGCGGCCCCCCGCCGCTGCCGGTGGCCTGCGGGGCGGCCGGACGCGTGACCCCCCGCACCAGGCCGGTCGGGGCGTCGGGCAGCAGGGCGTGGCCGAGGCCGCCGTCGAAGGACGGGTTCTGCCAGGCGGCGAGACCCGAGCGGAAGGAGAGGCCGTCACTCACGCCCAGTGGGGCGCGGGAGACGGTGAGTCGTGGTGCGGCGGTGCGGCGCCAGCCGCCGTCCCAGTCGGCGGGCACGGCGGCGGCCGGGACGCCGTTCGCGCCCCGGTCCACGCCTGTGCCGCCCGTGCCGGACCGGCCGTCCGCCGACGGCCCCGCGGCCCGGCGGCGCAGCCTGTCCCGCCATGCCATGTGTTCAACCGCCTTCGTTCATGCGGGTGTTGATACGGGCGATCTCGGCCACCCACTGCTGGCGTTCGCCGTGGGTCAGGTCGAGGATCTCCTCGCGCTGCCAGTGGAAGTGGTAGGCGACGTACGCGATCTCCTCCCGGAGCCGGGGAAGCGCGTACGTCACGATTCCCCCAGGCGCCCACCCGAGAGGTCGACCTCGAAGCCGCCCTCGCAGTGCGGACAGGTCACCGCCGCGCGGGTGTGGCCCTCGCTGTTGATGCGGCGGTAGAAGTCCTGGAGGAAGGCGACGTCGGTGGCGTACATCCGCTCCACGACCCCGGCGTGCACATCGGTGATCGAGCCGAGCCGGGTGATCACCTGGCTCAGCAGCACCACGCTCAGGTACGCCGGGTTCTCCTTGACCCGCAGGTCGATCTGGGGCCGCAGTTCGTCGCGGGCGGTGGCCAGGCGCATCGTGCCGTGCCGGTGCACCGTGCCCTCGTCGTCCACGTAGCCGCGCGGCAGCTCGAACTCGAACTCGGTGCGCAGTCCGTGGTCCTCCCGGCGCGGCGGGGCGGCGGCCGGGGTGGCCGCCGTCTGCTCCGCCGCCGGGGCGGGCGCCGTCGCCTGGAGGAGCTCCTCCAGGTTGCCCGCCGTCACCGTACGACGCCTCATTCGACGACGATCTCCTCGAACACGATCGTGACGGACTCGGTGGCCGGGGAGGACTCGCCCGCCTTCAGGGACGGGCCCTCCCACTTGGAGGCCCAGCCCTGGAGCAGCTGGATGCGGCGGACCGTGGTGCCCTCGGTGTCCTTGATCTCGATCGTGAGGTTCTGGCGCGCGGAGTTCACGGCCCCGTTGTTCAGGGTCTCCTTGATCCAGTTGGTGAACTCGCTGCTCTGGTCGAGTCCCCGGGTGATCGTGATCTCGCCGGCCTGCCGGGCGCCCGGCTGCTTGCGGATGATCTGCTTGCCCTCCGAGGTCACCTGCTTGACCTCGACGACATCCTCCTCGACGGTGAAGCCGCTGATCTCCTGGATCGACTCGACCAGGTACCCGCCGAGCTGCACGCCGAAGACGTGGGTGGAAAGAGCGTCGCCCGTTGCCATGTCTGTCTGTCAACCTTCCCTTGCGGACCCGCGGGTCACTCGTCGATGAGGCTGGTGGTGTCGGAGAACTGGGCCAGCCGGAACACCACGAACTCCGCGGGCTTGACCGGCGCGACGCCGATCTCGCAGACGACCCGGCCCTGGTCGATGGACTCCTGCGGGTTGTTGTCGCGGTCGCACTTCACGTAGAACGCCTCGGCGGCGGTCCGGCCGAACAGCGCGCCCCGGCGCCACTCCTCCTGGAGGAACGCGGTGACGTTGCGCCGGATGCTCGACCACAGGCGGTCGTCGTTCGGCTCGAACACCACCCACTGGGTGCCGAGCAGGATGGACTCCTCGAGGTAGTTGAACAGACGGCGCACGTTCAGGTAGCGCCAGGCCGGGTCGGAGGAGAGGGTGCGGGCGCCCCAGATCCGGATGCCGCGGCCGGGGAAGGCCCGGATGCAGTTCACGCCGATCGGGTTGAGCAGGTCCTGCTCGCCCTTGCTGAGCCGCAGCTCCAGGTCGACCGCGCCGCGGATCACCTCGTTGGCGGGCGCCTTGTGCACGCCGCGCTCGGCGTCGCTGCGCGCCCACACACCGGCGACGTGACCGCTCGGCGGGACGGTGGTGTTGCGTCCGAGGGCCGGGTCGAAGACCCGCACCCACGGGTAGTACAGGGTGGCGTAGCGGGAGTCGTAGCCCGCCTCGTCGTTGCGCCAGGTGCGCACCTGCTGGGCGGACATCCCGGGCGGGGCGTCGAGCACGGCCACCCGGTCGCCCATCTGCTCGCAGTGCGAGATGACGGCGAGCTGCACGGTGCGCACGCCCTCGGCGTCGATGTCACCGCGCTGGTAGGCGCCCATCAGGTCCGGCACCGCGACCATGGTGATCTCGTCGATGGTCTCCAGGCCGCCGAACCCGGTGCGGGCCGCCGCGTCGCCGACGTACTCGGCGGGGTCGATGCGGGCCGGCTCGCCGGAGCCGTTCACGGCCGGGACGCCCGGGGCGTCGGGGACCGCCACGGTCTGCGCGGCGGGCTTGGTCTGGCCGGCGCCGCGCTGCTCGGTGACCTCGATCAGCGCGGAGGCACGGGCCTGGGTGACCAGGTACCCCTTGACGTTCTTGCGGGTGGAGGCCTCGTAGGTCTCCACCACCTGGTCGCCGCGGCGGACCAGGACCTTGAAGCGGTCCTCCGGCGGGTTCTCGCCGTCCGCGTCGGCGATCTCCACCGACACCCCGGTCACGCCCGGCCTGGCCGCGATCAGGAAGCCGCCGAGCTCCACCGGCTGCGCGGCCCGGCCGGCTCCGCTCGGCCGGCCGTTGCCCGCCGCCGGGGCGGAGGTGTCCTCGGCGGACCCGCCGATGCGCACCACGTACGCGGCGCCGCCGCCGTTGGCGAAGTACCCGTAGACCGCGTGGGCCAGATAGGTGCCCTCGGTGAAGCCGCCGAACAGCTGCGCGTACTGGTCCCAGCTGGTGACCAGCGTCGGCGCGTGGAACGGGCCCTTCCCGGCGAAGCCGACGAACGCGGCGACGGCCGTGCCGACCCCTTCGATCGGCCGGGCACCGGACTGCACCTCCTCCACGTACACGCCCGGGGTGAGGTACGTCGGCATGCTCGCTCCTTAACGTCCTTGCGGTCACCTGTGTCCAGGCCGAGTCTGCGCGGCGCACCGGGCGGGGCGGCAGGGACCGGCGGACCTGGACAGGGGCAAGACCGCTGCCTTTCCGGACTGCCCGCGTTGACCGTCCGGGCGGGACCCGCCTCTGCCCCCGTACTGCCCTCACGGCCCTGGACGCCCCGCCGGCCCGCGCGCTCGACTGGAGGGCCGGGGATCCGTGGAGAGGACAGCGCATGCGTGCCCGTGAAGAACCGCAGAGGGCCGGCCGGACGGGCCGGGCGCAGGCCCGGACGGCGCCGCCCGCCGAACGGACGGCCCTCACGGGCGGTCCGTCCCCCGCGGGGCTGCCGGCCCTGCAACGTGCCGTGGGCAACGCGGTGGTGGCGCGCATGGTGGCGGAGGAGCGGCACGAGCACACCGCCGACTGCGGTCACGGTGCGCCGGTGCAGCGCTCGGCGGTGCACGACGTCCTGAGCACGCCCGGCCGGCCGCTCGAGCCCGCGCTCCGGACGGAGATGGAGGCCCGGCTCGGCGAGTCCTTCCACGACGTGCAGGTGCACACGGGCCCCGAGGCGGCGGCCTCGGCGGACTCGGTGGGAGCACGGGCGTACACCTCGGGCAGCCATGTCGTCCTCGGCCGGAGCGGAACGGACAAGCACACCCTCGCCCATGAGCTCACCCATGTCGTCCAGCAGCGCCGGGGGCCGGTCGCCGGCGCCGACGACGGCGCGGGCCTGCGGATCAGCGATCCCGGCGACCGCTTCGAGCGCGAGGCCGAGGCCACTGCCCGCCGGGTGATGGCCGGGCCGGTTCCAGTGCGCACCGCCGGCCCGGAGCACCCCGCCGCCGCCGTCGCCGGGGAGGCGGCGGTCCAGCGGGCGGTCCTCGTCGGCGGCGCGGAGGTGGCCGATCCGGCCCGCGTCGTCCAGGACGCCGGACTGGACTATCTCCTCACCGACACCGGCCGGCTGGTGCTGAGCTACGCGCCGAAGCTGACCGCCGACGTGCCCCTGCAGGTGAAGGACGCCGAGGAGCTCGTCATCGAGGTCGGGCGCATCGCGGCGATGATCGACCTGGTCCACTCCATCAACGGCAGCGGGATCCTGGGGCGCAGGACCCTGTCCCGCCAGGGGACGGCCTTCACCGGCTCGAACGACGAGGGGGACAGCACCGCGTTGGCGGTGAACGTGCTCGACGCGCGCGGGGGCGGTTCCGCCGCGGACATCCGGGACGTGGTGGACGAGTCGCTGACGGCACGCGACCGGGGCAGCTTCAGCGTGGCCATGGAGCGTCCCGTGGACGACGACATGATCCTCGGTGAGATGGCCGAGGACGTTCCCGGTACCGCGCTGAGCGAGGCGGAGCTCGCCGAGGTCCGCGAGGCCGCCGCGGGCGACGAGGGCATGTTCCGCATGCTGGCCTCGGCCGTGCTGAACAACAAGAAAGCCGGGCTGCTCGCGGAGTCCCACGCGGACACGGTGGCCCAGTACCGGTCGCTGCTCCAGGACCGGACCCAGAACACGGCGATGGCGATCGTCGGCAGGCCGGGGGCCGACGTCCTCACCAAGGGCCCGCACCTGGGGTCCTACGAGTCCGACGTGCCGTCCGACCGGATCCCTCCCGGCCCGGGCGGGTTCACCTCCCTGGTGCTTCCCCGGTGGTTCGAACCGTACGGTCCCCTCCTGCTGCTCAGGGACTGGCCGGAGGGCGTCGCGCTGCGGTTCGCCGGGAACCGGCAGATCACCGCGCACTACCGCGCCAAGGGCACCGACTACCCCGTCACCGTCGACGCACCGGACTACGCCGCCGAGATCGAGGCCCAGCTGCGGAAGTTCCAGGTGATCGCCACCCACATCCTCAAGACCGCCAGTCTCTGACGGTCCCGGCGCCTCACACGCCCACGGCCTCCGCCGTGTACGGACCGAACTCGCTCTCCAGGACCAGGCGTCCGAGCTTGCGGTACTCCTGGGCGACCGCCGTGACCAGTTGCCGCATCGTGAGCGGGCCGTCCGCCTCCGCGGCCAGGTAGGCCGCGGTGACCGCGCAGGCCCGGATCGAGCCGCCGGCCAGTTCGAAGCGGTCGGCGCAGAAGGCGAGGTCGAGGTCGTCGGCCCGGGGCAGCCGGTCGCCCAGGCACCGGTCCCACAGGGCGAGGCGCCGGCCGGCGTCCGGCATCGGGAAGTCCGCGACCACGTCCAGGCGGCGGGTGAACGCCTCGTCCAGGTTGGCCCGCAGGTTGGTGGTCAGCACCGCGATCCCGTCGAACGACTCCATGCGCTGGAGCAGGTACGCCGACTCGATGTTGGCGTGCCGGTCGTGCGCGTCCTTCACCTCCGAGCGCTTGCCGAAGATCGCGTCGGCCTCGTCGAAGAGCAGCACCGCGTTGACCGCCGACGCCTCGGTGAAGATGCGCTCCAGGTTCTTCTCGGTCTCCCCGACGTACTTGTCCACCACGGTGGACAGGTCCACCACGTACAGGTCCATGCCGAGGTCCGCGGCGACGACCTCGGCGGACATGGTCTTGCCGGTGCCCGACTCGCCGGCGAACAGCGCGATGACGCCGCGCCCCCGGCCGCCGCCGGGCCGCATCCCCCACTGCCCGAGCACCTGCTCACGGTGGCGGGCGCGCAGCGCGAGTTCCCGCAGCCGCCGGTGGGTGGTGGGCGGCAGCACCAGGTCGTCCCACCCGACGCCCGGCTCCACCCGCCGGGCGAGCCGGTCCAGTCCGGCACCGTTCTGGGCACGTACGGCGACACGCAGATCGTCCGGCCCGACGGGACGGCCGTCGAGCGCGGCCGTGCGCACCGCCGCGTCGGCGGCCCGGTACAGCTGCCCGGCGTCCAGCCGGTGCGCGGCGACGGCTTGCGCGAGCTCCTCGACGTCGCCGACCGGGACGACGTCACCGGGGGCCGGGCGGCCGACGGTTCCGGTCGCGGCGGGTTCGCCGGCCGCCCGGTCGAGGAACCCGGCGGCACCGGCCTCCCGGCCGGGAGGCTCCGCGGCAGCGGCGGCCCGGGGAAGGCCCTCGGCCCCACCGGTCACGGCCCCACCGGTCACCCCGGCCGCCCGGGCGAGCGCGTGCCGCCAGCGGGCGGCCCGGCGGTCCGGGGAAGGGGCCCGCACGGTCAGGACGACGGGGGTGTCGGCCGCCCAGAGCGGGTCCCAGCCCGTCGTGCCGTGCGTGAACAGGGGGATGCCCCGCAGTTCGGCGCAGAGCGCGCTGAGCGTGCGGGCCCGTTCGGCGGGTTCCCCGGGCAGCTCCGCCAGCGGTCCGAGCACCACACCGGCGCCGGTCAGACGGGCTTCGAGGGCGATCACCCGGGCCAGCGCCGGCACGTCGGCCGGGCGCCGGGCGAGCGCCGCCGTGTCCAGGACGAGCGGGCGCAGACCGGCCAGGCGCAGGGCCGCGGCGGCCAGTCCACCGGCGTCGCCGCCCCGGCTGCGCAGATGGACGAGGCCGATGCCGGTCCCGGCCGCGGCCGCCGCCCGGCGGACCTCCGCGGCCTCGGCGGTGGGGTCCTCGAGGACCTCGCCGAGCACACCGGCGAGCCGGGCGTCGGGCTGTGTGCCGCCCAGGAGGTGGCCGGTGACCCGGTCGGGGACCACCAGGACGCGGGAGAGCGGGGGCCGTTCCGGTTCGGTGACCTCCACCAGGCCGCGGGCGATCAGCGGGGCCCCGGGGGCGAGGCGGAACCGGGCGGGCGACGCGCCGCCGAGCCCGCACAGCTCCAGTGCGAGCCCGACCGTGGGCCGGCGGCGTGTCAGGTCGTCGTTGAGGTAGCCGTAGAGCCGCTCGAACCGGGCGTCCAGGTCGGGCACCAGGGCGACCAGCAGCAGGTCCAGGTCCAGCGGCGACAGCCCGAACCGCCGGGCGAGCGTGCCGGGGACGGAACGGGCCGGCGGCTGCCAGGGCCCCTGCGCGGGCGCGTCGAGCCCACCCGGCTCGTCCAGGATCCGCGCCGCCGCCTCCGGCGTGAGGTACTGGCCGCGGTAGGGGTCGTCGGGATCCGGATCGGCGTGCCGCCGCACCGCCACGGCCTCCCGCACCCGTCTCTCGACCGCTGCGAGCCGCGCCCAGAGGGCGTCGGGGCCGGCGGAGGGCACATCGGCGTCGGTGCCCCCTCCCCCGGCGTGGCCGCCGTCGAGTGCGGGTTCCACGGTGTGCGTCACGGCTGGCGGTCTCCCTTGCGGCGGCGTCGGGCGGGGGCCGGCGGGCGTTCGCGCGGGCCGGTGAAGCCGTCCGGGCCCGGGTCGCTCGCCTCCGTGTAGCGCAGCCGGCGTCCCGGGCTCGCTGCAGCGCCCTCGCGCGCGGCGGCGGAGCGCACGACGAGGCCTTCGGTGACCGGCGGCGCGACGGCTTTGGTCACCCCGGCGAGCGGTGCCCGTACCCGGACCCCGAGGGACGCCTTCAGCTCCCCGCCGAGCGCCGACCACACGTCGGCGGCGGCCGGGGCGTCCATCCCGGTCCCGGCGGTGTCCAGGCCCACGGTCAGGCCGAGTTCGGCGAGCGAGCCGGTGAGCAGGTCCGGGGGCAGCACGTCGTGGGCCACCAGGGAGCCGAGCACCTGGGACAGCAGCCGGTGCTCGTCCTGCGGGCGGCTCGCCCACGCCGTGACCAGGTACGTCAGCTGGAACCAGCGCGGCGGGGAGCGCCGTGCGACGAGGTGCCCGTCCTCGTCGTACACCTCCCCGGCGCCGGTGCCGCGCCGCAGGGCGTCCTCCCGGATGTCGTACAGGAAGACGCAGACGGTCGGGGCGCTGCGCCGCGCCGCCCAGTCGCGGGTGGGGGCGTCGAAGACCACGTCGACGCCCGACGCCTCCAGACCACTTCCGGCGAGCAGCCGGCGCAGCCCCTCGTCGACCTCGTGGATCACCGGCGGGTCACCTCGTCCGGCGGCTGCACGCTGCCGTTGACGACCAGGAAGTCGGTCCTCACCGGGGAGAATCCGGGGCCCCTGGCCGTGATGACGCGCGGTCCGGTCTGGTCCTTGGCGAGGATGAGCAGCTGGCCGGTGAACGTGCCGTCCGCCAGCGGGACGGTCGGCGCCGCCGCCGCGGTGATCCCCGGCTTCCACGTGAACCGCACCGGCGCTCCCGGCGGGAAGTCCTCGCCGCGCACGGAGGTGACGAAGCCGGGCCTGCCGATCTCCGGCACCGCGACGATGCGCGGCTGGAGGACGCGCAGCCGCTGCCGGGCGGTGTTGTCGTTCCGGTCGGCGTCCGTGCCGGTGGTGGTGAGCACGCCGGTGACCTGGCCGGTCATCGCCTTGTCCGGGCTGAGCACGACCCGTACGACGGTGCTCGCGCCCGGTGTGAGGTCGGGCAGCGCGCACACCCAGCTCCGGTCGCAGCCGGCCGGGCGCCCGCTGTCGGGGATGCCCGCGGGCAGGCCGACGCGCAGCCGCAGTCCGGTGGCGAGCGCGTTGCGGCCGTTGCGGACGGTGTACGTCACCACGACGCGCCCGCCGACGTAGCCGGGGTTCGGCTGGGCGGCGACCCGCACCCCGGGACCGGCCTCGGGCTCCGCCGGCTCCGGAGGCACCGCGGGAGTCGGCGTCCGGGTCGGGGTCGCGGGCGGCGTGGGAGTCGGGGGCGCGGGCGTCGGAGTCGGAGTCGGCGTAGGTGTGGGCGTGGGCGTCGGCGTGGCTTCGGCCACCGGCACCACGGTCCGGCCCGCGTTGTCGCTGGGCCGCGGGTCGATGACCGTACCGTCGACCGACCAGCCGACCGGCGCGTCGCCGGGGACGACACCGGTGAGCGTGACGTCCACCGGGACGGTGGTGCCGGGCTCCACCACGTCGAGGTCGCACTGGAGGGAGGCGGCGTCGCAGGTACCGCCGGGACGGCTGATCCGGGTGACCCGCACGCCGGCCGGCGGGGCGACGGTCAGGCGGGTGCCGGGGGAGGCGGCGGGGCCGTTGTTGACCACCTCCACGGTGACCGTGGTGGTGTCGCCGACGGTGACCCGCGGGGCGGTGCCGGGCGCCCGGACGGCGAGGTCCACGGACTGCTGGACGGCGGGTTCCTTCTGCCGGCCCGCGAGGTCGCCGGTGAGCGCGGTGACGTCACCGGAGGCGATGTCGAGGAGGTTCAGCTTCTCGGGGCTGTTGACCGCGACCGCGGCGCGGGAGCTGAACACGAGCCCCTTGCCGTCGGCGGTCCAGGCGGCGTCGCGGGGCTGGTGCGGGCCGGTGACCGAGGTGTCCGGCAGCTCCCGGCCGCAGGCGCCGGGCAGGCCGCGGGCGGCGGTCGGCAGTAGGACCCGGCAGGTGTCGCCGGTCAGGGAGGTCAGCAGGATGCCGTTCTTCTCGTCGATCCGGCCGGCGCCGTTCTTGCGGTTGAAGGCGATGCCGCGGCCGTCCGGGGAGAACGCGGGGCTGTCGTCGATGACCTCGCAGTCGCCCGGGCAGTTTTCCTCGCTCAGGTCGTCCTGCTGGGACAGGCCGTCCTGCTGGGACAGGTCGTCCACCGACACGGTCCACACGTGCTTGTTGCCGCCGGCCCCGTTGATCTCCTCGGCGCGGGTGAAGGCCAGGGTGGTGCCGTCGGGGGACCAGGTGGGCTGGGCGTCCCGGCCGGTGAGCTCTCCGTCCGGCGGGACGACCTCGCCGGTGATCGCGCCGCTGGCGACGTCCGCGATGAGGATGTGGCTGGTTCCGCCGACGCCGCCGGGCGAGGTCCGGGTGAAGGCGAGGTACTTGCCGTCCGGGGAGAACGCCGGGTCGGTGTCCCAGTCCGTGTCGGCGCGTCCCTCGAGTTTCATGGGCGCCGGGTTGGAGCCGTCGGCGTCCACCATCCAGATCCGCTGGATCCGTTGGCCGGCGGCGTTGGTCTCGAAACGGGTGACGACGATCCGGCGGCCGTCGGGCGTGTAGCTCTGCCGTTCGGTCCACGGGTCGTAGCCGGGCCGGGGATCGAACAGCGGGTCCTTGGCGGCGTCGATGTTGGTGTCGGCCTCCGGATCCTCGTTGAGGATCGTCAGCCCCAGGTCGCGGGGGTCGGAGCCGTCCGTCCGGGCGTCCTGGAGCGTCACCGCGTGCGGGCCGGCCGCGGAGGTGCGCTCGACCACCGCCCTGCCGCCGTCGAGGGGGCCGAGCCAGGTGGGCGAGAGGACGTCCCGGTTCTCGTTGAGCACCAGCGAGGGGACCCGGTCGGAGTGGGCGGTGGACCGGAACACGTGGTCCCAGTCGCCCTCGCACTCACAGGTGGTCTCGGGGCTGAGGAACACCAGCCCGTCCCCGTCGGGCAGCCACGCTGCCCCGTGGGCACGCCAGCCGGCCCTCGCGCCCCCGAACAGCGGCTCGTCGACCGTCCCGTTCGTGGGCGGCTCGTCGACCGTCCGGTTCGTGATCCGCAGCCGGCGCACGGACTTCCCGTCCTCGGTCGTGGTGACGGTGTACGCGATCCAGTCGCGGTTGTCGCCGTCGTCGACCGGGTTCCACGCCGGTTCGGAGGCGGTGCCGTTCGCGGGGTCGGTGATCCGGGTGGCGATGCCCTTGTCCAGGTTCCGTACGTAGATCTGCCGGCCGGCCGACGAGTCGACGTCGGAGACGTACGCGATGCGCTTCCCGTCGGGGGAGACCGTCGGGTCCTCCTCGTCGTCGTCCGGGGTGTTGGTCAGCCGGGACAGACCGGTGCCGACGGTGCCGTCGGTGCGCACCAGCCACAGGTCGCGCTGCGTCCCGCCGCCCGCGGCGGACTCGGCCGCGTCGAACACCACGAACCGCCCGTCGAACGTCAGTTGGGGGTGCGCCGCGTCCATGCCGGTGGTGAGCCGCCGTACCGAACCGTCGGCGGCCCGCAGGTAGATCTGCGGGTTCTTCTCGTCGCGGCGGCTGGCGAAGACCAGTTGGTCGCCGAGGGCGGACGGCTGCACGTCGTAGTGGGCCGGATCCTCGTCGGAGGGGGCCGGACCCTTGCCGGGCAGTGCGGTGCTGGAGGTGGTGGTGGTGACCTCGCCGAGACTGCGGTGCCCGGTGCCGGCGTACACGATCCGGGTCTGAGCGGCGTCCGCCGCGGCCGTCGGCCGCGGCTCGGCGCTGCCCGGACCGGCCGCCGCCGTCACCCCGAGGAGGGGGACGACCAGCAGCAGTGACATGCCGAGTCTCCCCAGGCGGTACCGCCCGCCGGAGCCAGCGGTTTCCATCACGGTCCCCTTCGCAGTCTGGTGCGGCATCTGGACGTGCCCCCGCCACCGTGCACCGGCCGCGCGCACGGCGGCAGGGCGGTGGGGCCGCACCCGGGGGAAGCGCGGGGTGTGCTTTCGGGCAGCGCGGGGTTCCCCGGCGTCGTCGGCGGGGGCGCCCGGCCGGTCCTCAGATCAGACCGTTGCGCAGCGCGTAGCCCACCGCGTGCGCCCGGTTGCGCAGTTGCAGCCGGGTGATGACCTCGTGCAGGACGTTCTTGACGGTGCGTTCGGAGTAC
Source organism: Streptomyces sp. NPDC000348 (assembly GCF_042898795.1). Lineage (NCBI taxonomy): Bacteria > Bacillati > Actinomycetota > Actinomycetes > Kitasatosporales > Streptomycetaceae > Streptomyces > Streptomyces sp. NPDC000348. The sequence continues at coordinate 557,227 of NZ_JBIAZD010000001.1, forward strand.
GAGGTCTTGCGGGCTATCTCCGCCGTGTCCAGTCCGTCCGACACCAGGCGGAGCATGTCCGCCTCGCGCGTGGTGAGGGTGGACAGGGACAGGGCTCCGGGGTCGAGCGCGGAACGCCGGAGGCTGCCGACGTGGTCGAGCAGTTCGCCGAGCAGGTCGCCGGGCAGCATTCCCTCGCCGTTGCCCGTCGCCAGGACCAGACGCAGCAGCTGGTCCTGATCGGCCTCGGCACGGCGCAGCACCGCCGCCACACCGCACTCGATGACGCGCTGCAGCCCGCCGGCGCCGAGGGTGCCTATCACCAGGCCGGTGCGGGTGGCGTTGTTGTGCCGCAGCCGGTTCAGTAAGGCGGCCACGTCGTCGTCGACGTGGTCGACGACGACCAGGGACACCTGGGCCGAGTCCGCGTCGTCGGCGTCGACCAGGTCGACCTCGGGGCGGTGCCGCAGCTGCTGGACGACGCCCACGCGCAGCACGGGGTCGGCGGCGTAGACGGCCAGGGTCACCCGGGCCGGGGGTTCGGAGCGGGAGGTGCGGTGGATCGAGCCGGCCCGGACGGAGTCACGCGGCGCGATGTCGGACGCGGCAGGTTTGTTCTCTTCCACGCGGAACATGGCTACCTGTTTCATGAGTCGGTGGGGGGTAAGGGATGAAACGCGAGGCGATCACGGAAGAGGTGGCGCACGGGAGGCGGCTCGCCACATCAAGAACACACCGTTACAACGGAGTTGACATTGACTTGCCGGGCAGCGCCGCTGCCCGCGCGTTGCCCTCGCGTTCCTGGCCGCGCTCCCGGGCGCGTTCCTACGGTGAGGGCGTGACGCCTTCCGCAGCCTCTTCCGGTCCCGGTGCGCCCGGCCTCGACATCCCGGCCGTGACGGTGACTCCGGGCGACATCGCCACCACCACCCTGACGGTGCGCAACGACAGCGACATCGTCGAGGCGTACGACCTGGAGGTCGTCGGGGACTGCGCCGCCTGGACCACGGTGGAACCGGCGCGCGTCTCCCTGTATCCCGGCACCTCCGAGACGGTGACGCTCCGTCTGGAGCCGCCGCGCTCCCCGGAGGTCCGGGCCGGTGAGACGCCCCTCGGGGTGCGGGTGCTGCCGAACGAGCACCCCGACGCGGTGCGGGTCCTCGAGACCACCGTGCACATCGGGGAGTTCCACGAGCTGCGGGCCGAGCTGTCCCCGCGCCGCCGGCGCGGCTGGCTGCGCGGCCGCTACCGGCTGGCCGTGCGCAACCGGGGCAACACCGCGGTGCGGGCGCGTTTCACCGCCGGGCAGGCGGGCGAGGAGCTGGGGTTCGTCTTCGACCCGGCGCAGCCGAAGCTGGAGCCCGGCGAGTCGGCGGAGGTCGGGCTGCGGGTCCGTACCGCCAAGCCGGTGTGGTTCGGCGCTCCCGTGGTGTGGCCGTTCACCGTGGAGACCACGGAGGCCGTCGACCGGGAGGAGCCGGCCCAGGCCCGCCGGGACGATCCCGTCGCAGGGCCGCCGCTGGACGCGGAGTTCGTCCAGATCCCGGTCTTCCCCAAGTGGCTGCTGGTGCTGCTCGCCGCGCTGCTCGCGCTGTTGCTCGCCTGGTTCACGCTGGTCCGTCCCGCGGTGCGCAGCGCCGCCGAGGAGGCGGCCACCGAGGCGGTCCGGCCGCGGCCGACGCCGGCCGGGGAGCAGGAGGCCGGCGGGGGGTCCCCCGGCACCGGCGCGGACAGCCGGCCCGGAGGCGGCGGCCAGGAGTCGGGGGCGGGGGCAGGGGCGGAGACCGGGCCGGGCGGCGGCGGAAACGGCTCCTCGGCCGGGGACGGCACCGCGGCCGGCGGCCGGCAGAGCTCGGCGACCATCGACCTGAGGACGGGCGCCGGGTCGACCGGGACCGGCACCTACCGGGTGCCCGAGAACAGCGTCTTCGGGGTCACCGACATCGTCGTCGCCAACTTCCAGGGCGACGAGGGCGTGTTGACGATCACCTTCGGCGACCGCAAGATCACCACGATCGCGCTGGAGACGTTCCGCAACCAGGACTACCACTGGGTCACCCCCATCGAGATCCCCGAGAACGACACGGTGACCATCAGCGTGACCTGCGCGAAGCCCGGTACACCGGCCACGGGTCGTCAGGCGTCGGAGTGCCACGAGGTCCTGAACGTGAGCGGAGTACTCGGTACCACCACACAGTGAATGGGACGTGTTGCTTCCGAGTTCATCCTCAATCAGTGGCGAGTACATCCGTAAAGCGCGGGATGTCTTTCGGCCTGAAATCAACAGCCTTGGTCTCAAAACCGGCATCCGGCCCCAGGCACCCCACGGGACACGGACCGCCGGTGAGCCGTGCCCCGTGGCGGCGGGGCGTACGGGTGCGCTACGGGCGTTCGGCGCCCGGGTTCCCGGGCTTGCCCGTGCTGCCGTCCGCGCCGTCGCCCGCGGTGCCCGAACCGCCGCCGGAGCCGTTGCCGGCGGTGCCCGGAGCACCGCCCGGGCCGTTGCCCGCGGTGCGCGTGGCGTTGTCGCCCGGGGTGCCGGAGGGGCCGTTTCCGGACCGGTCGGCCTCCTCGTCGCCCTTCGCCTCCGGCGTCCGGGTGCCGGCGGACCGCTCCTCGGCCCCCGCCGCCCCGCCCAGCCGCCCGGCGCAGTAGGCGTCGACGTTCGCCGCGCCGCCCGCCGCCTCCGTCAGCCGCTCCCAGGCCGTCGAGTCCAGCGCCTTGCCGCGCCCCCGGACCTCCTCGTAGGCGCGGCAGTGGGCCTCGGTCTCCCGGGCGGTCCCCGGGAGGTCCGGCCGGTCGCCCCCGGCGCCCGGGCCGGCCGGGCCGCCGGTGGACGGGCCGGTGGCGCCGGGCGACGGGGCGTGGGTGCCCTTGCCGTCCTCCGCCGGGCCGTCCGTGGACGAGTCCGTCACGCCAATGCCGGCGACCGCGACCCCGCTCAGGGTGAGACCGGCGGCCAGTACGGAGAGCGTGGCCTTCAGCGAGTGGCGGCCGAGCCGGCTCCGCCGGGGCCGCCAGTCGTCCCGGCGCCGGGTGCGCGCGCCCTGCGCCCCCGACTCCCGGGCCGCCAGGAACGCGGCGACGGCCCGCTGCTCGGCCCCGGCGTCCACGCCGCGGCGGATCAGCGCGCCGGCGAGCAGCGCCTCCAGGTCGGCGGCGTCGACGACCCGGCGCCCACCCGTGACGGAATCCGGACCGCCGGGCCCGGGCGGCGCGCCCCTCTCAGGGTGCACACGCCGACGGCCGGCCGGCCCGCCGTCGTTCTGCCGTTCACCCATGTCCGTTCCCGTCCCTGCTCGTTCCACTTGATGTCCGCCGCCGCGGCCCGCCCGGACCGCCGCGCCCGTACGGGCCGGCCGCGTGGGCGCCGCCGCCCGGACCGACGGATACGCTCCACGTGTCCGGCCTGTTCAGCCGACGGCCCTCGGGGGCCGTCGTGGGCCGCCGGGTGCGGCCGGCCCGGGGCGTGCGTCGCCGCGCCGCCCGCCGTGTCCGCCGTCCCGGCCGACGTTCATGTCGACTCACCCAGCGTCCGCGACGCCTCATCCGTCACACTCTCGACGCCGAGCTGCTTCGCCAGACGCTTCAGACCCCGGTACGCGGCCGTCCGCACCGCGCCCGGCCGCTTGCCGAGGACGCGGGCGGCGGCGGGGCCGTCGAGGCCGACGACCACCCGCAGCAGCACGGCCTCGGCCTGGTCGCGCGGCAGCCCGCCGACCAGTGCGAGGGCGTACTCGGTGGACATGGCCTCCATGGCCTGGTCGTAGGTGCTCTGCGGCCCGGGCAGGTCCAGGACGTCCTGTTCCAGGGTCGACGGCCGGGGCCGTACCCGCTGTCGGCGCAGGTGGTCCAGCGCCCGGTGCCGGGCGATGGTCGCCGTCCAGCCCCGGAAGCCGGCCCCGTCGCCCTTGAACCTCCCCAGGTCGCGGGCTATCTCCAGCCAGGCGTCCGACATCACGTCCTCGGCGTCGTCCCCGACGAGCCCGCGCACGTAGGCGAGCAGGCCGGGCTGCACGAGCCGGTAGGCCACGGCGAAGGCGGCCTCGTCGCCCTTCTGGGCCCGCACGACGGCCGCGCCCAGCTCCCCGTCGTGCGCCTGTGCGCGGCGGGATTCCCCTCCGTGGCCCAAGAACCGTCCTCGTCCGTACCGAACGCGTAGCGCACCGCTATCGCTTGGTGTGAGCACGTCCGACAGCGCCCGCACCCCCACGGTCATCAGCGTCCGGCGCCACGAAAGTGTCACAGCTCGTCACACGCCCCGTGCGGCACACGCGGACGCGGGCCGGTCCGCCCGCTCCCCCTACGACGGAGTCCCGCCGTGCCGCCCCGTTCGACGGTCAGGCGACGGCCCGCCGGGCCCGGCCGTGCAGCACCAGGTAGAAGGTCTGCAGCGACTCCTGCGGGCCGCCCGCCTCGAACCGGTTGTGCACCTTGCCGACCGGGTTCCAGATCCGGCCGTCGGGCATCCGGACCCCGACCGGCTGGCCGAAGGACGCGCGCTGCCGCTCGTCGAGGTCCACCCACACCCCGCCCGCGCGGCGCACCAGCACCTCTCCGACGTAGGCGCCGAGGCCGAACAGCGTGTCGTGCACCCGCTCGCGGTCCGCCCCGCCCTTGCGGAGCCCGTCGACCAGGGCGTCGACCAGACGCAGGCTGGCCACGGAGTAGTCCAGCGGAAGCCTGCCGCGGGCGGTCGCGAGGGCGACGAAGGCCGCGGCGTGCGGCCGCATCCGTCCCGCGCCCGGTACCCGCTCGTCCGCCGCCTCCATGCGACACCGCCCCTCGACTCGACTCACCGGGGCACCCGTTCGCATCCCCCGGGAACCAAGCGGCCGGCGGACCGTGATCATCACGGGCCGCGGACGTGGCGATCACCACACGGTCAACTGACAGGAGGCATACAACCTTTGGGCCTCCCGGACGTCCGCGAGGGCCCTTCGGGGGAGGGGCGGATCCGGTGACGCCACGTGTGACGTTTGGCCTGTGCTCGGCGCTGGATGAGTGCCACCTGTGGGACAGGTGGTGTCCATGTGCTTTCTCTAGGGGTGGGGTAGTTGAGTCCTCGCAGGACCCATGCGTACAAGCCGCTCAGCCTGAAACGACGGACCTGGCTGACCGTCGGGGCCGTCGTGCTCAGCGGCGCGGGCGTCGTCACGTACGCGGTGGCCGATCAGTCGTCCGCGCCGGCCGGCCCGCGGGAGGAGGCCCGCGAGCCGAGCGTCCACACGCTGGAGCTGGAGAACCGGGGCGCGGGCCGCCGGGGTCTCGACCGGCAGGCCACGGAGCGCTTCAGCGCGGTGCTGGTGACCTGGGACAACCCGGAGGCGGACGCCAAGGGCACGCCCGAGGTGCGCACCCGGGACCTGGAGACCGGCACCTGGTCCGGCTGGCAGAAGCTGGAGGACGAGCCGAGCCAGGCCGACGGCGCGGAGGGCGAGCGGGCGGCGACCCGCGGCGGCACGGCGTCGGTGTGGACCGACGACTCCGACGGCGTCGAGGTGCGCGTGGTGAACGCCGACGGCACCCAGGCGGGCGGTCAGCCGGCCGGCATGGACGTCAAGCTCCTCGACCCGGGCACGGACCCCGAGGGCGCGCCCACGGTCGCGGACATGGAGCCGGCCGCGTTCACGGCGGAGACCACGGCACCGGTGACCCCGGAGCCGACGGGGACGCAGAGCACCGCAGCCCCCGCGGAGACGCCCGCCACGGAGACGCCCGCCACGGACACGGCCACCCCCACGGACACGGACACGGCCTCCGCGGAGCCGACCGGCACCCCCTCGGAGACGGCCGCGGGGACCGCGTCCCCCGAGCCGACGCCCACCGTCCCCGAGCCCCGGCCCTCGACGGTCGTGAAGCCGCCGGTCATCACCCAGGCCGAGTGGGGCGCGTCCACGGACTACGACGGCACGCCGAGCTACGGCACCGAGATCAAGGCCGCCGTCGTCCACCACACCGGCGTCGACAGCGACAACAGCGTGTCCTGCGCCGACTCGCGGGCCCGGATGCGCTCCATCCAGCAGGAGCACTTCGCGCGCGGCTACTACGACATCGGCTACAACTTCGTCGTCGACCGCTGCGGGCAGATCTTCGAGGGCCGCAGCGGCGGCATGGACCTGCCGGTGACCGGCGCGCACGACGTCGGCTTCAACACCGACACGCTCGGCATCTCGTACCTGGGCAACTTCGAGAGCGCCCGGCCGAGCCGGGCCGCGCTGGACTCGATCGCGCGGGTCGTCGCCTGGAAGTTCGGCATGTACGGCATCGACCCGACCGGCAAGGTCACGCTGACCTCCGGCACGGAGGCCGGCGTCACCGGCAACAAGATCGACAAGGGTGAGTCGGTCACCCTGCCGCGGGTCTTCGGCCACCGGGACACCAACTACACGGCCTGCCCCGGCGCGAACCTCTACCCGAAGCTGTCCCTCATCGCCTCGCTCGCCGGGAACCCGGGCGTCTCGCACGCCCTGGCCACCTCGGACCACAACCGGGACGGCCTGGCCGACCTGGTCGCCGGCACCCCGAAGGCCTCGAGCGGCGGCGGCAGCGTGACCGTGATCCCCGGCGGGCCGAACGGCCCGGTCACCGGAGCGAAGAGGACGCTCACCCAGAACAGCCCCGGCGTCCCCGGCTCCGACGAGTCCGGTGACGGCTTCGGCACCTCCACCGCCTGGGGCGACGTCAACGGCGACGGGTACGCCGACCTCGCGATCGGCGTCCCCGGGGAGAACGACACCAGCGGCCACACCGACCGCGGCGGGGTCGCGGTGATGTACGGCCCGGAGCTGAACACCGGCTTCTCGTACTCCACCTCGGGCGTCACGCAGACCGGCGCGAAGCTCGGCACCACGGTCGCCGTCGGCGACTTCGACGGTGACGGCACGGCGGACGTGTTCGCGGCCGGCACCGGCGGGGGCGGCAACTGGAACGCCCGTCACACCGGCGGCGCCACCGCGTACGGCACGCTCACCGGTTCCACCGGGTCCGTCTCCTACCTGGACGCCGCGAGCGGCGACTTCAACCGGGACGGCTACGCGGACATCGCCCTCAACTACCGCGACACCGGCGGGACCGGCCGTGTCGTCCGCTTCGCGGGTTCCGCGTCCGGCCTGACCAAGGCGGGCGTCATCTCCGTCAAGGGCGGGCGCTCCATCGCCGCGGGCGACTTCAACGGCAACGGCTACGACGACATCGTCATCGGCCAGCCGGTGGCCGCCGAGTCCGGCGGTTCGGCGCCGGGCGGGCGGATCACCATGGTCCTGGGCACGTCGACCGGGTTCACCACCACCGGCATGAGGACGCTCCACCAGGACACCTCCGGCGTCCCCGGCTCCAACGAGTCCGGTGACGCGCTGGGCACCTCGGTGTCGGCCGGCGACCACAACCGCGACGGCTACGCCGACGTCCTGGCCGGCGCCCCCGGCGAGGACCTCACCCGCAGCGGCGCCGGCCGCAAGGACGCGGGTCAGGTGCTCCTGTTCCGCGGCGGCTCCTCCGGTCTCACCGGTTCCGGCGCGGTGGGCGTCTCCCAGGACACCTCCGGCATCGCCGGCGCCACCGAGTCCGGTGACCGGTTCGGTTCCGCGGTGTCCCTGACGGACCTGTCCGGCTACGGCCGCGCGGACCTGACGGCCGGGGCCGAGGGCGAGGACACCTGGGACGGTGTGCTCCTGTACCTGCCGAGCAACGGCTCGGGCCTCGGCTACGGCGACTCGTACGTCTTCGGCAGGGGCGCCCTCGGCCTGGCGGCGGACGTGCGGCTGGGCCAGGCCCTGGCGCCGTAATCCGCACCCGGTACGACGACGGCCGGGGCCCCGCACACCGTGCGGGGCCCCGGCCGTCGCGTGCGTCAGGTCCGTTCGCCGTCCGACGCGTCGCGGCACAGCAGGCGCAGCGAGCCGTCGCCCGTGTAGCAGCGGCGGGCCTCCTCGATCGGGTCCCAGAGGCGGCCGTCGGGGGTGCGGACCCAGTGGTCGCCGCCGGAGGACCACCACTCGCCGCCGGTCTGGCGGGCGATCACCTCGCCGGCGTAGGCGCCGAACCCGCGCAGCACCAGTTCCACGGCGGCGAGCGGGGCCGCCTCCTGGCGTATGTCCTCGATCATCCGGTCGACGCTCCACAGACTGCGCGCCGAGTAGTCGAGGCGCAGCCGTGCTCCTTCGCGCATCGCCGCCACCGCGTCCGCCGCCCAGCGGACCGGCTTGGTCGCGGCCTGGGGCCTGGTCTCCTGCTGTGTCGTCACAGTCGTCGCAGTCGTCACATCCTGGTAAGCGCGCCGGCAAAGCGTTTCGTCACTGCGGTCCGGGTCGGGCCGCAGTCGTGGGCTCAGGTGTCCCTGCGGCTGCGGCGGGACACCACGGCGCGCAGCACCCGGCGCCCCTCCGTGCAGACCTCGCGGGCCGTGCGCAGGCCCGCCGGGCCGTGGGCGGCGAGGAGTTCCAGGACCGTGGACTGGCGGCGCAGCTCGGCGGCGAGCAGCGGCGACAGGCCGTCGGGGCGGTCGTCACAGCGGGCGTCGGCGAGGCCGCAGTCGTCGGCGGCGCCGTCCAGCAGCCGGTGGATCCGCAGCGCGGCGAGGGAGCAGTCGTCGGCCCACTCCCGCAGCCCGGCGGCGGACCGCTCGGCGGGGGCGCCGGCGAGCATCCGGTGCGCGAGCACCGCGGCCTCGTCCGCGCCGCCGGCCGCCGCGTCCAGCGTGCCGCGGGCCTCCTCCAGCCGCTGGGCCCAGTCACCGGCGGGCGCGGCCCGGGCGAGGCTCGCCCAGAGCGGCCGCAGCACCTCGTCGTCGCCGCCCAGCAGCGGCACGCACCGATCCAAACAAGCCAATCCACTCACGGCCAGTCCGCGCTCGTCGGCCTGTGCGATCAGGTCCACCAGGCTCATCCACGCCTCCTCAAGGGGTGTTCGCGAGCCCCTGACGAGGCCCTCACGTGCCCCATCCCTCACGGAGCCCGCATTTCCCCCTACTGCGTGCGACGGGCCGGGAGTGTCACAGGGGCACCGCGCCGAGCCGGTCGAGCAGGCGGAAGGAGAGGTTTTCGGCCACCGGATCGGGGCCCGGTCAGTCCAGCCGGCCCGCCAGGTCCCGGAACTGCGCCCACGACAGTTCCGGTTCGTCCGGGTCCCAGAGTTTCTGGACGGTCGCCCGCAGCGGCAGCCGGATCCCGGCCGCGACCTGGTCCTGGGTCTGGGCCCGGGGGATGTCGCCCCAGACGGCGAGGGACCCGCCGAGGATCTGGTCGTCGTACCGCTCGGGGACGGCGGTGGTGCCGCGCAGCACCAGCGGCGTCCACTGCTCGTAGATCCGCTCCCCCGTCGGATAGACGAAGGTCAGGGGCTCCCCGAGCACGTAGTAGAGGAACTCGTCGTTGTGGTTGACGACCTTGCGGCCCTCGCTCAGGTACTCGGCGGGCTGCCGGGCGCCGATCTCCTTGCCGGTCCAGTAGGCGACCTGGATGTCCTCCGCGGCCCGCACCGACCCGTCCCGGAAGAAGCCGTCGTTCCAGGCGCGGGGCGTGCGGTCGTGGGCGCGGACCGTGGCGGCCCGGTCGTTGAGCCAGCCGGTGGTCAGGTCCTCCACGGTCGCGCCGGAGCCGTACTTCTCCCGCGCGGCGGCGGCCAGCCCCGGGAACGAGGCCTCGGGGTCGGGGACCACCAGCGCCTGGTACTCGTCGCCGCCCAGGTGCCACTGCCCGCCGGGGAAGAGCCCGGCGTACTCGTCCAGCAGGTCGTCGACGATCTCGGCGGACCCGGGCTTCGAGATGTCGATCGCGCCGCGCACCGCGCCGCCGTTCACGTCGCGCAGCTGGAGGTCCGGGTGGGCGGCGATGACCGCGCCCAGGTGTCCGGGCGAGTCGATCTCGGGGACGACGGTGATGTGCCGGCTCGCCGCGAGATCGACGATCTCCTTCACCTGCGCCTTGGTGAGGTGGTCCGCGGAGACGATCTCCGGATGCGAGTCGGACTCGACGCGGAAGCCCTGGTCGTCGGAGAAGTGCAGGCCGATCTCGTTGAACTTCAGGTCGCCGAGCTCACGGATCCGGTCCTCGATCCAGCCGGCGGTGTAGTGCTTGCGCGCGATGTCCAGCATCAGCCCGCGCCGCTGCTTGGCGGGCTCGTCGCGCACCACGCCCTCGGGGGCGCCGCCGGCCCCCTCGATCTCCTGCTTGAGCGTGCGGGTGCCGTAGAACGCGCCCGCCTCGCCGGGGGCGCTGATGGTCACCCGCCCGTCCCGCACGGTCATCGTGTACGACTCGGGGTTCGCGCCCGCGTCCCGGTTCAGCTCCAGCCGCAGGTCCCCGGCGCGCCGGTCGTCCCGCTCCCCCGCGTACGCCAGCCCCAGCTCGCCGGCCGTCAGACGCCCCTCGTCGGCCAGCGCGGGATCGTCCACGACCACCCGGTGGCCCTTCGCGGGACGCCAGCCCGGGCCGCGCTCCGCGGTGTGGTCGCGTACGGCGGGTATGGTGCGCGGCGCCTTCGACAGCGGGTGGGTCCGGCTCGGACTCGGGCTCGGGCCCCCGCCCGTCGTCCCGGCCGCCTCGTCCGGACCGCCGGGGCTCCGCGCGGAGGAGGCCGCCGTCGCGCCCGCGGACGCGCCGTCGCCGTCCGAGGCCGCCCAGAGGCCGAGGCCCACGCCGGACGCGGCCACCACCGCGCCCGCGGCGAGGGCCACGGCCGGCACCCGTCGCCGCCGCACCGCCCCCGCCGCCGCGCGGCGCCTGTGCTGTCCGTGCTGCCTGTGCTGCCTGTGCCGACTCACCCAGCCAACGTACGACCCGAACGGGTGAAGGGCGTCGACGAGCCGTCCTCAAACTCTGCCGTCCGGGTGAATTCGGGGTACCGATCGGACACGTCTCGGACTCACTCGATAACGTGTCGTCACAACTCTCACAGCATCTTCCACCGACACACACGCGACGCCCACGAGGACCCACGCTGCCTGCGCACCGTCTCCCAGACCTCCCCGGCCGAGTCGTCATACCCGGGCAGTCCCGCGACGCGCCCGGCACCCCGTCCGCGCTCGAGCGGTTCAACGCCGCTCCCGCCGAGGACGCCGAGCGCGCCCTCCTGGGCTGCCTGCGCAGCCTGCGCTGGGCCCTGCGCCTCTCCGGCCACCGCCCCTACCCCGACCTGCCGTCCCTCCTGGCGGCCTCCGACGAGGCGGCGTACGACCTCTCCCCCGAGGAGCTGACGGAGGCCCTGGCGGCGGAGTCCCTCCCCGCCCTCCCCGACGGCACCTACTCCGCCGCCCACACGGCCCTGACCGCGGCCCACACGGCGTACGCGGCCAAGTTCGGCCACGTGTTCGTCATCTGCCTGGACGGCGTCCCCGAGGAGGAGACCCTGGGCCGGGTCCTGGAGGACATCCGGTCACGATTGGCCAACGATCCGGACGAGGAGCGGGCGGTGGCGGCGGAGGAGCTCCGGCGTCTGGCACGAGGGCGCCTGACGGACCTGGCCAGGGGCGCGGGGCTCTGACGACCTGCGGCTTCGCCGCGCGGGCGCGCAGGACCGCCACGGGGCCGATCCGGGCGATCGACCGCATATCCCCCACCCCGGTGGCAGCCGGTAGCCCGTAAGCGTGCCAGTTTGATCACACCGGCAGGCCCGCTGTAAGCACCGCGGGCAAGCGTCGCTAACATGCTGGGGGCCGGTGGACCGTACCCGGCCGGGCCCGACCGACAAGGAAAGCCGGCGCGGCCCCGAACCCCGCTCCCGGAGGAAACTTCCGTGCCGGCTGGAACGCTGTACCGCGGCCGGGAAGGAATGTGGTCCTGGGTGGCTCACCGAGTCACCGGCGTCCTCATCTTCTTCTTCCTGTTCGTTCACGTGCTGGACACCGCCCTCGTGCGGGTGTCCCCTGAGGCCTACGACACCGTCGTGGCCACGTACAAGACGCCGATCGTCGCGCTGCTGGAGTACGGCCTCGTCGCCGCCGTCCTGTTCCACGCGCTCAACGGCCTGCGTGTCATCGCCGTCGACTTCTGGGTCAAGGGCGCCCGCTACCAGAAGCAGATGCTCTGGACCGTCGTCGCCCTGTGGCTCGTGCTGATGCTCGGGGCGATCTACCCCGTACTCGGCCACGCCGCTCGTGAACTGTTCGGGAGCTGACACCCATGTCCACGACTGACACCACCGCCTCGGGCATCGGCCCCGTCGAGGGCGACGCGCTCTACTCCGTCGACAACCCGGCGCCGGTCATCGAGCCCCCGCGCAAGCGGACCAAGAAGAGCCCGAAGAGCACGCGCGGCAACTTCGAGATGGCCGCCTGGCTGTTCATGCGCCTGTCCGGCGTCGTCCTGGTCGTCCTGGTCATCGGCCACCTGCTGATCCAGCTCGTGCTGGACGGCGGCGTCTCCAAGATCGGCTTCGCCTTCGTGGCCGGCCGCTGGGCCTCGCCGTTCTGGCAGGTCTGGGACCTGCTGATGCTGTGGCTGGCGATGCTGCACGGCGCCAACGGCCTGCGCACGGTCATCAACGACTACGCGGAGCGGCCGAACACCCGGCTGTGGCTCAAGGGCCTGCTCTACACCGCCACGGTGTTCACCATCCTGCTGGGCACGCTGGTGATCTTCACCTTCGACCCGAACATCCGCTAGGCACGGGGCTGCGAAACTCATGAAGGTACACAAGTACGACACCGTCATCGTCGGCGCCGGCGGCGCGGGCATGCGCGCGGCCATCGAGTCGACGAAGCGCAGCCGCACGGCCGTCCTGACGAAGCTCTACCCCACCCGCTCCCACACGGGCGCCGCGCAGGGCGGCATGGCCGCCGCGCTGGCCAACGTGGAGGAGGACAACTGGGAGTGGCACACCTTCGACACGGTCAAGGGCGGTGACTACCTGGTCGACCAGGACGCCGCCGAGATCCTGGCGAAGGAGGCCATCGACTCGGTCCTCGACCTGGAGAAGATGGGCCTGCCGTTCAACCGGACGCCCAATGGCACCATCGACCAGCGCCGCTTCGGCGGTCACAGCCGCAACCACGGCGAGGCCCCGGTCCGCCGCTCCTGCTACGCGGCCGACCGCACCGGTCACATGATCCTCCAGACGCTGTACCAGAACTGCGTCAAGGAGGGCGTGGAGTTCTTCAACGAGTTCTACGTCCTGGACCAGCTGATCACCGAGGTCGACGGCGTCAGGAAGTCGGCCGGTGTGGTCGCCTACGAGCTGGCCACCGGTGAGATCCACGTCTTCCAGGCGAAGTCGGTGATCTACGCCTCCGGCGGCACCGGCAAGTTCTTCAAGGTGACGTCGAACGCGCACACGCTGACCGGTGACGGCCAGGCGGCCGTGTACCGGCGCGGGCTGCCGCTGGAGGACATGGAGTTCTTCCAGTTCCACCCGACCGGCATCTGGCGCATGGGCATCCTGCTGACGGAGGGCGCCCGCGGTGAGGGCGGCATCCTCCGCAACAAGGACGGCGAGCGCTTCATGGAGAAGTACGCGCCGGTCATGAAGGACCTCGCCTCCCGTGACGTCGTCTCGCGCTCCATCTACACGGAGATCCGCGAGGGCCGCGGCTGCGGTCCCGAGGGCGACCACGTCTACCTGGACCTCACGCACCTCCCGCCGGAGCAGCTCGACGCCAAGCTGCCCGACATCACGGAGTTCGCGCGGACGTACCTCGGCATCGAGCCGTACACGGACCCGATCCCGATCCAGCCCACCGCGCACTACGCGATGGGCGGCATCCCGACCAACGTCGAGGGTGAGGTCCTGGCGGACAACACCACCGTCGTCCCGGGCCTGTACGCGGCCGGCGAGGTCGCCTGCGTGTCCGTGCACGGCGCCAACCGCCTGGGCACCAACTCGCTGCTGGACATCAACGTGTTCGGCAAGCGGGCCGGCATCGCGGCGGCGGACTACTCGCAGAAGGCCGACTTCGTCGAGCTGCCGGAGAACCCGGAGGCGTTCGTCGTCGAGCAGATCGAGCGGCTGCGGTCCTCCACCGGCAACGAGCGGGTGGCCACCATCCGCCGTGAGCTGCAGGAGACCATGGACGCCAACGTCATGGTGTTCCGCACCGAGCAGACGATCAAGACGGCGGTCGAGAAGATCGCCGAGCTGCGCGAGCGCTACAAGAACGTCGCCATCCAGGACAAGGGCAAGCGGTTCAACACCGACCTGCTGGAGGCCATCGAGCTGGGCAACCTGCTCGACCTGGCCGAGGTCATGGCCGTCTCCGCGCTGGCCCGCAAGGAGTCCCGCGGCGGTCACTACCGCGAGGACTACCCGAACCGCGACGACGTCAACTTCATGCGCCACACGATGGCGTACCGCGAGGTCGGCGCCGACGGCACCGAGACCGTCCGTCTGGACTACAAGCCGGTCGTCCAGACCCGCTACCAGCCGATGGAGCGTAAGTACTGATGGCTACCCCTGTTCTGGACAAGGCGGACGCGGCCGGTTCCCCCGGGCCCGGCTTCGCCGACTCCCCCTACATCACCGTCACGATGCGGATCCGCCGGTTCAACCCGGAGGTCTCGGCCGAGGCGACCTGGGAAGACTTCCAGCTGGAGATCGACCCCAAGGAGCGTGTCCTCGACGCGCTGCACAAGATCAAGTGGGACCTGGACGGCACGCTGACCTTCCGCCGTTCCTGCGCCCACGGCATCTGCGGCTCCGACGCCATGCGGATCAACGGCAAGAACCGCCTGGCGTGCAAGACGCTGATCAAGGACATCAACCCCGAGAAGCCGATCACGGTCGAGGCCATCAAGGGCCTGACGGTCCTCAAGGACCTGGTCGTGGACATGGAGCCGTTCTTCCAGGCGTACCGGGACGTGATGCCCTTCCTGATCACGAAGGACACCAACGAGCCGACGCGCGAGCGGCTGCAGTCCGCCGAGGACCGCGAGCGCTTCGACGACACGACCAAGTGCATCCTGTGCGCCGCCTGCACCTCGTCGTGCCCGGTGTTCTGGAACGACGGGCAGTACTTCGGCCCGGCGGCCATCGTCAACGCGCACCGCTTCATCTTCGACTCGCGTGACGAGGCCGGCGAGCAGCGCCTGGAGATCCTCAACGACCGCGACGGCGTCTGGCGCTGCCGCACGACCTTCAACTGCACGGACGCCTGCCCGCGCGGTATCGAGGTCACCAAGGCGATCGCGGAAGTGAAGCGTGCGCTGATCACGCGCCGCTACTGAGGTACCTCGTTCGTTCAGGTCCGTGAGGGCCCCGTCTCCGCCGGAGACGGGGCCCTCCGGCATATGCCCCACGTTCGGGTGAACGCGGCTGAGACGGACGTGAGGGCGTCTCCCGCCCTACGATGATGGTCTCGACACCAGCCCCCCAGGAGGCACGCGATGTCCGCAGCATCCGTCGAGCGGCCCCACGACGAGCGTCCGCTGATCGCGGAGGCGAACCGTCTCATGGACCGACTTCCGGGCTACCGCGTCGAGATCCTCGGAGGCCAGATCCTCGTGTCCCCCCCACCGGACGGCCCGCACGCCCGCGCCCTGACCACACTGATGCTCCCCTTCTTCACAGCCGGACTGCACGGCGGGGAGACCGAAGTGCTCCAGGGCGTCGGCCTCTGGCTGCCCACCGACACCGAGGACTACGCGATTCCTGATCTGGTGGTCGTGGACTCCGACATCGACGACCACCTCATCGAGAACAACTGCTACGACCCGGTCTGCTTCCGCCTCGTCCTGGAGGTCACCTCCAGCAACTGGAAGAACGACCTGAAGACCAAGGTCGCCGCCTACGCCGAGGCGAAGATCCCCGTCTACGTCGTCGTCGACCGCGAACACCAGCGCGTACACGTTCTGACCGACCCGGCCGGGGACGGCTACGTCACCCACCGCTTTCACTCCCCCGGCCGGCAGGTCACCCTCCCCGACTCCATCGGCGCCAAGGTCACCCTGGACGTGGCCGAGGTCCTCCGGGCGGGACGGCCCCGCAAGGCCGACTGAGCCGCACACCGAACACGGCGGATGCGTGACGCAGCCCACCCCACCCTTGAGTTGAACACGTTCAAAAAGAAGGTCTAGAGTCTCTCCCGTCAGCGTTTTGAACGCGTTCAAGAAAGGCTGGGGGACATGGACCGCACGGTCATCGCCTACGTCATCTACCTGGTGGTCAGCATCGCGCTGACCGTCTGGGTGGCCCGCACGCTCAGCAGCAACGGGCGGGTCTTCCTCGCCGACGTGCTGCACGGCAACGAGAAGCTCGCCGGCGCCGTCAACCACCTCCTGGTGGTCGGCTTCTACCTCGTCAACCTCGGCTTCGTCGCGCTGTACCTGAGCGACGACGACACGATCACCGACACCCGCGGCGTCTTCGAGGCCCTGTCGACCAAGCTCGGCGTGGTGCTGCTGGTGCTCGGCGTGATGCACCTGGGCAACGTGTACGTGCTCAACAGGATCCGGCGGCGCGGGGTGATGGAGCGGGAGCAGGTCCCGCCGGTGCCGCCGCAGGGCTGGGCGGCCCCTCGGGCCGGGGCGTGAGCGGCGTGACGGCCACCGTCGAGGACCGGGGCGCCGCACGCGTCCCGGTCCGCCGGCTCACCGTGCTGTACGACGCCGAGTGCTCCCTGTGCGCCTTCCTGCGGGACTGGCTGGTGCGCCGGCCGCAGCTGGTGCCGCTGGAGCCGGTCCCGGCGGGATCGGAGGCGGCGCGGGCCCGCTTCCCGGACCTCGATCACGGGTCCACGCTGGAGGAGATCACCGTGGTCGGCGACGGCGGGCAGGTGTACCGGGGGGCCGCCGCGTGGATCGTCACGCTGTGGGCGCTGCGCGAGTACCGGCCGCTGGCCCACCGGCTGAGCACTCCCGCCGGCGCCCGGCTCGCCAGGGGCGCGGTGCTGGCCGCCGCCAAGTGGCGGGGATCCACGACGGGATGGGGCGGGGGCGTGTACCACCGCGGCGACGGGTGGACGTACGACCCGCGCCACGGCTGGAGCCACACCCCGCCGGGCTGCGCCGCGGGCACCTGCACCGCCCCGTAGGGCGGGCGCTTCCTGGCGTTAGGCTCCTTCCGTGCCCGCGAAGAACGACGGCCCCGGCGACGGCGCCCCCCTCAGCAAGTCCGAGCAGACCCGCGCCCTGATCCTCGAGACCGCCATGCGGCTCTTCCAGGAGCGCGGGTACGACAAGACGACCATGCGGGCCATCGCCAAGGAGGCGGGGGTCTCCGTCGGCAACGCGTACTACTACTTCGAGGGCAAGGAACACCTGATCCAGGGCTTCTACGACCGGATCGCCGCCGAGCACCAGGCGGCCGTCCGGGAGGTCCTGGCCCGGGAGACCGACCTGGAGGCCCGGATAGCGGGCGTGCTGAAGGCGTGGCTGGACATCGCCACCCCGTACCACGAGTTCGCGGTGCAGTTCTTCAAGAACGCCGCCGACCCGGACAGTCCGCTCAGCCCCTTCTCCCCCGAGTCCGAGCACGCGCGCGTGGAGGCGATCAGCGTCCACCGCGCGGTGCTCGCCGGGACGAGGACCAAGGTGCCCGAGGAGCTGCGGGACGCCCTGCCCGAGCTGATGTGGCTGTCCCAGATGGGGCTCGTCCTGTACTGGATCTTCGACCGCACCGAGGGCCGCGAGCGCAGCTACCGGCTCGCCGAGCGCGGCGCCCGGCTCACCGCGCGGGGCATCGCCCTGGCCCGTTTCCGGGTGCTGCGGCCGCTGGTGCGCGAGGTGCACGAACTGTTCACGGAGTTCCTGCCCGGGATGACGAAGGCGCTCCCCGACCCGGCGAAGAAGGGGAACGGGGCGCCCGCCGACGACGGGCGCCCCGGCACCGTCAGTTGACGGCGTCCACCTCACCGGGTACGAGTTCCACGTCGTGCACCAGTGGACCGTCCGTCACGGTCACGTGGGCCGCGCGGGAGCCGAGCGGGGTCGCCGTGGCCGCGAGCAGATAGGCGCCCGGGGCCGGTACGGAGACGATGTACGAGCCGTCGGCGAGGGAGACCACACGGTCCAGCCGGCGGCCGCCCGAGGTCAGCAGGGTGACGGCGGCGCCCTCGACGGGTTCGCCGTCGGCCGTGCGGACGAAGCCGTGGACCACCGAGGAGGAACCCTGCGGGTCCCGGACCTCGGCGGACCCGGGCAGGGCCTCCTCCTTCGGTTCGACCGCCAGATGCGGCAGCCGCTTCTCCAGCCCGGCCGGCAGCCACCAGTTGGACTTCCCGAGCAGGTGCATCACGGCCGGCACCAGTGCCGTACGCAGGATGAACGCGTCCAGGGCGACCGCGGCGGCCAGTCCCACGCCCGCCATGGCGGCGCCGTAGTCGCCGCTGAGCACGAAGGCGAGGAAGACGCAGACCATGATCAGGGCCGCGGAGTTGATGACGCGGCTGGTCTCCGCGAGGCCGACGCGGACCGCGCGGGCGTTGTCCCGGGTGTGCACCCACTCCTCGTGCATCCGGCTCACCAGGAACACCTGGTAGTCCATGGAGAGCCCGAACAGCAGCGACAGCATGATGATCGGCAGGAAGGACGCGATGGGGCCCTCCGTGCCGAGGCCGAGCAGGTCCAGGCCGTAACCCCACTGGAAGACCGCCACCAGGACGCCGAAGGAGGCCGCCGCCGCGAGCAGGTTCATCACGGCGGCCGTCAGCGGCACCACCAGGGAGCGGAACGCGAGCAGCAGGAGCAGGAAGCCGAGGCCGATGATCGTGCCGATGAACAGCGGCAGCCGCTCGCCGGTCACCGTCGCGAAGTCCTTGGACACCGCGGTCACCCCGCCGACGTGGGCCTCGACGCCCGCCTCCGGGAGGACGTCGTCGCGCAGGGTGTCGATGAGCCGGTCCGTCTCCTCGGCCTGCGGGGAGGTGGTGGGGACGACCTGGATGACCGTGACGCCGTTCGCGGGCGGTACGGCGGCGACCTGGGCGACGCCCTCGGTCTCCGCCAGGACGGTCACCAGGTTGTCGGGCGCCTCACCGTCCACGACCACCTGGAGCGGGCCGTTGAAGCCGGGCCCGAAGCCCTCGGCGAGCAGGTCGTAGGCCTGCCTGGTGGTCATGGAGGCATCGTCGTTGCCCTGGTCCACGGTGCCCAGGCGCAGCGACAGCAGCGGGACGGCGAGCGCCGCCATCAGGACGACGGCCAGGACGGCCACGGACCGCGGGCGGCGCTGGACGCCGGCGGACCAGCGCGCGGCGAGACCGCTCACCGCCTCAGTCTGCGGGCCCTGCTCCGCGAGCCTGCGGCGCTGGCGGCGGCTGAGCACCCGGTGGCCGAGCAGGCCGAGCAGCGCGGGCAGCAGGGTGACGGCGGCGAGCACGCTCAGCACGACGGTGAGCGTGGTGCCGATGACCACGCCGTCCAGGAACCGCAGGTTCGTCACCAGCATCCCGGCGAGGGCGATGCACACCGTGCCGCCCGCGAACAGCACCGCCCGGCCCGAGGTGTTGAGGGCGGTGACCGCCGCCTCCTCCGGGTCGGCGCCGCGCAGGATGCCGCGCCGGTGCCGGGTGACGATGAACAGGGCGTAGTCGATGCCGACGCCGAGACCGATCAGCGTGGACAGCAGCGTGGCGAGTTCGGGGACGTTCGTGACATGGCTGAGCAGCTGCGTGCCGAACATGCCGGTGCCGACGCCGAAGACGGCGACCACGATCGGCAGCAGCATCGCGAAGACCGAGCCGAAGGCCACGAACAGCACGACCGCGGCGGCCAGGATGCCGACCAGCTCGGCCGTGCCCGTCGGCGGCTCCTGGACGCGCGTGATGGCCTGGCCGCCCAGCTCCACCTGGAGCCCGTCGCGCGCGGCGTCCTGCGCCGTGTCGACGACGTCCTGGACCAGCTCCTTCGGCACGGCGTCCGCCTGCTCGGCGAACGTGACCTGCGCGTAGGCGATCCGCCCGTCCTCGCTGATCTGTGCCGCGCCCTGCCCGCCGTAGGGGTTCGTGACGGCGCCGACGCCCTCCATGCGCCCGATCTCCGTCAGCGCTGGCTCGATCCGGGACCGTACGGAGTCGTCGCGCACGGAGCCCTCGTCGACCTTCCACACCACGGTGTCGGTGTCGCCGGCGCGTTCCGGGAACGCCTTCTCCATCAGGTCGTACGCCCGCTTGGAGTCCGTGTCCGGCAGCGAGAAGACCTCCGCGTAGTTCGTTCCCGCGCTGCTCGCCGAAGCCCCCAGTCCGAGCAGCGCCCCCACCCACAGCAACAGGACCACCAGCCGATGCCGATAGCACCAGCGTGCCAATACCGCCACTTCAAGCTCCTTTGTCGCTCGGTCGGTCCCCCAGGTCCTGGGCAGCAGAATCGACGGCGACGCCCGCGCGGGGACATGGCCGGCGCGGGACTCTCAAGGAACTCCAAAGCGAAGACCCGTACGACCGCAGGGAGTCGCGCCGATACTGGGGGCATGACGACAGCTCCCGGCACCGTGCTGGTCGTGGAGGACGAGGAGAGCATCGCGGACGTCCTCGCCATCGCCCTGCGCTACCACCGCTTCGAGGTCATGACCGCGGGCACGGTCCGCGAGGCGCTCGCGCTGACCGAGCACACCCGCCCCGACGCCGCCCTCCTCGACGTGATGCTGCCGGACGGCGACGGCCGCGCCCTCGGCCGTGAACTGCGGTCCCGGCGGCCGGAGCTGGCGCTGGTGTTCCTCACCGCGCGGGACGCGCCCGCCGAGGTCGT
The DNA here is from genome assembly GCF_042898795.1 of Streptomyces sp. NPDC000348. Taxonomy (NCBI): domain Bacteria; kingdom Bacillati; phylum Actinomycetota; class Actinomycetes; order Kitasatosporales; family Streptomycetaceae; genus Streptomyces; species Streptomyces sp. NPDC000348. The sequence continues at coordinate 577,818 of NZ_JBIAZD010000001.1, forward strand.
CGGCGCGCTCGGCTTCGGCGACGACTACATCACCAAGCCGTTCAACATCGACGAGGTCGTCGCCCGGATCACCGCCGTACTGCGCCGCACCCGCCCCGCCGACGTCCTCCCGCAGCGGGCGCCGCTGCGCCACGGCGACCTGGAGCTGGACGAGACCACGTACTCGGTGCGCCGCGCGGGCCGCTCGGTCGAGCTCACCCCCACCGAGTACGCGCTGCTGCGCTTCCTGGTGCGCAACGGCGGACGGATCGTGCCGAAGGAACAACTGCTGCGCCACGTCTGGCAGTACGAGCACGCCCCGGCCGAATCGACCGTCGTCGAGACCTACATCAGCTATCTGCGGCGCAAACTCGACACCCTGGGCCCGCCGGTGATCACCACCCGGCGCGGGGTCGGGTACGGCCTGACGTGAGGCTCCCGATCCGGAAGCCGGGCCGCGGGCGGGGCGTCCACTCGCTGCGCGGGGCGCTGACCCTGGCGAACGTGGTGCTGCTGGCCCTCGGCATCGTGGCGGCCACCGTGGTGAGCGTGATGGGCATGCGCTACTACCTGCTGGACCAGATCGACACGGAGCTGACCCGGACCCGGGACTCGCTGGGCGGCACGGAACTGACGCTGCGGCAGATCGACTCGCTGAGCGTGCTGAGCTTCTTCCGCGACCGGGTGGATCCGGACTGGAACCGGGAGGACGACCCGGACTCGATCTTCGCCGCCGTGAACACCCGGGGCGAGCCCGTCGGCGTCCTCGGCTTCGCACCGACCGACGCCCAGCGTGCCCTGGCCGACGCGGTGGGCGACGCGCGCACCCTCCTCCAGGACCCGGAACCGCACGACGTCACCGTGCGCGGCGCCGCCTACCGCGTCACCGCCACCCGGCTCGCGGACGGCACGTACATCCTGATCGCCGGCTCCACCGAGGCGGTGCACCACGCCATCGCCAAGGCGGTCAAGTTCGACCTGACCATCGGGACGCTGCTGTTGCTGCTGCTGGCCTGCCTGACCATGGTCAGCGTGCGGCGGCGGATGCGGCCGCTGGAGGACATGGTGGAGACCTCGTCGGCGATCGCGGAGGGCGACCTGACCCGGCGGGTGCCCTCCAGCCGGGAAACGATCCTCGAGGTGGAGCAACTGCGGCTCGCCCTCAACTCGATGCTCCAGCAGGTGGAGTCGGCGTACCGCACGCGTGAGCACAGCGCGGCCCAGCTGCGGCGGTTCGTCGCCGACGCCTCGCACGAACTGCGGACGCCCCTGGCCGCGATACGCGGCTACCTCCAGCTGTACGACCGGGGGATGCTGCGCGAGCCGACGGAACGCAAGCGGGCCTGGGACCGGATGATGACGGAGTCCGACCGCATGGGGCGACTGGTCGACGAGCTGCTGATGCTGGCCCGCCTGGACCAGCGTCCCGAACTGCGGCTGCGGAACGTGGACGTGTGCCGGCTGGTGCGGGACGCGGCGGAGGACCTGCGGGTGCAGCAGCCGGAGCGGGCGGTGACCGTGGACGCGGACGGCTCGGTGCTGGTGCACGCGGACGAGGCGGGGCTGCGGCAGGTCCTGGGGAACCTGCTGGGCAATGTGCGTACGCACACTCCGGCGGACGTCGCGGTACGGCTCGGGGTGGTCCGCGCGGACGGGCTGGTGCGGCTGTCCGTGGCGGACGACGGGCCGGGCCTCGCGGCGGAGGACGCGGCGCGCGTCTTCGACCGCTTCTTCCGCGCCGGCGGGGGTGCGGGGAGCGGTCTCGGCATGGCGATCGTGCAGGGCGTGGTGCGGGCGCACAGGGGTGAGGTGGCGGTGCGGACGGCGCCGGGCGAGGGGCTGGAGGTGACCGTGACGCTGCCGGCCCGGTCGGGAGCGTGCCCGACGGACGACGGGACGACGACGACCGTCCCGGAGCCGGCGCCGGCACCCGCCCCGCCGAGCCGCACGGCATGAGGCCGGGTCACTCCCCGGCGGCCGTGAGGTCGGCGACCCGGGCGGTGCGCGCGCCGGGCGCGGTCGGCCGGTCGAGGGCCGCGCGGTGCCGCACCTCGTCGGGGCTCGCGGTGGCGTCCTCGACGACGACATCCCCGCCGACCGGCTCCCAGGGCGTGTCGCCGATCCACCGCTCCGGATCGATCAGGACAAGCACCGTACGGGCATGACTCACCGACTCCCCCTCCCCGGCTGCGGGCAGTCGTGCCTCCCCCAGCGCCTCAAGGGCCCGGGAGGTGCCCCCAGGGCGGCACGGGTGGGCGGTGGGGGTCCCCCCGCTCGAGCGAAGCCGGGAGTGGAACCCGCCCCCGGCCCACACCAACAGACCGTCAGGCTTGCCTGGAGGCCAGCTCGATCACCGTGATGTCCGACGGCGCACCCACCCGCGTAGGCGGGCCCCACGCCCCGGCGCCCCGGCTGACGTACAGCTGGGTGTCGCCGTACCGGTCGAGCCCCGCCAGGGTGGGATTGGCCAGGCCGGCGACGAGGTTGCCGGGGAAGAGCTGGCCACCGTGGGTGTGACCGGAGAGCTGGAGGTCGACGCCGTGGTCGACGGCGTCGTGGATCTGCACCGGCTGGTGGGCGAGGAGGACGCACGCCCGCGCCCGGTCCCGGTCACCGAGCGCCTTCGCGTAGTCCGGGCCCTGGCCCTCGTCCTCACCCGCCACGTCGTTGACCCCCGCCAGGTCGAAGTGCGGCAGCTCCGTGCGGGTGTTCTCCAGCGGGTTCAGCCCGAGCCGCCGCACCTCCTCGACCCACTGCTCGGCACCGGAGAAGTACTCGTGGTTGCCGGTGACGAAGAACGAACCGTGACGAGCCCTCAGCTGCGCCAGCGGAGCCGCGGCCGGGCCGAGGTCCTTCACGCTCCCGTCCACCAGGTCACCGACGACCGCGATCAGGTCCGGCTGGGTCGAGTTGATCGTGTCCACGACCTTCTGGGCGAAGCCCCGCCCGAGCACCGGCCCGAGGTGGATGTCGCTGACCACCGCGATGCGGTAGCCGTGCGCCGCGCGGGGAAGCTTGGCGAGCGGCACGGTGACCCGCTTCACCCGCGGCCCGCGCAGCACGCCGTACGTCCCGTAACCGACGGTCCCCACGGCCGCCGCGGCGGCGGCCCCGCCGACGACGCGGGAGACGAACAGCCGCCGGGAGGGGGCGGACGCTCCCTGCGGGCCGGGCGCGTCGCCGCCGGACGCCGGGCCGTCCCCGGCCGCCAGGGCACCCGGCGCGCCGTTCGGGCCGCGCCCGGCGTTCTGACCGGCCGGTATCGGCTCCGGCCGGGCCGGTACGGGCGCCGCCGCCTCCGCCGTCCTCGCCCGCCGTTCCAGGATCCGCCGCAGCACCGGGCGCACCAGCTCGCCCGCGAGCACCGCCAGCAGCAGGTACAGGGCCAGGGCCAGCCACAGGAAGCCGGGCCAGGCCAGGACCTGCTGGAGCCGGAAGGGGGCCCCGCCGCGCTCGGCGACGAAGGCGCCGACGGTCAGCGCCCAGCCGCCGGCGATCACCACGGCGCCCGCGCGGCGCACCGCGCCCGGGCCCTTCGTGGTGTCCCGGAACAGACGCCGCCACACATACCAGTTGCCCGTCACCAGGACGGCCACGACCAGCAGTGCGATGAGTACGAAGACGATGGCCACGAGGCGGAGTTCCCCTGTTTCCGGTCAGGACGTCCGTGACGTCCGGCTCAGTGCGCGCAGTCCGCGCAACCCGATGCCCCCGATGACCGTCCCCAGTACGAAGGAGACGACGGCGAGCGTCAGGTGAACGAAGAAGTACGCCGTCGGGTGCCCGTCCTCGAACGCGAGTCCGCTGCTGTCCTTGACCAGGTTCTTGACGAAAGTGATCCAGATGACCCAGCTCCACACCCCGAAGGCGAGCAGGAACCAGGAGACGGGGCGGCTGAGCTTCACCGATACAGACCTTTCCTCACAGCGCCGGGCACCCTCGGTCGGCCGGGGGTCCGGGGGTCGTGCCCCGGAGGAGCACGGCACCGGTCCAGTATCGCCGGGCGGTGTCCGGATCCTTGCCCGGGGTGGGGACCTGCCCGGGACTTCGTCGGGTATGGCATGTACGTTTCCGCTCGTGCCCGCACCCAAGAACACCGTCCGGCGACCGCTGTCGGTCGCCTGCGCCGTGCTGTTGTCCACCGCGCTGACCGCACCCGTCGCCCTCGCGGCCCCGAAGCCGTCGGCGAGTCCGTCGGCCACGCCCCCGGCGACGATGTCGACGGTGGGCGGCGCCCGGCTCGGACAGCCGGGGACGCAGGTCAACCTCGCGAGCGGGGTGCCGGTGCTGCCGAAGGAGCTGTCGGCCCGCTCCTGGATCGTCGCCGACGCCGAGTCCGGCGAGGTGCTCGCCGCCCACAACGCGCACTGGCGGCTGGCCCCCGCGAGCACCCTGAAGATGCTGTTCGCCGACACGCTGCTGCCGAAGTGGCCGAAGACGACGGAGCACCGGGTCGAGCCGTCCGACCTGGCCGGGATCGGCGCCGGTTCCAGCATGGTCGGCGTCAAGGAGGACGAGACGTACACCGTCCACGACCTGTGGCTGGGTGTCTTCCTCCGCTCCGGCAACGACGCGGTGCACGTGCTGTCGGCGATGAACGGCGGCGTCGAGAACACCGTCGAGGAGATGAACGCGCACGCCGAGGAGCTCCAGGCGCTCGACACCCACGTGGTCAGCCCCGACGGGTACGACGCCGAGGGGCAGGTGTCGTCCGCGTACGACCTGACGCTGATCGCCCGTTCCGGGCTGCAGAAGAAGGACTTCCGGGAGTACAGCTCGACGGTCAGGACGCAGTTCCCGGGTGAGACGAAGAAGAACAAGAAGGGCAAGAAGGTCCGCGGGTCCTTCGAGATCCAGAACACCAACCGGCTGCTGTCCGGAGACACCGACGTGCCGGTCTACCAGGGCATAGCCGGCGTGAAGAACGGCAACACCACCAACGCGGGCGCCACCTTCACCGGTGTCGCCGAGCGGAACGGCAAGGTGCTGCTGGTCACCGTGATGAACCCGTCGAAGAACGTGAGCAACGAGGTCTACAAGGAGACCGCGAAGCTCCTCGACTGGGGTTTCAAGGCGGCCGGCAAGGTCGAGCCGGTGGGTGAGCTGGTGCGGCCGAAGAGCGCGACGGAGGCGGACGCCCGGCCGGGCCCGTCCGCCTCGCCCGGTGGGGCCGGGGGCACCGGGGACGGTGCCGTCGCGGCCGGTGCGAAGCCGGTGGCGAGTGCCGCGGCGGGCGGCGGCGCCGACGGCATCGGGGTCGCGCTGGGCATCGCCGGCGGCGCGGTCGTGCTGCTCGCGGGCGGCGCGTTCCTGGTCAACCGGCGCTGGCCGCTGCCGGACCTGGTGCGCCGCCGCTCGCGTCCGTGACGTCCGCGGCCTCGTCCCGCTTGCTCCGCGTCGCCGTCCAGGCGGCGCAGAACAGGACCAGTTTCGAGGTGAGGTTGATCCACAGCAGCAGGGCCACCGGGACGCCGAAGGCGCCGTACATGCTCTTCGTGGCCACGCCCTGCAGATAGCCGCTGAGCAGCAGCTTCAGCAGTTCGAAGCCGACCGCGCCGGTGAGTGCGGCGACGGTCAGGCGGTGCCGGGTGGGTTCGACGCCGGGCAGCAGGGTGAGGACGTACAGCAGGAGCAGGAAGTCGGCGCCGACGGCGACGGCGAACGCCGCGACGTGCAGGACGATCCCGCCCCAGCCGCCCTTCTCGAGCCCGATGGCGTCACTGATCCGGCCGACCAGGGCGGAGGCGACGGTGGAGGCGACCAGGGTGGTCAGGACCGCGCCGCCGAGCCCGACGAGGATGCCCAGGTCCTTGCCCTTGCGCAGGAAGGGGTTCTCCTCCTCGTCGGGCAGCTCCCACACCGCGCGCAGGCATTCGCGCGTGGAGCCGGCCCAGCTGATGCCGGTGAACAGCAGCACGGCGCCGGCGATGAGCCCGACGGTGCCGGCGTTCTCCACCAGGTCCCCGATGTTCAGCTGGTCGGAGATGCCGGGCACCTGGTCGGTGATCCGGTCCTGGAGGGTGTCCTGCTGGTCCTGGCTCAGCGTGGCGGCGCCGATCGAGGCGCCCACGGTGAGCAGCGGGAACAGCGCGACGAAGCTGGTGAACGTCATCGCGGCGGCCAGCCGCGTCCAGTGCACCCGGTCCAGACGCTCGTACGACCGCCAGGCGTGCGTGAGCATCAGCCGGGCCGTCCACGGCCCGACGACCGGAAGCCTTTTCAGCCAGTCCATGACCCGACTCTGCCCCCTCGCAAGAGCCCCATGTCCGACGCCCCCGGAACCGGGTCCCCCGCGGCCGGTGGCGGAGCGGACGGCCTCTCACCAGTCGGCCACCGCCAGGGCGTACATCGCCGCCCAGACCAGGCCGATGACGGCGAGCGCGCGGTCGCCCAGCACCACGTCCTCGGGTTCGCCGGCGGTCCCCCGGTCGGCGAAGACGGCGTACCTGAGGACGGCGAGGACGAAGGCGACCACGGACAGCTGCCGCCAGGGCAGCACGCTGGTGTGCGGCACGCCGCCCTCCTCCAGGGCCCACAGGCAGTAGCCGAGGACGGCGACGCCGGCGGCGAGCTGCCAGACGAAGCGGAGGTAGCCGGTGGTGTACTCGGTGAGCAGCGCCCGCGTGGCACCCGCTTTCCCGGTCATCTGCACGGCTTCGGAGTAGCGCTTGGCGGCGACCATGAACAGGGCGCCGAACCCGGTGGTGATGAGGAACCACCGGGACAGGGGGATGCCGAGGGCGAGACCGCCGATCACCGCGCGCATCACGAAGCCGGCGGTGACCACGACGAGGTCGACGACGAGGACGTGCTTGAGGCTGACGCAGTACGCCAGTTGCATGGCGAGGTAGGCGGTCAGCAGCGCGGCGGCCTCCGGGGGGCACAGCCGGGCCGCGACGGCGGGCGCGAGGACGCCGAGGGCGGTTCCGGCGGCGTAGGCGACCGGCACGGGCACCCGGCCGGCGGCGACCGGGCGGCGGCACTTGACGGGGTGGGCGCGGTCGGCGTCGGCGTCGCGCGCGTCGTTGACCAGGTAGACGGCGGCGGCGCAGGCGGTGAACAGGACGAAGACCAGGGCCAGCCGGGTCAGGGCGTGGACGGAGAACAGTTCGCCGGCGGCGGCCGGGGCGGCGATCACCAGGACGTTCTTGACCCACTGCTTGGGCCGCGCGGTCAGCAGCAGGCCCGTGAGGAGGCCGCCCCCGTCGGACGGTGCGGTCTGCCGCCGGTCGGCGCGCTCGCGCAGCAGGGTCACGCGGGGCCTCCCGTCATCCAACGGGCGCCGAGGCGGGCCGTGAGCGCGCCGAGGGCGGCGCCGGCCACCACGTCCGACGGGTAGTGGACGCCGGCCACCAGGCGGGACACGCAGACGGCGGCGGCGAGCGGGGGCACCGCGCGGGCGCCCAGCGCGCCGAAGGCGACGGCGGCGGCCGCCGCCGAGGTGGCGTGCGCACTGGGGAAGGAGTGCCGGCCGACCGTGCCGACCAGGGGTTCGACATGTGCGGGGCGCGGGCGGCGCACGACCTGTTTCACGGCCGAGCCGGCGGCGTGGGCGCCCGCGGTGAGTGCGGTGCCGCGCAGCCAGGCGCCGCGCCGGGGGCGGTCCACGACGGCTCCGGCGAGCCCGGCCGCGAGCCACACCGCCCCGTGCTCCCCCGCCCGGGACAGGGCCCGCGCGGCCCCGGCGACGCGCGGATCCGCGCCGCACGCCCTGAGGGCCGAGACGATCCGGTGGTCCAGGCCGTGGAGACCGAGGGTGCGGGGGAGGTCGTGGAGGTCGTCCATGGGGACCCACTGTTCACGCCCGGCGGGCCGGAATTCCCGTCACCGGGGAACGACATCCCATTAATCACCCGTTTCAGGGATGGTGGTGACGTTTCAAAAACAGCCGGTCACACAGGGACGATACGGTCATCGTCATGTCTGCCGACACCGTTCCCGTCACGGGGTGGGGCCGCACCGCTCCCTCCGCCGCCCGGCTGATCCGGCCCCGGACGTACGAGGAGGCCGCGCGGGCCGTCCGGGAGTGCGGGGCCCGCGGGGGCATCGCGCGGGGGCTGGGACGGGCGTACGGGGACGCGGCGCAGAACGCGGGCGGTGCCGTGCTCGACATGACGGGTCTGGACCGCGTGCACGCGGTCGACGCCGACGGCGGGACCGTGCTGTGCGACGCGGGCGTCTCCCTGCACCGGCTGATGGAGGTGCTGCTGCCGCTCGGCTGGTTCGTGCCGGTGACGCCGGGCACGCGCTACGTGACGGTCGGCGGGGCGATCGGCGCCGACATCCACGGCAAGAACCACCACGTCTCCGGCTCGTTCTCCCGCCATGTGCTCTCCCTGGAGCTGCTCACCGCCGACGGGCGGGTCCGTACGGTGGTGCCGGGCACGCCGCTGTTCGAGGCGACCGCGGGCGGCATGGGCCTGACCGGGGTGATCCTCACCGCGACGATCCGGCTCCAGCCGGTCGAGACCTCCCTGATGTCGGTCGACACCGAACGCGCGGACGACCTCGACGACCTGATGGCCCGCCTCGCCGACACCGACCACCGCTACCGCTACTCGGTCGCCTGGATCGACCTGCTGGCCCGCGGCCGGGCCACCGGCCGCGCGGTGCTCACGCGCGGCGACCACGCCCCCCTGGACGCGCTGCCCCGGGGCGGCCGCGCGCGCGGGGAGCCCCTTTCCTTCCGCACCTCCCGGCTCCCGGCCGCCCCCTCCTTCGTCCCCGAGGGCCTGCTCAGCCGCACCACCGTGGGGCTGTTCAACGCGTTCTGGTACCGCAAGGCCCCCAAGGCGCACAGGGGCCGGCTCCAGCGCATCCCCGCGTTCTTCCACCCCCTGGACGGCGTGCCGCACTGGAACCGCGTCTACGGCCGGGGCGGCTTCGTGCAGTACCAGTTCGCCGTCGGGCACGGCCGGGAGGACGCCCTGCGCCGGATCGTGCGCCGGATCTCCGAGCGCCGCTGCCCGTCCTTCCTCGCCGTCCTCAAGCGCTTCGGGGAGGCCGACCCGGGCTGGCTGTCCTTCCCGGTGCCGGGGTGGACCCTGGCCCTGGACATCCCGGCGTCGCTGCCCGGCCTCGGCGGCTTCCTCGACGAACTCGACGAGGAGGTCGCCGGCGCCGGCGGGCGCGTCTACCTCGCCAAGGACTCCCGGCTGCGCCCGGAGCTGCTCGCGGCCATGTACCCCCGTCTGGACGACTTCCGCGCGCTGCGCGCCGAACTGGACCCGCGCGGGGTGTTCGTCTCCGACCTGGCCCGCCGCCTCCACCTCTAGGCACCCTCTAGGAGCTGTCATGCAGGACGCCTTCGGCCTCCCCCAGTCCCTGCTCGTCCTCGGCGGCACGTCCGGGATCGCGCTGGCCACCGCGCGGCGGCTGATCGCCCGCCGCACCCGTACGGTGTGGCTGGCCGGCCGCCCCTCCCCCGGCCTGGACGAGGCCGCCGGGCAGCTGCGCGGCCTCGGCGCCGAGGTGCGCACGGTCGACTTCGACGCGCTCGACCCCGCCGCCCACGAGGACGCGCTCGGCAAGGTCTTCGCCGAGGGCGACGTCGACATGGTGCTGCTCGCCTTCGGCACCCTGGGCGACCAGGCGCACGACGAGCGGGACCCGCGGGCCGCGGTACGGGTCGCGCAGACCAACTACACCGGCGCGGTCTCGGCGGGCCTGGTGTGCGCGGGCGCGCTCCAGGCGCAGGGCCACGGCTCGCTGGTGGTGCTGTCCTCCGTGGCGGGCGAGCGGGCCCGCCGCGCGAACTTCATCTACGGGTCCAGCAAGGCCGGCCTGGACGCCTTCGCCCAGGGCCTCGGCGACGCGCTGTACGGCACGGGGGTGCACGTCATGGTCGTACGCCCCGGATTCGTCCGTACGCGGATGACCGCCGGGCTTCCCGAGGCGCCGCTCGCCACCACGCCGGAGGCGGTCGCGGCCGCCGTCGAGCTGGGGCTGCGGCGCCGCGCGGAGACGGTGTGGGTGCCGGGCGCGCTGCGGGTGGTGATGTCGGCGCTGCGGCACCTGCCGCGCGGGGTGTTCCGCCGGCTGCCGGTCTGAGGGCCGGCCGGGGTGCTCAGTGGGCGGAGAAGAAGCCCTGGTCCACGCTCCCGGCCTGCGGGGGCACCACCACGGAGCCGAAGGGGAACTCCCGCAGCTTGCGCCACACCCCGTCGGCGCCCTGTTCGTAGAGCGCGAAGCCGGTGCAGGGCCACGCAGCCTCGTAGCCGGCGAGCTCCTCGAAGGCGCGGTCCATGGCCGCCTCCTCGATGCCGTGCGCCACGGTGACGTGCGGGTGGTACGGGAACTGGAGCTCGCGGGCGACGGGGCCGGAGGCGTCCCGGACCTGCTTCTGCAGCCAGGTGCAGGCCTCGCCGCCGTCGGCGACCCGGACGTACACCACCGGCGACAGCGGCCGGAAGGTGCCGGTGCCGGACAGTCGCATCGGGAACGGCCGGCCGGCCGCGGCGACCTCGCCGAGGTGCGCCTCGACGGCCGGCAGGTCGGCGTCGTCTATCTCGGTCGGCGGCAGCAGGGTGACGTGCGTGGGGATACCGTGAGCCGCGGCGTCGCCGAAGCCCGCGCGCAGCTGCTGAAGCCGGCTGCCGTGAGGCTCCGGGACCGCGATCGACACACCGATCGTTACGGTCCCCACGTCGTCTCCTGTCGTTGTGGTGGTGAAGCTCCGGTGAGCCCCGGGTGGCCGCGGGAACGGTCACCCGGTTATCGACTGTACGACCACGACCCGGCTGCGGGCAGGCGCAACCGGAGTGATGTGCAGCGCTGTGCGGTGGTACGGATCGCCCTCGCGGGCCGGTTCAGCGCCGGTCCGGTGCCCGGCGGTTCAGTGCTTGGCGGGCAGGAAGCCGACCCGGTCGTACGCCCGGGCGAGGGTCTCCGCGGCGACGGCACGCGCCTTCTCCGCGCCCTTGGCCAGGAGCGAGTCGAGCGTCTCGGGGTCGTCCAGGTACTGCTGGGTGCGCTCCTTGAACGGGGTCACGAACTCGACCATGACCTCGGCGAGGTCCGTCTTGAGCGCACCGTAGCCCTTGCCGGCGTACCTCTCCTCCAGTCGGGGGATGTCGACTCCGGTGAGGGTCGAGTAGATCGTGAGGAGATTGCTCACGCCGGGCTTCTCCACGACGTCGTAGGCGACCACCGTGCCGGTGTCGGTGACCGCGCTCCTCACCTTCTTGGCGGTGGCCTTCGGCTCGTCCAGGAGGTTGATGAGGCCCTTCGGCGTGGACGCCGACTTGCTCATCTTGACCGTCGGGTCCTGGAGGTCGTAGATCTTCGCCGTCTCCTTGAGGATGTACGGCTTCGGGACGGTGAACGTCGCGCCGAACCGGCCGTTGAAACGCTCGGCGAGGTCGCGGGTGAGCTCGATGTGCTGGCGCTGGTCCTCGCCCACCGGCACCTCGTGGGCCTGGTAGAGCAGGATGTCCGCGACCTGGAGGACCGGGTAGGTGAACAGGCCGACCGAGGCGCGGTCGGCGCCCTGCTTGGCGGACTTGTCCTTGAACTGGGTCATGCGGGAGGCCTCGCCGAAGCCGGTGAGGCAGTTCATGACCCAGGCGAGCTGGGCGTGCTCGGGCACGTGGCTCTGCACGAAGAGCGTGCAGCGGTCCGGGTCGAGACCGGCGGCCAGCAACTGGGCGGCGGCCAGGCGGGTGTTGGCGCGCAGCTCCGCGGGGTCCTGCGGGACCGTGATCGCGTGCAGGTCGACGACCATGTAGAACGCGTCGTGGGTCTCCTGCAGGGCCACCCACTGGCGGACGGCGCCGAGGTAGTTTCCGAGGTGGAACGAGCCTGCGGTGGGCTGGATTCCGGAGAGCACACGAGGTCGGTCAGTCGCCATGCCCACCATTCTCTCAGGTCCCGCGGGGCGGTCCGGAACGGACCGGGAACGGGTGGGGACCGATCCGTCCCCGGCCGTGTCGCGAAGGGCCGGATGCCCCGCTCCCCGAAGGGGAGGGGGCCCCGGCGCACGGCGGAGGGACGGCCCGGGGCCGCGGCGGGAGCCGCCGGACGCCCGGTGACGGGCGCGCGGCGGCCCGGTGCGCGACCGGACCGCCGCGGGGCGCGTCGAGCGGGGCGGGGCCGCCTCAGCCCAGGTCGATCTCCGGGTAGAGCGGGAAACCGGCGACGAGGTCGGTGGCGCGGCGGGAGATCTCGTCGGCGACCTTCGCGTCGAGGACGTGGGCCGCCTTGGAGGGGGCGCCGGACTTGGTGGTGCCCGGCTCCGTGGTGGTCAGGACGCGGTCGATGAGACCCGCGACCTCCTCCATCTCGGCGGTGCCCAGGCCGCGCGTGGTCAGCGCGGGGGTGCCGATGCGGATGCCGGAGGTGTACCAGGCGCCGTTGGGGTCGGCGGGGATGGCGTTGCGGTTGGTGACGATGCCCGAGTCGAGCAGGGCGGCCTCGGCCTGGCGGCCGGTGAGGCCGTAGGAGGTGGCGACGTCGATCAGGTTGAGGTGGTTGTCGGTGCCGCCGGTGACCAGGGTGGCGCCGCGGCGCATCAGGCCCTCGGCGAGGGCGCGGGAGTTGTCGACGATGCGCCGGGCGTAGTCCTGGAAGGCGGGCTGCCTGGCCTCGGCGAGGGCGACGGCCTTGGCGGCCATGACGTGCGGGAGCGGGCCGCCGAGGACCATCGGGCAGCCGCGGTCGACCTGGTCCTTGAGGGAGTCGTCGCACAGCACCATGCCGCCGCGCGGGCCGCGCAGCGACTTGTGGGTGGTGGTGGTGACGATCTGGGCGTGCGGGACCGGGTCGAAGTCGCCGGTGAGGACCTTTCCGGCGACCAGACCGGCGAAGTGCGCCATGTCGACCATGAGCGTGGCGCCGACCTCGTCGGCGATCTCCCGCATGATCCGGAAGTTCACCAGGCGGGGGTAGGCGGAGTAGCCGGCGACGATGATCAGCGGCTTGAACTCGCGGGCGGAGGTGCGCAGGGCCTCGTAGTCGATCAGGCCGGTGGCCGGGTCGGTGCCGTAGGAGCGCTGGTCGAACATCTTGCCGGAGATGTTCGGGCGGAAGCCGTGGGTGAGGTGGCCGCCGGCGTCCAGGGACATGCCGAGCATGCGCTGGTTGCCGAAGGCCTGGCGGAGCTCGGCCCAGTCGGCCTCGGAGAGGTCGTTGACCTGGCGGGCGCCGGCCTTCTCCAGGAAGGGGGCCTCGACGCGGTCGGCGAGGACGGACCAGAAGGCGACGAGGTTGGCGTCGATGCCGGAGTGCGGCTGGACGTAGGCGTGACGGGCGCCGAAGAGCTCCTTGGCGTGCTCGGCGGCGAGCGACTCGACGGTGTCGACGTTGCGGCAGCCGGCGTAGAAACGGCGGCCGACGGTGCCTTCGGCGTACTTGTCGCTGAACCAGTTGCCCATCGCGAGGAGGGTGGCCGGGGAGGCGTAGTTCTCGGAGGCGATCAGCTTGAGCATCTCGCGCTGGTCGGCGACCTCCTGACCGATGGCGTCGGCGACGCGCGGCTCGACGGCGCGGATCACGTCGAGGGCGGAGCGGAAGGCGGTGGACGCGGGGGTGAGCGGCTGCTCGGCGGCTGACATGGGGACCTCCGGACGTGGCGTTCTGCGTTCACGGTACGGCCCAGGCGCACGGCACATGTGTCCGGACCCGAAGGGTCCGGGGCCGCTTCCCGATGGTTGCTCCCATCCCAGCGCGCCAGTCACGGCCCACGGTCACATTACCGGGCGGCACGGAGTGCCACGGGGAGGCGTCCACCATGCGGGCGACGGCGTCCGCCCCGTCGACGCCGGTGGCGCACCGCGGACGCGCGGGGGCCGGTCGCGCCCCCGCGGCGGAGCCGCATGTGCCACAGCCCCGCGCCCCTTCGGGGCGCTACAGGATCACATGGGGCAGGAAGCGGGCGTATTCGTCCGTGACCAGGCCCGACGACTCGCGGATGCCCAGGCCGGCGGACTCGTTCTCGACCACCCAGGTGCCTAGGACGACGTGGTTGCCGTCGAAGGTGGGCAGCGGGGCGAGCTGCTGGTAGCAGCAGGGCTCGTCGCGGAGCACGGGGCCGGCGCCCGGCTCGTGGATCGTCACGCCGGCGCCCTCGCGGCCGAGCAGGGGCTTGGCGACGTAGCCCGTGGTGCGGGCCAGCTCGCGGGGGCCGTCCAGGTAGGCGGGCAGCAGGTTGGGGTGACCGGGGTGGAGCTCCCACAGGATCGCCAGGAGGGCCTTGTTGCTCAGCAGCATCTTCCAGGCGGGTTCGATCCACAGGGTGGAGCCGGTGCCGCCGCCGTTGTCGAGGGTGGCGAGGACATGACCGGCGAAGCGGTCGGTGGTGAGCCACTCCCAGGGGTACAGCTTGAAGATGCTGCGGATGAACCGGAGGCCGTTGTCGACGAAGCGGCCGGAGAGGCGGTCCCAGCCGATCTCCTCCATGGAGATCCAGTCGGTGTCGAGGCCCGCCTGTTCGGCGGTCTCCTTGAGGTAGGCGACGGTCATGAGGTCCTCGCCGTACTCGTCGGCGGAGGAGTGGGCGAAGTACAGGGGGCTGCCCGGCGGGAGGAGGGCGGCCTGTCTCCTCCATGCCTCGACGAGGCGTTCGTGGAGGGAGTTCCACTGGTCGGCGCCGGGGAAGCGCTCCTCCATCCAGAACCACTGGGGGGAGGCGGCCTCCACCAGGGAGGTCGGGGTGTCGGCGTTGTACTCCAGGAGCTTCGCCGGGCCGGTGCCGTCGTAGCGGAGGTCGAAGCGGCCGTAGACGGAGGGGAGTTCCGCGCGCCGCCGCCAGGCCTCGGCGACCAGGCGGGCGATGCGCGGGTCGGTGATGCCGAGGTCGGCGAAGCGGTCGGCGGTGACGATGTGCTCGGCCGCCGCGAGGCACATGCGGTGCAGTTCCTCGACGACCTCCTCCAGCGCCTCGACCTCGTCCAGGCCGAAGACGTAGTAGGCGCTCTCGTCCCAGTAGGGGCGCAGGGAGCCGTCCGGGTGGCGGGTGAGCGGATAGATGAGTCCCTGTTCCTCGACGGTCTCCTGCCAGCCGGGGCGGGGCTCGGTCGTACGCCGTTCCATGATCCGCTCAGCCGCCGCCGCTGCCGGAACCCGAGCAGCCGAAGCCGCCCCGGTCGACGGCCTCGCTGCGGCTGAAGGTGCCGTAGTCGGCGTAGCCGTTGCTGACGTCGGCGTCGTAGTACCAGT
This sequence comes from Streptomyces sp. NPDC000348, assembly GCF_042898795.1. NCBI lineage: Bacteria > Bacillati > Actinomycetota > Actinomycetes > Kitasatosporales > Streptomycetaceae > Streptomyces > Streptomyces sp. NPDC000348. The sequence continues at coordinate 592,950 of NZ_JBIAZD010000001.1, forward strand.
CGGCGTCCACACGGGACGTGCCGCCCTTGCGGAGGGAGCCGGAGGCCGCCTTGGAGGAGTCGCAGTTCTTGTCGGCGACGATCTTGTAGCCGTTGAGGTGGTCGTAGCTGTCCCGGTCCACGCACCGCCGGTCCGGGTCCGACCCGCACGCCGACAGCGCCGCGGCGAGCACCCCCATCCCTCCGAGCACCACCGTGCTGGACCGCAGCCGCCGCCGTGTCTCCGCCATGTCCTTCACTCCCCCTCGCACTCCCCCGGGTCACCTCTCCCAGCTCGCGGCGGACAGCCTAGAGACCGTCCGCGCGCCGCGCGCGGGAGCCCCCTGCCGACAGCACTCCCCGGCCGTCCGTTTGTGCCCCTTGACGCCGTATGTCGGCTTGGCGCGTCAGGGCAGCGCCCTGCACAGGGCCTCCAGGGTGCTCGCCCAGGCGTGGTCCGGCGGGGTGGCGTAGCCGACCACCAGGGCGTCGCCCGCCGCGGTGCCGGCGGCGGGGTGGCGGAAGCGGGAGAGGCCGTGGACGGCGAGGTTCTGCCAGGTGGCGGCCTGGACCACGGAGCGCTCGGTGCCGGCCGGGAGCCGGAGGACCGCGTGCAGACCGGCCGCGATGCCGGTGATCCGGACGTCGGGGGCCCGGGTGGCGAGGGACTCGACCAGGGAGTCGCGGCGGCGGCGGTAGCGCAGGCGGGCGGCGCGGACGTGGCGGTCGTAGGCGCCGGAGGTGAGGAACTCGGCGAGGGTGAGCTGTTCGAGGACGCTCACGGAGTGGCCGCCGCCGTGGGCGACGGCGGCCGGGACCAGGGACGGGGGCAGGACCATCCAGCCGAGGCGCAGGCCGGGGGCGAGGGACTTGCTGGCCGTGCCGAGGTAGGCCACGTGGTCGGGGTCGAGGTTCTGGAGCGCCCCGACGGACTGCCGGTCGTAGCGGAACTCGCCGTCGTAGTCGTCCTCCAGGATCAGTCCGCCGGTGCGGCGCGCCCAGTCGACGACGGCGGAGCGGCGCTCCGGCCGCAGGGCGCCGCCCAGCGGGAACTGGTGCGCCGGGCTGAGCAGTACCGCGTCGGCGTCGCCCGGGTCCTGCGCGCGGGTGCCGAGGGAGTCGAAGGGGAGCGGGACGGTGGTCAGGCCGGCGCGGGCGGCCAGGTCCCAGTGGACGTCCAGGCCGTAGGACTCCACGGCGAGGGTGCGGGCGCCGCGGGCGCGCAGGACCTCGCAGAGGAGCCGGAGGCCGTGGGCGAAGCCCGAGCAGACGACGAGGTGGTCCGGGTCGGCGCGCACCCCCCGGGCCCGCGCCACGTAGTCCGCGAGCGCCGTGCGCAGTTCGGGGCGGCCGCGCGGGTCGCCGTAGCCGAGGGCGTCGTGGGGGGCGGCGGCGAGGGCGCGGCGGGTGGCCCTGAGCCATTCGGCGCGGGGGAAGGAGGCGAGGTCGGGGGTGCCGGGGACGAGGTCGTGGGCGAGCCGGCCGGGTGCCCGGCGCGGGGCCGGCGAGGTGGCCGGCGGGCGGGCCGGCCCGCGGTCGGCGACCCGGGTCCCGGAGCCCTGCCGTGCGGTGAGCCAGCCCTCGGCGGCCAGGTCGGCGTAGGCGTCGGCGACGGTGTTGCGGGCGATGCCCAGGTCGGCGGCGAGGGAGCGGGAGGAGGGCAGCCGGGTGCCGGGAGTGAGCCGGCCGGTGCGGACGGCCTCGCGCAGGGCGTCGGTCAGGCCTCGGCGCAGCCCGGGGCCGGTCGGTTCGAGGTGGAGGTCGATGCCGAAAGTGGCCCAGCGGTCCGCCATGGAAATGGACCATACTCCTGGGATGCCCGGCTCCTAGGGTCGAGGCATGACCGACACCGGAACGAACCCGACGTACGCCGCCGAACCGCCCGTGCGGCTGGAGTGGGCCGAGCACGCGCCCGAGGTCTACAAGGCGATGATCCGGCTGGACGCCGCCGCCCGCAGGGGTCTCGACCCCAGGCTGGGCGAGCTGGTGAAGATCCGCGCCTCGCAGCTCAACCACTGTGCCTTCTGCCTGGACATGCACACCAAGGACGCGCTCGCGGCGGGCGAGAGCGTCGAGCGGATCGTCCAGCTCAGCGCCTGGGAGGAGTCGCGGCACTTCTACACGGAGAAGGAGCTCGCGGCGCTGGAGCTGACGGAGGCCGTCACGGTGCTGACGGAAGGGTTCGTGCCCGACGAGGTGTACGAGACGGCCGCCAAGCACTTCGAGGAGGCGGAGCTGGCACAGCTCATCGCCGCGATCACGGTGATCAACGCGTGGAACCGGTTCGGTGTGACGTGCCGCATGACTCCGGGCCACTACACGCCGGGACAGCACGCGTGACGGCTCGTACGACCCGCCTCGACGCCGGTGTCCGCGGCGCGCTGCGGGCCCTGAGCGCCGCCGCCGGGAAGGGGCTCGGCGATCCCGGGCTGGCCGAGCTGGTCCAGGTCCGTGCCTCGCAGCTCAACCACTGCGCGTTCTGCCTCGACCTGCACCTGGGCCTCGCCCGCGGGGGCGGGGCGGTGCGCGCGGCGCAGCTCGATCTCCTGGACGCCTGGGAGGAGGCCGGGGACGACGTCTTCGACGCGCGGGAGCGGGCCGCGCTGGAGCTGACCGAGGCGGTCACGGTGCTGACCGGGGGATTCGTGCCCGACGAGGTGTACGAGCGGGCGGCCGGGCACTTCGACCCCGTCCGGCTCGCCCACCTCGTCGCGCTGATCACCGCCGTCAACAGCTGGAACCGGCTGATGGTCGGCCGCCGGATCCCCCCGGGCAGCACGGAGTGGTGAACCAGGGAGCGGGAAGGGCTCCTCCCCCGGGCGAACCGCTGGATCCGGGTGGTCCGCGCGGCGTACGCGTCGAGGTTCCTCCGGAGCGCTCCGGGTCACGGAACACGGGGGCGGGACAGGGGAGAGGGCTCGGATTCGTCCGGGGAGCTCGGGTCAGCCCCGCTCACAGGTGGTGTCCGGGGGGCAGAAGTGGGCGACGGCCGTCAGCGCCAGGTGCAGTTCGGGGTCGATGCCGTCGGTGGGCGGGCCGTACGCGGCGATCGCGTACACCTTGCCGTCGCCCGGCGCGCGGAAGCGCACGTCCTGGACGTGCCAGCTGCCGACCTCCGGCTCGCCCCGCAGGGAGTCGGCCCGGTACTCCAGCCGCAGCCCGAGGGCGCCGCCCTCCTCGACCCGCTCCAGGGCGACCTTCTCAAAGCCCTCGGCCTTCGGCGTGCTGTCGGACAGGAACAGGTCGAAGGACTCCTCGGGGGAGGACTCCGCGACCTCGTACACCTGGAGGCGGCGGAGGCCGTCGGCGCTGCGGTAGCTGACGACGTCCATGCCGTGCCGGGAGGCCACCGCCTCGCGCGTCCAGCCCGGCGGGCGGGCGACGGTGAAGCCCTCGGCGTCGGTGTGGAGCTCGTAGTCGGCGGGGAGCCCGGACGCCCGGCCGGACGGGGAGCCGGTGACACCGCCGGTGGGTCCGGCGGCGGCCGTGCCCGCGTCCGGGGGGCCGGGGGTCACGTCGCCGGCCGACGCCGGGCCGGAGGTGGCCGCGTGGTCGTCGCGGGAGCCGGGCCCGCCGTCCGCCGCGCCGTCGTCGACGACCTGCGTCAGCACCAGCGCCACGGCGGCCCCGGCCGCGGCGGCCCCGCCCAGCACGCCCCACAGGAGCCGCCGGCCGGGACCCCGGCCGGCGGGCCGGACGGCGCCGGGCGGCAGCTCGGGGCCGGACCGGGCGCCGGGCGCCGCGGCGGGCGCCGGTATGCGGCCCGTCGGCACGTCGTCCGGCGCAGGCGCCGCGCCCGTCGGCGCGTCCGGCGCGGAGGGCAGGAACTCCGGGCGCGGCGGGGGCGGCGGCGTGACCGGTGCGGCGCCGTCGCCGCCGTCCTCCCAGCGCTGGGCGTCCTCGTTCCAGTACCGCCGTCCCCCGTTCATCGCGTTCCTCTCACATTCCCAGCAGTCCGGCGACGGCCCCCGCCGACGCGAACAGCGTCAGGATGTTCTGGGCGTCCGTGAGCACCTCCCGCAGCCGCCGGAGGCGGCCCTCACCGGCCGTTCCGGTCCGGGCGATCTCCTCCTCGGTCTCGGCGAGGGTCTCGTCCAGCCGCGCGGCCTGTTCGTTCTCCCGCAGCCGGGCCAGGTCGCCGCGGAGTTCCCGCACGGCCGCCAGCAGCCGCTCGGCGGACTCGTCGCGCGGCGCGGGGGCGGTGTTGCGGGTCTCGGCGCGGGCGTGGTCGCCGAAGGCGAAGGAGGAGTTGTCGGCGCGGCCGATGCTGACGTTGGGCTCGTCGGGTGCCATCGCTAGTCGGATCCCTTCTGCGGCTGGGCGCCGCCGGTCGTGGTCTCGGCGCGGGCGTGGTCACCGAAGGCGAACGAGGAGTTGTCGGCGCGGCCGATGTGCACCGCGCCGTTGCTGATGTTGACGATCTTCTGCACGAACTCGCCGGTCTCGTAGCCGGCTTCGGCCAGCGCCAGCCGCACCCCGCGTCCGATGCGGTCCTGGACGCTCCTGAGGTAGCGGGCGACGTCCATCTCCTGGAAGGTGGACCCGGCGGGCGCCGCGGCCAGCTCCCGCACCGAGAGGGCCGGCCCGTCGGGCAGCGCGTGCGCGTGTCCGCCGGTCAGCAGCCGCCACGCGTACACCGCGCCCCGGCCGAGCGTCACCAGTGAGCGGCCCGCGGAGCCGGGCACCAGGACGGCGGCGCCGGCGATCCGGCCCAGCGCGTTGTCGTGGCGCAACCGGTGCGAGGTGCGGTCGGCGTCCTTGAAGTCCGCGCGGACCGGCGTCAGCACGTGCGGGGCGATCTCCAGCATGAGCATCCGGCCCTGCGTGTGGACGCGCACGAAGACCGTGACGACCAGTTCCTCCTCCCAGCCGCCGACGCGGATGCGCAGGAAGTGCCGGCGCTTCTCGCCGCCCTCCTCGACGGCCCGCCCCCGGTGCTGCTCGAACTCCGCCGGGCCGTAGGGCGCCTGGTCGCGGGTGAGGAGCCCTTCGACGGGCAGGAACACGCACTCGTCGATCTCCAGACGGCGCAGCCGGTCCCGTACGCCGGGGCCCGCGTACTCGGCGGGCACGCGCAGCTGCTCCAGCAGCGGCCGGATCCGGTCGAGGATCGCGCGGTTGCCGAGCGGCTGCTGCTCGCGCTCCTCGTCCGGCCGCAGTTCCACGGCGAGCACCCAGGTGTCGTACGCCGCGCCCGCCCCGCAGAACGGGCGCGCCTCGTGGTACATGACCAGCGGCGTGTGCTGTTCCAGCCGGATGCGGTGCGTCAGCCGCCGGAACCGCTGCCCCTCGGCCTGCTCGGCGGGGTCGCCGGCGGCGTCCGGGAAGCGCCGCGGGGAGAGTTCGGCGGCGAGGACGCGGGCGAACTGGTCGCGCCGGGCCGCCGTGCACAGGCCGACGCAGACGAGCACGCCGAGCCCGAACCAGGCCTGCCACGGTTCGGCCAGGGTCGCGAAGGAGTCGGTGAGCGACTCCAGCGCGTCGCCTTCGCCGGAGTCGTACGGGGAGTCGTACCCGGAGCCGTCGTCCGCGCCGCCGCCGAAGGCGACCGTGCCCAGCGTCAGTAGGGCGAACCCGGTGAGGACACGGCCGCTCCAGCGCGCCAGGAACGCGGCGAGCCGGCGGTACCAGGGCGGCTGCGCGGCCCGCCCGCGCAGCAGGGGCGCGACGGCCAGCAGCAGGCTGGACCACAGGAAGAGGGCGAGCAGGCCGCCGCTGAGCGGTACGCCCACCACCCACAGCCCGAGGACGGCCGTCGCCCAGAGCAGTTCCCGGCGCCGGGCGCGCAGCGCGTGCGCGAGGACGCGGGCGGCGTCGAAGCCGAGCGAGGGCGCGACGACGCGCTGCTCGTTGAGGTACAGCTGCTCGATGACCTGGTCGCGGTAGTCGGAGTCCAGGTAGACGCCCGCGCACAGCAGGCGGGACGCCTCGCTGGCGTGCGGTGGTGTGGGCGGCGGGTCGGACGGCGACGCCGGGCCGGTGTGCTGTGGTTGCTGCGGCACGTGTGCGGTGCTCACGCGAATCCCCCGATACGCGGATCGACGTCACCGAGACTCAGAGTGACGGGGGATCAGCATAGGGGAAGCGGGCGTCGCGGCGAACCGGATTGTCGGGAGCGGTCGCGTACGGGCCCAGGCACGCGCGGGGCCCCGCGCCGGACGAACCGGCACGGGGCCCCGCGAAGGCATGGGGTCGGATCAGATGAGGCCGAGGCCGCGGACCGCCTCGCGCTCCTCCTCGAGCTCCTTGACGGAGGCGTCGATGCGGGCGCGGGAGAACTCGTTGATCTCCAGACCCTGGACGATCTCGTACTTCCCGTCCTTCACGGTGACCGGGAAGGAGGAGATCAGGCCCTCCGGGACGCCGTAGGAGCCGTCCGACGGGATGCCCATGGAGGCCCAGTCGCCGTCGGCGGTGCCGTTGACCCAGGTGTACACGTGGTCGATGGCGGCGTTGGCGGCGGAGGCGGCCGACGAGGCGCCACGGGCCTCGATGATCGCGGCACCGCGCTTGGCGACGGTCGGGATGAACTCCTCGGCCAGCCACTTCTCGTCGTTCACGGTCTCGGCGGCGTTCTTGCCGGCGACCGTGGCGTGGAAGATGTCGGGGTACTGGGTGGCGGAGTGGTTGCCCCAGATCGTCAGCTTCTTGATCTCCGAGACCGGGACGCCGGTCTTCTTCGACAGCTGGGTCAGCGCGCGGTTGTGGTCCAGGCGGGTCATGGCGGTGAACCGCTCGGCGGGGACGTCCGGGGCGGCGGCCTGGGCGATCAGGGCGTTGGTGTTGGCCGGGTTGCCGACGACCAGGACCTTGATGTCGTCCGCGGCGTGGGCGTTGATGGCCTGGCCCTGCGGCTTGAAGATGCCGCCGTTGGCCTCGAGGAGGTCACCGCGCTCCATGCCCTTGGTGCGCGGACGGGCGCCCACGAGGAGGCCGACGTTGGCGCCGTCGAAGGCCACGTTCGGGTCGTCGGTGATGTCGATGCCCTGCAGGAGCGGGAACGCGCAGTCGTCCAGCTCCATGGCGGTGCCCTCGGCGGCCTTGAGCGCCGGGGTGATCTCCAGCAGGCGCAGCTTGACCGGCACGTCCGCGCCGAGCAGCTGGCCGGAGGCGATGCGGAAGAGCAGGGCGTAACCGATCTGGCCGGCCGCGCCGGTGACGGTGACGTTCACGGGAGTGCGGGTCATGGCGTTCTCCGTATGACAGCTGGCGGTGGGGCGGTCCCTGCCCCGGGGTGCGGGATCCCGCTCCGGCTCGTGACCGGCGTCCACCACGATGATCGATCATCGATTCGAATGATCGATCTCTTGGCGTCAAGAGAGATCCAGCGGTCAGGCTATCGCGCATCCACGGGAGCGGAGGGTCGGGCTCCCTGTGGCCCGCCCCACAGAGTGACGGTCCGGGCACGCGGACGGCGGACACGCGGGCGGCTGGACACGCGGACGGCCGGGCGGCCGCGTGAAGGGCGGCCGCTCCGTCCGGGAGAGGTGGGGACGGGGCGGCCGCCGTCGGGGACCGACCGTGCCGGATTCCCGTGGGGGTTACTTCTCGCGTGCCCGTCTTTCGCCGCATCATGCGCGTCCCCATGGTTCCCCCACATATATGGGCTCGGATGGACCCATATATGTGGCGTACCGGACCGGGCGCGGGGACGCTACTCGGTGCAGCCCTTCTCGCCGGTGGCGGCCAGGACCGCGCAGGCCTTCGCGTCCGCCGCGTCCTCCACCGGCACCATCGGGGTGTACGCGACCGTGTCGCCGGCGGCGGTGATGCTGTCGCTCTGCTTCTTCGCCGTGCCCGCGCCGATCTCGACCCTGTCCCCCTGCGTGCCCTGCGTGATGCGCCCCCAGGCCGCCGCGCAGGTCTCGCTGTAGCGGACCTCCACCGTGGTGGCGCCGACGACCGCGGTCCCCGTCGTGGTCACCAGGTCGCCGCTGCACCCCATGGCCTCGGCGTCCTTGCCCGCGCAGCCGTCACCGCTGCACTTCACGCCGGGGGGCAGATCGACACTGGCGGTGGCGGTGGGCGAGGGAGAGGTGCGGGCCTCGTCCTCCTTCTTGTCGTTCTCGGTGCCGGTGACGTAGAACGCGGCGGCGACCAGCACCAGCGCCCCCACCGCTCCCGCGATGAACGTCGACGTCCGCCGCTTGCCGCCGGAGCCGCCCGGGCCGCCGTGGCCGGAGGCGCCCGGGGGCGGTGCGCCGTACGCGCCCGGCGTGCGCTCGCCCGCGGGGGGCGGCGCGGCCCCGGCTCCGGGACCGCGCCGGCCCGGCTGCGGCGACCCGGCGGGGGCGGCGACCCCCCAGGAGTTCGTCCCGGACGAACCGTCCCGCGCGCCGCCGGTGGCGTCGCGCACGTCCGAGGCGGTCGGCTGCGGAGGCACGCTCGGCACGACCCCGGCCGGCCCCGCGACGCCCGGACGGACCGCGGCTCCGCCCTTGCGGGCGGGTCCGCCGCCCGGGCCGGAGGACGGACCGGCGAACTCGCTGAGCGCGGCGCGCGCCTGCGAGATCCGGATCGCCTCCATCGTCATGTCGTGGCGCATCTCCGAGCGGCTCCAGGCACGCTCGGCGAGCTCCCACATGGTGGTGAGGTGCATCGGGTTGGTCCCGGTGACCTCGGCCAGGGCCACGATCGCGCCCTTGGGCGCGAGCAGCCGGCCGTTCAGGTAACGCTCCCAGGACGTCTTGCTGTAGCCCGTGCGGTCGGAGACCGACGCGACGCTCAGGCCGCTGCGGTCCACGACCCTCCTGAGCTGGCTGGTGAACTCCCTGATCTGCGGATCGAGCTCATCCGGCAAGGCCTTCCAACGAGGCATCGCTTCCCCCCTCTTCCCCCCGGTTGGTGCTGGTTGTTCCCTTGTGCATGGTGCCCCTTGCCGAGTCCTCGCTGTGGCTACCCACGAGGATGCCGCCAGACAGGATCTCAGTTCCCGGGGCGGGGGCGCACGGGAGCGTCAGGGCCGCGGGCGGGCACCGTCGCACGCCCGCTCACTCGCGGTCCAGTCTCCCACCGGTCGCCCCCTCGACCGAACGGAACCGGGCACCTGCGCGCGGGACGTCCGGACCGTCCCGTTTGCCCACGCGGGTCCACTGTCCCACCACTTCGCCGTACACCGCCGGTTTGTCAACACATCGACACCGGTCGGTCACATGCGGACTCATCGCAGGCCCGTACGGGGATTCCGGGGGACGTAGCGGAATGGTCACTTCCGTGCCACAGCGGCCGGACAGCCGTTGAACAGGCCCTCCACGGTGCAGGAGTGTGGTGCACGACGGCGGCCCGTCCTCTCACGGGGGTGTGGACGGGCCGCCGTTCACGGGAGTGCCGTCGGCTAGCTGTCGACCGTGAAGTGCAGCGTGTCCTTCAGGAACGGGATCTCCAGCAGCGGATTCGGCTGCACCATCAGCGCCAGCAGCACGATCACCAGGCCCAGCCCGCCGTACGTGACGATGTCCGTGAAGCGGGAGCGCACCGCGAGCATGCCGACGTCCGGCACCAGCCAGCGCAGCGCGGACCCGGCCAGCAGGGCCACGCCGACCAGCAGCGTGCCCAGCCGGAACTGGTCCAGCGCGGTCAGCAGCAGCCCCAGTCCGACCGTGAGCAGCACGCAGAGGATCGGCCACTGGCGGGCCGGCGCCGGGGCGTCGCCGGGAGCCGCCCTGCCCCCGCCCTCGGGGCGCGCGGTGTCCCTGGTGAACAGGGGGAACCGCCGGGTGGTGCGGCGCGGCCTGCCCTCGGCGTCGGGCGCGCTGACGGGATCGCGGACCGTGATCTCCTCGGCCCGCTCCTCGGCGGCGTCCGGGGCGCTGCGCTCAGCCGACACTGCGCTCCGCCGCCTCGACCACGTTGACCAGCAGCTGGGCCCGGGTCATCGGGCCGACGCCGCCGGGGTTCGGGGCGACCCAGCCGGCCACCTCGGCCACGCCCGGGTGGACGTCGCCCACGATCTTGCCCTCGGCGTTGCGGGAGACGCCGACGTCGAGGACGGCCGCGCCCGGCTTGACGTCCTCGGGACGGATCAGGTGGGCGCTGCCCGCGGCGGCCACGATGATGTCCGCGCGCCGGAGGTGGGCCGCCAGATCACGGGTGCCGGTGTGGCACTGGGTCACCGTGGCGTTCTCGCTGCGCCGGGTCAGCAGCAGGGGCATCGGGCGCCCGATGGTCACGCCGCGGCCGACGACCACGACCTCGGCGCCCTTGATCTCCACGCCGTGGCGGCGCAGCAGGGTGATGATGCCGTTGGGGGTGCAGGGCAGGGGGGCCGGCTCGTTGAGGACGAGACGGCCGAGGTTCATCGGGTGGAGGCCGTCGGCGTCCTTGTCCGGGTCCATCAGTTCGAGGATGCGGTTCTCGTCGATGCCCTTGGGCAGCGGCAGCTGGACGATGTAACCGGTGCAGGCGGGGTCCTCGTTCAGCTCGCGGACGACCGCCTCGATCTCCTCCTGCGTGGCCGTGCCCGGCAGTTCGCGCTGGATGGAGGCGATGCCCACCTGGGCGCAGTCGCGGTGCTTCCCGGCGACGTACTTCTGGCTGCCGGGGTCCTCCCCGACGAGGATCGTGCCGAGGCCGGGCGTGACGCCCTTCTCCTTCAGCGCCGCCACGCGGGCGGTCAGATCGGACTTGATCTCTGCTGCGGTGGCCTTGCCATCGAGAATCTGGGCGGTCATGACCCCATCCTCGCGGATGACCGGGCCCTGGTTCCAATCCGCCCGCATTCCGGGCGACCGCGGCGCCCCCGTATCACGTATCGCCCGTTTCCGGCCAAGATCGTGAGGTTGCACTTGCACAACACCTACGGCTTACGCCTGGACAAGAAAAGGAAGGGTCAAGAACGATGAGGACACAGTGCCGCGGGCAGAACCGGGGGGACGGACCGCATCTGTAGAACTTCCTCCGCGCCGAGCCTCGCGTCGTCCCCGCACCTGAAGCGCAACGGAGGAAGAACCGCCATGAGTTTCGGCGACCCGAACAACCCCTATGGTGCCCCGCAGGGTCAGCCGCCCGGCTACGGCTATCCCCAGCAGCCCCAGCAGGGGTACGGCTATCCGGCGGCGCCGCCGGTGGGCGCCTACCCCGGCGCCCCGGTGCCGACGTCCATGCCGGGAACGGTGAGCACCGCGCGCGTGCTGCTGTGGGTCATCGTGGGCCTGCAGCTCATCGGCGTGGCGCTGTTCGCGATCAGTGCCGCGGGCGTGGAGGCCGCGAAGAACGACCCGACGCTGAGCGAGGAGCCCGCGTTCGAGCAGCTCGCCGACTACTCGTCCGGCCTGCTCTGGGGTCTGACCGTGTTCGCGCTGGCGTGGGGCGTGTTCGCGCTCGTGCTGGCCCTCAAGTTCGGCAAGGGCGGCAACGGCGTCCGCATCACCGCGCTGATCTTCGGCATCATCACCGCCATCCTCGGCATCTACCCCTTCATCCTCGTGGGCCTGATCCACACGGTGCTGGCGATCCTGATCGCCGTGTTCGTCGGCAACGCCGCGGGCAGCGCCTGGTTCAACCGCCCGCGCTACTGAGGGCGAACGCCCCCGGCACACCGCCACCAGGGCCGTGCCTCCCCCGTCCGGGGAGGCACGGCCCTGGTGCGTCCGGGGCGGCGGGTGCCGCGTCACGCGGCGCGGTGACGTGTCCGCCGGCATCGCCACCCGGCAATGACGGGACGTCAGGACTGCTTGTCCCCGGCAGTGATCCTCCGGCCGGAGTGATGAGAGGGTGCGCGGGGCGGCGATCGCCGCCTTCCGTGAAGTCCCTTACCCACAAGGCAGGTTCATGTATGAGAATGACCCGCGGTGTTCTGCTGGTGGCCGCTGCGGCGCTCACGCCGGCCCTCCTCCTCACCGCTCCGGCCTTCGCCTCGGACGCGGCGCCGGCGTCCGTCGCCGTGACGGCGGCGGATGCCCCCGGCACGCCGGTGGACGAGATGTCGGAGGAGGAGCTCCGCTTCGCCATCGCCCGCATCCTGGACGACCCGGACTCCGGCAGGGGTGTCGAGCGGGAGGCGAGCGAAGCCCTCGACGGCACCGTGGAGGACATGCGTGAGTTCCTGAAGACCGGCTACCGCCTCGCCCAGTTCGAGGACGACCGCGTCGCCATCTTCCGCATCCTCGCCGACCCCGACTCCGGCAAGGGCGTCATCCGCGAAGCCACCGAAGCCCTCGAAGCAGGCACCCCGGAAGCCGCCCGCGCCTTCCTCGAAACCGGCCACCGCCTCGCCCAGTTCGAAGACGACCGCGTCGCCATCTTCCGCATCCTCGCCGACCCCGACTCCGGCAAGGGCGTCAAGCGCGAAGCCACCGAAGCCCTCGAAGCGGGCACCCCGGAAGCCGCCCGCGCCTTCCTCGAAACCGGCCACCGCCTCGCCCAGGCCGAGGACGACCGCGTCGCCGTCGCGCGCATGCTGGCCGACCCCGGCATCAGCGACGCGCTGCGCGCGGCGGCCGAGGAGGTCATCGACGGAACGCCCGAGGAGCTGCGGTACTTCCTGGAGACCGGCCGGTACGAGGTGGACGGGTAAAACCTCCGTCCACCCCTCCGCCCGGCCGCCCGCATCGGCGGCCGGGCGGAGCGAACCGTCAGTGGAAGAAGTGGCGCGTGCCCGTGAAGTACATGGTCACGCCCGCCTTCTTCGCGGCCTCGACGACCAGCTCGTCGCGGACCGAACCGCCGGGCTGGACCACGGCCTTCACCCCGGCCCCGGTGAGGATCTCCAGGCCGTCGGGGAACGGGAAGAACGCGTCCGAGGCGGCGTAGGAACCGGCCGCGCGCTCGGCGCCCGCCCGCTCCACCGCCAGCCTCGCGGAGTCGACGCGGTTGACCTGGCCCATGCCGACGCCGACGGAGGCGCCGTCCTTGGCGAGCAGGATCGCGTTGGACTTCACCGCGCGGCACGCCTTCCAGGCGAAGGCGAGCTCGGCCAGCTCCGCCTCGGAGAGGGCCTCGCCGGTGGCCAGCGTCCAGGTGGCCGGGTCGTCGCCCTCGGCCTGGAGGCGGTCGGTGACCTGGAGGAGCGCGCCGCCGTCGATCGGCTTGACCTCGACCGGGGCGGACGGGGCCTCGGGGGCGCGCAGGACCCGGATGTTCTTCTTCCTGGTGAGGGCGTCGAGGGCGCCCTCCTCGTAGTCCGGCGCGACGATGACCTCGGTGAAGATCTCCGCGACCTGCTCGGCCATCTCCTTGGACACCGGGCGGTTGACCGCGATCACACCGCCGAACGCCGACAGCGGGTCGCAGGCGTGCGCCTTGCGGTGCGCCTCGGCGACGTCCGCACCGGTCGCGATGCCGCACGGGTTGGCGTGCTTGATGATCGCGACGGCCGGGGCGTCGTGGTCGTACGCGGCACGGAGGGCGGCGTCCGTGTCCGTGTAGTTGTTGTACGACATCTCCTTGCCGTGCAGCTGCTCGGCCTCGGCGAGGCCGCCCGTGCCCGAGACGTACAGGGCGGCGGGCTGGTGCGGGTTCTCGCCGTAGCGGAGGATGTTCTTGCGCTCCCAGGTGGCGCCGAGGAAGTCGGGGAACTGCCTCGCGGCGGAGCCGCTGTCGGCCGCAGCGTCGACCGGGGCGTACTCGGAGGCGAACCAGGAGGCGACCGCCACGTCGTACGCGGCCGTGTGCTGGAAGGCCTCCGCGGCCAGCCGCTTGCGGGCGGCGAGGTCGAAGCCGCCGTCCTCGACCGCGGTGAGGACGTCCGCGTACCGCGCCGGGCTGGTGACGACGGCGACCGACGGGTGGTTCTTGGCGGCGGCGCGCACCATGGACGGACCGCCGATGTCGATCTGCTCCACGCACTCGTCGGGCGTGGCGCCGGAGGCGACGGTCTCGCGGAACGGGTAGAGGTTGACGACGACGAGGTCGAACGGCTCCACGCCCAGCTCGGTGAGCTGCCGCCGGTGGTCCTCCAGCCGCAGGTCGGCGAGGATGCCGGCGTGGACCTTCGGGTGCAGGGTCTTGACGCGGCCGTCCAGGCACTCGGGGAAGCCGGTGAGCTCCTCGACCTTGGTGACGGGGACGCCCGCGGCGGCGATCCTCGCGGCGGTGGACCCGGTGGAGACGAGCTCCACGCCGGCCTCGTGCAGGCCGCGCGCGAGGTCCTCGAGGCCGGTCTTGTCGTAGACGGAGACGAGCGCCCGTCGGATGGCCCGCTTGTTGCTCTCGGCGGTCACTGGATAACTACCTTTCGTCCCTCAATGCGATAGCCGTTGCGGGCGAGCCGCCCCACGACCTCGACGAGCAGCCTTCGCTCGACTTCCTTGATGCGCTCGTGCAGAGCGCTCTCGTCGTCCTCGTCCCGGACCTCCACCACGCCCTGCGCGATGATCGGCCCGGTGTCGACGCCGTCGTCGACGAAGTGGACGGTGCAGCCGGTGACCTTGGCGCCGTACGCGAGCGCGTCCCGTACGCCGTGGGCCCCGGGGAAACTGGGCAGCAGGGCGGGGTGGGTGTTGACGAACCGCCCGCCGAAGCGCGCGAGGAACTCCTTCCCCACGATCTTCATGAACCCGGCGGACACCACGAGGTCGGGCTCGTGGGCGGCGACGGCCTCGGCGAGCGCCGCGTCCCACGCCTCGCGGGTCGGGTGGTCCTTGACCCGGCACACGAAGGTCGGCAGCCCGGCGCGCTCGGCGCGGGCCAGCCCCTCGACGCCCTCGCGGTCGGCGCCGACGGCCACGACCTCGGCCCCGTACGCCTCGGCGCCGGTCGCGGCGATCTCGTCGAGGAGCGCCTGGAGGTTGGTGCCGGATCCGGAGACCAGCACGACGAGACGCCTGGCGCGCTCGGCCACGGGCTTGGCGGCCACGGTGGGGCCCTTTCTCGGGGAGCGTCTGCACGGTCGGCGGCACAGCGCTTTGTACATTCCTACGAATGCTTCGCGCCCCCGGATACGGGGAAGCCTACGAAGCGGCCGACCGTCAGCAACGATACCGGCACACCGGGCGGCCCCCACGGGACGGGGGCGTGGCCGGAAGGTAGCGTCTGGGAGGAGCCGGTCCTGGAACGCCGGGGCGCGTGGGAACGCGAACCGTGCACCGGGCGTTCACAGGACGACGGACCCGGGCCGCGGAGAGCCGACGGGAACGCACCGGTTCACCAGCCCAGTCGTAGTCGATACGTCGTGCGAGGCGGCCTCGCCGGACCACGCCGTGCTTCATTAAGGGGAAGACGCTCACTTGATGCCGGACCGCAGCCTGCGACTTCTCACGTTCCCCCAGCAGTCCGCCCGGGGAGGGGAGCGGGGTGCCGTGCTGCTGCGGGAGCGCCCCGCCTCGCCGCCCGACGCGCCCCGGGACGGGGACGGCGGCGACGGGCGCCGCGGGACCCGGGGCCCCGAGGGGGCGCGGGGCTCCCGGGAGCCGCAGGACGACAACCCGTTCGCGCCGCCGCCGGAGGGGACTCCCGACCGGCCCTGGCAGCCGAGGCACCCGTCCGGCGGGGAGGACGGCGGCCGCTCCTCCTGGGGCCGGAACTGGAGCGACCGGCAGCCCGGCCGCTCCCCCGGCGGTTTCGGCGAGCGCCCGCGCGGCCCCGAGGGGCAGGGCGGCGGCTCCCAGGGGCCCGGCATGCGCTGGGACCCCACGGACCCGGCCCAGCGCCGTGCGCGGTACGCCCTGCTGTCCGGCATGTGGGCCTTCTTCTTCGGCCTCTTCGGCTGGCCGTACGTCGCGCTGCTGCTGGGCGCGTTCGCCCTCTACTGGGGCATCGGCGCCCTGCGCGCCAAGCCCCGCGCACAGGACCCGGACGCCCCGGCGCCCGAGCCGAAGAGCCGCCCGCAGACCACGGCCGCGGTGAGCGGAGTGGTCACGGGGTCGCTGGCGCTCGCCCTGGTCGCCGCGTCCTTCACGGCCCAGCTGGTCTACAGCGACTACTACACCTGCACCGAGGACGCCCTCACCCAGGAGGCCCGCCAGTCCTGCGGCGACCTCCTGCCGGAGCAGCTGCGCGACCTCCTGGGCACGACCGACTGACCTCCGCGCTCACTCCCGGGCGCCGGGGGCGGGGCCCTCTTCACCGGGGGCGGTGATCGCCTCCCGCACGCCGAACGGCATGTCCCAGTCCCACAGGTCGGACGGGTCGGGCGCGGGCCCCCGGGCGGGGTGGAGCAGGTACGGCTCGTCGAGGTCGTCGCCCGGGCGCGGCGGGGCCGGTTCCGGGCGCCTCGGGGCGTGGCGGTCCTGCGGTGCTCCGGGGCCCGGGAGCCGGGTCCCCGGCCCGCCCGCGGACGGGCGGCGGCGCCAGGCGCGTACCGCCAGTGACGTGGGGACCGCCACCAGCGTGAGCCACGCCAGTGCCGCGGCCCCCACCTGCCACCACACCGGGCCGAACCGGGAGAGCGCGGCCGTCCCCAGCGGCCCGCCCGCGAGCGCGGCGAGCACGGACAGCGGGGCCGCGCACAGCACGGCCGCCAGTACCGCCGCCCCGGCGGTCCGGCCGCGGGTCCAGGCGGGGGCGGGCGCCGGTCCGCTCCTCGCGGCGCCCCGTCCCACGAACCACCCCGCCACCAGTCCGGCCGCCACCGGCAGTGCCGCCGCCGTCCAGTTCGGCACGGTCCCCGCCCCCGTGTCCGGTACCGCCGCGAGCAGCGGGAACGGCGGCAGCGGCGGGGCGGGCGGGGAGGACAGCGGGGTCACCTGGGTGCCGGTCCCGAGGAGGAAGCCGGGGCCGAGGGCGTACGCCGCCGCCCAGACCGCGGCGTTCGGGGCCAGCGCGACGCAGAGCAGCAGCACCGCCAGCCAGCCCGACCAGCCCTCCGTCAGCCGCAGGAACGCCTGCCGGGTCTCCCCGCCGTGCCATCCCAGCGACACCGCGAGCAGCAGCGCCCCGCCCCCGGTCAGTACCGCCGCCCCGGCCGCCGCCGCCCGCGCCACGACCCCGGGACGGCCGTCCGGTCCGAGGACCAGATGGCGCAGGCCCCTGGGCAGCACCGCGCCCAGCACCCGTTCCAGCGGTCCGCTCGGACGGCCGTACGCCGTCCGCACCCCCGCCCCCGCGGCCAGTCCGGCGACCAGCGGCACGCACACCGCGGTCCACCCCCACGCCGGCCGCAGTCCACCGCCCGCGCAGTAGAGCGCGGCGGGGGCGCCGACGGCGAGGTAGCCGAGGAGGACGCCCGCCCACGCCGTACGGCCGGGGACGAGCGGGGCGTCGCCGCCCGTGCCGCCCTCCGCCGCGTCGCGGGCCGCCCGGTGCAGCAGCCACACCGGCAGTGCGAGGAGCAGCAGCGGCGGGACGCCCACGGGCGCGGGGACGCCGGACAGCGTGTCGGCGCGGACCAGTTCGGCGCCGTGCGCCAGCAGCCACAGCGCCGCCGCGATGTGCAGGGCGCCGCCGGGCCCGCTGTCGGGGTAGGGCGAGCTGATCCACAGCAGGATCACGAGGACGGCGAACGCCGCGAGCCCCAGCCCGGCCGCGAGGGCGCCGCCGAGGAGGCCGGAGGCGAGCCCCGGCGAGCGGTCGCGCACGCGGGTGAGCAGGGCGGCCGGTGTCGTACGGCGAGCGGTCGTCTGGGTCACGTCCGCCATGCTCCCAACGACACGCGCTTTCCCGTCGCAACGGGCGAAGCCCCGCTGTGTCGCTCAATATACGTTTATGTACTTTTTCGGACGGAGGGGCGTCCAGTGACACGGAGCCCCGCCACCCCGCTCCCCCCGCCCGGCGAACGCCGACGCCTGCGCGAGGCCGCCTCGCTGACGCGGCATCGGCTCGCGGAGCGCGTGGGCGTCCGGCCCGGGACGGTGCGCGCGTGGGAGTCCGGCCGCAGCACCCCCCGCGGCCGGAACCGGGAGGCGTACGCGAGGCTGCTGGCCCGTCTGGCGGAGGGGACCGCCGCCGCGGGGACGCCGGAGCCCGTGTCCGTTCGTCAGGAGAAGGAGGCCACAGCGGTGGTGACGGTGTGTCTGGACAAGCCGGGCGGCGACGGCCGCCCCGAAGCGTTCGCGCAGGCGCCCCCGCCGTCCTCCGCCCCCTCCGGGGCCTCCCCGGGCCCGACGCCCGCCCAGGCCTTCGACGCCCTGTACTCCTTCTGCGCCCCCGCCCTCGTCCGGCAGGCCTATCTGCTCACCGGCCGCCGCGCGCTCGCCCGCGAGTCCGTGGAGCGGGCCTTCCAGCTGGCCTGGGACCGCTGGCCCGAGGTGGCCCGGGACCCGGACCCGGCCGGCTGGGTGCGCGCGGCGGCGTACGAGTGGGCGCTCTCCCCGTGGCACCGGTACCGCCGCCGTCACCGGCAGCCCGAACCGCCGCCCCCGGACGAGGACGACCGGGCGCTCCTGGAGGCGCTGCTGCGCCTCCCGCCGCCGTACCGCCGCACGCTCCTGCTGTACGACGGGGTCGGCCTCGGCCTGCCCGAGACGGCGGCGGAGACGGAGGCCAGCACGTGGGCGACGGCCGGCCGGCTGACGCACGCGCGCGAGGCCGTCGCCGCCCGGCTCCCCGGTCTGTCGGACCCGCGGGAGCTGCACCGGCGGCTGGCCGAGCTGGCCTCCACCGGGCGGCTGCGGGCGGCCGAGCCGCCGGTGGTGCGCGGCGGCAGCGAGCGCCGGGCACGGTTCTGGACCCGGGCCGCCGTCGCGTTCACGGTCGCGCTGATCGGCACCACGGCGCTCACCCTGCGCACGGCCCCGACCCGCTACGAGCCACCGGTGCCGGCGGGCGAGACGGTGCGGGGCGTTCCGCCGCGCGTGGCGCCCGGACCCCTGTCGGAGGAGGAGCGGGAGCTGCGCGCCCGGCTGCGGGAGGAGCTGGCGCGGGGACCGGGACGGCTGGCGCCGCAGGTGGAGTAGCCGCGGGCGGAGACGACGGTGGGCCCGTCCCCCACTGCGGGGAACGGGCCCACCCGTACGGTGCCGTCCTGCGCCGTCCTGTGCCGCCTGCTCAGCCGGCGAGGATGGCGCGCGCCAGCTTCGCCGTCTCGGTCGGCGTCTTGCCGACCTTGACGCCGGCGGCCTCGAGGGCCTCCTTCTTCGCGGCGGCCGTGCCGGAGGAACCGGAGACGATGGCGCCGGCGTGGCCCATGGTCTTGCCCTCGGGCGCGGTGAAGCCCGCGACGTAGCCGACGACCGGCTTCTTCACGTTCTCCTTGATGAAGGCCGCGGCCCGCTCCTCGGCGTCGCCGCCGATCTCACCGATCATCACGATCAGGTCGGTGTCGGGGTCGGCCTCGAACGCGGCGAGCGCGTCGATGTGCGTGGTGCCGATGACCGGGTCGCCGCCGATGCCCACGGCGGAGGAGAAGCCGATGTCACGCAGCTCGTACATCATCTGGTACGTCAGCGTGCCGGACTTCGAGACCAGGCCGATGCGGCCCGGCTTGGTGATGTCGCCCGGGATGATGCCGGCGTTCGACTGACCGGGGGTGATCAGACCCGGGCAGTTCGGGCCGATGATCCGGGTCTTGTTGCCCTTCTCCACGGCGTACGCGTAGAAGGCGGCGGAGTCGTGCACCGCGATGCCCTCGGTGATGACGACCGCGAGCGGGATCTCGGCGTCGATGGCCTCGACGACGGCGGCCTTGGCGAAGGCCGGCGGGACGAAGAGGACGGACACGTTGGCGCCCGTCTTCTCCATCGCCTCGGCGACCGTGCCGAAGACCGGGATCTCGTTGCCGTCGATGTCGACCGACGTGCCCGCCTTGCGGGGGTTCACGCCACCGACGATGTTCGTGCCGTCGGCCAGCATGAGCTTGGTGTGCTTCATGCCCGTGGCACCGGTCATGCCCTGGACAATGACCTTGGAGTCCTTGTTGAGGAAGATAGCCATGGCTGTGGTGTCCCTCGTCCCTTACTTCGCAGCCGCGAGCTCGGCGGCCTTGTCGGCCGCGCCGTCCATGGTGTCCACGCGCTGCACCAGCGGGTGGTTGGCGTCGGAGAGGATCTTGCGACCCAGCTCGGCGTTGTTGCCGTCGAGACGGACGACGAGGGGCTTGGTGACTTCCTCGCCCCGGTCCGCGAGCAGCTGCAGCGCCTGCACGATGCCGTTGGCGACCTCGTCGCACGCGGTGATGCCGCCGAAGACGTTGACGAAGACGGACTTGACGTCCGGGTCGCCGAGGATGATCTCCAGGCCGTTCGCCATGACGGCGGCGGAGGCGCCACCGCCGATGTCGAGGAAGTTGGCGGGCTTGACGCCGCCGTGCGCCTCACCGGCGTAGGCGACGACGTCCAGGGTGCTCATGACGAGACCCGCGCCGTTGCCGATGATGCCGACCTCGCCGTCGAGCTTGACGTAGTTGAGGTTCTTCTCCTTGGCGGCCGCCTCGAGCGGGTTGGCGGAGGCCTTGTCCTGGAGGGCCTCGTGCTCCGGCTGGCGGAACTCGGCGTTCTCGTCCAGGGAGACCTTGCCGTCCAGGGCGATGACGTCACCGGAGGCGACCTTGGCCAGCGGGTTGACCTCGACGAGGAGCGCGTCCTCGGCGACGAAGGTCTTCCACAGGGTGACCAGGACGTCGGCGACCTTGTCGGCGACCTCGGCCGGGAAGTTCGCGGCCTCGACGATCTCGCGGGCCTTGGCGGGGGTCACACCCTCGTTGGCGTCGATCGGGGTCTTGGCGACGGCCTCGGGGCGGGTGGCCGCCACCTCCTCGATCTCCATGCCGCCCTCGACGGAGGCGATGGAGAGGAAGGTGCGGTTGGCGCGGTCGAGGAGGAAGGAGACGTAGTACTCCTCCAGGATCTCCGGGGCCGTCTCGGCGATCATCACCTTGTGGACCGTGTGGCCCTTGATGTCCATGCC
Source organism: Streptomyces sp. NPDC000348 (assembly GCF_042898795.1). Classification (NCBI taxonomy): domain Bacteria; kingdom Bacillati; phylum Actinomycetota; class Actinomycetes; order Kitasatosporales; family Streptomycetaceae; genus Streptomyces; species Streptomyces sp. NPDC000348. The sequence continues at coordinate 613,646 of NZ_JBIAZD010000001.1, forward strand.
GAGGATGTCCGTCGCACGGGCGACGGCCTCGTCCGGGGTCGCGGCGAGCTTGACGCCACCGGCCTTGCCGCGGCCGCCGACCTTCACCTGGGCCTTGACGACGGACTTGCCACCGAGACGCTCGGTGGCTGCGCGGGCCGCCTCAGGCGTGTCGATGACTTCACCGGCCAGCACCGGTACATCGTGCTTGGCGAAGAGGTCCCTCGCCTGGTACTCGAACAGGTCCACGCGCTTCCGTCCCTATCAGTGATCTCGCGGTTCGTTGGATGCGTGGGCGTGCCGCGAAGGGCAACGTGACGTCCGCTGTGTCACAAGGGAGGCGCACACGGTGTCCGAGCGCGCGGCATGTCCGTCTCGCAGGTTATCGCCGCTGGGGGGACCTCTCTAAATCGCGGGTCACACGTGAGCGGTGATACCTGTCACATGATGCCGTCCTCTCTGGCACGGCGTGCCGGGCATGAGGGGCCTCACCGGGCTGGGGTTGGCCCGGTGAGGCCCTGGCGAACAACCCGGAGGGGCGGTGAACGCCCTGTTCCCCGGGATGCGGGGCGGCCGGCCCCCACCCCAATGGGGGCCGGCCGCCCCTCCACGAGGTTCCGACCGGACGGTCCGACGGCTTTCGGCTGTCCGGGTCCTGCTGCCCCGTGGAGTTCTTTGTCACCCGTGAGTCGGGTACGGGTGGGGGCGCGGGCGTGTGCGGCCGGACCGGCGGGAGAGGGCCCGCGACGGCCTCCGCCGGGGCACGGAAGGGTGCCCGGACGGGCAGGGCCGCCACGCCGTCCCCGCGCGCACGTGCCCGCGGCGAGGGAGGGAGCGCCCCTAAGCGGGCGAGACCGGGACGTCCCGGTACGGGTCCCGCGTACCGGCCGCCTCGGCGGGCACGGCGGCGCCGGGCGCGAGCCGGAGCGGCGGCCGGTGGGACGTGGTGACGGCGTACGCGTCACCGTGTCGCGGTGTGCCGTGGTCCGCGGCCGAGCGGCCGCCCGTCGCGCCGTCCGGCTGACCGGCGGGGGTGCCGGGAGCGTGCGGCGCGGGGGCCGGGCCGGCGTCCACGGCGGGTACGGCGTCCCGCGCGGGCCGGTGTCCTCGTTCCGCGTGGGTCGCGCCGCCGGCGCGGAGGGGCTCCGGGCCGTGGGCGACGGGGCCCGGGACGAGTCCCGCGGCCGGCTCCGCGACCGGCTCCGCGGTCCCGGACGGTCCGTCCGTTCCCTTCGGCCCGTCCGGCCCGTCCGGGGCGTCCGGGGCGTCCTGCCCGGCCGCGTCGGACGGCGGTGCCGAGGTGTCCGGCCGCGGGGCGGGCGTGCTCGGTCCGGGGAGCGTCTGCTCCGGTGCGTCGGGCAGGTGCGGGAGCTCCGGCAGCGGCGCGGGCCGCTCCGGGCCGGGGAGCGCGGGCAGGGCGGGGAGCGCGGGCAGGGCTGGCAGGGCTGGCGGCGCGGGCAGCGCGGGGAGCGCGGGAAGCTGTCCCGGTGTCGCCTCGTCCAGCCGGTCGGTCACCGCACCGACCAGGTCCTCGACCGGCCGTACGATCCGCTCGTCCACGGAGCGGAGCACGGTCCCGGTCAGCGGGCGGACCGGACCGGCCACGTCCGGGCGCGGCACGGTGAGGTCCGGGACGGCCGGCGCGGGACCGTGCGCGCCGGGCGGGGTGCCCGAGCCGGCCGGCACCGAGGGCCCGACGGCGGAGGAGGTCCCCCCGGCCGGCCCGCCGTCCGCCGCCTGCGCCCGCTCCCCGCACAGCACGCCGAGCACGAACACCGCGCCCACCAGCAGCGCCAGCCGGACCGCACGCAGCCCGGCCGCCGTGCGCATCGCGCGCAGAGCGGCACCGGGCGGGGCTGCTGACCGGATCAAGAGGGGCGGGTCCTCCCGGACGGCGGAACGGCTGGAGACGCTTCACGGGACCTTCATCGAACGGCGCCGATCCTTGCACGCGACTCCCGAGGTCGCGCAAGCCCTCCGTTACCGATGGGTACTCATGTCCGTTTTCACCGGACCGGGTTCGCTCCTCATGCCGCGTCCGGTATCGGCAACGGCCGCTTCTCGATCGCCGCCGCCATCACCTCCGGGAACAGATCGGGTGTGCAGGCGAACGCCGGTGCGCCCAGCGCGGCGAGCGCCGCCGCGTGCTCCCCGTCGTACGCGGGCGCCCCCTCGTCGGACAGCGCGAGCAGCGTCACGAACTGCACGCCCGAGGCCTTCATCGCCGCCACCCGCTTGAGCATCTCGTCGCGTATCCCCCCTTCGTAGAGGTCGCTGATCAGCACGACCACCGTCTCCGCCGGCCGGGTGATCCGCGACTGGCAGTACGCCAGCGCCCGGTTGATGTCCGTACCACCGCCGAGCCGGGTGCCGAAGAGCACGTCGACGGGGTCGTCGAGCTGGTCGGTGAGGTCGACGACCGCCGTGTCGAAGACGACGAGCCGGGTGCCGATCGACCGCATGGAGGCGAGCACCGCCCCGAACACCGACGCGTACACGACGGACGCCGCCATCGACCCGGACTGGTCGACGCAGAGGACGACCTCCTTCCGCACCGACCGCGAGGCGCGCCCGTGGCCGATGAGCCGCTCGGGCACGACCGTCCGGTACTCCGGGAGGTAGTGCTTGAGGTTGGCCGCGATCGTGCGGTTCCAGTCGATGTCGTGGTGGCGCGGCCGGCTGACGCGGGCACTGCGGTCGAGGGCCCCGGTGAGGGTGGCCCGGGTGCGGGTGGCGAGTCGCTTCTCCAGGTCCTCGACGACCTTGCGCACGACCGCCCGCGCCGTCTCCTTGGTCGTCTCCGGCATGGCCTTGTCGAGCGACAGCAGCGTGCCGACGAGGTGGACGTCGGCCTCGACGGCCTCCAGCACCTCCGGTTCCAGCAGGAGCGCGGCGAGGCCGAGCCGGTCGATGGCGTCGCGCTGCATGACCTGGACCACGGAGGACGGGAAGTAGGTCCGGATGTCCCCGAGCCAGCGGGCCACCGAGGGCGCCGACGCGCCGAGCCCCGCCGACCGGTCCCGGCCCGCCTGCGGCCTGTCTCCCTTGCCGTAGAGCGCGGCGAGCGCCCCGTCCATCGCGGCGTCATGCCCGGACAGCGCGCACCCCGTCCCGTCGGCCGTGTCGCCGCCGAGCACGAGCCGCCAGCGCCGCAGCCGCTCCTGCGCCGGGTCCGTCACCGTGGCCGGCATGTCCGCCTCCTCCCGCGTGTCCGTCTCCTCCCGCGTGCCCGCCTCCCCTCGCGTGCCCGCCTCCCCTCGCGTGCCCGCCTCCCCTCGCGTGCCCGCCTCCCCTCGCGTGCCCGCCTCCCCTCGCGTGCCCGCCTCCTCCCGCATGGCCGTCATCCCGTCACCCCCGCGAGCCCGTCGCGCGCTTCCCGGTCCTCCCCGTCCGGCCCGAGCAGCAGCCGCAGCACCGGCAGCACGGCGTCCGCGCGGACGGTGTCGGGGTCGGGGGCGAAGCCGGGGGCGCCGGAGACCGCGGCCGCCGTGCCGCCGCGTGTCCCCGGTCCGCGCCGGACCAGTTCCCCGAGGGTGCGGCGCACCCCCGGCTCGAACGCCGAGAACGTCCGCCGCAGCAGCGGCAGTACGTCCGTGAACGCCTCCGCCGGCACGCCCGTCAGCCACGTGTCGACCAGCCCGAGCAGCCGCTCGTCGTGGACCAGGAGCAGTCCGCCGCCGGAGCCGCCGCCGACGAAGCCCTCGATCCACGCGGCCGCGTCCGCCGGCGGCGTGCCCGGCGACAGCACGAGCCCCATGAGCCGCGCCGCCTCCTCCTGCGCCAGCTCCCCGTCGTCCAGCAGCAGCCGCACGGACCGCCCTCGTAGGACGCCGGGCACGGTGTCCCGTGCGGACAGGGTCCGCAGCACCGACTGCCAGCGGGCGCGCAGCCCCGCGTGGCCCGGCGCGGGGGCGTCGCCGAGGAGACCCACCGCGCCGTGCACCGCGTCGACGTGGCGCCGCATCTCGTCGGCGGCGTCCGCGTCCAGGGCGGCGCAGGCCGCGGGCAGTCCGACGAAGACCCGCTCGGCGAGCCCCGCGGCGACCTCGGCCAGCGCCGCGGTGTCGGTGCCGCGCACGTCGCCGTAGCGCAGCGAGCGGACCAGGGCGGGCAGCGCCTGGGCGAGATGGCCGACGTCCGTGTCGAGGGCCGCGCGGTCGGTGAGGATCCGCATCACCGTGGGCAGTGCCCCGGGCAGTGCGGCCAGCAGGCAGCGCTCGGCGAGCCCGGTGACCTCGGCGAGTCCCCGCGCGGCGACGGCGTCCGCCTCCGCCCTGGCGGTCGCGGCGGCGAGCACGGTCGTCCCCCAGACCCCGGCCTCGGCGACCCGCACGGACAGCTCGGGCTCCCAGCGCAGCCGCCATGTCTCCCGGAAGGTCCCCGTGCCGCGTGCGGCGGCCGGCTCCCCCCAGTCGATGCCGAGCAGCCGCAGCCGGTGCAGCAGCCTGCCGCGCTCCGCGTCGGTCTCCTTGCGCAGGTCGAGCTCCAGCTCCCGCTCCCCGGCCTCGGGTTTCAGCCGCAGCCGGCGCTGAATCCGCGCGAGGTCCCGCTGCAGCGGCACGGCGGGCGCCGTCGCCGGCACCTCCCCGAGCACGTCGCCGACGACCAGCCGGTCGTGCACCAGTGCCAGCGGCACGTCGGAGCCCTCGCACATCACCGCCCGCACGGCGTCGGTCGTCTCGCTCAGGCCGGGCAGCGGACGTCCGCGCAGCGCGGCGAGGGTCTCCGCCAGCCGTACGGCCTCGATGACGTGCGCGGAGGAGACGGTCCGGTCCTCGGCCCGCAGCAGCCCGGCCACCTTGGTCAGCCACCGCTCGACCGGCCGGTCCGGGGCACTGAACAGGTGCCCGTACCAGCCCGGGGAGTCGATGCCCGCGCCGTAGCCGCTCGTCCGGGAGAGCCTGCGGTGGGTCCAGGGTACCCAGGTCATGTCCGTCTTCACCTTGGGCAGCCCCTTCAGCAGGGCGCGGTCGGCGGCGACGGTGGTCCTCCGCCGCAGCGCCGGCACGTGCCAGGCCCCGCAGACCACGGCCACGCCGTCCTCGGACTCCCGCTGCGCCGCCCGGATCCGCAGCCGCATGTGCGCCTCGCGCACGAGGTCCCGCCGGTGTCCCCCGCTTCCGTACTCCTCCCGCAGCGCGGTCATGGCCTCCTCCAGCGCGGTGAACGGCGCGACCGCGTCCCCCTCGCCCACGCCCCGGTGCTCTACCACGTCCTCCCACCACCGCTCGGCGTCGTCGTACCCGGCGGCCTCGGCGAGCACTACCAGGGGATCGGCCCGCACGTCTTCGCCCGTGCCGGGCGCGCGGTCCTCGTCGTCCTCCCGGGCCAGTGTGTGCGTGGCCGGCAGGTCGATGAAACGGGCCGGGACCCCGTGCTCCAGCGCCCAGCGGAGCGCGACCCACTCCGGGGAGAATTCGGCCAGCGGCCAGAAGGCCGAGCGGCCGGGCTCGTCCACCGCGTGGGCGAGCAGCGCGACGGGCGGCCGCATGTCCTCCCCGGCGGCGAGCGGGACCAGCGCGTCCGCCTCCGGCGGGCCCTCGATCAGCACGGCGCCCGGCCGGGCCTCCTCCAGCACCGCCCGCACCGCCCGCGCGGACCCCGGCCCGTGATGCCGCACGCCGAGCAGCAGCGGCCCCGCGGTGTCCGCCTTCCCGCCGTTCATCCACCGACCTCCCGGCAGGCCCGGTAGAAGTCCTTCCAGCCGTCGCGCTCGCGGACCACGGTCTCCAGGTACTCCTGCCAGACGACCCGGTCCGCCGCCGGGTCGCGGACGACCGCGCCGAGGATGCCCGCGGCAACGTCCCCGGCCCGCAGCACGCCGTCGCCGAAGTGGGCGGCCAGCGCCAGCCCGCCCGTGACGACGGAGATCGCCTCGGCGGTCGACAGCGTGCCGCTGGGCGACTTGAGCTTCGTCCGGCCGTCGGTGGTGATCCCGTCGCGCAGCTCGCGGAAGACGGTGACGACCCGGCGGATCTCGTCGACGCCGTCGGGCACGGCCGGCAGGTCGAGGGAGCGGCCGATCTGGCCGACCCGGCGCGAGACGATGTCGACCTCCGCCTCCGGGGTCTCGGGCAGCGGCAGCACCACGGTGTTGAAGCGGCGGCGCAGGGCGCTGGACAGGTCGTTGACCCCGCGGTCGCGGTCGTTGGCCGTGGCGATCAGGTTGAAGCCGCGGACGGCCTGCACCTCCTGGCCCAGCTCCGGTATCGGCAGCGTCTTCTCCGACAGGATGGTGATCAGCGTGTCCTGGACGTCGGCCGGGATGCGGGTCAGCTCCTCGACGCGGGCCGTCATGCCCTCCGCCATGGCCCGCATCACCGGGCCGGGCACGAGGGCGTCGCGGCTGGGGCCTTGGGCGAGCAGCCGGGCGTAGTTCCAGCCGTAGCGGATGGCCTCTTCCGGGGTGCCGGCCGTGCCCTGCACGAGCAGGGTGGAGTCGCCGCTGACCGCGGCGGCCAGGTGCTCGGAGACCCAGGTCTTCGCGGTGCCGGGTACGCCGAGCAGGAGCAGGGCGCGGTCGGTGGCGAGGGTGGTCACCGCGACCTCGACGATGCGGCGCGGACCGATGTACTTCGGCGTGACGACCGTGCCGTCCGGCAGCGTGCCGCCGAGCAGGTAGGTGGCGACGGCCCACGGCGACAGCCGCCAGCGGGCGGGGCGGGGACGGTCGTCCTGCGCCGCCAGCGCGGCGAGTTCGGCGGCGAAGGCGTCCTCGGCGTGCGGTCGCAGCGTCCGCGTCTGCGCCGCCGTCGTGTTCGCGGGCGCGGAGCTGTTCCGCATCGGGTCGACGGGCGTCGGTCCAACGGGCACAGTCATGGCTGGGTCCCCTCCAGCTCGGCCGGTTCGGATCTGGCACCAACCGTGCACCACGCCACTGACAATCGCTCTGACCTGCACGAACGATCTCGGCAAGGGCGATTGTCAGTGCCGGGATCTAGTTTCGGTGGCATGACTCAGCAGGGGGTGCGCTGGACCGCGGACCGGGTGCTGGCACTGGCGCCCGACCCCGCGTCACGCACGGCGGGGAGCGAACTCGGCGCGGCCGGCCCGTGGTCCGGGACCGGCAGTTCGGACGAGGGGACGGTGTGGGGTCTGTGCGAGGGCGGTGGGAGCACTCCGTACCGGACGGTCGTCGACGTCGCGGACGCCTCCGGGCCCGCGTACCGGTGCAGTTGCCCGAGCCGTGGGTTCCCGTGCGAGCACGCGCTCGGTCTGCTGCTGCTCTGGTCGGGCGGGGACGGGGCGGTGCCGCGGGGAGAGGCACCGGAGTGGGCCGAGCAGTGGATCGCGGGCCGGCGCACGCGCGCGGAGGAGGGACGGGCCGCGGGCGCCTCGCACTCCTCGGGTTCCGCCGACCCGGAGGCGGCGCGGCGCAGGGCGGAGCGCCGGGCCGAGCGGGTGACCGCGGGCGCGGTGGAGCTGGAGCAGCGCCTGGCGGACCTGTTCCGCGGCGGCCTGGCGGCGGCCGAGCAGTCGGGGGACGGGCTGTGGGAGGAGACCGCGGCCCGCATGGTCGACGCCCAGGCGCCGGGGCTGGCCGCCCGGGTGCGGGAGCTGGAGGTGCTCGCGGGCACCGGGCCGGGCCGGCCGGTGCGGCTGCTGGAGGAGTGCGCACTGCTCCACCTCCTCGGCCGGGGCTGGCTGCGCCGGGAGCGGCTGCCGGAGGGGCTGGCCGCGACGGTCCGTTCCCGCATCGGCCTGCCCGCGCCGGCGGACGGCCCGCCGATACGGGACCGCTGGCTGGTCCTCGCCCAGTACGACACGGCGGACAGTCGTCTGACGACCCGCCGCATCTGGCTGTACGGCACGGACTCGGGGCGCACGGCGCTGCTCCTCTCCCACGGTGCGGCGGGCCGTGCCCCGGAGCTCGCGCTGCCGGTCGGGCTGGCCCTCGACGCGGAGCTGTCGGCCCATCCGGGTACGGGGCAGCCGCGGATGGCCCTGGTCGAGCGGTTCGCGTCGCCCGCGCCGACGGACGCACGGCCGCCGGGGACCACGACGGCCCGGGCGGCCGCCCGCTACGGCGAGGCGCTGCGCGACGACCCCTGGCTGGACTCGGTCCCGGTGACGCTGGACCGGGTGATACCGGCTCCGGCCGATGACGGCTGGCAGCTGGCCGACGCCGACGAGGACGCGGCCCTGCCGCTCACCGCGGCCGCGCGGTCCCGCCCCGGTCTGTGGCGTCTGGTCGCCCTGTCGGGTGGCGCCCCGGTCAGGGTCTTCGGCGAGTGCGGCCACCAGGGATTCACTCCATTGGCGGCATGGCCGGAGGGGCCCGGTGAGGCGGTTCCGCTGTGCTGAGCAGCGCGCTCGGCCCCGTTCCCGCCCTTCCCGGGAATCTTTCGGACATCACTGGACACTCGGTGCGTGTGAGTCTTCGACCGTGCCGGGACGCCCGTCGGAAAGGAAGCTCATGAGCAGGACGACCACCGCCGTGGGCGCCTCTCTCCCGGACTCCTGGGAGGAGCTGGTGACCACGGCCCTGCTGGGCACGGACCGGCGCACACCGGCGGGCTCCGCGTCCGGGCCGGACGCGCCGTCGGCCCTGCTGGACGCGGCGGCCGTGGCGACCGTGCGGCGACGCGCCGGGCTGCGGCCGGCGCGGGCCGCGGAGCGTCCGCGGCCCGCCCCCGAGGACCCGCGCCCCCCGCTGCCGTCCGCCGCCGCGCGCCGGCTCACCATGCTGCTCGCCGACCGTCCCGGCACCCCCGGCGGTGGCCGCCGGGGCACGGCCCCGGACCTCATGGAGTTGCTGCCCCAGTGGCTGGCGGCGGCGAACGCCCGTGGTTTCGCGCCGCCCCCGGCCGCGCTGCCCGCCCTGCTCGACGCCGCCCGGGGACGGACCGACCTGCGTCCGGCGGCGCTGCGGTTCGCGGGGCCGCGCGCCCTGTGGCTGGCCCGGTTCAACCCGGACTGGCGGTTCGCCCTGCGTTCCACACCGGGCGGGGGCACGTCCGCGCCCCGCCTCCAGGACACGCAGGGCATACGGCAGCTCTGGCAGGAGGGCCTCTTCGCCGAACGGATCGCCCTCCTCACCGCCCTCCGCTCCCGCGAGCCGGCCACCGCGCGGGAGCTCCTCGCGGCGAGCTGGGCGACGGAGCGGGCGGAGGACCGCCTGATGTTCCTGGACTCGCTGCGCACCGGACTCGGCCCGGACGACGAGCCGTTCCTGGAGCAGGCCCTGGCCGACCGCAGCCGCAACGTACGGGCGACGGCGGCGGAGCTGCTGTCGGCGCTGCCCGGCTCCGCGCTGGCGCGGCGCATGGCGGTCCGGGCCGGGGCGTGTGTGGCCGTCGACCGTACGCGGGACACCCCGACGATCATCGTCGAGGCGCCGCACGAGTGCGACGCGGGCATGGAACGCGACGGCGTGGTGGCCAGGGCCCCGGCGGGCCGGGGCGAACGGTCTTGGTGGCTCGGCCAGTTGGTGGAGGCGGCCCCTCTGGACGGCTGGTCGCGGCGGCTCGGCGGGCGTACGCCGCGGGAGATCGTGGCACTGCCGGTGGCGGACGACTGGCAGGGCGAACTGCACGCGGCCTGGTGCCGGGCGGCGGTACGGCAGCGCGACGCGGCGTGGTCCCGGGCGCTGCTGTCGGAGCCCTCCGCGCCGGAGGCGGGCGGCCCGGGGGCGGTGTCCCTGGCCGAACGCGCCAAGCTGCTCGGCACCCTGGACGCCGCCGAACGGGCCGAGTGGGTGGCCGGGTTCATCGAGACGCACGGTCTGTCCGAAGCATTCCAGCTGCTCGGGGTATGTGCCGTGCCCTGGGCGGCGCCGGTCGGGCGGGCGGTGGTCGACGCGCTCAACATCGCGCGTGACGCAGGGAGTTATCCATGGAGTTTCAGCGGAGTCATGGGCCTGGCCGAACGCTGTCTCGACCCGTCCGAGGCCGGCCGCCTCGACGCGCTCCTGGCCGTACCGGACGAGCCGGAGAACGCGTCGCCCGGAGCCGGCGGCTACTGGTCGGAGGCCTTCCAGCGCCTGGTCACCACCCTGCGCCTGCGCGCGGCCATGCTGGCCGAACTGACGCCGGCCGCCCCCTGACCGACCCCGGTCACGTCTCCGCGGGCGGTCGTGCCTCCCCCAGTGCCTCAAGGGCCTGGGAGGTGCCCCCAGGGGCGACGGGGGTCCCCCCGGTCATGGGGATCCCCCCGCTCGAGCGAAGCCGGGACCGGGGAATGGTGGGCGGTGAGGGTCCCCCTGCTGGAGCGAAGTCGGGAGTGGGGGAGGAGCCGAGACCGGGGGAGGCACCCCGCAAGCGCCGGGCCGCGCAACCCGCCCCCGGTCCGCACCCGCACGGGGCGTGCGGCGCCGGGCCGCGCCGGCCCGGGGGTCTCGGATGCGGGATCCCGGTCCGAGCGCAGCGCACGCGGCGCCACCGACGCGGCCTACGCCTCCGCCGGCTGCCGCACGTTCGCCCGCACCCACTCCACGATGGACGCCGTGGTCGCACCCGGGGTGAAGATCTCCGCGACGCCCTTCTCCTTCAGCGGAGGGATGTCCGCCTCGGGGATGATCCCGCCGCCGAAGACCAGGATGTCCGCCGCGTCCCGCTGTTCGAGCAGCTCGATGACGGCCGCGAAGAGCGTGTTGTGCGCCCCGGAGAGGATGGACAGACCGATCGCGTCGGCGTCCTCCTGGATCGCGGTGTCGACGATCTGCTCGGGGGTCTGGTGAAGCCCGGTGTAGATCACCTCCATACCGGCGTCGCGCAGCGCCCGCGCGATCACCTTGGCCCCGCGATCGTGGCCGTCGAGCCCCGGCTTGGCCACCACCACGCGGATCGGACCGGCTGCCACACCCATCACTGCCTCCATGAAGCGACTACATCCATCCGTACCGACAAGTACCGCACACATCCGTCATGCCGCGCACATCGCCCGGGCACCCCGGCCCGAACCGGCCGGGGAAGTGAACGAACGTTATCTCCAGCATCCCGCAACCGGCAGTTTCACGGTGCGCGGGGAGGGGCAAATCACACGGAGGGACACGTTCATCGCGCAGCGTTCCCGGGTGCCGAGCCCCGCGCACCGCGTGCCCGTGCACCACTCGGGCATCGGTGGGAACATGCGCACAAGGGATTCGTACCGAGGTCGCCGTACCATCGCGCCCCCTCCACCCCTCACCCGCGCGCACCGTCGACCGCTCTCGTAGCGATTTCCCACGAGGGCACACGGGGGACAGGGCCGTCCTCCCGCGTGCCGACAGGAGGTCGGCCATGAAGGTCACCGAGGCAGCTCTTCCCTTCCTGCCGCTCTGCCGGCGTCTTCTGCCGGCCCGGCTGGCGGATCTCTCCCTGACCCTGCTGAAGGCGACCGCCCTGGAGCTGGCGATCCTGGCGGGCCACCTCCTGCTCTATCCCGCGGGCATCGTCCAGGAGCGCCGGGACGCGCGCCCCGCCCTGCCCGGCCTGGCCGGTGCCGCGCAGCTGCCGGCGGAGGCCAAGCCCCCGGTGGTGCTGCTGCACGGCTTCATCGACAACCGGTCGGTCTTCGTCCTGCTGCGCCGCAGCCTCGCCCAGCACGGCAGGCAGCAGATCGAGTCGCTCAACTACTCGCCGCTGACCTGCGACATCCGCATCGCGGCCGAGTTGCTCGGCCGACACATAGAGCAGGTGTGCGAACGTACGGGCAGCCACCGGGTCGATGTGGTCGGGCACAGCCTCGGCGGGCTCATCGCGCGGTACTACGTGCAGCGGCTGGGCGGTGACAGCCGCGTGCGGACGCTCGTCACGCTGGGCACCCCGCACTCCGGCACCCGCGTCGCGCCGCTGGCCAACGCGCATCCCATCGTGCGCCAGATGCGCCCCGGCTCGCCGGTGCTCGAGGAGCTCGCCCAGCCCGCGTCGGGCTGCCGTACGCGCTTCGTCGCCTTCTGGAGCGACCTCGACCACATCATGGACCCGCTGGAGTCGGCGTGCGTCGAGCACCCCGACCTGACCGCGGTGAACGTACGGGTGAGCGGCGTGGGCCACCTCGCCCTGCCCGTGCACCCGGCCGTGGCGACCCGCATACGGCAGGCCCTGGACACGGCGCAGCCCGGGGAGCCGTCCACCGGCCGCCCGGAGGGCCTGACGGTGGCCTGACGGCCGACCCGGCCCCGGCCGCCGCCGCGGAGGGGGCGCGACACGCCCGGCACCGGCATCACGGGACAACCGGAACCGCGTGCCCCCTCGACAGCAATCCGAACAACAACGGTCCGAGGCGGCCCGCTTACGCCGCCGATCCCTCCACCATCTCGAACAAACCTCGAACAAAAAGCCAAGACCGCGCCCGTCGTCCGCCAAAAGACAACCGATTGCCCGTTTCCTGCGCGCACGAAACCTGCGGAAGATTGTCGTGCCCGCGTACCGCCGGGTACAGTCGCCGCACTGCTCTGGCAGCCCCTGTTGTCGAGGCGAAAGAGAAGTTGGTGAACGACCGTCACCCGTCGGGGACCATGGACCCGGCTCCGGCTTCCGATGCCGCTTCGGCGCCCTACGCGTCGTACGGCACCCAGGAAGCCCAGTACGGCGACTTCACCACGTACGGCGAGTACGACGCCACAGGTTTTGCCGCCACCCACTTCGGGACCGGCGGCCACACCACCGGAGCCTTCGCCACCGACCCCCTCTTCGGCGACCTCCCGGGCAGCGGCCACGACACGGGCGCGTACGAGACCGGGCACTGGCCCGCAGACGGTCACGACACCGGGCAGTACGACACGTACGCGGCCCCGTACCCGTCCGCGTACGACACCGGCGGCCACGACGCGACCGCCTGGACCACCGGCCACCACCCGATCACGGTGATCCCGCCGCAGGCCACCTCCCCTGAGACCGGCGGAGCGTGGGACTCCGGTGAGTGGCTCCAGCCCGATCAGTCCGGGAACCCCGCCGACCGGACCCAGCAGTGGGACTGGGGCACGCAGACCTTCGACAGCGGCGTCTACGACGCCACGCAGTGGAACTCCGACGGCGGCGACACCACCGCCCCGGCGCCCGCCTCCGAGACCCACGAGCCGCAGGCCGAGTCCTACGAGCACCAGGCCGAGTCGTTCGACCAGGAGCCCCACGGGGCTCCCGCCGCCGACGGGCCGGCCGACACCGGTGAGCTGCCCGCGGTGCACCTGCTCGAGGACCAGGAGGAGATCGTTCCCGCCCCGGTGCCGCGCGCGGCCTCGCGCGCCGGGTCCCGTTCCCGCCGCCGTACGCCCGCCAAGCGCTCCGCGCTGCTGACGGTGGCCGTGCCCTCGGCGTGCGTGATGGGCGTCGCCGGCATCGCCGCGGCCTCGGTCGGCGATCTGACCGACGACGGCGGCCAGGAGACGGCGACGACCGCGGCGGACGTCCAGCCGGTGAAACCGTCCGCCGCCAACCTCAAGCTGGACACCCAGTTGGAGAGCCTCGCCGCCGGCGCCGACGACTTCGCCGACCGGGCCAGCCGCACCCAGGAGCGCATCGACCTCAAGGCGCAGCAGGCGGCCGAGCGCAGGGCGGCCGCGGAGGAGGCGGCCCGCAAGGAGCGGCTGCGGCCGAAGTTCGCGCTCCCGGTCGCACAGCACGGCCTCAGCGCCTACTACGGCCAGTCCGGCATCAACTGGATGTCCGTCCACACCGGCATCGACTTCCCCGTCCTGTACGGCGCGACGGTGATGGCCGCGACCGACGGCACGGTGCGCACCCAGTTCAACTCCGCCTACGGCAACATGATGATCGTGACGGCGAAGGACGGCACGGAGACGTGGTACTGCCACCTCTCCAGCTACCAGGTCGCCTCCGGCACGACCGTGAAGGCCGGTGACCCGATCGCCTTCTCCGGGGACTCCGGCAACTCGACCGGTCCGCACCTGCACTTCGAGGTGCGCCCGGGCGGCGGCTCGGCGATCGACCCGCTCGCCTGGTTCCGCAGCCACGGCCTCGACCCGTCGTAGGGGCCGTCCCCCCGACGGGTCTCAACGCCCGGCTACAGCTTCTCCACCGGCGCGTACCGCAGCAGCAGCCGCTTGGGCTTGGTGTCCCCGAAGTCGACCGTCGCCTCCGCGTTCGCGCCCGTGCCCTTCACCGCGACCACCGTGCCGAGGCCGAACTGGTCGTGGGTGACCCGGTCCCCGACCGCCAGCGACACCACGGACTTCTCCGCGGTCCGCCGGGTGGCGAAGCCGGAGGCGCCCGACGCCGACGAACGGGAACGGGACGACGACAGCGAGGCCGCCACTCCCGACGCCGGACCGGACGACACGGGCGCGCTCGCCCCCGTCCGCCGCCACTCCAGGTGGGCGGCCGGGATCTCCTCCAGGAAGCGCGAGGGCGGATTGTAGGACGGCTGGCCCCACGCGCTGCGCAGCGTCGAGCGGGTCAGGTACAGCCGCTCACGCGCGCGCGTGATGCCGACGTACGCCAGGCGCCGCTCCTCCTCCAGCTCCTTGGTCTGGCCGAGGGCGCGCATGTGCGGGAAGACGCCGTCCTCCATGCCGGTGAGGAAGACGACCGGGAACTCCAGGCCCTTGGCGGTGTGCAGGGTCATCAGCGTGATGACGCCGGAGCCGTCCTCGTCCTCGTCGGGGATCTGGTCGGAGTCGGCGACCAGGGCGACCTGCTCCAGGAAGTCGGAGAGCGCGACCGACTCGCCCTCGCCGCGCTCCTGCTCGAACTCCAGCGCGACGGCGGCGAGTTCCTGGAGGTTCTCGATCCGGGTCTCGTCCTGCGGGTCGGTGGAGGCCTGCAACTCGGCCAGGTAGCCGGTGCGTTCGAGGATCGCCTCCAGGACGGTGGCCGGGCCCGCGCCGGACTCGACGACCGTGCGGAGGTCCTCCATGAGCGTGTTGAACCGCTTCACGGCGTTCGTCGACCGCGCGGCCATGCCGTACGCCTCGTCGACGCGCCTCAGCGCCTGCGGGAAGCTGATCCTCTCGCGCTGGGCGAGGGCGTCGATCATCGCCTCCGCTCGGTCGCCGATGCCCCGCTTGGGGACGTTGAGGATGCGGCGCAGCGGCACCGAGTCCTCGGGGTTGGCGAGCACCCGCAGGTAGGCCAGGACGTCCCGGACCTCCTTGCGCTCGTAGAAGCGGACCCCGCCGACGACCTTGTAGGGCAGGCCGACGCGGATGAAGATCTCCTCGAAGACACGGGACTGGGCGTTGGTGCGGTAGAAGACCGCGACGTCGCCCGCCTTGGCCTCGCCCGCGTCCGTGAGGCGGTCTATCTCGTCGGCGACGAACTGGGCCTCGTCGTGCTCGGTGTCCGCGACGTACCCGGTGATCCGCGCGCCCGTGCCGGCTTTGGTCCACAGGTTCTTGGGGCGGCGGGACTCGTTGCGCTCGATGACGGCGTTGGCCGCGCTCAGGATGGTCTGGGTGGAGCGGTAGTTCTGCTCCAGCAGGATCGTGGTCGCGTCCGGGTAGTCCTCCTCGAACTGGAGGATGTTGCGGATCGTCGCGCCGCGGAAGGCGTAGATCGACTGGTCGGCGTCACCCACCACGCACAGCTCGGCGGGCGGGACCTCGGCCCCGGACGGTGCGCCGGCGGTGCCGACGAGCTCACGCACCAGGGCGTACTGGGCGTGGTTGGTGTCCTGGTACTCGTCGACCATGACGTGCCGGAAGCGGCGGCGGTAGTGCTCGGCGACGTCCGGGAAGGCACGGAGCAGGTTGACCGTCGTCATGATCAGGTCGTCGAAGTCCAGCGCGTTCGCCTCGCGCAGCCGGGACTGGTAGAGCGCGTAGGCCTGGGCGAGGGTCTTCTCGAAGCCGTCGGCCGCCCGGGCGGCGAAGTCCTCCTCGTCGATCAGCTCGTTCTTCAGGTTGCTGATCTTGGCGCTGAAGGACTTCGGCGGGAAGCGCTTGGGGTCGAGGTCCAGGTCGCGGCAGACCAGGGCCATCAGACGCTTGGAGTCGGCGGCGTCGTAGATCGAGAACGACGACGTGAAGCCGAGCTTCTTGCTCTCGCGGCGCAGGATGCGCACGCACGCGCTGTGGAACGTCATGACCCACATGGCGCCCGCGCGGGGGCCGACGAGCTGCTCGACGCGCTCCTTCATCTCGCCCGCGGCCTTGTTGGTGAAGGTGATCGCGAGGATCTGGCCCGGATGGACGTTCCGCTCGGCCAGCAGGTGGGCGATGCGGTGGGTGAGCACGCGGGTCTTGCCGGAGCCGGCACCGGCCACGATGAGCAGCGGGGAGCCGGAGTGCACGACGGCGGCGCGCTGGTTGTCGTTCAGCCCCTCGAGGAGCGCGGCGGCGTCGATCACCGGGCGCGGGGCGCCGTCGCGGTAGTGGGTGTCCCGTTCCGGCGGCAGGTCGAACTTCCCGCCGAACAGGTCGTCCGGGATCCGCTCCGGTGCGTACTCGTCCTCGGGCGGCGGCGGGGGCTCGTCCGCGGGGTCCCGCCGGGCCTGGAGGTCTGCCAGGAAGCTGTCGTCAAAGAGGCTGCTCATCGCTCTCCGAGTCTAGGGCGCTCCACCGACAACCCGGGGCCACCCCGGGAACATCCCCGGTTTCCGGCAGCCGGGACAGGACGCCCACTCTCCAGAACCGCCACCTCACCCTGGGTGACCCCGCACGCAAGGTCACGAAAATGTATCGGGCATATCACCCATCAACCTTCACAGGGGCCACACCGGTTGGCTACGGTGCGGGCGGGCCGTGCGACCCCCACCGGCGAACCCCGCCGGGCCGCGCGGCCTCCGCCGAGTCCGTCCCTGCCGATCGCGGCAGCCGGAGCCGGGGACCCACCGAAATCTTGGGGTGAATCGGCCCGCTCCCCCGCGGAGCGGCCGTAGGGCAACCCTTCCGAACCACCCGCCCGAACCCTCCCCCAGAGCCTGAAAGGCCTGGGGGGACCCCCACCGCTAACCCGGTAGGCGGAGCACTGGAAGGAGTCGCCTCCCTTGGCGTCGCACCGCAAGTCGCGCACCCCCGGCACCCGCGTGGCAGGCATACGGACCCCGGCCCTCGCCACGGCCGCCCTGACCTCCGTGGCCCTGCTGTCCCAGACGGCGGGCGCCGCCCCCTCCGACGACGGCAGGCCGAGCCTGGAGGAGGTCGAGAAGAAGGTCGACGACCTCTACCGCCAGGCGGAGTCGGCGACCGAGAAGTACAACGCGGCCAAGGAGAAGACCGCGAAGCAGCGCAAGCAGGTCGACACCCTCCTCGACGACGTGGCCGAGCGCACCCAGAAGCTCAACGACGCGCGGGAGGAGCTGGGCTCCTTCGCCGCCGCCCAGTACCGGACCGGCGCCGGTGTCCCCGACACCGCGACCTTCCTGCTCGCGGACACCCCGCAGGACTTCTTCGACCGGTCCCAGCTGATGGACCGGATGACCGGCCGCCAGAAGGAAGCGGTCGACGACTACGTCACCCAGCAGTCCGAGACGATGAGGAAGCGCCAGGAGGCCACCGAGAGCCTCCAGACGCTCACCGAGTCCCAGAGCGACCTGAAGACGGCCAAGGCCACCGTCCAGAAGAAGCTCACCGACGCGCGCGAGCTGATGTCGAAGCTGACCGCCGAGGAGAAGGCGCGGCTCGCGGCGATCGAGGAGAAGGAGCAGGAGGAGGCCGCCCTCAAGGCCGCCGAACTCGCCCGGCAGCAGGCGGAGCGGCAGAAGGCCCAGGAGGAGGCCGCCGCCCAGCAGGACAGCGGCACTTCGGGCACCTCAGACACCTCGGACACCTCGGGCTCGGCCACCTCGCCGTCGACGTCGACGGACTCCTCGTACGCCACCAAGGCCGAGAAGGCCCTCGCCTTCGCCCGCGCGCAGATCGGCAAGCCGTACGTCTGGGGCGCCACCGGCCCCGGCTCCTACGACTGCTCCGGCCTCACCCAGGCCGCCTGGAAGGCCGCCGGCGTCACCGTCCCGCGCACCACCTACGACCAGGTCGAGGCGGGCACGACGGTCCCCGTCTCCCAGGCCCAGCCCGGTGACCTGGTCTTCTTCTACGACGACGTCACCCACGTGGGCATCTACATCGGCAACGGGATGATGATCCACGCGCCGAAACCCGGCACGTACGTCCGCGAGGAGTCGATCTACTACGACGGCGAGTCCTCGATCCACAGCGTGGTGCGCCCCGCCTGACCCGCCCAAAAGGGCGGGGACGGTCCTCCGGCATCGTCCCCGCCGCGCCTCCCCTTTCCGTGCTGGTCCGCGCCACGGCACGCGGCGCCTGGCGCCCGCACTCCCCCGGCAAACGCCGACGGCGGTGACGCCGTCCGCGTCCACCGCCGTCGGCATCCCGTGGCTCGGAGGCCCGGGGCATGTGCTGTCGTGGATGGCGGTGGCCGCCGTGCGGACCGCGGTCACGTCCGGGCCCGTGGAGGAGGGGTCAGGTCCACAGCACCGCGATGAAGACGTTCGTCACGGTCAGCAGCCCGACCAGGCCGAACAGGCCCTTGTCCACCTTCTCCTCGTCCCGCTTCACGTAGACCAGGCCGAGGATCACGATCAGCAGGGCCAGCTTCACGCCGATCTTGATGTTGTCGACGGAGTAGTCCTGGGCCTGGTTGAGGCCGACCAGCACCACACCGGTGACCAGCATCGTCAGCGCACCGTGCAGCATCGCCGGGACGAACCGGGCGGTGCCCGCGCCCATCGCCTTCATCTGGGTGAGGAAACCACCGAGGAGCGACGCGATGCCGATGATGTGCAGACCGACGAAGAGGTGGATGAGTACGTCCATGAGGCCGGAGCCTAGCCATGGCCGCCCCGTGGCACTCCGGCGCCCTCATCCGTCCGTCCTCCGCCCTGCCGGCCATCACCCCGAGTGAGGACGGTGAAGGCGGAGCAGGGCCCTCGTCACTCACGGTCACCCGGTGGTCCGCGTGGCTCCCCCTCGACGGGATGTCCTTCGCGGGCGCCACGCGCGTGGTCCGAGCGGCCCTCTCAGACCAGCCGCCGCGCCGTCGCCCAGCGGGTCAGTTCGTGGCGGTTGGACAGCTGGAGCTTGCGCAGGACCGCCGAGACATGGGACTCGACCGTCTTCACCGAGATGAACAGCTGCTTGGCGATCTCCTTGTAGGCGTAGCCACGGGCGATCAGCCGCAGTACCTCCCGCTCGCGCTGGGTGAGGCGGTCGAGGTCCTCGTCGACCGGCGGGGCGTCGGTCGAGGCGAAGGCGTCCAGGACGAAGCCGGCCAGCCGCGGCGAGAAGACCGCGTCCCCCTCCTGGACCCGGAAGATCGAGTCGATCAGGTCGGTGCCGGTGATCGTCTTGGTCACGTATCCGCGGGCACCGCCCCGGATCACCCCGATCACGTCCTCCGCCGCGTCCGACACGGACAGGGCGAGGAAACGGACCGGCCGCTCGGCGTCGCCCGTCAACGGGGCGCAACGGCGCAGCACTTCGACGCCGCCGCCACCGGGCAGGTGCACGTCGAGCAGGACCACCTCGGGCCGGGTCGCGGTGATGACCGTGACCGCCTGGTCGACGTCGGCGGCCTCGCCGACCACCTCGACACCGGTCTGCTCGGTCTGCCCGATCTCCGCCTGGACGCCCGTGCGGAACATGCGGTGGTCGTCGACGAGGACGACACGCACATGCCGCCCGGCACCCTCCGCCGCCCCCGCTGTTCCGTTCGCCTCGGTCGGCTCGCTCATGACGTCTTCTCCGCCCTCTCCATCTCCAGCTCGACCTCCGTGCCGCCGTCGGGCACCGCGCGCAGCCGCGCCGTGCCGCCGTTGCGCTCCATGCGGCCGATGATCGATTCTCTGACGCCCATGCGGTCGGCGGGTATCGAGTCCAGGTCGAAGCCGGGTCCACGGTCCCGGACGGACACGAAGACCGTCCTTCCCTCGACTTCGGCGTAGACCTGCACCGCACCCCCCTCGCCACCGTACTTGGCGGCGTTGACCATCGCTTCACGCGCGGCCTGCATCTGTGCGCCGATTCTCTCGTCGAGCGGGCAGTCGCCGACGACCACCACCTCGAGGGGGACGCCGTGCTTGTCCTCCACCTCGGCGGCGTTGCGCCTCACCGCCTCGGCGAGCGTGGCGGGTTCGTCGTCCTCGTCCTTGCCGTTGCCCTCCGGCTTGTAGAGCCAGGCGCGCAGGTCGCGCTCCTGGGCCCGGGCCAGGCGGCGCACCTCGCCCGCGTTGTCCGCGTTGCGCTGGATCAGGGTGAGGGTGTGCAGCACCGAGTCGTGGACATGGGCGGCGACCTCCGCGCGTTCCTGGGCCCGGATGCGCATCAGGCGCTCCTCGGAGAGATCCTGTGTCATGCGCACGAGGTAGGGGCCGGCGAGGAGGGTGACGCCGACGAGGACCGCGAGGGCCGCCTGGAGCACCGAGCCGAGGTGGCTGCCGGAGCCCCGCAGGACGAAGATGCCCGAGGCGCCCGCCGTCACCAGGAGCACGCCGGCCACGGCCCGCAGCAACGTGACCGTGCGCCGCCGGCGGCCGACCTCCATCCAGCGGGCCCGGCGGGCGTTGTCCGCCTGCCGCCAGACCAGGGCGACGCCCGCACCGACCAGCACGGTCGGCCAGAGGTAGGCCCTGGCGCCGTTGCTCAGGTTCACGCTGCCCACGAAGATCATGGCCACCACGACCATGAGGAGCAGGGCGACGATCTGGCCCTTGTCCGGTTTCCGGGTGACGAGTCTGCGCCGGCCGTCCGGCGAGGTCTCCGTCGTCACCAGCGAGGGCGGCTTCTGCGCGTCCACACCGCCGACGCCCAGCGGTACGAAGAACCAGAACGCGGCGTACAGCAGCGCGCCGAGACCGTCGGCCATGAACAGGCCGACGAAGACGAGACGTACCCAGATCACGGGCAGCCCGAGGTGTCCGGCGAGCCCCCGTGCCACGCCACCGAGCCAGCGTCCGTCACTGCTGCGGTAGAGCTTGCGCGGTGGCCGCGGCTCGGCTACGGGCGCTGCTGCGGCTTCCGACATGCCAATGATGGTCACACGCCCGAAGTACCGGAGCATCAGGGTCGGTCCCGGAGACTCCCCTGATCTCCACGGGCCGGGTCCGTCGAAGCTCCCCCGGCCCCCTCGGGGACCGATATCAGGGTCCGGCCAGGGTCGTACCGACTGCCGCCGCGGCGGCTCGCCCGTCACCATGGACCCATGACCGATCACCAGCACGCCGCGACGGGTCCGGGACCCGTCTCCGCCCCGGAGGGAGCGGCCTCCCCGCCACCGGGGCCGGCCGACGAGAGCGGACGCCTCCGGCGCGACCGCCGTCACCAGATGCTCGGCGGGGTGTGCGCGGGGCTCGGCCGGCAGTGCGACATGGACCCGGTGATCTTCCGGATCACGCTCGCGGTCCTCTCCGCCACCGGCGGCATCGGCCTCATCTTCTACGGCTTCGCCTGGCTCTTCGTCCCGTACGACGACGAGGAGGAGAACGGGATCCGCCGGCTGCTGACCGGCCGGGTCGACGGCCACACCCTGACGGCCGTGCTGTTCGCGCTGGTCGGCTGCGGCGTCTTCCTCACCATGCTGAGCAACGACGGAGTGCTGAGCTTCGCCGTCATACTGTCCCTGCTGCTCGCCGGCGCCGGGTACTGGTCACGGCGGCGCGGCGCGCCCGGCCCCGACCCCATCGCCGCCCAGGCCGTGGCCGACGCGCCGCCGGAGCCCCAGGCGCCGCCGGCTCCCTCCGCCTTCCCGTCGTGGTGGCGTGATCCCATCGTCAAGGACGGCACACACGTCGGGGGCACAGGCTATCTGTGGGGTCCCCGGGACTCCCGCGACACGGACATCGCCGCCGCCGTCACCATCGGCCTCGGTCCCCGCACCGGCGCCCGCGACGCCGCGTACGCACCGTTCCACCGGCCGCCGAAGCCGCGCGGCCCCCGCGGGACCGGCGGCTGGATCTTCCTGCTCGCCCTGCTCGCCGGCGGCCTCGGCACCGGGCTGACGTGGGAACAGCACCCCCTCGGCACCAGCCTGCAGACCGGTCTCGCCTGCGCGCTCGCCGTCTTCGGCATCGGCGTGGCCGTCAGCGCGTTCCTCGGCCGCACCGGAGCGGGATCGATCATCCTGGCGGTCGTCACGGCGGGCCTGCTCGCCGGCTCGGCCGCCCTGCCCGAGGACATCGGCACCGACTGGACGCACACGACCTGGGAGCCCGCCTCGGTCGCGCGGATACGCCCGGCCTACGACCTGGGCACCGGCGAAGGCGTCCTGGACCTGTCGGCGATACGCGTTCCCGCGGACGGCACCGTCTCGACGCGGGCCGATGTCGGCCTCGGCCGGATCCACGTGATCGTGCCCAGGGACGTGACCGTGAGACTGAGCATCGACGTGGGAGTGGGCGACATCCAGTTGCCGGGCGACAGGCGGAAGGACGTGGACGTGGCACCGGGCAAGCACGAGGAGGTGACCCTGGAGCCGCCGGCCGGCGTCGGGGAGGCGGGCACGCTCGACCTCGATCTCCAGGTCGGCGCGGGACAGGCGGAGGTGAGCCGTGCTGCGTCATGAGTTCCAGCCGGGCAGACTGGTGGCCGGCGCCTTCCTCACCCTCGCCGCGGTGATCTACGCCGGCGACGCGGGCGGCGCCTGGGACACCCCGTGGTTCGTGGTGATCCCCGTGGTCACCGGCGGGCTCTGCCTGGCCGGCGCGGTGGGTTCCCTGACCGGCCTCGTACGCCGCCGCCGGGGCAGGCCGGCCCCCCGGAGGACCGACGCGGAGACGACACCCTGAGCGGGCGCTACCGGTGCTCCCCCGTCCGCTGCCGCCGCGCACGGAGAGCGGCGTCCACGGACAGCAGCGGAGCGCCCGCCAGCACCAGCGGAATCCAGGCCATCAGGTACGGGAGGTCATTGCCGTAGTAGTACGGATCGGCGGCCCAGCTCACGGTCAGCCACAGGCTGAGGGAGATCAGCGCGCCCCCCAGGGCGGCGATGCGGGTGAGCAGACCGAGCAGGGTGCCGATGCCGACGGCCAGCTCCCCGAGGGCGATGGCGCAGCCGAACGCGACAGGGTTCTGCAACGCCATGTCGACCAGCGCGGGAACGGCGGAGGAATCCCGGACGCCGCGCATCATGTCGCCGATCGATCCGGCGCCGGAGTCCTTCATGAACGCGCTGTCCGTGAGTTTGTCGAGGCCGGCGTAGAGG
This sequence comes from Streptomyces sp. NPDC000348, assembly GCF_042898795.1. Taxonomy (NCBI): domain Bacteria; kingdom Bacillati; phylum Actinomycetota; class Actinomycetes; order Kitasatosporales; family Streptomycetaceae; genus Streptomyces; species Streptomyces sp. NPDC000348. Next base: position 636,661 of record NZ_JBIAZD010000001.1, read on the forward strand.
AAGGTGACGCCCAGGAAGATGCGCAGGGGCACGAGGGCGTAGCGGGTGGCGGTGTCCCGCCAGTCCCTGTCCTCGTCGAGGTGTGGGGAGTGCGTGTCCGCGCGCATACCGTGGGTCATCGCTGTCCGCCGCCTCTCACCGCCGTGCCGGGGCCTCCGCGTCAGTCCATACGTACGACGAATGAGGGCGGCTCAACCCTGGGGGCGGGGTTTTTCTTCGGACGTGGTGCTTGCAGGCGTGCCGGTGTCGGTGGGGGGCGCCCCGCATTGGTGTGCGCCGGGGGGCGTTCGCACAGCCCGGCGCCGACAGGGTGCTGTCGCGCCCGCCCGTGCCGCCCTGCGGCACGACTGCCCGCGGCTTGCGATGCGGTCTAGTCCGTCACGTCGATCGCGTACCGGTTGGTCTCCACGCCCGCTGCCGTGACGACCTGCACCTCCACCCGCCCCGGTTCCACGTCCGCCGGCACGGGGACGGTCAGCAGCGTGTCCGTCGGGTTGTCGAAGCCGCCCCTCACCGGGACCAGCGGCACGTGCACGTGCACCGGCCCCACCCGCACCACCATCCGCGACAGCCGGTCCGCCCCCTGCGCCCCCACCGGCACGAACCCGGCCCCGCGGATCTCGATGTCGTCACCGGTCCGGATCGGCGCGTCCAGATCTCCGGCCTCCCGCGCCCGGACCACCGACAGAATGACCGGACGCCCACCCTCCGCGTACTTCCCCGCGAAATACGTCGCCGCCGACACCAGCACCACCACCGCGAGCCCCCACGGCAGGTCCGGCAACTGGTCCGGCCGCCGGGCCAGCCGCACCGCCGCGAACGCCAGGGCGACACCGCTGATCACGACGTACTGGATGTCGGTGAAGCTCCCCCGCCCCGAGTCGTCGGTCAGCAGGTCCGCCGCCCTGGGCCGGTACGCGCGCACCTTCTGCAGCCGCTGCCCCAGCACCCGCAGCACGACCACCCGCCGCACCAGCACGGCGATGCCGCACACCACGGCCAGCACGGTCACCACACCGGCACCGCGGGCGAGTTCGAGCCCGTCGATCAGCGCGTCCCGTTCCCGGTCACCGGAGGCGGCCGCCAGCCGCCCCACCAGGACGAGCACCGCGAACGCCAGGAACAGCACCCAGCACGCCGCCACCGCACGGGACGTGGAGAGCCGGTTGTCCTCCCCGATCACCGGCGCCAGCGCACCCCCGCGCGCCCGGTGGAACCACGACGCGGCGGTCAGCGCCCCGGCCACCACCAGCGCGGCCAGCAACCCGGCGGTGCGCGCGGCGGTCCACCCCGCCCCGACCGCCGTGAGCGCCTGCCCCAGAAGCAGCAGCGCGACGCCCGCCCACACCGCGCCCGCGGTCCGCGGCCACAGCCGCGCCGGCCACGCCGCGCCCTCGGCCCGCCCCCGTTCGGCGACGGCCTCCGCGGCCTGCGTCAGCTCCTCGGACACCCACTGCCGGGAGGCGGAGGCGGAGTGGGCCACCGCGGCCGGCACCCCCTGCCCGGCCGCGAACTCGTCCCGCTTCAGCAGGAACGCGGCGACCGCGCGCCGATGCCCCTCACGCACCCCGTGCGGACAGTCCCCGCAGGTGCAGCCGCCCTCGTGGGCGCCCACGTCGGGACCGCCCTGTCTCGCCTCCTGCACCGCCACGCCCGAAGCCCGCCTTCCCCGCCGTCACAACCACGCATCGACCCACGACCACTGTCACCGGCCCCACGCAAGTCCCCGGTGACGAGAGCGAATTGTGCCCTACCCCGCACTCTCCCCGTCCGGCAGGCCCAGCCCGGACGGGTGAACTTCGCGGCGCCGGGTTGACCCGCCGCCTACGTCAGCAGATCCGGCTCGCTCCGGCTGATGTCCTGCCACATCGGCTGGTAGCTGATCCACGCCACCAGGTCCCCGCCCAGCTGCTCCCGCGTGGCCACCGCCTGCCGGTGGTCGATGAGGACGGGCCGGCCCGCCGCCCTCGCGGTGAGCTGCACCTGGCAGGACCGCTCCATCGTCACGAACCACCAGGCCGCCGCGTCCACCGAGTCGCCCACGGTGAGCAGTCCGTGGTTGCGCAGCACCAGCGCCTTGCGGGAGCCGAGCGCACCCGCGATCCGCCTCCCCTCCTCGGCGTCGACGGTGACGCCGCTGTAGGCGTCGTAGAGGGCGTGGTCCTCGTAGAACGCGCAGCTCTCCTGCGTGAGGGGGTCCAGCAGGTCACCGAGGGCGGCGAGGGCCCGCCCGTGCACCGAGTGGCAGTGGGCGACGGCGACGACGTCGGGCCGGGCCGCGTGCACCTGGGCGTGCACGGTGAACGCGGCCTGGTTGACGTGGTGGCCGCCCTCGACGACCTGGCCGTCCCGGTTGGCGAGCACCAGGTCGCTCACGGTGACCTGCCGGAAGGACATCCCGAACGGGTTGACCCAGAAGCAGTCGCTGAACTCCGGGTCGCGTGCCGTGATGTGCCCCGAGACACCGTCCTCGTAGCCGAGCCTCCCGAAGAGCCGCAGCGCGCCCGCGAGCCGCTCCTTGCGGTGCCGGCGCTCGTCCTCGACCGACTCGTGCCGGGGCGGCATGGCGAAGCGCAGTGCGCCGGTGGGCAGTGGCAGGGGCGGCGTGGGCCCGTGCATGAGTCCTCCCGCGGGGGGTGTGCGTACGGGGCGGAAGTTACCGGGGGGCCGCCCCGTACGACAGCTCTCTTCCGTAAAGATGCGGTGCGGGGCCCGCTGCTCCGTCCGGAGGACGCCGCCGATACCCGACACAAGATGTCCGGTATCCCCTCCACACTCGGCCCATGCACACGAATTGGGCGGCCTTCGCCGCCGCCGAACCGGATCTCGCGAAGACCGTGGAGGAGCGCTTCGCCGCCTACACCCACCACGTTCTGGCGACCCTGCGCAAGGACGGCTCACCGCGCACCACCGGCCTGGAGGTCCGCTTCCTGGACGGGGAGCTGTGGCTCGGCATGATGCCGGGCTCGCTCAAGGCGCTCGACCTGCGCCGCGACCCGCGCTTCGCGCTCCAGGCGAACCCCGGCGGCGGCACGGGCATGGGCGGCGGCGACGTCCGGATCAGCGGCCGGGCGGTCGAGATCGCCGACGACGACACGCGGACCCGGGCCGGGTACGCCGAAGAGGTGGAACCGCCGGAGCCGTTCCACCTCTTCCGCACCGAGCTGACGGAGGTCGTACGGACCTGCGTCGAGGACGACACGTACCTGGTCGTCCAGGTCTGGCAGCCCGGAGGGCCGGTGCGCACCCTCAAGCGGACATGACGGCGGGGACTACTCCCACTCGATGGTGCCCGGCGGCTTGGAGGTCACGTCGAGGACGACGCGGTTGACGTCCCGCACCTCGTTGGTGATCCGGGTCGAGATCTTCGCGAGGACGTCGTACGGCAGCCGCGACCAGTCGGCGGTCATGGCGTCCTCGCTGGAGACCGGGCGCAGCACGATCGGGTGGCCGTAGGTACGGCCGTCGCCCTGGACGCCGACGGACCGCACGTCCGCGAGCAGCACCACCGGGCACTGCCAGATGTCCCGGTCGAGACCGGCCGCGGTCAGCTCCTCACGGGCGATGGCGTCGGCCTCGCGGAGCAGGTCCAGCCGCTCCTTGGTGACCTCGCCGACGATGCGGATACCCAGGCCGGGTCCGGGGAACGGCTGGCGCTGGACGATCTCCTCGGGCAGGCCGAGCTCCTGGCCGACCATCCGGACCTCGTCCTTGAACAGCTTGCGCAGCGGCTCGATCAGCTTGAACTCGAGGTCCTCGGGCAGACCGCCCACGTTGTGGTGGGACTTGATGTTGGCGGTGCCGGTGCCGCCGCCGGACTCGACGACGTCCGGGTAGAGGGTGCCCTGGACCAGGAACTCCACCGCCGGGCCCTCGTCCGCGATGATCTCGGCCTGGGCCTGCTCGAAGACCCGGATGAACTCCCGGCCGATGATCTTCCGCTTCTCCTCGGGGTCGGAGACGCCCTTGAGCGCGGTGAGGAACCTCTCCTCCGCGTCCACGACCTTCAGCTGGACGCCGGTCGCGGCGACGAAGTCCTTCTCGACCTGCTCGGTCTCGCCCTTGCGCATCAGGCCGTGGTCGACGTAGACGCAGGTCAGCTGGGAGCCGATGGCCTTCTGGACGAGGGCGGCGGCGACGGCGGAGTCCACGCCGCCGGAGAGACCGCAGATGGCGCGCCTGTCGCCGACCAGCTCGCGGATGGCGGCGACCTGCTCGTCGATGACGTTGCCGGTGGTCCAGTCCGGGGTGAGGCCCGCGCCCCGGTACAGGAAGTGCTCCAGCACCTGCTGCCCGTGCGTGGAGTGCATCACCTCGGGGTGGTACTGGACGCCGTAGAGCTTCTTGTCGTCGTTCTCGAACGCGGCGACCGGGACGACGTCCGTCGAGGCGGTGACGGTGAAGCCCTCGGGGGCGGCGGAGCAGGCGTCGCCGTGCGACATCCAGACGGCCTGCTCGTCGGGGGTGCCCTCGAAGAGGGTGGAGGACGTCCGGGAGACGTGCAGGTCCGTACGGCCGTACTCACGGGCGCCGGTGTTGTCCACCTGGCCGCCCAGGCTCTGGGCCATGAGCTGGAAGCCGTAGCACATGCCGAAGACGGGGACGCCGGCCTCGAAGATCTCGCGGTCGAGGCGTGGGGCGCCCTCCTCGTACACGGACGAGGGGCCGCCGGACAGGATGATCGCCGCCGGGTTCTTGGCGAGGATCTCCTCGACCGGCATGGTGCTCGGCACGATCTCGCTGTAGACCCGCGCCTCGCGGACGCGACGGGCGATGAGCTGGGCGTACTGCGCGCCGAAGTCGACGACCAGGACGGTGTCGGGCGCGTTGGCAGCGGGAGACGCTGATGACACGAGGTGCCTTCCGGCGGTGGGGCGGGGGTCTTGTGCCTCCCGATTCTACCGAGGTGGCGGCGGAACACGTCCCGGACCGGGACGGCGGCCCCGCCGGGCCCCGTCTCACCATGCGATCGGTGTTGGACGGCCACGGCCGTCCGGGCATACTTGCCCCATGCTCACGCACCCGACCTTCCTCTTTACCTATGGCAACCGGCCCACCGGCTGCCATGGTCGTGCTGCTTGAGCAACTGACAAGCGACTTCCCAGGCGCCCCGGGCCGACAAGGTCCGGGGCGCCTGGCGTTTTCCTCCGGACCTCGCCGCTCCGGGGCACCGCACCCACCCACGAGGAGCCCCGGCATGACCGCCACCACGACGGAGTCGACCGAGAAGACCGGCGCCCGCACCACCGAGGCCGCCGCGCTGATCACCGGCGCCCGCGAGCGGATCGACGCGCTCGACGACCGGATCATCGGTCTGGTGCAGGAACGGATGGCCGTGTCGGCCGTCATCCAGAAGGAACGGATCGCCTCCGGCGGGCGGCGGGTGAACCTGTCCCGCGAGATGGAGGTCCTCGCCACCTACCGGGACGCCCTGGGCAAGCCGGGCACCACGCTCGCGATGACCCTGCTGGAGCTGTGCCGCGGCAGGATCTGACGCCGCGTGCGCGGTACGGACGTACGCGTCGTCCCGCACCCGCACGGCCGCGGCGTCCCGCACCCGCGCGGTGCGTGACCGGTGGGGGAACCGCTTCGCCGGTACCGGTGTCCGCGCCGGCCGGGGGCGGGCCCGGGAGCACCACGCGTGGCCCGCCGGAGCGATGAGGCGTGCGGCTCCGCCGCGGGACCTCGCCCCGGGCAGGTGACCGGACGGCAGGGGACAGCGGCCCGGTCACCCGGAGGGCGGCCGGTCCCGGGGACGCCCGGGACCGGCCGGCGGGAACCCGCCGTACGCCTCAGGTGCGGGGGACGACGCCGCAGCCCGCGTCGTCCTCCGCCGGCGGCCGTCCCGGCGGCCTGCGCCTCGTCCATGGCCCACAGCCGCTCGGCCACCATGCGCGCCCGCGCCGACGGCTCCTTGGAGGCGGAGGCACGGATGTCGCGCTCACCGTCCCGGACGGACCTCTCCCAGACGTCATCGGGAAGGAACGAGGACTCCGGGCCACGCTCTTCGGACGTGCGTTCGGTCACGGAGTCGAGGGCCTCCTCCCGGCGGCGGTCGTGGGCGGCCGAGCGTACGCCGCCGACGATCACCCCCCACCTGTGATCCACCTCACATAAGAATTCCGTGAGGGCCGGGACAACCATCCACGGGGCTGGTTGATCGAACTCACTGCATCCTCACGGACCGCAGCCGTGACGCCCCACCCGGAGGCGTCTCCCACCCCGTACCGCGCCCGAGCGGTACACCGGATTCACCGAGGTCTTCATGAAGCTTCGCCGTGCCATGGCCACGGCGGCCGCGACGGCCGTCATAGCGCCGCTGGCCCTGCTCTCGGCCCCGGCTGCGTTCGCGTCCGACGAGACGCCGACCGGCCCGGCGGCCGAGCAGAGCACCGCGGCCGAGACCCCGGACACCGGCGCGACGGACACCGGCTCCCCCACCGACGCCACGAGCAGCCCGGCCGAGCAGAACCCGAGCAGCCCGGCCGAGCAGGACCCGAGCAGCCCCGCCACCGACGAGGCGAGCACCCCGGCCGGGGAGGACACCACCCCCTTGTCCGGTGCGAGCGCGTCGGCCACGGCCACGGGCTCGCCGACCGGCACCCCGTCGCCCAGCGGGAGCGCGCCCGCGGAGGACGACGTCGAGCTGTGCACCGACGACGAGGGCAACAGCACGGCCGAGCTCAGCGCCGACCTGCGCAGCGGTCTGTCGGGGCTGCCCGAGACGATCGTCGCCGGCAGCGGCTGGACGGCGTTCTCGTTCGACGTGTCCAACCGCGGCGACGACGAGATCGAGGACATCAAGCCGCTGATCGGCGTCGCGGCCCTCGGCTGGGACGAGAAGGACTACTCCGGGCGGATCACGGTCCAGGTCTTCGACAGGGCCGCCGGAACGTGGAACACCCTCGCGGACGCCGCCGGTGAGGGCGGCACGTTCGCCGCGTTCTCGCTCGGTGCCGGCCAGTCGGTCTCGTACCAGCTGCGGCTGAGCGTCAGCGGTACGGTGCCCGACGCGCTCGGCATCACCGGCGGTTTCGCCGAGTACGCGGACGACGAGGGCTGCTGGGTGGCCGACGACTCCGACGGCTGGATCTACTTCTTCGACATCCTGGCCGCCGGCTCCGACCCCGGTGAGCCGAACGACGCCGAGCCGCAGACCGGCGGCAAGGTCGCGCTCGACGAGGTGAAGGCCGTCGAGGTCACCGGCAGCCTCGCCGAGACCGGTTCGAGCTCCGCCCTTCCGGTGATCGGCCTGGTCGGCGGCGCCGCCGTCGTGGTCGGCGCCGGTGCGGTGTTCGTGGTGCGCCGGCGCAAGACCGGTCCGGAGGCGTAACGCCACCCGGCCGCACCCCGTGCGGCACCACCCGGACAAGGGAAAAGGACCTGAGCTCGGAGGGGGGCACAGGTCCTTTTCCCTTTACTTCTTCGGCGGCACCGCCGGCATCCCCAGGAACGGCAGCCGCAGCGCGCCGAACGCCTCCGCCGGGACCGCCGGGGACTTCGGCTCGACCGGCTCCAGGCGCCGGTACGCCTCCCCCTGCGCGGGGCGCGGATCGGTCTCGCCCTTGTTGGGCCAGTACGACATCGCCCGCTCGGCCTGCGCCGTGATGGTCAGGGAGGGGTTGACGCCCAGGTTCGCCGAGACCGCCGCCCCGTCCACGACCGAGATGCCGGGGTGGCCGTAGAGACGGTGGTACGGGTCGATCACACCGGTCTCGCGGGAGGCGCCGATCGGGCAGCCGCCCAGGAAGTGGGCGGTCAGCGGCATCCCCGTCAGCTCGCCGACGTTGGAGCCGGCGAAGCCGTTGATCTCGGCCGCCAGCGCCGACGCGCCGTCCGTGGCCGCCTTGATCTGCTTGGGGTTGGGGGCGCCGTGCCCCTGTCGGGCGGTGAGCAGCCCGCGGCCGGCCCCGGACGGCTTGAGGTACGTCGTGAGGGAGTTGTCCAGCGACTGCATCACCAGGCCGATGATGGTCCGCTCCGACCAGCGCCGGTTGGACAGCGAACGCATGAGCAGCCAGGGGTGCCTCGCCGCGTTGCCCAGCCAGCCGAGCACCCGGGCGGCGCCCGAGCCGCCGCCCGCGTACGGCACCTGGAGGATGGACAGCCCGCCCATCGCGTTGGAGCCGCGGCCGTAGCGGACCGGCTCGATGTGGGTGTTCTCGTCCGGGTGGATCGACGAGGTGATGGCCACCCCGCGGGTGAAGTCGGCCTTCGGCGCGCCGGTGGCCCTGCGGTAGCGGCGGTCGTCGGTCTGCGCGCCGACGAGGGCCTCGGAGTTGGTGCGGGTCAGCTCGCCCAGCCTGTCCGAGAGGTACGGCAGCCGGCCGCCCGCCTTCATCCGGTGCAGCAGCGTCTGGGTGCCGTAGGTGCCGGCCGCCAGCACCACCCGGCGGGCGCGGAAGGTGCGTCCCTTCCCCTTGCGGCGGTCGTCGGTCGGGAGCGTGGCGACGGCGAACCCGCCCCGCGAGTCCTCCGTGACCGACACGGCCGTCGTCATGGGGTGCACGACCGCGCCCGCCTTCTCGGCGAGGTGGAGGTAGTTCTCGTTGAGGGTGTTCTTCGCCCCGTGCCGGCAGCCGGTCATGCACTCGCCGCACTCGGCACAGGCCCGGCGGGACGGCCCCGCACCGCCGAAGTACGGGTCGGGCACCTCCTGCCCCGGCTCCGCCCTCGTCTTCCCGTCGGCGTCCTCGCCGTCGCCGAAGAAGACGCCGACCGGGGCCATGTGGAAGCTCTCGCCCACGCCCATCCGCTCGGCCACCGCCTTCAGGTGCACGTCCGACGGGGTCGTCGTCGGGTTGAGCCGTACGCCGAGCATGCGCCTGGCCTGGTCGTAGTACGGGTCCAGCTCCTCCTGCCAGTCGGTGATGTGCCCCCACTGCGGGTCCTCGAAGAACGGCTTCGGCGGTACGTAGAGGGTGTTGGCGTAGTTGAGCGAGCCGCCGCCGACGCCCGCGCCGGCCAGCACCATGACGTTGCCGAGCAGGTGGATGCGCTGGATGCCGTACATGCCGAGCCTCGGCGCCCAGAGGTAGTTCTTCAGGTCCCAGGAGTTCCTGGGCAGGGTTTCGCGGGTGAAGCGGCGGCCGGCTTCGAGGACGCCGACGGTGTATCCCTTCTCCGTCAGGCGGAGGGCGGTCACGGAGCCGCCGAAGCCGGAGCCGACGACGAGGACGTCGTAGTCATAAGCGTCTTGAGGCACGGGGTCTCCTCGTTGAGTTCACGTGCGGGTCGTAGGTGGTTTCTCACGCTCGCGCGGCGGGGCCGCATACCGGTGCGGCCCCGCGCCCCCGCGGCTGGTCATCTGAACCGGAGCGCCTTCATGAGGCGGAGACCGGTGCTCATGAACCGGGCGTACGCCTCGTCGTCCATGCCGAGCGAAGGGGCCATCGGGAGCAGCCGCTGGTGGGCGACGGTCTGGGCCTCGGTGTACTTGAGGATGCCCTCGGAGCCGTGCCGGCGGCCGAGCCCGGAGTCCTTCATGCCGCCCATCGGCGACTGGACGCTGCCGTACGCGGGCGCGTACCCCTCGTTGATGTTCACCGTGCCGGTGCGCAGCCGGGCGGCGACCTCGCGGCCGCGCCGGGCGTTCCCGGTCCAGACGGAGGAGTTCAGGCCGTACGGGGTGGAGTTGGCGCGTTCGACCGCCTCGTCGTCGGAGGAGAAGCGGTAGACGGAGACGACCGGGCCGAAGGTCTCCTCGGAGCAGACGCTCATCGGGGCCTCGACGCCGTCGAGGATGGTCGGCTCGTAGAAGTAGGGGCCGATGTCCGGGCGGGCCGTGCCGCCCGCGATCACCTTGGCGCCCTTGGCGACGGCGTCGTCGACGTGCCGGGTGACGGCGGCCAGCTGGCGTTCGCCGACCAGCGAGCCCATGTCGGCGCCGTAGGCGAGGGAGGTGCCGAGGCGGATCGCCCTGGTGCGGGCGGCGAAGCGCTCCAGGAAGGCGTCCGCGACCGACTCGTGGACGTACAGCCGCTCGATGGAGATGCACAGCTGGCCGGCGGAGGAGAAGCAGGCGCGGACGGCGCCCGCGGCGGCCCTGTCGAGGTCGGCGTCCTCCAGCACCAGCATGGCGTTCTTGCCGCCGAGTTCGAGGGAGACGCCGACCAGGCGGTCGGCGGCGCCCCGGGCGACCTCGCGGCCGGTGCGGGTGGAGCCGGTGAAGGAGACGTAGTCGGCGTGCCGGACCACCTCGGGGCCCACGACCGGGCCCTCGCCGAGGACGACCTGGAAGACGTCGGCGGGCAGTCCGGCCTCGATCAGCAGGTCACGGGCCCACAGCGCGGTGAGGCAGGTCTCCGTGTCGGGCTTCATCACGACCGCGTTGCCCGCGACGAACGCCGGGAGGGCGTCGCCGACGGAGAGTTCGAGGGGGTAGTTCCAGGGCGCGATCTGGCCCACCACACCGCGCGGGTGGCGCAGTTCGGTGACCTTGGTGAGGGCCGGCAGGGCGCCCGCGTGCCGCTTGGGCCGCAGGTACGCGGCGGCCCGGCGGCCGTAGTGGCGGGCGGCGACGGCGACGGCCTGCACCTCCTCGTGGGCGTGCAGCCGCGCCTTGCCGGTCTCCAGCTGGATCAGGTCGAGCACCTCGGCCTGGCGGCTCAGCACCAGGTCGTGGAAGCGCAGCAGGACGGCGGCGCGCTCCCGGACCGGAATCCGCGCCCAGACGGCCTGGGCGGCGCGGGCCGCCTCGAAGGCCTTCTCGACGTCCTCGGGCGTCGACTCGGGCAGGTCGGCCAGCTTCTCGCCGGTGAACGGCGTGTGGTTGGCGGTCCGGCCGGAGCCGGCCACGCCCTTGGTGAGCCGGGCGACCAGCTCCGGCGTGACCACGTCGGCGGCGGTGCGGGCACCCGCCGGCGCGGGGGCGAGGGGGTTGGTGCCGGTCTTTTCCCGGGTCTGCGCGTCCGTCATGAGCCGCAGGGTATGCCCGGGGGAACACTTTGTGTACCCGTCGGTAACGGATTCCCCCGCCGCTCGCCCATCGCGCCAGTGGGCACTGGCAACAAAGCCCCTGATCAGCGCGTTGGCGGAGATCGTCCCGCTCAGAGCCGGTGGATGTCCCAGGAGTCGACGACCGTGCGGGCGATCTCCCGGCCGTCCTCGGCGAAGTAGCCCTTGCCCGGGTACACGATCCAGAGCCGGTACATGTCACCGTCCTCGTTCCGGTAGTACACGACCTGTGCCTCGCGCACCAGCGCCGGATCGGTCGTCGTCGTGTAGACGATGGTGTTCGTGGCCGCCTCGCGGTCCCGGTACGTGGTCTCGCGCGGTCTGCCCTTCGGGGCCGGGGTGTCGGCGATGTCCCAGCCGTACTCGCCGTCCCTGAGCTCCTCCCAGTGGGCGAACGCCCGTTCCGGGGCCGAGGCCTCGATCTCGCCGTTCTCGTCCTCGGCCTTGATGTCGCGGTCGACCTCGACCCGCACCAGCCCGCTCGGGTCGGTGAAGGAGGCGACGGTCCCGTCCGAGTCCTCGGCCTGCTCGTCCTCCACGAAGTCCGCCGGCACCGCGACGGCGGCGCCCACCCTGGCCGGGAGCTCGTGCCGCTTCCAGCCGTCCGGCAGCGGCCCCGCGAACGGGTCCGCGACCACCAGGTACGCGGCCACCGCTCCCGCGACGACCGCCGCGCCCAGCACCGTCAGCGTCCTGCGGCCGATCCGGACGCCCTTGCCGCCGGGTTCTCCGTCGGGGAACCGAACGCCCTGCGTGGGCCGGGGGGCGGGCGGGTTCGCGGCCGTTTCCAGTGCGGCGCGGACCCGGGCGGCGTCCGGACGGCGCGCCGGGTCCTTCTGCAGCAGCCCGGTGATGACCTCGGCCAGCGGGCCCCGCGCGGCGGCGGGCGGCGCCGGCGTGGCGTTGAGGACCGCCTGGAGGGTGGCGGGGGTGTTGCTGCGGCGGAACGGCGAGACGCCCTCCGTCGCCGCGTAGAGCACCACGCCGAGCGACCACAGGTCGGAGGCGGGGCCGGGGCGCCGGCCCAGCACCCGTTCCGGGGCGATGTACTCGGGCGAACCGACGAAGCCACCGGTGTCGGTCAGATCGGTCTCGCCCTCGATCCGGGCGATGCCGAAGTCGGTGAGGACGACCCGGTCGTGCCGGCCGAGCAGGACGTTGTCCGGTTTGACGTCGCGGTGCAGGATGCCCGCCGCGTGGGCGTCCTCCAGCGCGCCGAGCACCTCCAGGCCGATCCTGGCCGCCTCGCGCGCGGACAGGGTGCCCTCGTCCTGCAGCACGGCGCCCAGGGAACGGCCCCGGACCAGTTCCATCACGATCCACGGCCGGCCGTCGACCACCGCGACGTCATGGACGTCGACCACCGCGGGATGGTCGAGCCGGGCGGCGGCGCGGGCCTCACGGCGCATCCGCTCGAAGGCGTTGGAGCGTTCGCGTTCGGGAAGGTGGTCCGGGACGCGGGGCTCCTTGACGGCGACCTCGCGGTCCACGGTCTCGTCCTTGGCCCGCCACACCGTGCCCATGCCGCCGTGTCCGAGCCTGGCGAGCAGCCGGTAGCGGCCGGCGATCAGCCGGCCGGCGCCGGGGTCGGACGCGGGTTCCGGGGGCGGCGGCTGGTGCCGCGTCCGGTCCGGCGAACGGTCGTGCGTCCGCGGCGGAACCACCTGGGTCGGTACCGCGTACGGGTTGCCGGGGTGCGGCACGGCCGTGGGCGGGTTCGGGTTCGGCGGTCGCAGACCAAAACTGGTTGGCTCGTCGGCCCCGTGGCGGGCTCCCCCGTCGCTGCTCATGGTCCATCCCTATCGCGCCGGGCCCCCGGGGATCCACCACGGATGCCGACCGGTCACAGACCCGTGACCCGGACGGGAACTCAGCTCCCCTCCACGGGACCCTCCGGCCGGACCGGGGAACCGGTCGGCGTGGGACCGTCCGAGGGACCCGGGGAACCGGACGGCGACTGGCTCGCGGGTGTCTCCGGCGCCGTGCTCGTCGGCGTACCGCCCCCGTCGCCGCCCCGGTCCTGCATGAGCAGCGCCGCCGTGGACACCCCCGCTCCCGCCATCGCGGCGACCGCCAGCGCCGCGACGAGCGCGCCCCTCGTGGGCTGCCGCCGGACCGGACGCGCCCCGGTGCCCCCTCCCGTCTCCTCCCGCCGCACCGGGGGCCGCCGGCGGGGCGCGCCCCGGTGCGGGGGCAGCAGTCCGGGGGGCGCCGACTCCGGCGTGCGGCCCGTCTCCCGGAACGCCCGCAGCATCCGCTCGGCCCGGTCCGCGTCCAGCCGGCGGTCGGGATCGCGCTCCAGCAGGCCGCGCACCACGGGAAGGATCGGTCCCGCTTCGGCGGGCGGGCGGATCTCGTCGACCACGACGGCGTGCAGGACCCCGCCGAGGGAGTCCCGCCGGAACGGCGACTCGCCGCTGAGCGCCGTGCACAGCAGCGCGCCCAGCGACCACAGGTCGGACTCCGGTCCCGTCCTGGCGCCGGACATCCGCTCGGGGGCGGTGTACTCGGGCGAGCCGACGAAGGAGCCGGTCTCGGTGAGCGTGGTGGAGCCCGACAGCCGGGCGATGCCGAAGTCGGTGAGGACGACCCGGCCGGTGCCGTTCTCCAGCAGGACGTTGGCGGGCTTGAGGTCGCGGTGCAGCACACCGGCCGTGTGGGCGGCGCGCAGCGCGCCGAGCAGGGCGATGCCGATCCGCGCGGCCTCCGCGGCGTCGACCGGGCCCTGCTCGGCGACCCGGTCGGCGAGGGACGGGCCGTCGATCAGCTCCAGGACGATGTACGGGCGTTCGTCGTCCTCGACGACGTCGTGGACGACGATGATGTGCGGATGGCTCAACTGCGCCAGGGCGCGCGCCTCGCGCAGGGTGCGGTCCCGGTGGCGCCGGGCGTCCGCCGCCGAGAGCGTCTCGTCCAGGGGGAGCTCCTTGACGGCGACACCCCGTCCGAGCAGTTGGTCGGTTGCCCGCCAGACCACACCCATGCCGCCACGCCCGAGCCTCGCCTCCACCCGGTAACGGCCAGCGATGACACGGCCGTTGGTCCTCGCGGTCGCGTTCTCGGCCTCCCCGTCGGTCCCCATGGGCCCATCATGCCCCACCGGATGTGTCCCCTCCGGTACGGCGATTCGGCCAAGCGGCGCGCGTCCGCCCCCGCCACCGGCGTCAGGGCTCGCGCCACCCCTTCAGCACCGTCTCGAACTGCCCGCTGGTCGTGGCCCAGTCCTCGACCGGCCCGGACATGTAGAGGGCGTACTCGACGCCGTTCCGCGAGAGGTACATCTGGTCGACCGCCCGGCGCGGCCCCGGGAAGTCGGTGTCCTTGGCCAGCGCGGTCCAGCCGTACTCCAGCCGGGCGCTCTCGCGGTCCCGGTAGACGCGGCGGTCCAGAACGATCCGCTCGTAGCCGACCAGGCGCTGCCCTATCTGCTGGTCCAGATCGCGCAGGTGCTCGTACGGGTCGTCGAAGTCGGGCGAGTCGTCGACGGCGATGCGGATGAAGTGCTCGCCGCCGTCGGGCGTGTAGTCGACCTGCCGGGTCGCCTCGTCGAAGACCACGCGCTCCCAGTCGTCGCCGGGCAGGGCGATGCTGAAGCCGTAGGGGTCGCTGCGGCGGACCCAACCCTCCGGGAGGCCTCCCGGCGACTCGGTCTCCCCCGCCTCGGTGGGGCCGGGCGTGGAGGTAGAGGTGGCCGTCGGGGACGGTCCGGCCGTGGTGCCGCCCCGGTCGCCCTGCTGGAGCAGCACCGCGGTTCCCCCGCCGATGATCGCCGCCAGGGCGACGACCAGGGCGACCACCCGTCCGCGCACCCGTCGGCGGGGGGCCGCGGCGGGGGGCCCGTACGACTGCTGGACGGCCGTGGGACCGCCCTGCGGGTGCTGCGGGTACGACGAGGGGTGCGGGACCTGCGGAACCGCCTCCGGCCTGGTCTCGTACGGCAGGGGCACGTGGGCGTCGACGGCCCGGGTCGGCACGTACTCCTGCGCCGCGGGCGGCCGGCGTCCCTCGGCGGCCTCGGCGAGCATCTGCTCGGCCCGGTCCGCGTCGGGGCGGGTGGCCGGATCCTTGTGCAGGAGTGCGCTGATGACGGGCGCGAGCGGGCCGGCGTGCCGGGGCTCCTCGGCCTCCTCCTCGACGACCGCCTGCATGGTGGTCAGCGGTGAGGTACGGCGGAACGGCGATCTGCCCTCCACCGCCGTGTACAGCGTCGCGCCGAGCGCCCACAGGTCGGAGGAGGGGCCGGGGTCGTGGCCGCGGACCCGCTCGGGCGCGAGGTAGTCGACCGAACCGACGACCTCACCGGTGCGGGTGATGGCCGTGTCGCCGTCGATCTGCGCGATGCCGAAGTCGGTGAGCAGCACCCGGCCGTCCCGGGCGAGGAGCACGTTGCCGGGCTTGACGTCGCGGTGCAGCACGCCGGCGGTGTGCGCGGCGCGCAGTGCGCGCAGCACCCACAGGCCGATGCGCGTTGCCTCGCGGGGGTCGACGCGCTCCCGTTCCTTCACCGCGTCGGCCAGCGAATGGCCCTCGACCAGCTCCATCACGATCCACGGCCGGCCGTCGTGCTCCAGCACGTCGTGCACCGTGACGACGGCGGAGTGGTTGATCCGCGCGGCCGCCCGCGCCTCCGCGCGGGTGCGTGCCAGCAGCATGGCCTGTTCGCTGTCGGAGACGTAGAGCGCCGCGGTCAGTTCCTTGATGGCGACGGCCCGGTGCAGCACCTCGTCGTGGGCGCGCCACACCCGGCCCATGCCACCGCTCCCGATGGATTCGCCGAGCCGGTAGCGGCCCGCGACGAGCGAGCCCTGCATCTGATTCACGTTGCCCCGCAATGGTCTTGACAGGGTCAGCGTAAGTATCCCGGCCCCTCCTGGGAACCGAGGGGGTGCCATGGAGACCGCACTGTGACAGTTGTCGCTGTATGGGGTGGGAGGCAACCAAAATCCCCGTGACTGCGTGGAGTCGGTGGTTCAGCCGGTGAACCGGTAGGTCGCCGCCGCCTGCTCGTAGAGCCGTGTCACCTCGTCCCGTTCGGCCTCCGGCCCGCGTACCTGCACCACGTGGTAGCGGCCGTCGATCAGCGCCGCGAGGTTGCGGATGTACAGCTCGCCGCCGTCGCCGGTCCAGGTGAACTGGCCCTCGGCCATGGTCCGCCCGCCCACCTCGATGGTCTTCAGACCGGTGGAGGTGGCCCAGCTGGAGTCGCGGTAGGGCTGGAGTTCGCGCTCGTCGTCCCGCTGGTAGGCCATGGGGTCGCTGCCGTACCTCTGCGCGCTGTCCCGGCCCGGTACGACGATGAGCTCGAAGTCGCCGCTCGCGTAGACGACCTGGCCGCTGCCGTTCTTCGCGGTGCGCTGCCAGCCCTCGGCGACGGCGACCCGGAAGCCCTCCGGGTCCTTGGCCAGGATGAAGCCGTCGGCGACCTCGGGGCCGGTGGTCTGCGTCTCGGTGGAGGCCGCCGACTCCCCGGGGCCGTCCTGCGAACTTCCCTCCGGATCGGGTGAGTTCTTCCCGCCGTCCGGCTCCCCGCCGGCCTCCGGCGGGCTCGGTGCGGGGCTCACCTCACCGGCGGCTCCGGTGCGGTCGGCCGAACCCGACACATCCTCACCGGACTTCGGCATGAACAGCATGGCGTACGTGATCGCCGCCGCCATGGCGAGCAGCACCAGCAGAAGCAGGGTCCGGCCGAGCCGGCGCGGGGAACCGGCGTCCTGTCTGGCCCGCTTGTGCCGCCCGTGGTGCGCGGGGAGCCCGGCGCGGCGCCTGCGCACCAGCTCGCCCCGGCGCCGTATGACGGGCAGCCGGCTCGTGTCCACGGGGGGAGCCGCTATGACGTGCACACCCGCCTCGGGCTCGGGCGCCGACCTCACCAGCGAACGCAGCCAGCCGCGCAGCTCCTCGAAGTCGAGCCGCTCGGTGGGGTCCTGACGCAGCAGCGACTCCACGACCGGCCGCAGCGGCCCGCACTCCTCGGCGAACGCGGGCGGCTCGGCGCACACCATCTGCACCAGCTCGGCCGTCGACTCCTCCGGGTAGGGCGCGTGTCCCTGGACGGCCCGGAACAGCAGGGAGCCCAGCGCCCAGAGGTCGGTGGCGGGGCCGATCGGGGCGGCGAGCTGCCAGTTCTCGTGCACGGGGCCGGCCTGCTCCGGCGCCCACCGCTCGGTCACGGGGCCGATGACGGCCATGCGCGCCTGCCGCGCCCGCTCGGCGGCCAGCGCGGTGGCCGGGCCGCGGCGCGCGGGGGCGTGTGCCGCCAGGTCGTCCCAGCGTGCGGGCGGGGCGGCGGCGGCCGCCGGCTCGAGGGCGGTGGGGGCCTCGGATGTGCCGGGGGCGGTGCGTCCGCTGCCGCCGCCCGTGCGGGGCCCGGCCCCGTACCGGCCGGTGGCGCCCACACCGTAGGGGTCGGCTATCTGTCCCGGCGGGACCGCGGCGGCGGCCGTGCCCTCGTCCTCGTCGTCGGGCCGGGTGACGTACGGCGGCTGCGCGGAGCCGTCGCCGGGCCGGGGGGCGGGGGCCGGGTGGCCGTCCTCGGGGGCGGGCCGGGCGCCGGGCAGGGCGGCACGGCCGTTCTGCTGGGCCTCCTGCACCCGGGCCGCGGCGCGGGTGCCCGCCCGGTACGCGGCGATCGCCCCCGCGCGGGCCGCCCGCACGTCGCCCGCGCTGTCGAGGGCCTTGGGGGCCGCCACGGGCGAGAGACCGCCCGCCGTGTCCGCCCCGCCGCCGGACATCCGGCCGGCCCGTGCCTCGATGGCGGCCCGGCGCGCGGCATCGGGGTCGGGGTCGGGGCCGGCGGTGAACCCGGGCGGCCAGGACGGGCCGCGCCCGGCTTCCGGCGTGCCCGCGGACGGCACCGGCCCCAGGGCCTCGAGCGTCCCCGCCGCCTCCCCCGGCTCCTCGTCCGGAGGGGGCACCGGGTCGTACCCGCACAGCGCCTCCTCCGCCGCACCGACCGCGAGACCGGTCAGCATCACCCGGCCGTCGTCGCAGACGAGCACCGTGCGCGCGGTGATGTTGCGGTGCACCCAGCCGTGGGAGTGCAGTACCCGCAGCGCGGTCAGGACGTCGGAGGCGACCTCCGCCGCCCGGTACGGGGACAGCGGCTTCTCGGCGAGCAGGGCGGCGAGCGGACGCGCGGGCACGAGTTCACTGACTATCCACAGCGAACCGCCCTCCGCGAACACGTCGAAGACCTGGTCCAGGCGCGGGTGGTCGGGGATGGCGGCCGCCGCCTGCGCGGCCTCGACCGCGCGCCGCACGACCGGGTCGGCGGGCCGCCGCGTGCCCCCGCGCGCGGGCCCGCCCCGCCGCGCACCCCCGTCACGGGCGGTGAAACCGTCGGGCAGCCCTTCCGCGTCCAGCACCTCGGCCTCGACGACCTCCGGCAACGGGACCTGCCGGACCAGGACTTCCTGCCCGCTGTAGGTGTCGAAGGCGCGGGTCTCGGTCAGTTCGTACTCGTCGGAGGGCGGCAGCGGCAGGCGGTAGCGGTCGGCGAGAACCCGTCCCGCGTAGTCGTCCACGTTGCCTCCCCCGGCACTACGGTCGATCGGTTCCGTTCACCCGGCGGGCCGTTCCGGCTGCGTACGGTCCGCAGGCATTCACGATACGTGCCGGAGGCGACCCGCAGAGCGGGGATGCCACATCTGACTCCCCATTCCGCGGGCCGGTCATGCTCAGGACTTCGGCTGGAACGTTTCGGTCAGCGTCCGCCAGGTGTCCTTGCGCTGATCGCTGCCCCAGTCGGCGGCCTTGGCGGTGTACATCAGCCCGTACCCGAGCCGGTCGCCGACGACGGTCCCCCGGTCGATGGAACGGTACTTGGTCCCGCTCTCCACATAGGTGAACTCCCAGTCGGCCGTGTTCCAGCCGCGGTATTCCACCGCCTCGATGCGGATGCGCTGGTACTGGGCGCGCACCATGGCCCGTTCCTGGTTCTTCCAGTCCGCGACCGGGTCGTCCTTCGGCGTGGTCGTCCAGCCGATGAGCAGCTTCTGCCCGTTCGGCCCGGTGAACCGGTCCCCGGCGGTACCCGTCGACCGGTACTTCCACCCCTCGGGCAGCCCGATCGAGTACCCCTGGTTCCCGCGGTACGTCTCCGCCGCCGGTGTACCGCCGCCGTCCGCTTCCTCTTCCTCGGCTTCGTCCTCGTCCTCGTCCTCGGTCCCGGACGATCCGCCGGCGCCGGCGGTGGCGGTCGCCGAACCCTCTCCCGCTCCCGTGTCCGCCGACTCGGTCGCCGTGCCGTCGGTGCGGGTGCCGTCGCTCTCGTCGCCCTTGGTGTCGGCACTCGGGGTGCCGCCGGCGACGGTCCCGCCACTGCCCCCGGTTCCCTTGTCGCCCTCGTCGCCGCCGAGCGTGAGGGCCAGCACGGTGCCGATCACGGCGAGCACCACGACCACCACGATGATGACCAGGGTCCGCCGCGGCACCACATCGGTGAGCGGAGCCCGCGGCACGGCCCTCGCCGGCAGATCCGGCGGCGTCATCACCGGCCAGCCCGAACTACGGCCACCGGCGGCCGGCTTCTGCCCCGCGGCGCCCTGCGCACCCGAGCCGAACGCCTGGGCCGGCTTCGCGGCGGGGGCGGAGGGCGATGCCACGCCGGGGCGCGCCCCGGAGGCACCCGCCTGCGTGCCCCTGGTTCCCGCGGCCGGTTCGGCGCCGCCGCTGCCGGACTTGGCGCGGGCCGCCGCGGCGGCACCGGCCGAGCCGGCCGCCACCGCCGCCTTCCGCACGGAACGCAACGCGCCCCGCAGCTTCTCCCCGGCCTCCTCGCCGCGCCTGCCTCCGGCGTCCGGCTGCTCGGGCAGCGGCACGACCTTCGTCGCGTCCGCCGGTTCCCCGGCCTCCTTGGGCGCGGGCGCGTTGATGACCGCGTTCAGCATGGCCCGGGCGCCGCTGTCGTCGAGCCGCTGGGCGGGGTCCTTGGTGAGCAGCCCGTAGATGACGTCCCTGAGCGGTCCCGCGTTCTTCGGCTCCTCGAGCGGCTCGGTCATCACCGCCGTGAGCGTCGCGATCGCGGACCCCTTGTCGTACGGCGGAGTGCCCTCCACCGCCGCGTACAGCAGCCCGCCGAGCGACCACAGGTCGGCCGCCGGCCCCGGCTTGTGCCCGCGGGCGCGCTCCGGGGAGATGTAGGAGGGGGCGCCGACCAGCATGCCGGTCGAGGTGATGGACGGATCGCCCTCGACCTGGGCGATGCCGAAGTCCGTGAGCACGACCCGGCCGTCCTCGGCGATCAGCACGTTCGACGGCTTCACGTCACGGTGCAGGATGCCCTCGCGGTGCGCGGAGCGCAGGACGTCCAGGATGGCGAGGCCGACCTCCGCCGCGCGCCGCGGCTCCAGCAGGCCGTCCTCCCGGATGGCCTCGGCGAGCGACTTGCCCTCGACGAGTTCCATCACGATCCAGGGCCGGTCGTCCTCCTCGACCACGTCGAAGACGGTCACGGCGCTGTTGTTGCGGATCCGCGCGATCGCCTTGGCCTCGCGCAGGGTCCGTGTGATCAGCCGCCGCTTCTCCTCCTCGTCGATGTTCGACGGGAAGCGGAGCTCCTTGACGGCGACGGTCCGCCCCAGGGTCTCGTCCTGGGCCCGCCACACCGTGCCCATGCCGCCGCGGCCGAGCACGTCTCCCAGCCGGTACCGCCCGGCGAGGAGACGTGCGCTCTTGTCCTGACGGGATGTCCCCGCCCGCTCCGCCTCCGACATGCGTCCCCTCATGCAACCCGCCCTGACAGAGCCTTCATTGTCCCTCACCCGACAAGTGGTCGACGCCCAGGGTGCCTCTGGCCGCTCACCGGGCCCCTCGCGCACGGCACCCGGGTGACGGACGCCTTCCCCTGACCTGCATGATGGGCCTCCGACATGGGAGGAGCCGGGATGCCGCCGCTTCGGACGCTACTGGCCGTTCCCGTGTCCCTGGCCCTGCTCCTCCTGGCCTCGACCGCCTGTCCGGCCGGGGCCGTCCCGCCCACGGACACGCTCCTTCCGCTCCTGGTCACGCGGGGCGGCGCCCCCGCCGCGGCCCTGCTGGCCCTGGAGGAGACCGGCGCCCGCTACACCGCCGCCGGTGAGGGTATCGAGCGCGCCGACCACTTCCGCGCCGGCAGCATCACCAAGACGTTCGTCGCCACGGTCGTCCTGCAACTCGCCGACGAGGGCCGCCTGTCGCTGTCCGACACCGTGGAGGAGCATCTGCCCGGCCTGGTGCGGGGAGCGGGCAACGACGGCCGCGCGCTGACCCTGCGTTCCCTGCTCACCCACACCAGCGGCCTCCACGACTTCTCCACCGACACACGGGGCACCGTACCGGTCACTCCCCTTCAGGCCGTACGCATCGCGCTCACCCACCCCCCGGCCGGCCCTGGCCGCTTCTCCTACTCCAACACCAACTACGTCCTGCTCGGCCTGGTCGTCGAACAGGTCACCGGCCGCCCGTACGCCGCCGAGGCCGAACGCCGCGTCATCGCTCCACTGCGCCTGAGGAACACCTCCTTCCCCGGTTCCCGGACCTCTCTGCCCTCGCCGCACGGCCGCTCCTACACGGTCGACGGAACCGACGTCACCCGGCTCGACCCGCGGGTGGCCGGCGCCGCGGGCGAGTTGGTGACCACGCTCGCCGACCTGGACCGCTTCTACGGGGCCCTGCTCGGCGGTGAACTGCTGCCCCCGCGCCGGCTGCGCGAGATGCTCGACACCCGCACCGCACACGGCTCGTACGGCATGGGCCTGTTTCCCGTGACGCTTCCGTGCGGCATCACGGTGTGGGGGCACAACGGACGCATCTCCGGCAGCTACGTGCGCGCCGCGGCCACGGTCGACGGCCGGCGTGTCCTCACCTTCCGCGTGAACACGGATTCGATAGCGGATCCCGGTCTCGAACCCGCGGTGCTCGCGGCCGAGTTCTGCCCTCGCACTTCCTGAACGGACGGGTTCCGAACGAAGATCCCGGATCCCGCCACCCGTTCGAGTGATTCAGGCCGGTGGCCCGCGACGCGACCACCACTACGGCGGCTACAACGGCACGATGTCCGGCGCCCCCAGCCGCGCCGCGTCGGCCGTCAGGTCGTCGGGCTGCCGCTGCGACTCCCGCTCGGCCTCCACCCGCTTCTCGTAGTGCTCCACCTCGCGCTCGACCTGGTCCCTGTCCCAGCCCAGCACCGGCGCCATCAGCTCGGCGGCCTCGCGGGCGCTGCGCGTCCCCCGGTCGAACGTCTCGATCGAGATGCGGGTGCGCCGGGTCAGCACGTCGTCCAGATGCCGTGCGCCCTCGTGCGAGGCGGCGTAGGCGATCTCGGCACGCAGATAGTCGTCGGCCGCCCGGAGCGGCTCGCCCAGCGAGGGGTCCGCGGCGATGAGGTCCAGGACCTCCTCCGCCAACGCGCCGTACCGCTGCAGCAGGTGCTCCACCCGTGCCGTGTGCAGCCCCGTGCGCGCGGCTGTCCGCGCACGCGCGTTCCACAGCGCGTGGTAGCCCTCGGCGCCCACCAGCGGCGTCTCCTCGGTCACGCACTCGGCGACGCGCACATCGAGTCCGTGCACCGCCGCGTCCACCGCGTCCTTGGCCATGACCCGGTACGTCGTGTACTTGCCGCCCGCCACCACGACGAGCCCGGGCACGGGATGCGCCACGGTGTGCTCCCGGGACAGCTTGCTCGTGGCGTCCGACTCACCGGCGAGCAGTGGCCGCAGACCGGCGTACACGCCCTCCACGTCGTCCCGCGTCAGCGGCACCGCGAGCACCGAGTTCACGTGTTCCAGCAGGTAGTCGATGTCCGCGCTGGACGCGGCCGGGTGCGCCTTGTCGAGGTCCCAGTCGGTGTCCGTGGTGCCCACGATCCAGTGCCGGCCCCAGGGTATGACGAACAGCACGGACTTCTCGGTGCGCAGGATGAGCCCGGACGTGGAGTGGATGCGGTCCTTGGGGACGACCAGGTGGATGCCCTTTGAGGCCCGCACGTGGAACTGGCCGCGTTCGCCGACCATCGCCTGCGTGTCGTCGGTCCACACCCCGGTGGCGTTGACGACCTGCTTGGCGCGGACCTCGTACTCGCCACCGCCGTCGACGTCCTGCACCCGGGCGCCCACGACGCGTTCGCCCTCGCGCAGGAATCCCGTGACCCGCGCACGGTTGGCGGCTTTCGCCCCGTACGCCGCCGCCGTGCGCACCAGCGTCGCCACGAACCGGGCGTCGTCCACCTGGGCGTCGTAGTACTGGAGGGCTCCGACCAGCGCGTCCTTCTTCAAGCAGGGTGCCACCCGCAAGGCGTGACGGCGGGTCAGGTGACGGTGCGTGCGCAGGCCGCGCCCGTGCGCCCGGGCCGTCGCCATGGTGTCGTACAGCGCGACACCCGCTCCGGCGTACCACCGCTCCCAGCCCTTGTGCTGCAGTGGGTACAGGAACGGAACCGGGCGCACCAGATGCGGAGCGAGCCTTTCCAGCAGCAGGCCGCGCTCCTTCAACGCCTCCCGGACGAGCACGAAGTCGAGCATCTCCAGGTAGCGCAGGCCACCGTGGATCAGTTTGCTGGACCGGCTGGACGTGCCCGACGCCCAGTCGCGCGCCTCGACCAGGCCCGTGGACAGACCGCGCGTCGCGGCGTCGAGGGCCGTACCCGCACCGACCACGCCGCCGCCCACCACCAGCACGTCCAGCTCGTGCTCGGCCATGGACGCGAGTGCTCCGGCACGCTGCTCCGGCCCCAGTGTCGCTGTCCTCACCGCTGCCTCCCGCTCATCGGTCGCATCGGCCGCACCCGTCGGGCGAAGCCCGGTCCCCCACCCTCATGCCCAGATTCTGACCGGCTTGCCCGACTTCAGCCACCACGGCCCCCAGCCTGTGGACAACCCGGCGGAACGACTCACCGAAACTCGGCCGACCAATCCCACATATCGGTCATATTTACTCCTAGTCTGACATTGCGCGCGCCTGCCCGGTCCACAGGGCTTGCGCACCTGTCGCACTCCGGTTATTGGGAAGGACGGCCCACGCCATGCCCGCAGATCTCGCCGTCATCGGACTCGGCCCGTACGGCCTGCCCCTGGCCCAGGCCGCCGTCGCCGCCGGCATCTCCACCATCGGTTACCGGACCGGTCCCGAGGAGGGCTCCCTCAGCGCCGCCGAACAGCGCCGCATGCTCGCGCAGGGTTTCCGGACGACCGCCAACGCCGCCGAGCTCGGCCGGGTGCGCACCGCGGTCATCTGCGCACCGACGCCGCGCGGCGCGGACGGCGGCCTGAACCTGGGCCAGGTGGAGACGGCCGCCCGCACCCTCGCCGCGCGGCTGCGCCCGCACACCACGGTGATCCTCGAGTCCCCCGTGCCCCCGGGGACGACGGAGGGACCCCTGCTGCGCCTGCTCGAGTCGGTGTCGGGTCTGCGCGCGGGACACGATTTCCACCTCGCCTACTCCCCCAGCCGGGTCGACCCGGGCAACCGCGACCACACCCCCGCCAACACCCCCAAGGTCATCGGCGGCCTCTCCCCCGCCTGCACCGAGTCGGCCGCCGCCTTCTACGGACGCATCACCGACAAGGTCGTACGCGCGCGCGGCCTGCGCGAGGCGGAGACCGTGCAGCTCCTGGAGACCAACTTCCGGCACGTCAACATCGCCCTCGTCAACGAGATGGCGACCCTCTGCCACGACCTGGGCATCGACCTGTGGGACGTCCTGCGCTGCGCGGAGACCAAACCCTTCGGCTTCCAGGCGTTCCGCCCCGGCCCCGGCGTCGGCGGCCACGCCGTCCCCCAGGACCTGACCGCCCACGCGGGCCGCACCCTGCGCATGGCGGAACTCGCCCAGGAGGTCAACGGCCGCATGCCGCGCTACGTCGTGCAGCGCGCCGCCGCCCTCCTGAACGAGCACGGCAAGTCCGCGCGCGGCGCGCGGGTGCTCCTCCTCGGCGTCACCTACAAGCCCGACCTCGCCGACCAGCAGAGCTCCCCGGCCCAGGAGATCGCCGTCCGGCTGATGGAGCTGGGCGCCTCCGTCAGCTACCACGACCCGCACGTACCGTCCTGGAACGTCCTCGACCGGCCCGTCCCCCGCGCGGACTCCCTCTACGAGGCCGCCGCCGACGCCGACCTGACGATCCTGCTCCAGCAGCACCGCACGTACGACCTCCAGGGCCTGTCGGTGAAGGCCCAGCTGCTGCTGGACACGCGGGGGGCCACTCCCACGGGGGCGGCGCACCGGTTGTGAGAGGGGGCGCGCGGGTGCCGCCCGTGCCACGGGGGTTGGTGGTGGGCGGGGCGCCCCGCGGGTACGGTAGAAAACAGGTGGAGCCCACCGCAGAGGGCACTGCGGCAGGCTCCTGAGATGTGAACGGAGTGTCCACCCCCATTTCTCCTAGGGGTGGCCGCTCACTTCCCGTAAATCCACAAGATGCACCTCCTCCGGAACTTCACCATCCGCAGACGGATACGGTCCCAGGCGGTGTGCTTGCGGTGACGGCCCATGGCGCGCCCCCTGAGCACCACGCGCGCCCCCGGACACGCTGAAGGGGCCGGTCACCTGGTGACCGGCCCCTTCAGCGCCGTATCGAAGCCCGCGCCGGCTCTACCGCCGGTGCTGCGAGTCCGCCACCGTCACCTCGACGCGCTGGAACTCCTTCAGCTCGCTGTAGCCGGTCGTGGCCATCGCGCGGCGCAGGGCGCCGAAGAGGTTCATCGAGCCGTCGGGGGTGTGGGACGGGCCGGTGAGGATCTCCTCCAGCGTGCCCACCGTGCCGAGGTCGACCTTCTGGCCGCGCGGCAGCTCCTCGTTGACGGCCTCCATGCCCCAGTGGTGACCGCGGCCCGGGCCGTCCGTCGCGCGGGCCAGCGGGGAGCCCATCATCACGGAGTCCGCGCCGCAGGCGATCGCCTTGGGCAGGTCGCCGGACCAGCCGACACTGCCGTCCGCGATCACGTGCACGTACCGGCCGCCGGACTCGTCCATGTAGTCGCGGCGGGCGGCGGCCACGTCGGCGACCGCGGTGGCCATGGGCACCTGGATGCCGAGCACGTTGCGCGTGGTGTGCGCGGCGCCGCCGCCGAAGCCGACCAGCACGCCGGCCGCACCGGTGCGCATGAGGTGCAGGGCGGCCGTGTAGGTGGCGCAGCCACCGACGATCACCGGGACGTCGAGCTCGTAGATGAACTGCTTCAGGTTCAGCGGCTCGTGCGCGCCGGACACGTGCTCCGCCGAGACCGTCGTGCCGCGGATGACGAAGATGTCCACGCCCGCGTCGACGACGGCCTTGGAGAACTGGGCGGTGCGCTGCGGGGAGAGCGCGGCGGCGGTGACCACGCCCGAGTCGCGCACCTCCTTGATGCGCTGCCCGATCAGCTCCTCCTTGATGGGAGCGGCGTAGATCTCCTGGAGACGGCGGGTGGCCGCCTCGGCGGGCAGGCCGACGATCTCGTCCAGCAGCGGCTGCGGGTCCTCGTAGCGCGTCCACAGGCCCTCGAGGTTCAGCACGCCGAGGCCGCCGAGCTCGCCGATGCGGATCGCGGTGGCCGGGGAGACGACCGAGTCCATGGGAGCGGCCAGGAACGGCAGCTCGAAGCGGTAGGCGTCGATCTGCCAGGCGATCGAGACCTCCTTCGGGTCCCGCGTACGGCGGCTGGGGACGACGGCGATGTCGTCGAAGGCGTACGCCCGGCGGCCGCGCTTGCCGCGCCCGATCTCGATCTCAGTCACGTCTGTGGCCTTTCCCTGATGCGTTGCAGCGCCTTCCAGTATCCCCGACGGCCGCGGCGCCCACCGCCCCGGACGTACGGCGAGGGCGGTCCCGGATGCTCCGGGACCGCCCTCGGGAGGCCTGCCGCCTACTTGCGGCTGTAGTTCGGCGCCTCGACCGTCATCTGGATGTCGTGCGGGTGGCTCTCCTTGAGGCCCGCGGAGGTGATCCGCACGAACCGCCCGTTGTCCTGGAGCTCGGGCACGGTCCGGCCGCCGACGTAGAACATCGACTGGCGCAGGCCGCCGACCAGCTGGTGGACGACCGAGGAGAGCGGGCCGCGGTAGGGCACCTGGCCCTCGATGCCCTCGGGGACCAGCTGCTCGTCGGAGGCGACGCCCTCCTGGAAGTAGCGGTCCTTGGAGAACGACTTGCGGTCGCCGCGGGTCTGCATGGCGCCGAGCGAGCCCATGCCGCGGTACGACTTGAACTGCTTGCCGTTGATGAACATCAGCTCGCCCGGGGACTCCTCGCAGCCCGCGAGCAGCGAGCCCAGCATCACCGTGTCGGCACCCGCGACCAGGGCCTTGGCGATGTCACCGGAGTACTGCAGTCCGCCGTCGCCGATGACCGGGACGCCGGCCTCCTTGGCGGCCAGCGCGGCCTCGTAGATCGCCGTGACCTGCGGGACGCCGACGCCCGCGACGACGCGCGTGGTGCAGATGGAGCCGGGGCCGACGCCGACCTTGATGCCGTCGCAGCCCGCGTCGACGAGGGCCTGGGCACCGTCGCGC
This sequence comes from Streptomyces sp. NPDC000348, assembly GCF_042898795.1. Classification (NCBI taxonomy): domain Bacteria; kingdom Bacillati; phylum Actinomycetota; class Actinomycetes; order Kitasatosporales; family Streptomycetaceae; genus Streptomyces; species Streptomyces sp. NPDC000348. The sequence continues at coordinate 664,079 of NZ_JBIAZD010000001.1, forward strand.
GTGGCGACGTTGCCGCCGATGACGTCGACGCCGGAGGAGTTCGACTTGATCTTGGCGACCATGTCGCCGACCAGACGGGAGTGGCCGTGCGCGGTGTCGACGACGATGAAGTCGGCGCCCGCCTCGATCAGCGCCTGGGCGCGCTCGAACGCGTCACCGGCGACACCGACCGCCGCGCCGACCAGCAGCCGTCCCTCGGCGTCCTTGGCGGCGTTGGGGTACTTCTCGGCCTTCACGAAGTCCTTGACCGTGATCAGGCCCTTGAGGACGCCGCTGTCGTCGACCAGCGGAAGCTTCTCGATCTTGTGGCGGCGCAGCAGCTCCATGGCGTCCGGACCGGAGATGCCGACCTTGCCGGTGACCAGCGGCATCGGCGTCATCACCTCGCGCACCCGGCGGGAGCGGTCGGTCTCGAAGGCCATGTCACGGTTGGTGACGATGCCGAGCAGCTTCTTGTTGCCGTCGGTGACCGGGACGCCGCTGATGCGGAACTTCGCGCACAGGGCGTCGGCCTCGGCGAGCGTGGCGTCCGGGTGGATGGTGATCGGGTCGGTGACCATGCCGGACTCGGAGCGCTTCACCAGGTCGACCTGGTTGGCCTGGCCCTCGATGGACAGGTTGCGGTGCAGGACGCCGACGCCGCCCTGGCGGGCCATCGCGATCGCCATGCGCGACTCGGTGACCTTGTCCATGGCGGCGGACAGCAGCGGGATGTTGACCCGCACGTTCTTGGAGACGTACGAGGCGGTGTCGATCTGGTCGGGCGCCATGTCCGACGCGCCCGGCAGCAGCAGCACGTCGTCGTAGGTCAGCCCGAGTGTCGCGAATTTACCGGGCACTCCGTCGACGTTGGCAGTCATGACACCTTCCCCAAATGGCCTTGATCGGTGCGGATGTCCATGCTAACGGGAAGCGTGGGTGTCTCATTCCACGGTTGCGCACGGCTCCGGGCTTCGTATGTTCGTACGGGAACGGCTGATCTTCCGTTCATATGCCAAGGAGGCGGCGCGGTGGCGGGGTTACTGCTCCGCCAGGGCGCGCAGCCGGCTCAGCGCGCGGTGCTGGGCCACCCGGACCGCGCCGGGTGACATTCCCAACATCTGTCCAGTCTCCTCCGCCGTGAGGCCCACGGCGATCCGCAGCAGGATCAGCTCGCGCTGGTTCTCCGGCAGGTTGGCCAGCAGTTTCTTGGCCCATTCGGCGTCGCTGCTGAGCAGGGCGCGCTCCTCGGGGCCCAGGGAGTCGTCGGGGCGCTCCGGCATCTCGTCGGAGGGCACGGCCGTCGAGCCGGGGTGCCGCATCGCCGCGCGCTGCAGGTCGGCGACCTTGTGGGAGGCGATGGCGAAGATGAACGCCTCGAAGGGCCGGCCGGTGTCCTTGTAGCGGGGCAGCGCGAGGAGCACCGCGACGCAGACCTCCTGGGCGAGGTCCTCGACGAAGTGCCGGGCGTCGCCGGGCAGGCGCGACAGACGGGTGCGGCAGTAGCGCAGGGCCAGGGGGTGGACATGGGCGAGCAGATCGTGCGTGGCCTGCTCGTCCCCGTCGACGGCGCGATGGACGAGCGCACCGATCGCCCCTTGGGCAGTGCCCGCCTCGTCGTCGCGCATCGGTCCATGGTGCCCTGCGGACGTCTGGTCCGCGGCACCGTGTCCCTGGTTGTGCACCGAAGCGTTATGAGCAGGTGCGCCGGAACTCATCCCTTGCGCCCTCCCCTTCCGCTCGACCGACTCGTCCCCGAGGAACTCCACACCTCAAGGATGCGGCATCCGCGGCGAAACGAGCAGCGTGCGTCCGGCGGCTGCCGCCGATGCGCTGGTGGGACGGGGTTTTTCACCTCCCGGGCGCGGCGGACGACGGGCCCGCCCGCACCCCGGGCGCGGCAGATCCGTCCGGTTGCGCCGGCCCGGCGCGCCCGGGACCCACCCGGTCGGCTCCGTGGACCGCCGTGCGGCTCGGTTCGGGTCCGCGGACCCGGTGGTGTGCCACGCGGAGCCACGGGTTTCACGCCTTCGGCGGCACACCGGCCGGCGACACGGACTTCCGGGCGCCGACGGCGCACAGCGCGAGGCCACGCACTGCGGCCCCACCGACAGCGCACCGCGCGGAACCACGATCCACGTGCCCGCCGACAGCACACCACGCGGAGCCACGATCCACGCACCCACCGGCAGCACACCACGCGAAGTCACCAACCGGACACCAGGCGAAGACGCACCACGCGGAGCCACAACCCACAGGCTCACCGGAAACCCACCGCGCCGAGGCACAACCCGCGCACCCGCCGAGGACACACCACGCGGAGCCGCAGGCTCCACGCCCGTCGGGACCGGGCTCCGCCGGGTCACGGCACCCCGTGGCCGCCGAGCCCCGCGCCGTCGGCCGACGGGCTTCGCCCGGACCCGGCGCGTGTACGACCGGTCGCGAGGGGTGTGGCGTCGGCGGCCGTGGCCGGGTCTCGGACGGAAGCGTTCGCAGGCCCCCGCGCATCGACTGCCGCGGGCTGCCGCACTCCGGAGCGGAACAGGCGGAGGCAGGCCGGCCCGATGAGGGAAGGACCCAGGACCTCCCGCTCGGTTCGTGCCGCACCCATGCCCCCGGCTCCGCGCCGGGCAGGAGCGCGCGGGCATCCGGCGCTGCGCCCCGCACCCCGCCGCCGTCCCGCGGTGCAGGGCACGGGGCCCTGTCCGCCACCCGGCGTGATCGCCGCGCAGAGCCCTACCGCACCAGGCCCCACCGGAAGCCGAGCGCCACCGCGTGGGCCCGGTCCGACGCGCCGAGCTTCTTGAAGAGCCGCCGCGCGTGCGTCTTGACGGTGTCCTCGGAGAGGAACAGCTCGCGGCCGATCTCGGCGTTGGAGCGGCCGTGGCTCATGCCTTCGAGGACCTGGATCTCCCGCGCGGTGAGCGTGGGCGCCGCGCCCATCTCGGCGGAGCGCAGCCGGCGCGGGGCGAGCCGCCAGGTCGGGTCGGCGAGCGCCTGCGTGACCGTCGCACGCAGCTCCGCGCGGGAGGCGTCCTTGTGCAGATAGCCACGCGCGCCGGCCGCCACCGCGAGCGCCACACCGTCGAGGTCCTCGGCGACCGTGAGCATGATGATGCGCGCTCCGGGGTCGGCGGACAGCAGCCGCCGGACCGTCTCGACGCCGCCCAGACCGGGCATGCGCACGTCCATCAGAATCAGGTCCGAGCGGTCGGCTCCCCAGCGGCGGAGGACTTCCTCGCCGTTGGCAGCCGTCGTCACGCGCTCGACGCCGGGCACGGTCGCAACCGCGCGGCGGAGCGCCTCTCGGGCAAGCGGGGAGTCGTCGCAGACGAGGACGGAAGTCATGGCCGCCCTCCGCAGCTGATGCGCGTCACCTTGAGCCTCCAGGCTGGTACGAAATCGTCACCTGTGCGGTCGACCGCCTCGGACGTCCGTCCGAGCGCTTGTTGCTTCAACCGCCTCGCACTCTCAACGACGGTCACTCGAAAGAGTTACGGGGCTGTCTGCCATCTTCGGCACTCTACGTGAGGAGACGGACACGGTGGAGACATGCGCGGCGGACCCTCGAACTTTCATCACAACCCATGCCCCATTCAGCCCCTTTTCTTCCCCTTTGCTGGTGTCCGGGGCTAGATTCGCAATGAGTCATATTTTCATCTCCTTGGATCGTAGTTGTACGGTCGTGGACACCGGATCCGCCCAGAACGGCTACAAGGGGTCACGCAATGGCAGATTTCTCCCGCCTTCCCGGACCGAACGCGGACCTATGGGACTGGCAGCTCCTCGCCGCCTGCCGCGGGGTGGACAGCTCGCTCTTCTTCCACCCGGAGGGCGAGCGTGGTGCGGCTCGAAGCGCTCGCGAGAACTCGGCCAAAGAGGTCTGCATGAGGTGCCCGGTGCGCGCCGAGTGCGCCGCACACGCGCTGGCGGTACGCGAGCCGTACGGCGTGTGGGGCGGTCTGACCGAGGACGAGCGCGAAGAGCTGATGGGCCGGGCGCGCAACCGGCTCGTGTCGGCGTCCGCCTCCGGCGAGCACGCCGCTTCGAACAACTGAAGGAACGTTTCTTCAGAAGCACGGGGCACGTACACGTGCCCTTGTTTTGTCACTGGGGGTGATCAACCGCTTCTCACGCGCGGTGACCCCGCACCCGGACCCCCCTCACCGGGCGGCCGCCCCCGCCAGCTTCTCCAGCGTCGCGGTGACCGCCGGCACCTGGGCGAGGTCGGGGAGGGTGAGCGCGACGATCTCCCGGCGCACGGCGGGCTCCAGCGCCACGGTGCGCACACCCCTGGGCCGCAGCGACTCGATGGCCAGCTGAGGCAGCACCGCCACCCCCAGTCCGGCGCCGACCAGTCCGGCGACGGCCGGATAGTCGTCGGTCGCGAAGTCGATGCGCGGGGTGAAGCCGGCCGTCTCGCACACCTCGACCAACTGGCCCCGGCAGCGCGGGCAGCCGGCGATCCAGGGCTCGTCGGCGAGTTCGCCGATGGCGACCGACTCCGCGTGGGCGAGCCGGTGCCGTTCGGGCACGAGCCCCACCAGCCGGTCCGACAGCAGCGGCCGTACGACGAGGTCGTTCCACTCCTCGGCGCCCGCCGCCCCCTCGTACCGGAAGGCGAGGGCCACGTCGCAGTCGCCCTCGCGCAGCATCTCCACGGAGCGGGGCGGTTCGGCCTCCTCCAGCGAGACCCGGGTGCCGGGATGGGCGGCGCGCAGGGCGGCGAGGGCCGTGGGGACGAGCGTGGAGCTGCCGCTGGGGAAGGAGACGAGCCGGACCCGGCCCGCGCGGAGCCCGGCGATGGCGGCGACCTCCTCCTCGGCGGCGGTCAGTCCGGCGATGATCCCGGCCGCGTGCCGCACCAGCGCCTCCCCGGCCTGCGTCAGGCGCATCTCGCGGCCGCTGCGGATGAGCAGGGGCGTGCCGACGGACGCCTCCAGGGCCTTCATCTGCTGACTGACGGCGGGCTGGGTGCAGCCCAGTTCGCGGGCCGCCGCGGAGAAGGAACCGGTGGTGGCCACGGCACGCAGCACGCGGAGATGACGGGCTTCGATCACCCCTCAAGGATAAGCCGACCTTTGATACGGCGCCGGATAATCCATCGACGCTTTGACGTTCATCGCTTACCGTGCGACTCATGAAGCTTCTGTCTGTGAACCTGGGTCGCCCCAGGGCCGTGCCGTACACGGACCAGCGCGACGGCGTGACCGGCATCGACAAGCGGCCCGTGGACGGGCCGGTGCGGGTGGCCGCGCCGGGGCCGAAGGGGACCGGCGCGAGCGGTCTGGCCGGGGACGCCGTGTGCGAGACCCGGCACCACGGCGGGGACGACCAGGCGGTGTACGCCGTGGCCCGCGAGGACCTCGACGAGTGGGAGCGCACGCTGGGGCGCCCGCTGACGAACGGCGTGTTCGGCGAGAACCTCACCACCGAGGGGATCGACGTCTCCGGCGCCCTGATCGGCGAGCGCTGGGCCGTCGGCCCTGAGGTGGTGCTGGAGGTCACCTCCGGGCGTATCCCCTGCCGCACCTTCCAGGGCCATCTGGGTGAGAAGGGCTGGGTGAAGCGGTTCACGGAGCGGGGCGCGCCGGGGGCGTACTTCCGCGTGATCCGGCCCGGTGAGGTGCGCGCGGGCGACGCCGTACGGATCGTGCACCGGCCGGAGCACGAGGTGACGGTCGCGCTGCAGTTCCGCGCGGTGACGACCGAGCGGACGCTGCTGCCCCGGCTGCTGGCGGCGGGCGGGGCGCTGCATCCGGAGGCGCTGGCGACGGCGCGGACGTATGTGGAGAAGTACGGGGCGGGCGCGACGGCCTGACGGCATGTCCATGGAATGACATGAAGCGGACGGCTCCACTCCGGGTAACTACTCTTGCGCCATGACAACGGCTCTGATTACGGGATCGACGGCTGGGATCGGTGCCGCGTTCGCGCGGCGGCTGGCGGCCGACGGACATGATCTGGTGCTGGTCGCCCGCGACACCGTCCGGCTGCGCGAACAGGCGACCGAGCTGCACGACCGCCACGGCATCGAGGCGGAGGTGCTGACCGCCGACCTGGCTCGGGACGAGGGCATCGAGGCGGTGGCCGACCGCCTCGGCGACCGCAAGAACCCCGTCGACCTGCTGATCAACAACGCCGGCTTCGGCCACCGGGGCCGTTATCTCGACGTCCCCATGGCCGACGAGCTGAGGATGCTCAAGGTGCACTGCGAGGCGGTGCTCCGGCTGACGTCGGCGGCGGTGGAGGCGATGCGCGAGCGCGGCCGCGGATGTGTCGTGAACGTCGCCTCGACCGCCGCGTTCGTGCCGCGCGGGACCTACGGGGCGTCCAAGGCCTGGGTCGTGCAGTTCACCCAGGGCGCGGCGCAGGACCTGGCGGGCCACGGCGTGCGGCTGATGGCGCTGTGCCCGGGGTTCGTGCGCACCGAGTTCCACGCGCGGGCCGGGATGGGCACGGACAACATCCCGAACTGGATGTGGCTGGACGCGGACAAGGTCGCCGCGGCGGCGCTCACGGACCTGGCCCGGGGCAAGACGCTGTCGATCCCGGATCCGCGCTACAAGGCGCTGATGGGAGCGGCGAAGCTGGTCCCGCGCGGACTGCTGGGCGGGATCTCGTCGCGGACGGGGCGGAAGTACGGGCCCCGGTAGGGGCGTCCGGAGGGTACGCGGTCCGACCGGCCCGGTCCCCGGTCCGGGACCCGCGGCACGGCTTCACGCGTGAGCCCGCCAGAGGCCGACCGAACGAATACCGCGTCCGCCCCGTCGTCCTCATGAGGCCGGACGCACCCTCGGACCGGGCGCACCGGCTCGACCACTCCGGCCTCACGACGTACACGAACCCGTGCACGTCCAGGACGATCGCCGGGGCGGACCGGTCACCTCGTCCCGGGCGCCGGAGGCGTTCGGGATGCCGCGGCCGGCGCCCAACGGTGGAGCGTCCCGCTCTCGTCGTCGTAGGTGAGCCAGGTCCCGTCGCCGAGCGGGCGTGCGTAGCCGTCGACGTGGCCCGTCGGGTACGTGATGACCCCGCGTACGCGCAGCGTGTGCGCGTCGAGCAGCCAGTGGCGGGCCCGCTCGGGATCCTCGTCGGCGTCGACCGTCGAGGCGATGACCGTGTCGGCGTCGACGAATCCGCAGCCGTAGTCCCAGTAGGCCTCCTCGTCCTCGTCCTCGTTCTCGTCGTCGGCCGGTCCGGGCTCCCGCTCGGCGATCACCGTGCCGTCCAGGGCGTGCAGCCGCAGGTCCGCCCCGTAGTGCTCGACCGTCAGGAAGCCGGGGTGTGCCGGGTGGACGTCCGCCAGGATGCGGTCCAGGCCCTCGTTCACGTCCCAGCCGGTCAGCTTCTCGCCGTCCCGGCGCGCCCAGTGCAGCAGGATGCCGTCCTGGCCCATGCCGATGCACAGCCCCATGTGGACACCGTCCGGGTGGGAGAGGTGGTGCGAACCGGCCGCCGCGCTGTCCACCAGCGGCAGCCGGGCCAGTTCCCGTCCGTCCCGGGCGTCCAGGACCACCCAGCGCTCCTGCCAGTCGCCCGGCTCGGGCTCGGCCACGACGTGCGCCCACACGAGCCGGCCGTCGTCCGAGACCCGGCAGGAGCCGTGCTCCAGGCCCCGGCACACCTCCTGCTCGTCCCCCGTGTGCGGATGGCCGAGCTCCGGGCCCCAGCAGCCGTGCCGGTACTCCCACAGCGTCTTTCCGTCCGTCCCCATGGCCCGCACCGCGCGCTGCCCCGAGAACACCGCGAAGGTGCCGTCCGGGCTCACCGAGTGGACGCCGTGGTCCCACCGGGGCCAGGGAAGGGGGAAGACGACCGCCGGCGCGCGCTCCCCCGCGAACAGCTCCCGGAGGTCGTAGACCTCCAGCTCATGCCCGTTCCGGAGCAGGGCGCGGCACGAACCGTCCCCACGGTTCTCCAGCGCGAAGCCGTTGACCAGTGCGCGCCCACCCGGAAGCCTCACCGAGTCGCGCAGTTGTGCGGTGATCGACATGGGCCGAAGGTAACCGGCCCCACTGACAGGCCGAACCGCCCCTCGCACCACCGGCGACGCCGTTCCGGCCGGTGCCGGTGCTCGTAGGTGTTGCCGCCCGTGCCGTTGACGGGCTCGCCGGGCGCGGTGCTCGCCTCGTACACGCGGCCGGCGGCGGAGCGGGTACGGCAGCGGGTCGTGGACGTCGCGGAGGATTCGGGCACGCGCTCGGTGATCCTGCTGCACGGAGCCGGTCTGGTCGCCCGCTCTTGGGACGCCGGTGGACCGTCTGCCGGCACGCCTCCAGCAGGCGGCCCGGCGGACACCCCGCACGGCCTGTGGCTGCTGTTACCCACGGAAGACCCGCGTGCGACGCCCGTGCCGGACGGGCGGACAGTGGAAGTGGCGAACCGGATGCCGGAGTGGGAAATATCGAATGGACTCTTCCTCAAGGACCTCCGGTCCGAGGCCGTACGGCCCTGACGGCATGGGCGTACACCCCTAAGGCTCAATCTGGCACCTGACTTCCCAGTTTTGCTTGCCACTCCGCCCTACCGGCGATTCACTTGCACGAAACCGGGTGAAGCTGGCCTGCGCGAGGGGGGTACTCATGCTTTTGAACTTCAGGGTGGCCAACCACCGCTCCATTCGCGACGAGCTGGAGTGGCAACTTCAACCGGTGTACGAAGGGGACCGACCACCGGGCACCGCGTGGGAGGCGGTGCCGGTCGCGGGGGTCTTCGGCTCGAACGCGGCCGGCAAGTCCAACGTCGTCGACGCACTGCGCTACATGGCGGAGATGGTGACCCGGTCGCATCTCCTGGCGGAGGACGGCGAGGGCGTGAGCAGGCAGCCCTTCCTCTCCGACGTTCGGGAGACGGATTCCTCCTGGTACGTCGCCGACCTCCTCGTGCGCGGAGTCAGGTACGTCTACGGCTTCGAGGTGGACGACGACCACGTCGTCGGCGAATGGCTGTACGCCTACCCGGAGGGACGCAAACGGGTGGTGTTCGAGCGGAACGGGGACGACTTCCGTGTCGGCAGTTCGCAGGACCGTCCCAAGGAACTGCACACGGTCGCCGACGTGACGGCTCCCAACGCACTGTTCCTCTCCATGGCCGCTCGGTCGAAGACGGCCACGGACGTGGTCACCCCGGTGTACCGGTGGTTCCGGAGCGACCTGGTGTTCGGCGGCCCTCTGACGAACGGTCCGATGAACCGCGCGTTGATGGTCAGGAATCTCGCACGCCGACTGGACCAACGTGGAGAGCCGACCCATCTGCGGGATCTGCTGCGCGTCGCGGACCTCGGCATCGAGGACTTTCGCGTGGAGACGGTCGAGGAGGAGCTGTACTCCCCGCGGTCCGTCTCCCGGGGTGCCGAGACGGAGGCGCTCTTCGACATGCCGAGGACGTACCGGCGGACACGCCACGAACTGCTTATGAGGCACACCGGCAGGAACGGCCCGTTCGAGGTGCCGCTGAACGCGGAGTCCGCCGGTACGCAGGCGTTGGTGGAGTACGCGTTCACGCTGGAGGGGATGGCCCGCCGCGGTGGCACCCTGGTCGTGGACGAGTTGGGCAGCAGCCTGCACCCGCGGCTCAGCGCCTTCCTCGTCGGTCTCTTCCAGGACCCCGAACGCAATCCGCACGGAGCCCAGTTGTTGTTCACCAGCCACGATGTGAGCCTGCTGGGCCGCAGGGCCGGCGAGGACATCCTGAAGCGGGACCAGATCTGGTTCGTGGCGAAGAACGAGTTCGGGGAGAGCTCGCTGTATCCGCTGTCCGACTTCCGGCCGCGCCAGGACGAGAACCGGGAGCGGCGCTATCTCAACGGAAGCTACGGCGCGGTGCCCATGGTCGATGACACGTTCACGCTGGCGATCGCCGGGCGGGGGGAGACGGATGGCGAGGGATCCGAAGCAGGACGGCCGGAGGAATCCACGGCGTGAGTCCACGCTACGCCGCAGGCCTGCGTACCGGGACGCGTTACCGACGATCCTGGTGGTGTGCGGAGCGAGAAACACCGAACCGACTTATATCAAGGGCTTGTTGAGAGTGGTGGACAACCGTGCCGTCGATGTGCGGGTCAAGGTCTGTCCGCAGGACCCGGTGTCCGTGGTCCGCCACGCGGCCGGTGAGCGCACACGGGCCCGTGATCATTACGACCGCACGTGGTGTGTTCTCGACGTGGACGATTTCGCGCACCTGGACGAGGCAATGCGGTTGGCCCACACCGAGCGCATCGACATCGCCCTGTCGAACCCGTGCTTCGAGCTGTGGTTGCTGCTCCACTTCCGCGACCACCGCGCCCCGGTCGACGGCTTCCGGCAGGCCGAGCGGCATCTCCTCCCCCACCACGGCGGTTACAGCAAGGCTGCGAACAGGTTCGCCTTCGACCTCTACCGGGAGGCGTGGCCGCAGGCCGTGGAGCGGGCGCGGGCACTGGCGAAACCGGGTGAGGAACACAAGCGGAATCCGTCGAGCGGGATGTGGCGACTGGTCCGGGAGATCGTCCCGGCACATCTGCAGAACTGACTGCCGCGCGGACGCGTCCGTTCTGGCTGTGGCGACGCTGAGGCGCCTGTCCGCGCCGACAGCGGGTCAGTGTCGACATCCGTTGACGCGGCTCAGTCGGCCAGAAGGACGCGGTAACGCGCCCAGGTGGCGGTCCATCCGCCGCGGATCTCGTAACCGGCCTCGTACGGAGAGCGTCGCCGTCCTCGGCCTGGGCGATTCCGAGGCGCGTGGGCTGAGACACCGCTTCGGCCAGGACGCGGTGTTCGCCTGGGCCTCCGGTGCCTGGGGGTCCTGGCGTGCGGAAGCGGTGCCGTGGCGGTGAGCGGATGGGCCGCGTCCGAACGGGCGGCGGCGCAGGAAAGACCAAGGACGTGCCGATCCCGGGAGTGAGTGAGCAGAGCAGCGCCCTCCGGGCATGGGTGAGGGGCGGTGGGGAGCGCAAACGGCTTCCCACCGCCCCTCGTTCGCCTCAGACGCCTGCGGCCATCCGCACGAACGCCGTCCACTGGGCGGACGGCACGTTGAGGACCGCCGCGTCCGGGCGCTTGGAGTCACGGATCAGTACGGCCGTACCTGCGTGCGCGACTTCGACGCAATCACCGCCGTTGCCCGCGCTGTAGCTGCTCTTGAACCAGCGCAGTTCGCCAGTGGCAGGCGCGGGGCTGCCTGTCTTCATAGCTCTCCCAACAGCTTTTCGATGAAGGCCAGCGACTCCCTGGGAGTCAACGCCTGCGCCGTGAGGACTCTGTACGTCGCCTCCAACGGACTGACCTTCTTCGGGTCCGAGTACAGGGCACTTGCGTCCTGCACCTCCATATAAGCCATCCTGCGCTGATCGGCGAGATGGATCAATGTGAAGGGGCCCGCCAGTCCTGCGTGCTCGTCGCGTCGTGTCGGCATGATCTGCAACTCGACGTTGCGTTCATGCCCGTACAGCAACAGTTGTTCCAGTTGGCCCCGCAGCACCTCCGGACCTCCGAGAGGTCGCTGCAGAACGTGTTCCTCAATGACGAAGCTCAGCAACGGAGCAGGCCGACGGGTGAAGAGCTTCCGGCGTTCCATCCGTGCCGTCACGCCCTGCTCGATCGTCTCCTCGTCCAACAGCGGACGCCACATGCGGAAGACGGCGCGTGCGTATTCCTCCGTCTGCAGGATCCCCTTGACCACGTGGTCGGAGTAGGCGTGCAACTCGACCGCCTGTGCCTCCAGCTCTGCGTACCGCCGGAAGAAACCCGGATACCGAGCCTTCGCCACCTCCCCCTTCATCGCCACCAGCACGCCCCGCGCGCCCACCTCCCGGTCCACCGCGTCCACCAGTTCCGGCCGGGGAATCCGCCGCCCCTGCTCCACCGCCGCGATCTGCGCCTCGCCGTACCCGACCCGCTCGCCCAACTGCGCCTGCGTCAGCCCCGCGGCCTCCCGCAGCAGCTTCATCTGGCGGCCGAAGCAGCGCAGGAACTCCCCGCTGGAATCGGCACCCGCGCCGCCCTCCACGCCCGCACCCGAGTCCGCTCCCGGCTCCATCGCACCCGCCCCCTCAGCACATCCGTCCACCGGTCACCCGTGCTCGCACCGTAGGACGCCCTCCGTGTCGACCGGACCGGAATCCCCACGAGTTGCGTCGTACGAGTGAACGCCTCTTCGTACAGTGAGACTTGACCACGTGCGGTCCGCCGGCCGCATCACCCGGACACCGGTTGGTCAGCCTGTGGTCAGGCCGGCGAAGATCGCGGTCAGCTCCTGCACGTGTGCCGCGTACTCGGGTTGATCGTCCACGTGTGCGTACTTCAGCATGAGGAGAACGGTTCCGGTGCGCACCACCGTGACCGCCGTGGTGTTGTCCTCGGGGGCCTTGTAGTAGACGAGTGCCGTGCTCTCGTCGCCGAAGCGCGGCATGGAGATCGGGGTCGTCTCGTCGTAACCCTGCTGCCGACGGACCAGTTCCTTGTACCCGGTGCCGGCCGTGTCGGCGCTGGGGCAGGCGTAGACGGTGAACTCCGCGACCAGATGCCCGACGTCCGGATCCGTCGATTTGTACTCCGCCCGGCCCTGGTGGCACTGTCCGGGTTCCTCCGCCGAGGAGACGCGTGCCTCTCTGTACGGAGTCCAGTTCGGCGGCATGTCCTGCAAGGTGGGCAGGAGCCGCCCGGTCTCGTCCGCAAAGCCCGTCGGGCCGACAGCCTGCCACCTTCATGTACATCTGATACATTTGTGACATGAGTGAGCCGGTAGTCGAATCCATGGCCGAGGTCCGCAGCCACCTCGCCGATGTCATCGACCGCGCCCGCCGCGAGGAGACGCCGACGATCATCACGCGGCGCGGCAAGCAGGAAGCCGTCGTGATCGACATCCGGGAGTACCAGCGGCTGCGCCAACTCGCCGAGGACGCCGAAGAGGCATGGCTCAACCGGCTGGCCGACGAAGCCGAGTCCGAGGGCACCGACGGGTCGGTCTCGCTCGAAGAGATGGCCGCCCTGCTCCGCGACCAGCAGCGCTGATCCGCATGGGGTACGTCACGCGCTTCACCCCGCACGCCCAGCGGGACATGCTCAAGATCCCGCGCCCCGACGCCCTGCGCATCCTGTACCGCCTGACCGAACTCCAGAAGGCGATGGACGCGGGGGACACGGCGGCGTTCGATGTGAAAGCCCTCCGGGGGCACGATGCCCGGTGGCGACTCAGGGTCGGTGACTGCCGGGTCGTCTACACCGTCGAGGACGGCCGGCTCGTCGTGTGGGTCCTGACCGTGGGCAACCGCCGCGAGGCCTGCCGTCAGGTTCCTTGAGGCGTCAGCACCTCGCACGGTCCGCACCGGGCTGCCCGGAGGTCACCCCCGACAGGCACGACAGCGCCGCCCGCCGCTCCGACAGACAACCGCCGTGAGGGCGTCGTACCTGGTGGACGGGGGTGTCGGCACGGGATCTTCGGGGCATGACCACTTCCCCCCGCACGGAGCGGCGGTCCGCGCTGCCGCTTCCCCTCGCCGATCAGACGGTGTTCTCGTTCCGCTTCACCGCCTCCCCGCGCGGTGCCCGGCTCGCCCGTCGGCTCGCCTCCTGCCAGATGGACGCCTGGGGCTGGCGGTACGGCACCCCGGCGCACGACTCCGTCGAGCTGGTCGTGGCCGAACTGGCCGCGAACGCCGTGACCCACGGCCGGGTGCCCGGGCGGGACGCCGAGCTGCGGCTCAGCAGGGAGGACGGCGGGCACGTACGCGTCGAGGTCGACGACGCGCGGGGCGAGCGGCTGCCCGAGGCGCGGGAGGCCGGGACCGGGGAGGACGGCGGGCGGGGGCTCCTCCTCGTCACCGCCCTCGCCGAGCAGTGGGGAACGGCTCCACGCCCCGGCGCCCCCGGCAAGACCGTCTGGGCCGTGGTACCCGCCGTACCGGTCCGTCAGTAGTGGTCCCGGGCCTCGATGGTCACGACTGCCTTCTCGGTGGCCCGGTGGGCGAGGCGGTGCTCGTCGTCGATCCGGCGTGACCGGTGACCCGACAGGTCTCCCTCCAGCGGCTCCGGTTCGCCGATACCGGTGAAGGGGTCCCGCTGGATCTCGACGATCCGGCGGACGAGCCTGCGGAGCAGCGTCCTGTCGGCGGCCTGCCGGTACAGAAGGTCCTCCCACCCAGTGGGACGGAACCCGTACGTCCCTCACTCGCCGTCCTCCGCCAGGGCCTCCAGTTCCGCCGTGCTCCCGGCGGGGGAAGCGGACACATCCTGTCCTGTACGTCGCCGAGACTCGTGCCCCCGGCGGCCACAGGGGCCGCCCGTTCCGCAAGGAGTCCTCGCGTGTTCTCCGTTCTCGCCGACATCGACTGGCCGGCCGTCGCGATCGCCGCCGTCGCCTCGTTCGTGCTCGCCGGTCTGTGGTTCGCGGTCGTGATCGCCAAGCCGTACGCCGTGGCCCTCGGCCGCGAGGGCGCGGCGGCGCCCGCGCAGACGGCGCTCACCATGGCGGGTCCGCCGGTGTGTCTCCTGGTCACCGTCCTGACCAGCGCCGTGCTCGTCGAGGCGCTCGACATCACGGGCACGGGGGACGCCGTGGTCTTCGGGCTCCTCGTCGGCGTCGGCTATCTCTGCGCGATGGCCTTCCAGATCGCCATCAACCCGAACATCCCGCGCCCGCTGTACTACGGCGTCCTCAACGCGCCGTTCTTCGTGACCACGAGCGTGCTCAGCAGCGTCGTCCTGGTCGCGATGCGCTGAGTCCCCGTCGGCCGGGTTCCGTCGCCGGAAGGACCGGATCGGCACGGGGCACGGCGAGGCGCCGCTGCGGCCCCGGGGCATCCATACGGGGCCGGTGGGCCGGCCCGCGGGCGGCGGACAGCCGGCCGGGCGACGCGGACGGACGGCGGCGAGGCGCTCGGCGGCGGGGCACGTCCGCGGGGGGCGGTCAGTCGACCGCGCGCAGTACCAGCCGCACCACGCTCATGATCCCCCGCCCGACCCACCCGAGCAGTCCTGTCTCCACGGCCAGCTCGGCAGCGTCCGCGGCCGTGTCCTCCCGGTCCGACCGGGAAGGGCACCGGGAACAGGAACGAGGCCAACGGCGCTTGTCCGCACCGCACTTCCTACACATCGCCATGGCCTCATTCTCTCCTCGCTCCCGGACCGCCCGTACACGCCAGGCCCTGCCCGCCCGCCCTCCGCGGTCCGGGTCCGGGTCCGGGTCCGGGCGAGGGTGATGTCGTTGCCGCCGGCGTCGGCCTGCGAACGGCACCGTCACCACAGCGGCGATTCGCTCAGGCTCCGGCCACGCTCCGCCGGACGGTACCTAGTCGCCGCCCCCGCCGCCGCCTCCGTCACCACCGCCGCCGTCGCCGCCCCCGCCACCGTCGCCGCCGTCCCCGCCGTCGCCGCCCCAGCCGTCACCGCCGCCGGGTTCGTTGTCGTCGCGACCGGTGCCGAGGTTGCTGAACCAGGGGAGGTCCCAGGTGACGTCCTCCCCCTCCACCCGGGGGCGGGTGCGGAACCTGGCCCGGCCCGTCGTGTCCCCGAGGCCGAAGGAGACGGCGACCGCGTGGGCCATGACGGCGTCCAGGGGGTCGGGGCTCTCGTGGTGCACGGCGGCCAGCGGCAGCAGCACCGTGCCGGGGACGGGACCCGGCCGGCGTGGCGGACGGGTCAGCAGCGCGACCCGCAGGTCGTCGCGGAGCAGCCACGAGCTCTCCGCGTTCTCGCGCCGCAGCGTCCAGTGCCGGTCGGGCAGGCGTATCTCCACGCTGCTCCTGGACTTGCGGAACGTGCGGCGGAGTTCGAGGCGTGCGGTGACCCCGCCGACGGTCAGGTGCAGGCCGCCGTCCGGGGCGGCGGAGTCGCCGCGGAAGCCGTACGGTGCCCGCAGGCGTACGGCGGGGGCGTGCGGGCCCCACACGTCCACGCGGACCAGGCGCCGGTCCACGGCGACGGTGACCGGTCCGGCGGGGCCGGGCGCGTGGCGCCGCGCGATCCACAGCGGTACGCCCTCCGCGTGCGCCCGCGCGGCGAGCGCGGCCACCCGGTCCGCCCCACCGCACCCGCGGACCGCCAACTCGCCCAGGGCGCGGGCGAATTCTGCGGCCCGGCGCACCTTCAGAGGTCTGGTCGTGCCGGTCACGCGGGTGACCGGCACGATGCCGGGACCCTGCGCCAGCGCGGCCAGGGGGCGTTCGCTGCCGCCGCCGCCGAGCCAGCGCCCCCGCAGGTACGCCTCGGCCATGGCGCCGAGGTTCAGCTCGGCCGGCGGTGTGGTCCGGCCGCCCCTGCGCAGCCCGCCCTCGGTGAGTTCCACGGTCCGCGCCAACGGGTTCCGGGACCGTTCCCCGTAGAGCACCTGGTTCATCGCGTCCCCCTCCTGCCTCCCGGCCTGCCCGGCGGCCCCCACCCTCACACACCGGGCCCCGGCCGCGCGGCCGGGGTGGCCGACCGGCAGGCCCCGCACCCTCGTCGAAGAAGATCACGGTCACGCGGCAACCCATCCACGTGCGGCGGCGACATCAGGGCGGTGGACAACGAGGGCCATCGCACATCGAACGAAAGCCGTGACATGCGCAGTACGAACACCGCCCCGCGCTCGGGGCACCGGAGAAAGACCGGCCGGCGCCGCACCGTCCTGATCGGCGCCCTCACCACGTCGCTCGTGGGCGGCGCCGTGGCCGGCGGCGTGCTGATGTCGGCGTCCGCCGCGGAACCGGGCGCGGGTACCTACCGCCTGGTGAACGCGGCGAGCGGGACCTGTCTCGAGGTTCCGTCGGGAAGCACGGACGACGGGGTGCGGCTGGCCCTGGCGGACTGCGACGGGGGCACGGACCAGAGCTGGGAACTGGCCGACTCCGGCGACGGTTTCACCGTGCGGTCGTCCGCCACCGGCCTGTGCGCGGGCGTCAAGGACGACTCGGTCTCCGCCGGGAAGGCCGTGCAGCAGCAGACCTGCGACGAGGGCTCCTCCCAGGTCTGGAAGGTGAGTTCCGTCGGTGACGCCCACCACCTGGTCAACGCGCACAGCGAGAAGTGCCTGAACCCCAAGGACGGTCTGCTCCAGCAGAACTCCTGCGACAAGGCCGCCGGCAAGACCTGGACCCTGCGGGAGGTGAACGGCTCGACGCCCCCGGCGGCGACCGCGACCCCGACGGCGAGCACCCCCGCCTCCCCCTCCGCCCCCGCTTCTCCCTCCGTCACCGCCACCGCCACCGCGCCCGCGGACGACGAGCCGGCCGGCGGCACCGGTTTCGCCTCCTGGCCCACCGCCACCGACGAGCAGGCCGTCTCCTCGACCATCGAGGTGAGCGGCGTGTACGACGGTTCCCTGAAGCGCTTCCACGGCTCGGGCGACCTCGGCGGCAGCGGCCAGGACGAGGGCCAGGACCCGATGTTCGAGCTCGCCGACGGCGCGACGCTGAAGAACGTGATCCTGGGCTCGCCCGCCGCCGACGGAGTGCACTGCTCGGGCAGCTGCACCCTGGTCAACGTGTGGTGGGAGGACGTCGGCGAGGACGCCGCCAGCTTCAAGGGCAAGTCCGCCTCGGCGGCCTACGTCGTCGACGGCGGCGGTGCCCGCAAGGCCGACGACAAGGTCTTCCAGCACAACGGCGCCGGCACCCTGACCATCAGGAACTTCCAGGTGTCCGACTTCGGCAAGCTCTACCGCTCCTGCGGCAACTGCGGGACCCAGTACGAGCGCCACGTCGTGATCGACGACGTCCTGGTCACGAGCCCCGGCAAGGTCATCGCCGGTGTCAACGCCAACTACGGTGACACCGCGACCCTCTCCGACGTGACGATCGTCGGCGACGACAAGAAGAAGATCATCGTCTGCGAGCGCTTCAAGGGCAACGACAGCGGCGACGAGCCGACCGCGCTCGGCAGCGGTCCCGACGGCACGTCGTGCGTCTACGAGACCTCCGAGGTCACGTACCAGTAGGGCACGGGGCGAGGGCCCGGCACCGCCGAACAGCGGCGGTACCGGGCCCTCGTGGCGCTGTGAGCGGGTCGCTCAGTGGGCGTGGCCGTGGCCGTGGCCCGCGGCGGCCGGCTCTTCCTCTTCCTTCTTCTCGACGACCAGGGTCTCGGTCGTCAGCAGGAGGGAGGCGATGGAGGCGGCGTTCTCCAGGGCGGAGCGGGTGACCTTGACCGGGTCGATGACGCCGGCCTTGACCAGGTCGCCGTACTCGCCGGTGGCGGCGTTGTAGCCGTTGCCCTTGTCGAGCTCGGCGACCTTGGAGACGATGACGTAGCCCTCGAGGCCCGCGTTCTCGGCGATCCAGCGCAGCGGCTCGACGGCGGCCTTGCGGACCACGGAGACGCCGGTGGCCTCGTCGCCGGTCTTGTCGAGGTTGCCCTCGAGGACCTTGACGGCGTGGACCAGCGCGGAGCCACCACCGGAGACGATGCCCTCCTCGACCGCGGCGCGGGTCGCGGAGATGGCGTCCTCCAGACGGTGCTTCTTCTCCTTCAGCTCCACCTCGGTGGCGGCGCCGACCTTGATCACGCACACGCCGCCGGCCAGCTTCGCGAGGCGCTCCTGGAGCTTCTCGCGGTCCCAGTCGGAGTCGGTGGTCTCGATCTCGGCCTTGATCTGGCCGACGCGACCGGTCACGTCCTCCTTGTTGCCGCCACCGTCGACGATCGTGGTGTCGTCCTTGGTGACGGTGACGCGGCGGGCGGAGCCCAGCACGTCCAGGCCGACCTGGTCGAGCTTGAGGCCGACCTCCTCGGAGACGACCGTGGCGCCAGTGAGGACGGCCATGTCCTGCAGCATCGCCTTGCGGCGGTCACCGAAGCCGGGGGCCTTGACGGCGACCGCGTTGAAGGTGCCGCGGATCTTGTTGACGACCAGGGTCGACAGGGCCTCGCCCTCGACGTCCTCGGCGATGATCAGCAGCGGCTTGGAGGCGTTGGCCTGGATGACCTTCTCCAGCAGCGGCAGCAGCTCCGCGATGGAGGAGATCTTGCCCTGGGTGATGAGGATGTACGGGTCGTCGAGGACGGCCTCCATACGCTCCTGGTCCGTCACGAAGTACGGCGACAGGTAACCCTTGTCGAAGGCCATGCCCTCGGTGAAGTCCAGCTCCAGACCGAAGGTGTTGGACTCCTCGACGGTGATGACACCGTCCTTGCCGACCTTGTCCATCGCCTCGGCGATGAGCTCGCCGACCTGCTGGTCCTGGGCGGACAGCGCGGCGACGGCGGCGATGTCGGACTTCTCGTCGATCGGGCGGGCCGAGGCGAGCAGGTCCTCGGAGACGGCGGCGACGGCCGCGTCGATGCCCTTCTTCAGCAGCGCCGGGGAGGCACCGGCGGCGACGTTCTTCAGGCCCTCGCGGACCAGCGCCTGGGCCAGCACGGTGGCGGTGGTGGTGCCGTCACCCGCGATGTCGTTGGTCTTGGTCGCCACCTCCTTCACCAGCTGCGCGCCGAGGTTCTCGTACGGGTCCTCGATCTCGACCTCGCGGGCGATCGTGACACCGTCGTTGGTGATGGTGGGGGCGCCGAACTTCTTGTCGATGACGACGTTGCGGCCCTTCGGGCCGATCGTCACCTTCACCGTGTCGGCAAGCTTGTTGACGCCGCGCTCGAGGGCGCGACGGGCGTCCTCGTCGAACTTCAGGATCTTCGCCATGGGAGCGGTTCAGCCCTCTCGGAAAACGTGGGTGAAACGAACTGCGCCCCTGACGCCCGGCTTCGTAAGGTCGCGGGGGCCCGGGGCGCAGCTCAAAAGCAATGTGCTTCGGTGGAAGCGGGTGAACTACTTCTCGATGATCGCGAGGACGTCGCGAGCCGAGAGGACGAGGTACTCCTCGCCGTTGTACTTCACCTCGGTGCCGCCGTACTTGCTGTACAGCACGATGTCGCCCGTCTTGACGTCGAGCGGCAGACGCTCGCCGTTCTCGAAGCGGCCCGGGCCCACGGCCAGGACGACGCCCTCCTGGGGCTTCTCCTTGGCGGTGTCCGGGATGACCAGGCCCGAAGCCGTGGTCTGCTCGGCGTCGAGCGGCTGGACCACGATGCGGTCCTCGAGCGGCTTGATGGCAACCTTGGAGCTGGTGGTCGTCACGATCCGACCTCCCCCTTCGGAGATCTCACGGGGTTAACTGTCTGAGGTGGCGACCAGGTGGATCCGTCGTCGCGGGTGCCGGACCTGCCCGTCGCGTGTGTTGGCACTCTCCAGGGGGGAGTGCCAGACCTGAGACTATGACTGCGGTTAGCACTCGGTCAAGCGGAGTGCCAATTGCCTGCGGCGCGTCGCGGGGTGGGTTCCCTTTCGGCACCGGGTTCCGCGGCCGGTGGTGTCGCGGTGACCGTCACCGGGGGCTGCCGCCCCCAGGCCCCCGCTCCGGCCTGAACGGCCTCGTCCTCAGGCTCCACCCCCGGACGGGCCGGTGGGTGAGCGGTGCTCGCCAGGAGCCGCCGACGGGCTGATTCGGCCGGCGTAGTCCTCCAGCCTGCCCACCCTCAGACCCCGCTCCTCCAGCTCCCCCAGCAGCCGTGTCGTCCGTTCCGTCAGCGACAGCGGCGGGGCCTCGCCCGACGGTACGGCGATGATGTCTCCGGGGGTCAGGTGGTGGGGGCCGTCGGTGTAGGTGAGGTGGCCGTCGGGTTCCAGGGTGGCCCGCCACAGGACCACCGTCTGGATGCCGCAGTCGGCGGCGGCCCGCAGGGTGGTGGTGTCGTACGTGCCGTAGGGCGGGCGGAAGAGGCGGGGGCGGACGCCGAAGCGGGACGCGAGTTTGCGCTGCTGGCCGCAGATCTCGGCGCGCTGGCCGGCGTACGGCAGGTCGCGCAGGGCGGGATGGTCGAGGGTGTGGTTCTGCAGGCTCGCGCCGACCGAGCGCAGCCGGGCGAAGTGGGCGTAACCGGGGCCCACCACGCTGTCCGTGAGGAACAGGCTGACGGGGAGCCGGTGCTCGCGCACCAGGTCGATGAAGCGGGGGTCGCGTTCGGCGCCGTCGTCGTAGGTGAGGAAGACGACCTCGTCGCGGGTGGGGACGTGGTCGACGACGGGCGGGAGGGCGCCGGCCCCCGGCGCCGGGCCGCCGCCGGGTGGCCGGCCCGTCCCGTCCCCCGCCCCACTCGACGGACCGCATCCGGCGATCACGGCCAGCAGGGCGGTGGCGCCCGCCAGGAGGCCGGCCCTCACAGGTAGTCCTCCAGCCGGGCCACCGCGTACCCCTCCGCCGTGACCTTGTCCAGGAAGCGGCGGATCATGTCCGGCATCGTGCCCTTCCAGTCCCCGCGGCCCCGGAAGTGGCTGAGGACGATGTCGCCGGGGTGCAGGTCGCGGTCCCACTCCCGGTACTCCCAGCGGTCGACGAAGACCTCCTCGCTCCAGAGCGGGACGTGGGTGATCCCGCAGTCCTTCGCGGCGTGCAGGGTGGCCTTGTCGTAGTTGCCGTAGGGCGGGCGGAAGAGGACGGGGCGCTTGTCGTAGCGCTCCTCGATGACCTCCTGCATGCCGCAGATCTCGCGCTTCTGGCGGGCGTAGGAGAGGGCCGGCAGGTAGGGGTGGCGGAGGGTGTGGTTGTGCAGGGCGACGCCCCGGTCCTGCATCTCCTTGAAGTAGCCGTAGTCCTCCTTGACGAGGTAGTCGCTGAGGAAGGCGCTGTACGGGATCCTCAGCTCGCTCATCATCCGCAGGAACGCCGGGTCCTTCTCGGCGCCGTCGTCGATGGTGAGGAAGACGACCTTCTCCTCGGTGGGGACGGTGGTGAAGACCGGGGGGAGTTCCAGCCGCAGGTGGCCGTCGACCTCGAAGCCGTCGCGGGTGGTGATCCGGGGCTTCCTCGCCGGGGGCGGCGGGGCGGTCAGCGGCACCCGCTCCAGTCCCCAGCGTTTCGCGGCGGCGACCCTCGCGGCGTGCGCCGCGCGCAGCTTGGTGGCGTAGGCGTCGAGCGCGCGGGCCGGAGGCGCCTTCAGGGGCTGCTGGCCGCCCGCCGGTTCGGCCGGGGCGCCGCCCGGTCCGCAGCCCGAGGCGATGGAGGCGAGAGCCAGCGCCGCGAGACCGATCCGCACACCACCCAATGAAAGCTTTTTATCGTTTTGTCCTACTGCTCGCATGGTGCCGGATCCTCGCAGCCGGACGGTCCGGACCCGGTCCGACACCGCGGCCGGAGGCGCACGGTCCACCGACTGGCCCACAATGACCCGGTGAACGACCTCGCTCCCCTCCTCACCCCCGAAGGCCGCGCCCTCCTCGACGAGGTCCGCGACACCGACCCGGCGCACGAACTCGCCGTCGCGACCCGGCTGCGCCGCGAGCACCCCGCCGCCCTGGTGTCGGCGGCGCTGGGCCAGGCGCGGCTGCGGCAGCGGGCGGTGGCGAAGTTCGGGGCGGAGGACGCGCGGCGGATGTTCTTCACGCCGAACGGGGTGGAACAGTCGACGCGGGCGAGTGTGGCGGCGTATCGGGCCGAGTGCCTCCGGGCGCTCGGGGTGCGGTCCGTCGCCGACCTGTGCTGCGGGATCGGCGGCGACGCGATCGCGTTCGCCCGCGCCGGGATCCGGGTGCTGGCCGTCGACCGCGATCCGCTGACCTGCGAGGCCGCCCGCGCCAACGCCGACGCGCTCGGTCTCGCCGGCCTGATCGAGGTGCGCGAGGCCGACGTGACGGAGGTGGGCACGGCCGGATACGACGCCGTGTTCGTCGATCCCGCCCGGCGTTCCTCCAAGCGCGGCCGGATCTTCGATCCGGAGGCCTACTCCCCTCCCCTGTCCTGGGCCGTGTCGGCCGCGCTCGGGGCACCGCTCGGCCTGCTGAAGATCGCGCCCGGCATTCCGCACGAGGCGATCCCCCCGGAAGCGACGGCCGAGTGGGTCTCGGACGGCGGGGACGTCAAGGAGGCCATGCTGTGGTTCGGCCCGGACGTGGCGCCGGGGGCGCGGCGGGCGACGCTGCTGCCCGCCGGAGCCGGCATCCACGCGACGCCCGAGACCGCGCTCCCGGACCCCGAGGTCCGGCCGGTGGGGCGGTACCTGTACGAGCCGGACGGCGCCGTCATCCGCGCCCACCTGGTCGCCGAGGTGGCCGAGGAAGTGCAGGGTGGGCTGATCGACCCGACCATCGCCTACGTCACCGCCGACGAACCGCACAACACGCCGTACGCCACCGCCTACGAGATCACCGACCGGCTGCCGTTCAACGTCAAGAAGCTGAAGGCGCTGCTGCGGGAGCGTGAGGTGGGCACGCTGACGGTGAAGAAGCGCGGCTCGGCCGTCGAGCCGGAGGAACTCCGCCGCAAGGTCCTGCCCAAGCCGCACGGCCGCGGGTCCGTCACGGTCTTCCTGACCCGGGTCGCCGGCGCCCCGACGATGCTGCTGGGGCACCCGGTGCGGTGAGGCACCGGGCCGGGCCGCCTCAGGACGCGACGATCGCCTTGCCGATCGCGAAACCCTTGGCCGGCCCCTCGGGGATCACCGCGTCGGTGCCGTAGGGGACCCGGTGCTCGTCCGCGTACTTGCCCTTCTTCCGGTCGGGCGACGTCAGGACGAGCACGGCCCCCTCGTCGTCGAAGTCGTCGACGATCACGTACACCGGAATTCCGGCCCTCGCGTACTCCCGGCGTTTGCGGACGCGGTCGCGCTGGAGGTTGCGGTGGCCCGGCGAGGCGACCTCGACGACCATCTTGACTCCGTCGGCGTCGACGCCGAGACCGTCCTCGTCCGGGATTTCGTCGAGGTCGAGCGGGGCCACGAAGAGGTCGGGGATCCAGGCTTTCTGACGGTGGATGACGTTGCCGTCGTGGTGTGCTGCGTAACCACTGCCTGCCAGATGCGCGTCCAGCGCTCTGCGGAGACGGCCGATGAGTACGGTGTGACGACGGCGACCGGTAGGTGACACCTCGATGGCCCCTTCGATGATCTCGGCCCGGTAGCCCTCGGGGAGATCCATGGCCTTCCACGCCTGCCACAGGACCTCGTCCAGATCGGAACCCTGCTCGGAAACGGGCTTGTCCACCACCACCGGGGCCACCTCTTCTGCGAGAGCGGTCATCGAGAAGCACCTCCTCCTTCAAGTGTGGGCGCGGGCGCCACTGCGGCACAAGCGACACGGTGACGCTACGAGTTCGGGAGTCGCACTGCTCCGGAATCGGCACCGATCAGCCGAACGGGTGATCACCTCATCTCAGCGACGCCCACAGCTCCCCCGCCTCCGGCTCGTCCTGGACCACGCGGTTACGGTCCCAGGGGGCCGGGACGACCGGCACGGTGAGGGTGGTGACGCCGTCGGAGGGGAGGTCCCGCAGGCTCTGGGCGAGGCGCGTCAGCTCGCCCAGCGAGTCCAGGCCGGTGTCGGTGGTGAGGCTGCCGGTGACGGTGTCGGCGACCCGGTACAGCCGGGCGGGGCTGGTCAGCAGGTCCTCGTCCGCGATCTGCTCCAGCAGCGCCTTCACCAGTTGGTGCTGGAGCCCTATGCGGCCGAGGTCGCTGCCGTCGCCGATGTCGTACCGGGTGCGGGCCAGGGCGAGGGCGTCCGTGCCGTCGAGGTGGTGGGTGCCGGCGTCCAGGGTGAGGTGGCTGCGGTCGTCGTCGATGTCCTCCTCGGTGGTGACGGTGACCCCGCCGAGCGCGTCGACCAGGCGGGCGAAACCGGCGAAGTCGATCTCGACGTAGTGGTCCATGCGGACGTCCGTGAGCGACTCGACGGTCTTCACCGCGCACACCGGCCCGCCCACCTCGTACGCGCTGTTGAACATCACGCCGGAGGCCGCACGGGTCGACTCCCCGTCCTCCAGGGGGCAGGCCGGCCGGTCGACGAGGGTGTCGCGGGGGATGCTGACCACCGTCGCGGCGGTCCGGCCGGCGTCGAGGTGGACGACCATGGCGGTGTCGGAGCGGGCGCCGCCGCTGTCGCCGCCGCCGAGCTCCCGGTTCTCCTCGCCGCTGCGCGAGTCGGAGCCGAGCACCAGGATGTTCAGGGACCCGGTCGGCAGGGACGGAACCGTGGCCGACGCGTCCGGGGACGGGGTGGCGGCGGCCCCGGCGGGGCGGTCGTCGCCCAGGGCGCTGTCGATGTCGACGCTGTTGATGTTGTCGTTGAGCTGCCAGTACGCCCAGCCGGCGGCTCCGGCGCCCAGGACCAGCAGGCCCGCCAGCGTGAGCCCCGCGATCCTCGGCGTCCTCGTCCGCCGGCCCGGCCGTATGCCCGCTTCCCCGGCCTCGTCCCCGTCGTGTCCGGCCCCGTCGTCCCCGGTCCCGCCGCTCTTCTCATGTCCCCTCACGAGCAGGAACGTAAGTCCGAATTATGACGAGCAACGACCTCCGGACAGCTTTCTTGTGAAATTCTCAGACTTCCGGCCGCCCGAAACTTTCGGAGCGGCTCACGCCCCCGCCGGCGCCGCCGTACTGCTCCGCACCACCAGGCTGGTCGCCAGCTCCACCCGGGTCGCCGCCGCCGGGTTCTCGTCCCTGCCCAGATCGAGGACCAGCTTGGCCGCCGCCTCCGCCATCTCCGTCAGCGGCTGCCGTACGGTCGTCAGCGGCGGTCCCACCCAGCGGGCCACCGGCAGGTCGTCGAACCCGACCACGCTCAGGTCCTCCGGGATCCGCAGCCCCAGCTCGCGCGCGGCCTCGTACAGCCCGAGGGCCTGGAGGTCGTTGCCGGCGAAGACCGCGGTGGGCCGGTCCTCGCGGCGCAGCAGCGCGAGTCCCTGCCGGTAGCCGGCCTCGTGGTGGAAGTCGCCGGTCACGATCAGCCCGGGGTCGACCGGCAGTCCGGCGGTCTCCAGGGCGGCCCGGTAGCCGTCGACGCGGGCACGGCTGCACATCATCCGCGTGGGCCCGCTGATCGCGCCGATCCGGGTGTGGCCCAGTTCGACCAGGTGCCGGGTCGCGGCGAGCCCGCCCTGCCAGTTGGTCGCGCCGATGGAGGGCACGTCGGTGCCCGGGTCGCCGGCCGGGTCCATCACCACGAACGGGATGGAACGGCCGGTCAGCAGGGCCCGCCCGGACTCGTCGAGGCCGGACAGCACCAGGATGACACCGTGCGGGCGGCGGGCGGCGACCTGGTCGGCCCAGGTGCGTCCGGGGGTGAGCCGGCCCGCGCTCTCGGAGAGGACGACGCTCAGGCCCGCGTCCCGGGCCACGTTCTCCACGCCCCGGATGACCTCCATCGCCCAGGCGCTCTCCAGCTCGTGGAAGACCAGGTCGATCAAGGGCGAGCGGGTGGCCTCGGCGCGCCGGCGCCGGTAGCCGTGGGCGCGCAGCAGCCCCTCGACCCGGCTCCGGGTGGCGGGAGCGACGTCGGCACGACCGTTGAGCACCTTCGAAACAGTCGGGGCGGAGACGCCGGCCTCGCGGGCGATCTCGGCGAGGGTCGCCGTCCGGGCGCTACGCCCTTGCGTCCGGGTTTCGGCGGGCTGCGAGGAAGTCATGGCGGCGATCGTAACCCTGCGGGGCCGCTTGACGAAGCCTTCGGGAGACCACGGAACCCCTGAACATTCGATTTAGCATCCGAAACATTCGCCCAGGATCGTGCGTGTGGGGCCGTCCGTTCACCCGGCAAGAACTCCGTGGCCGCCTCGCCCGGCGTTCCGCTTTCCTGCGGACCTGTGTCGTCGTGCACCACTCGCTCCGGCCGCGGGACCGTCGAACCCGGCGCGCGGGAATCACGTCTCGCGGCCTCCGGCGCGGGCATCCGCCACACCGGCACCGGCGGAGGCCGGGGCGTGAGGGTGCCGGGTCAGACGCCCCCGAGCGACTCGAACCGCCACCGGTGCACCGGACGGGTGACCAGGTCCCCGTCCGGATCCGGGAGTTCGGGGAGGTCCGCGTCGTAGGGGGCGTCCCACCAGGTGATGACCAGGACCCGGTCCTGCGGGGCGCGGAAGGTCTCGCGGCGCAGGGGGCGGCGGGCGAGCTCCCGCGCGTGCTCCTCGGTCCAGGCCACCAGGTCCGCGCCCCGGCCGGGGACCGCCCGGGCCTCCCACATCAGCGCGACGGTCACGAGTACAGGTTCTCCTCGCCGACCTCGTGGACGTGGCCGTGTCCGGGCACGTGCGGGTCCGTCACCGGGAGCGAGGAGTCGGCCGACAGGTCCCAGTCGGAGGCCGGACGGTTCCGGGCGACCATCTCCGCGCCCAGCGCCGCCACCATCGCGCCGTTGTCCGTGCACAGCTTGGGGCGCGGCACGCGCAGCCGGATGCCGGCCGCCTCGCAGCGCTCCTGGGCCAGGGCCCGCAGCCGGGAGTTGGCGGCCACACCGCCGCCGATCATCAGGTGGTCGACGCCCTCGTCCTTGCAGGCCCGTACGGCCTTGCGGGTGAGCACGTCCACCACCGCCTCCTGGAAGGACGCCGACACGTCGCGCACCGGCACCTCCTCGCCCGCCGCCCGCTTGGCCTCGATCCAGCGGGCCACGGCCGTCTTCAGCCCGGAGAAGGAGAAGTCGTACGCCGGGTCGCGCGGGCCGGTCAGACCGCGCGGGAACGCGATCGCCTCCGGGTCGCCCTCGCGCGCGTACCGGTCGATGACCGGACCGCCGGGGAAGCCGAGGTTCAGCACGCGGGCGATCTTGTCGAAGGCCTCGCCGGCCGCGTCGTCGATGGTCGCGCCGAGGGGACGGACGTCGGAGGTGATGTCCGTGGAGAGCAGGAGCGAGGAGTGCCCGCCGGAGACCAGGAGGGCCATCGTGGGCTCGGGCAGCGAGCCGTGCTCCAGCTGGTCGACGCAGATGTGCGAGGCGAGGTGGTTGACGCCGTAGAGCGGCTTGCCGAGGGCGTAGGCGTACGCCTTGGCCGCCGAGACGCCGACCAGCAGCGCGCCGGCGAGCCCGGGTCCGGCGGTGACGGCGATGCCGTCGAGGTCGCGGGCGCCGACGCCCGCCTCCCTCAGCGCGCGCTCGATGGTGGGGACCATCGCCTCCAGGTGGGCGCGGCTCGCCACCTCCGGGACGACGCCGCCGAAGCGGGCGTGCTCGTCGACGCTGGAGGCGACGGCGTCCGCCAGCAGGGTGGTCCCGCGCACGACACCGACACCGGTCTCGTCGCAGGAGGTCTCGATCCCCAGTACCAGGGGTTCGTCAGCCATGGGTCTCGGTTCCTTGTACGCCGTTCCCGTCGACGGGACTCGCCGGGTTCACGGAGGTGGACGGATCGGTCAGTCGCATCACCAGGGCGTCCACGTTCCCCGGCTGGTAGTAGCCGCGCCGGACGCCGATGGTCTCGAAGCCGAAGCGCTCGTAGAGCTTCTGGGCGCGGACGTTGTCCACCCGGCACTCCAGCAGCACCTCGGCGCATTCGAAGGCGGTCGCCGCCCGCAGCAGCTCGGTCAGCAGCCGCGAGCCGAGGCCGGTGCCCCAGTGGTCCCGGGTGACGGCGATGGTCTGCACGTCGGCCGCCGCGACGCTGTCGCCGCCCCGGCCGCCGTCGCCGTCGGACTCCGCACCGGAGGTGGTGAGGCCCGCGTAGCCGACGATCCGGCCGCCCTCCTCGGCGACGACGTAGCACCGGGTCGCCCCGGGCCCGCGCGCATGGGCCAGCTCGGACCAGAACATCCCGCGCGACCAGGCGTCCTCGGGGAACAGGTCCCGCTCCAGCTCCAGTACGGAGTCGATGTCCCACCAGCGCATCTCGCGCAGCACGGCAGTCTCGGATCCGGTCACTTGGGGGTGACCACCTTGTAGTTCTTGGGGACCTGGGCGTCGGGCCGGCGCAGGTACAGCGGCCGGGGCGCGGGCAGCTCCTCGCCCGCCGCCAGCCGCTCGGCGGCCAGCCGGGCCAGGGCGGCGGCGGACACGTGCTCGGGCTCGTGCGCCTTGGGGAAGGTGTCCGGGTACAGCAGCGCGCCGGCGCCGACCGCGGGCAGGCCCGCGACCTCCTCGGCGATGTCGGCGGGCCGGTCCACGGCGGGCTCGGTGAGGCGGGTTCGGGAGTCGGCGTAGCGGGCCCAGTAGACCTCCTTGCGCCGGGCGTCGGTCGCCACGACGAAGGGGCCCTCCAGGTCGGCCGCGCAGGCCAGGCCGTCCAGCGTGCACACACCGTGCACGGGCACGCCCAGCGCGAGCCCGAAGGTGTCCGCGGTCATCAGGCCGACGCGCAGCCCGGTGTACGGGCCGGGGCCGATGCCGACGACGATCCCGGTGACGGCGTCCAGCCGCAGGCCTGCCTCGGCGAGCACCCGGTCGATCGCCGGGAGCAGCAGTTCGCCGTGGCGGCGGGCGTCCACCTGGCTCGACGAGGCGATGACGTCGTGACCGTCGTGCAGCGCGACGGTGACGGCGGGGGTGGCGGTATCCAGAGCGAGCAAGAGCACGCAAACAGCCTACGGCTCCCGCGCCCCGGCCACGGCCGCACGGGCCGGCCGGTCACGTGCTGCTACGGTCACGACGGCGTACGTGGATAGCGGGGCAGAACGGGACAGAGGTGACGGCGGTGGCAGGCACCAGTTCGGTGATCGTGGCGGGGCTGACCGCGGCGGCCCTCGCGACGGTCGGCTACCTCGGCCACCGGGCGGCGGTGACCGTCCCGGCCGAGCTGCGCCCTCCGGCGCCCGGCACCGCGGCGGCCGTCCACGAGACCCTCCGGGAGGGGAACCACCCCGCCGCCCTGCCCGTACGGTCGGGGACGGGCGAGCGGGTCGTGTACGCGCTGGACGTCGACCGGGTGTGGCTGGTCGGGGAGGGCGGCGAGGTGCGGCGCACCTACGGGGTCAGCCCCAGCACGGTGGACCCGGCGCCGGGCACCTACCGGGTCACGTCCCGGACCGGCACGGTCACCGGATCGGACGGCGTCCCGGTCGAGCACGTGGTGCGGTTCGCCTCCGTCGACGGCACGTCGATCGGGTTCAGCGCGGCGGTCGACGGCTCGGCGCCGCGGCTCGACCCGGAGGAGCCGACGGGCGGCGTCCGCCAGACCCGCGAGGACGGCGCGGCGATGTGGGAGTTCGCGACGATCGGGCGGAAGGTCGTCGTCGTGCGGTGAGTCCCGGTGTGCGCGTTCCGGCCGGATCCCGTGAACGGGGCCCGTACGTTCCGACAAGACGTCGGCAAGATGTTGCGTTCGGCCTCCCGGGCGTGGTCACATGGTATCCAGCCCGTGGTTAGGTCTACCTAACCACGCCCGCCCCCGTCCTTCAGGAGGCGTCCATGCCGGCCCACCAGAGCGCCCGTCGCACCACGGCGCAGTCGCGGCCCCAGCCGGTCCCCGCGATACCGATGCGCGACCTGCTGGCGGCCTGCGCCGCGGCCGCCGCGGTCTCCACCCCGCCCCGCGCGCCGGAACCCCGGCCCTGCGAACCGGCGAAGGACCACCGCGAGGCCGCGTAACCCCTCGGGCCGACGGCACGGCCGGGCCGACAGGACACCCGGGCGGGCACCGCCGGGCCAACAGCACGGCCGGGCCGGTGGGACGCCCGGGCGGGCACCGCCGGGCCAACAGCACAGTCAGGTCGGCAGGACACCCGGACGACCCCTCGGGCCGACGGCACGGCCGGGCCGGTGGGACGCCCGGACGACACCGTCAGACCGACAGCACGGTCAGGTCGGCCACCGCCCAGCGGGCGCCCAGGCCGGTCACGGTCACCCGGCGCACCTCGTCGGTGGTGTCGCCGACCGCCCGGTGGATGACGACCTGGAGACGGTCCTCGGTCAGCTCCTCGACCTTGCCCTCGCCCCACTCCACGACGATCACCGACTCCGGCAGCGAGACGTCGAGATCGAGGTCCTCCATCTCGTCCAGACCGCCGGAGAGCCGGTACGCGTCGACGTGGACCAGCGGCGGACCGTCCCCCAGCGACGGGTGCACCCGGGCGATCACGAACGTCGGCGAGGTGACCGCGCCCCGTACGCCGAGCCCCTCGCCGAGCCCCCGGGTCAGCGTCGTCTTGCCCGCGCCGAGCTCGCCCGAGAGCAGGACCAGATCACCGGCGCGCAGCAGTTTGGCGAGCCTGCGCCCCAGCTCGCGCATCTGTTCGGGGGAGGTGACGGTCAGTCCGACGGGGTTCGCGGTCGGGGTCGGCTCAGCCGGGTCGTGCGGTGCTGCTGCTTCCATAGCCGTCAACGGTAGCCCCTGCGGGCACCGCGCCCACGCGGGTGAGCAGGTCGGCGAGGCGGTCGGTGACCACCTCCGGGTGCTCCAGCATCACCAGGTGCCCGGCGTCCGGGACCAGCACCAGTTCCGCGTCGGGCAGCAGACCGGCGATCGCCTCGCTGTGCTCGCTCGGCGTCACCAGGTCCCCCACCCCGGCCAGCACCAGCACCGGCAGGCCGGCGAAGTGGGCGAGGGCCTCGGTCTTGTCGTGGTCGTTGAACGCCGGGTAGTACTCGGCGACCACGTCGATCGGCGTGCCCTCGATCATCCGCTCGGCGAACCGGGCGATCGCCGGGTCCACGTCACGGGACGCGAACGAGTACCGCTTGATCACCCCGGCGAACAGGTCCGCCGTCGCCCGGCGCCCCCGCTCCACCAGCTCGGCCCGCTGCCCCAGCGCCCTCAGCACCCCCGGCAGCACCCGCCGCACCGCGTTGACGCCGGCCACCGGCAGCCCGAAGTTGACCTCGCCGAGCCGCCCCGACGACGTACCGACCAGGGCGACGCCCACCACCCGCTCCCGAACCAGCTCCGGGTACTGGTCGGCGAGGGCCATCACCGTCATCCCGCCCATGGAGTGACCGACCAGCACGAGCGGGCCCTCGGGGGCCGCCGCGTCGATGACGGCCTTCAGGTCCCGCCCCAGCTGCTCGATGGTGACCGGCTCGCCCCGCTCCACCTGCGCCGCGCCCCGCGCCGAGCGGCCGTGGCTGCGCTGGTCCCAGTGCACGGTCCGCACGACGCCCCGCAGCGCGGCCCGCTGGAAGTGCCAGGAGTCCTGGCTGAGGCAGTAGCCGTGGCTGAAGACGACGGTGACCGGGGCTGGGGCCTTGCGGCCGAACAGCCGGCGCCGGCGCTCGGGGGTCGGGGCGGGGTCGACGTCGTCGGCCTCGTAGTACAGCTCGGTGCCGTCGTCGGCGTACGCCTTGCCGGGGGTGCCGCGCAGCGCGCCGTACGGTCCCGCGGAGTCGAGGGCGAGCCGGGCCTTCTGGCGCATGCCCCGGCCGACCGTCATCCGCTCTATCGCGACGCCCGCGGCGGCCCCGGTGGCGAGCACGCCTATCGCGACCCCCGCGACGCCGGTGGCCCGGCGCCAGCCTCCGCCGGCCGCGGAGGAGGCTGCGGAGGCGGCGGCCTCCGCGATGCCCTCGCTCACGTACCGCTCCCCTCGTTCCCGTCGTTGACGTAGACGCGCGGGACGCGGGTTCCGATCCGGGTGACGATCTCGTACGCGATGGTCCCGGCCGCCTGCGCCCAGTCCTCGGCGGTGGGCTCACCGCGGTCGCCGGGCCCGAAGAGGACGGCCTCGGCGCCCGGCTCCGGCTCGTCCCCGCCCAGGTCGACGACGAACTGGTCCATCGCGACCCGCCCGGCGACCGTGCGCCACTTGCCCTCGACCAGCACCGGCCCGGTGGAGGAGGCGTGGCGCGGGACGCCGTCCGCGTAGCCGAGCGGGACGAGGCCGAGGGTGGTGGCGCCCGGGGTGACGTAGTGGTGGCCGTAGCTGACGCCGTGCCCGCCGGGGACGTGCTTGACCAGGGCCAACGAGGCGGACAGGGTCATCGCCGGACGCAGTCCGAGGTCGGCGGGGGTGCCGACCTCGGGGCTGGGCGAGACGCCGTACATCGCGATGCCGGGGCGGACGAGGTCGAAGTGGCTCTCGGGAAGGGTGAGGGTGGCGGGCGAGTTGGCGATGTGCCGCACCTCGGGGTCGACTCCCCGCCCCTCGGCGTACGCGGTCATCTCCCGGAACCGGGTCAGCTGGGCGGCGACGGAGGGGTGCCCCGGCTCGTCGGCGCGGGCGAAGTGCGACCACAGGCCGGTGACCCGCAGCAGCCCCTCGGCCTCGGCGCGCAGCGCCCCCGCGACCAGCTCCGCCCAGTCGTCACCGGGCTGGCAGCCGCCCCGCCCGAGCCCGGTGTCGGCCTTGAGCTGCACCCGCGCGGGCCGCCCCGCGAGCCGGGCCGCCCGGGTGACCTCGTCCAGCGCCCACATGCCGCTCAGGGACACGTCGAGGCCGGCCTCGATCGCCTCCCGCCAGGGCCCGCCGGGCGTCCACAGCCAGCACATGATCCGTACGCCGTCCGGCAGCCCGGCACCGGGCGCGCGCAGCGCGAGCGCCTCCTGCGGGGTGGCGGTGCCCAGCCAGGTCGCCCCGGCCTCGACGGCCGCCCGGGCGCACGCGACGGCGCCGTGCCCGTACCCGTCGGCCTTGACCACGGCCATGAAGGCGGCACCGGGCGCGCGCTCGCGCAGGGTCCGCACATTGGCCCGTACGGCAGCCAGGTCGATCTCGGCACGGGCCCGCAGCTCCGCACCCCCCGGGGCAACTGTCTCGTTCATCCGTCCCAGTCTCTCAGAGCCCCCCGCCGCCCCCGCAGGCCGCGGGCAGTCGTGCCACAGGGGCGATGGGGGTCCCCCCGCTCATGGGGATCCCCCCGCTCGAGCGAAGCCGAGAGTGGGGGAGGAGCCGAGAGTGGGGGAGGGTGGGCGCCGGGGGTCCCCCTCTGGGGGGGGAGGCACCCCGTAAGCGCCGGGCCGCGCATCCCACCCCCGCCCCCACGCCGAGCACCCACCTCACCCCCGCACCACACTCCGCCACGCCCCCGCGATCCCCTCCGCCACGTCGTGCGCCCCCATCGGCGCCCCGTCCGCCGCGAACCGCCCCGCCAGCCCGTGCAGGTACGCCCCCGCGCTCGCCGCGTCCACCGCCGACAGCCCCGCCGCCAGCAACGACCCCGCCAGCCCCGACAGCACGTCCCCGCTGCCGGCCGTGGCCAGCCACGACGTACCCGTGGGGTTCACCCGCACCGCACCGCCGCCCGGCCCCGCGATCAGGGTCGTGGACCCCTTCAGCAGCACCGTCGCCCCGTACCGCCCCGCCAGCTCCCGCACCGCGGCGAGCCGGCTGGCCTCGACCTCCCCCCGCTCGACCCCGAGCAGCGCCGCGGCCTCCCCCGCGTGCGGGGTCATCAGCGTCGGCGCACGCCGCTCCCGTACCGCCGACGCCTCCGCCAGCCGCAGCCCGTCCGCGTCGATCAGCACCGGTACGTCCGTCGCCAGCACCTCCGCGACCGTCGCCGCGTCGTCCCCGGCGCCCGGCCCGACCACCCACGCCTGGACCCGCCCCGCGCGCTTCGGCCCCCCGTCCGACACCAGCGTCTCGGGGAAGCGGGCGATCACGGCCCGCCCCGCGGGGCCGACGTACCGTACGGCCCCCGCACCGCCCCGCAGCGCTCCCGCCACCGCGAGCACCGCGGCCCCCGGATAGCGGGCGGACCCGGCCGCGATCCCGACGACGCCCCGCCGGTACTTGTCGCTCTCCGCGGCCGGCACCGGCAGCAGCCGGGCCACGTCCGCGTGCTGCAACGCCCGCAGTTCCGGCTCCCGCGGGAGCGACAGCCCGATGTCGACCAGCCGCACCGACCCCGCGTACTCCCGCGCCGGGTCGATCAGCAGCCCCGGTTTGTGCGTCCCGAAGGTCACCGTGAGGTCGGCGCGGACCGCCGCTCCCCGCACCTCCCCCGTGTCGGCCTCGACCCCGCTCGGCAGGTCGACGGCGACCACGGCCGCCCGCGCCCGCCCGGCCGCGTCGGCGAGCGGCACCGCCTCCGGACGCAGCCCGCCCTTGCCGCCGATCCCGACGATGCCGTCGACGACGAGGTCGGCCCGCTCGATCAGCCCTTCGGCGCCGTCCGTGCCCGTGGTCCGCCCGCCCGCCCGGCGCAGCGCCGCGAGCCCCCCGGCGTGGGCGCGCTCCGGCGCGAGCAGCACCGCGCTCACGCCCGCGCCGCGCCGGGCGAGCCGGGCACCGGCGTACAGGGCGTCACCGCCGTTGTCCCCGCTGCCGACCAGCAGGACGACCCTGCTGCCGTACACCCGCCCCAGCACGTCCGCACAGGCCGCGGCCAGCCCGGCGGCGGCGCGCTGCATCAGCGCCCCCTCCGGCAGCCGTGCCATCAGTTCCCGTTCCGCCGTCCTGACCGTCTCCACGCTGTACGCAGTACGCATGCGTCCGAGTCTCCCGCAGACGGCCCGTCGACTCCCGCGGCGGCGGAACCAACCACTTGACTACTTGCCATGCCCTTGCCAAACTCGCCGCCCCCCACAGGATGAATCGATTCAGTCGAATCGGTTCGACGACGGAAGCAGAGGACCCATGGGACGCAGAGCCGCACTCCTCGCAGCAGTCGGCGCCACCGCACTCCTCACCGCCGCCGGCACCCTGACGGCCCCGGCGACCGCCGCCACCTCCCCCACGACCGCCGCGGCCACCGCCACCTCCCCCACGACCGCCGCGGCCCCGGCCCCCGCCCGTGCCGCGGCCTGCGGCGACGGCTCCTACCAGGCCGAGGCCGTACTGAGCGGCAGCACCTGGACCGCCCGGCGCGGCGGCAGCACGGTCCACACCGGCACCGACATGCGCGCGGCCGTACAGGCGGCCATCAACAGCCTGACCTCCGGCCGCACCAGCAAGGAACGGGTCGTGGTCCGCGGCTCGGGCTCCGTCTCCGCCGGTTCCCGCATCTCCCTGCCGAGCTACACGGTCCTGGACGTCTGCGGCACCATCGACGTCACCGGCAGCGGCTCCGGCGACCAGGCCCCGGTCTACTCCCGCGGCACCCGCGACATCGAGGTGCAGCACCTCAACGTCACCGGCGCCCCGCTGTACGGCATCTTCCTGCGCAACGTGCAGAACGTCGTCCTCGGCCAGATCGACATGCGGCTGACGCGCGGCCTCGGCGTGCGCATCGACAACCGCGGCGACACCAGCCAGTGGACGCGCAACGTGCGCGTCGACAACGTGTACGTCTCCGGCGCGTCCAGCCACGCCGTGGAGACCTACGGCGTCGACGGCCTCACCGTCGGCACGGTGACCGCCCGCAACGTGGGCGAGTCGGGCCTGCTGCTGAACCAGACGATCAACGCCACCGTCACCAGGGTGGACGCGGAGAACGCCGGCACCGGCACCGGGTACGCCGCCTTCCGGATGGCCAACCGCAACGGCCGCGTCGGCGACTCCTACCCCACCAACGTCCGCGTCGGCGAGGTCGTCGCGCGCGGCGGCGGACGGGGCGTGTTCTGCGTGTCGGAGAGCGGCGGCGCGACCATCGACAGGATCACGCTCTCGAACACCGGCAACAACGCGGTACTCATCGAGAACTGCTACAACGTGAACCTCGCCGCCCAGAGCGGCACCGTCACCGGCGGCGGCGAGATCCGTCTGGCGGCGCGGACGGAGTTCGCGAACAACCGGGACATCACCGTCCAGAACCTCACGGTGACGAACTCGTCGATCCGTGAGAGCCCCTGCGGAGAGAACACGACGTTCCGCAACAACCGGCTCGTGAACAGCGGTCAGTCGATCTGCTGACACACACGCGGGGTGCGGCGCTCCCTGTCGCCGCACCCCGCGCGTGCCCCGCGCCCGCCGTCTCCTCAGCTCGTGGTCAGCATCCCCGCGCGCAGCCGCTTCAGCGTGCGGGACAGCAGCCGCGAGACGTGCATCTGGGAGCAGCCGAGCCGCTCACCGATCTCCGCCTGCGTCAGCTCCTCCACGAACCGCCAGTGCACGATCTTGCGCTCGCGCTCGTCGAGCTCGGCGATCATCGGCGCGAGCGCGTGGAAGTCCTCGACCAGTTCCAGCGCGGCGTCCTCGGCCCCGATGAAGTCCGCGAGCACGCTCTCCCCGTCGGGCTCGCTGCCGATGGCGGCGTCCAGCGACGCGGAGTTGTAGCCGTTGGACGCGATCCGGGCCTCGTTGACCTCGTCCTCGGTCAGGCTCATCAGCTGCGCGAGCTCGGCGGTCGTGGGCGTGCGGCCCAGCCGGCTGCGCAGTTCCTCGGTGGCGCGGGCGAGCTGCACCCGGGCCTCCTGGAGCCGGCGGGGCACGTGCACGGACCACGACGTGTCCCGGAAGAACCGCTTGATCTCGCCGACGATGTAGGGGATCGCGAAGGAGGTGAACTCCACCTCGCGGGAGAGCTCGAACCGGTCGATCGCCTTGATCAGCCCGATCATGCCGACCTGGACGATGTCCTCCATCTCCTCCGGACCGCGGCTGCGGAACCGGCCGGCCGCGAAGCGGACCAGGGACATGTTCATCTCGATCAGCGTGTTGCGCGCGTACTGGTACTCGTGCGTGCCCTCCTCCAGCTCCGCCAGCCGGCGGAAGAACTGCTTGGACAGCTCGCGGGCGTCCTTCGGTGCCACCTGGCCGGGATCGACGACCTCCGGCAGTTCGGTCACCGTCTGAGCTCGGTCGGTCCGCGCCATCGTCGACGTCACTGTTCGCCCTCCCTGGTCGATCGGCCCCACTTCCGGCACCGGCTCAACCGCGTCTACCCCGGTCCACGCGATACACGCACCCTCTTTTCACATCTCATCGTCGGCGGCGACGGCGAAGCAGCCGCACGAGGGCGGAGACGACGGTGAGCACGGCGGCGACGACGAGGAACGCGTCGCCCCAAACCGGCAGGTCGATCCCGGTCCCGGGGAAGGCGAGGACGGGCGACGGCCTCACCCCTCCGCGATCACGACCGCCGAGGCCACCCCGGCGTCGTGGCTGAGCGACACGTGCCAGGACCGCACGCCCAGCTCGGCGGCGCGCGCGGCCACCGTCCCCTTCACCCGCAGCCGCGGCTGCCCGCTGTCCTCGCACCACACCTCGGCGTCGGTCCAGTACAGCCCCGCGGGCGCGCCGAGCGCCTTGGCGAGCGCCTCCTTGGCCGCGAACCGCGCGGCGAGCGAGGCGACGCCGCGCCGCTCCCCGCTGGGCAGCAGCAGCTCGCTCTCCAGGAAGAGCCGCTGGGCCAGCGCGGGCGTCCGCTCCAGCGACTCCGCGAACCTCTCGATCTCGGCCACGTCGATCCCGACTCCGATGATGCTCATGCGGGCACCTTATTGCGGCGCCTCCCCGTTGGTGCGGCGCCTTCCCGACCGGAGCCCCGGCGGCGTTCTTGGACGGTGCGGGGTCCTACTCCACCGTCACCGACTTCGCCAGGTTCCGGGGCTGGTCCACCTCGTTGCCCCGCGCCGTCGCCAGCTCGCAGGCGAACACCTGCAGGGGCACCGTCGCCACCAGCGGCTGCAGCAGCGTCGGGGTGACCGGGATCCGGATCAGGTGGTCCGCGTACGGCGCCACCGTCTCGTCCCCCTCCTCCGCGACGACGATCGTCCGCGCGCCCCGCGCCCGGATCTCCTGGATGTTGGAGACGATCTTGTCGTGGAGGACGGACCGGCCGCGCGGCGACGGCACGACCACGACCACCGGCAGGTCGTCCTCGACCAGCGCGATCGGCCCGTGCTTCAGCTCGCCCGCCGCGAAGCCCTCCGCGTGCATGTACGCGAGCTCCTTCAGCTTCAGGGCCCCCTCCAGCGCCACCGGGTAGCCCACGTGCCGCCCCAGGAAGAGCACCGTGCTCTTGGCGGCCAGCGACCGCGCCAGCTCCCGCACCGGCTCCATCGTCTCCAGGACGCGCTCCACCGCGCCGGGGACCGAGGACAGGTCCCGTACCACCGCGCGGATCTCGTCGGCCCACTTGGTGCCCCGCACCTGGCCCAGGTACAGCGCGACCAGGTAGCAGGCGACCAACTGGGTCAGGAAGGCCTTGGTCGAGGCGACCGCGACCTCCGGCCCGGCGTGCGTGTACAGCACGGCGTCGGACTCGCGCGGGATGGTGGAGCCGTTGGTGTTGCAGATCGCGAGGACCCTGGCGCCCTGTTCGCGGGCGTGGCGCAGGGCCATCAGCGTGTCCATGGTCTCGCCGGACTGGGAGATGGCGACGACGAGGGTCTGCTGGTCGAGGATCGGGTCCCGGTAGCGGAACTCGCTGGCCAGTTCCACCTCGCAGGGGAGCCGGGTCCAGTGCTCGATGGCGTACTTGGCGATCAGCCCGGCGTGGAAGGCCGTACCGCAGGCGACGATGACGACCTTGTCGACCTCGCGCAGGACGTTCGCCGGGATGCGGACCTCGTCCAGGGTGAGCGAGCCCGCCCCGTCGATGCGGCCCAGCAGCGTGTCCGCGACCGCCTTCGGCTGCTCGGCGATCTCCTTGAGCATGAAGGAGGCGTAGCCGTCCTTCTCGGCGGCGGAGGCGTCCCAGTCGACGTGGTACGCGCGGACGTCGGCCGGGCCGCCGTCGAAGTCGGTGACCGTCACCGCGTCCCGGCGCAGCTCGACCACCTGGTCCTGCCCCAGCTCGACGGCGTCGCGGGTGTGCGCGATGAAGGCGGCCACGTCCGAGGCGAGGAACGCCTCCCCCTCGCCCACGCCCACCACCAGCGGTGAGTTGCGCCTCGCCCCGACCACCACGTCCGGCTCGTCCGCGTGCACGGCGACCAGCGTGAACGCGCCCTCCAGGCGCCGGCAGACCAGCCGCATCGCCTCCGCGAGGTCGGCGCAGGCGGAGAACTCCTCGGCGAGCAGGTGCGCGACGACCTCGGTGTCCGTCTCGGAGGCGAGATCGTGGCCGCGCTCCGTCAACTCCGCGCGCAGGGCGGCGAAGTTCTCGATGATGCCGTTGTGGACGACGGCGACCCGGCCCGCGTTGTCGAGGTGCGGGTGCGC
This sequence comes from Streptomyces sp. NPDC000348, assembly GCF_042898795.1. NCBI lineage: Bacteria > Bacillati > Actinomycetota > Actinomycetes > Kitasatosporales > Streptomycetaceae > Streptomyces > Streptomyces sp. NPDC000348. The sequence goes on from NZ_JBIAZD010000001.1 coordinate 703,618, forward strand.
GTTGGCGTCCGTCGGGCCGCCGTGCGTGGCCCAGCGGGTGTGCCCGATGCCGGTGGTCCCGGTCGGCAGCGGCCGCTCGGCCAACTCCTTCTCCAGGTTGACGAGTTTCCCGGCCCGCTTGGCGGTGGCCAGACCGCCGTCGGCCAGCACCGCGACGCCCGCCGAGTCGTATCCCCGGTACTCCAGTCGCTTCAGTCCGGCCGTCACGACGCTCAGCGCCGACTGCGGCCCCACGTATCCCACGATTCCGCACATGCCCGGCAGCCTACGGTCCGTCAGCCGCCGGAAAAGGCCTTTGCCTGCCCGGAATCGGAAATTCCCACCGGTGCACGAAGCACCGGTGGGAACGGAGGGTGTCAGGCGTCAGGCGAGCTTGCCGAGCTGGGCGTCGGAGACCGCCGTCGGGAAGTCGAAGTCCTCGCCGGTGGCCGCGGAGGCCAGGTTGACGGCGGAGAAGGAGGCGATGGTGGCGCCCTTGCGGGCGACGACCATCTTCATGGGCGCCTCCACGCCCTCCTCCACGGACAGGACCGCCGTGATCGCGAGCGCCTCGTCGGCGCCGCCGGGGGCCTGGGTCTTCTCGACCTTCAGGATCTCGAGCGGCTCGCCCGCGGCCTCGAAGGCGAAGCCCCCGGCGCACTTGCCGGCGGCCGCGTCCACGTCCTTGATGACCTGCTCGGCGCCGCCGTCCTCGTAGGAGGCGAGCGTGATCAGCATCTTCTCCGCGTCGAGTCCGGCGAGCAGGGCCTCCTCGGGGTCGGCGTCCCCGGCCGGCTTCTGCGGCTCACCCGTCCAGGACCGCTTCACCGTGGCGGCCGGCGAGCCCACGGGCACACCCGACTGGACGTTGGCGAGCGGCTGACAGGCCGCGTCCTCCGCCTTGACCTGGTCGGCGGCGACGTCGTCCGTGGCGGGCAGCTTCGTCGCCACCTTGCCGTCCTTGACGTCCGCCTGCGCCAGCCCCGCCTTCTCCAGCTCGGCGGCGGTGAGCGCCTTGGCCGCCGGCGCGGCGGAGGCGGTCGAGTCGCCCTTGCCCTTGCCGTCGCCGGCCTTGTCCTCGTCGCCGGAGCCGCCGCAGGCGGTGACGAGCAGGGCGAGCGCGGCGGCGGAGGCGGCGAGCACGGTACGGCGGACGGCGGTGGTTCTCACGGGGGAACTCTTTCTCGAAGGCGCGGAGGACTCCGCAACGCATTGCGCGCAATTTAAACGGATCGTGAACACAGCCGCCGCACAGATGATCATCAGACGATCAGCCGGTATGCGACCGTGACCCCCGCGTGATCCCGGACGGCCGCCGCAGCGGCGGGGCGGCGTGACACAGCCCACCTGCCACGGTGTTCGAACTCCGTTAACAATGGACTGTGATCTCTCCGGTCTCCCCGATGCCCCGGAGCGCCCACCGGCAGCGGCCGGAGGCGACTCCCTACGTGGACCTCACCCGCGCCGAATGGAGCGCGCTGCGCGACAAGACCCCGCTGCCCCTGTCGGCGGCGGAGGTCGAGCGGCTGCGCGGCCTCGGTGACGTCATCGACCTCGACGAGGTGCGGGACATCTACCTCCCGCTGTCCCGGCTGCTCAACCTCTACGTCGGCGCCACCGACGGGCTGCGGGGCGCGCTGAACACGTTCCTCGGCGAGCAGGGCTCCCAGTCGGGCACGCCCTTCGTCATAGGGGTCGCCGGTTCCGTCGCCGTCGGCAAGTCCACGGTGGCCCGGCTGCTCCGCGCGCTGCTGTCCCGCTGGCCCGAGCACCCGCGCGTGGAGCTGGTGACGACGGACGGGTTCCTGCTGCCGACGAAGGAGCTCCAGGAGCGGGGCCTGATGTCGCGGAAAGGTTTCCCCGAGTCGTACGACCGCCGTGCGCTGACCCGTTTCGTCGCCGACGTCAAGGCGGGCAAGGAGGAGGTCACCGCCCCCGTCTACTCGCACCTGATCTACGACATCGTCCCGGGCGAGAAGCTCACCGTGCGCCGGCCGGACATCCTGATCGTCGAGGGGCTCAACGTCCTCCAGCCCGCGCTGCCCGGCCAGGACGGCCGCACCCGGGTCGGGCTCGCCGACTACTTCGACTTCAGCGTGTACGTGGACGCCCGCACGGAGGACATCGAGCACTGGTACCTCAACCGCTTCAAGCGGCTGCGCGAGACCGCGTTCCAGGACCCGTCGTCGTACTTCCGCAGGTACACCCAGGTCTCCGAGGAGGAGGCCCTCGACTACGCCCGCACGATGTGGCGGACCGTCAACAAGCCGAACCTCGTGGAGAACATCGCCCCGACCCGGGGCCGGGCCACCCTGGTGCTGCGCAAGGGCCCCGACCACAAGGTCCAGCGCCTCAGCCTGCGCAAACTCTGACCGCTACGCTGCCGCCATGCTGCACCTGCGCCTGATCACACCGGCCGAGAAGACCGACGACGTGATCCGACTGATAGAAGGGACGACGGGCACCACGCACCTGTGCGTGCTGCCCGGCGCCGCCCGCGATCCCGCCGGGGACGTCGTGCTGTGCGACGTGGCGCGGGAGGCGGGCGACGACCTGCTCAGCGGGCTGCAGCGGCTGGGGCTGGACACGAGCGGTTCCATCGCCGTGGAGAACATCGACCTGACGCTGTCGGAGCGGGCCGAGAAGGCGGAGAAGGACGCGCCGGGCGAGAGCGCGGACGCGGTGCTGTGGGAGCACCTGACCGAGGCCACCCACGAGGAGTCGACCCTCTCGGTCACCTACCTCGCGTTCCTCACCCTGGCCACGATGATCGCGGCCTGCGGCGTGGTGCTGGACAACGCGATCCTGATCGTGGGCGCGATGGCGGTGGGCCCGGAGTTCGGGCCGCTGGCGGGCATCTGCACGGCGGCGGTGCAGCGCCGGCCCCGTCTCGCGCTGCGCTCCGCACTCGCCCTGCTGGTGGGCTTCGCGGTGGCGATGGCGGTGACGGTGGGGTTCAGCCTCTTCATGGACGCGGTGGGGCTGTTCACCAAGGAGCAGCTGGAGGGCGAACGGCCGCAGACCGGCTTCGTGTACGCCCCCGACTGGTTCTCCTTCGTGGTGGCGGTCCTGGCCGGAGCGGCCGGGACGCTCTCGCTGACGTCGGCGAAGTCGGGCGCCCTGGTCGGCGTCGCCATCTCGGTGACGACGGTCCCGGCCGCGGCGAACGCCGCCGTGGCGCTGAGCTACGGCGACACCGTCCAGACCTGGGGCTCCACCGAACAGCTCCTGCTCAACCTGTTCGGCATCGTCCTGGCGGGCACCCTCACCCTGCTGGCCCAGAAGTACTTCTGGGCCGGCCAGCACCAGCGCCTGCGCAGGCGGACGCACGCCTGACGGACCCCGAGCAACCGTTGCCGATTATCGGCCAACTTGGTTCGGTATTCGACCACTTCGATCACCAGTCGAACACCGGAACTCCACAAGCGCCCCTTGCGGAGTGAGGAAACGGGGAGAAACGGAGAACGAGAACGGCTACCGACCGGTAGCCCAGATCTCGCCAACCGCCCCCCGGCAGCGGAACCGGCCTCTCTTCCCCCTACCTGGGCTCCTGTCTAGTGTTACGCCCCGCGCGGCCGGACCCGACCAGCCCGTCCCGCGCACATCCATCAGCGGCCGGGGGAACAGTGCCGCCACGGGGAGGTTTGTTTCGTCATGCCGGAATATCGGCTCGTTGTGAACGCCTGCTTGGACGCTGCTGTCGGCTGCGTCTCTTTCCGCCCGGGGACGGCGGGCTGACCTCCGCGTTTCCCACCGCCTTTCGGACGGCGGTCACCCCCGCCTGCCCACGCTCGCGACCAAGGATGCCCCTTTTGCGATTCAAACCGGGGTTGTTCGACCCCAGATTACGACCATCCGCAGCGTTCACCTCTGCCGTCACATCCGTCGCCGCCCTGGCCGTCCTCGCCGGCCTGGCCGTCCAGCCCGGCCCACCGGGCCAGGACACGCCGCAGCCCGTGGCCGCGACGAGCGACTCGTACGACGGCTTCGACAGCAAGGCCGCCGAGCAGCTGCGCGAGGACCAGTGCGTGGCCGTCGACGCCCTGCGCAAGGGTGGACCCAACCTGTTCGCCCTCGCGCAGAACGCCCTCGGACTGCCGGCCGACCAGCTCCACCAGAAGCTCAAGCGGGACCTCTTCGACAACAACAGCCCCCTGCATCAGGCCGCCTACGCGGACAGCGACTTCAGCGACCAGTGGGTCAAGAAGGCGAACGACCAGGAGCATGCGTGGGCGGGCACGGTCAGCGGCCTGACGTCCTACCCCGGTGAACCGGACGGCGCGAACGAGATCTACGACAAGACCGGCCTGCTTCCCTGGCTGTACCAGTCGTACGCCAAGTCGATCGACCTGTTCTCCCCGTTCTACGATCCGTCGCCCACCGCCGACGACAAGACCAAGGCCGCCGCGCTCGCGGTCGGCGACCCGCTGTACACCACCGGGGGCACGCCGCAGGAGCAGGCGGCGTGGAAGCTGTGGAAGAAGAACTCGGGGAAGATCGAACCCAACGAGTTGTTCGTTCCTCGGGTGTTCGCCGATGACGCCCGCATCTTCCTGGCCTCGGGCGGCTTTCCCCGTACGGCACCGTCCCCCGGCACACCGGAGTTCCGGATCGCGGTCGAGGATCTGAAGGCCCGCTTCGCGTCCTGCGCGTGGCACGCCCCGATCGACCCGAACCGGGTGCTCGGCGAGGAGGTGGCGCAGGCGTCCGCCGAGTGGCAGCAGGAGATCGCCTCGCAGGCCACGCAGCGGCAGCAGATCCTCTCCGCCAACGTCACCGCCACGAAGGCGTTGCAGGACGGAACGTTCATCCTGGGGCAGGTCCTCGGCCAGTCGTGGCTCGCGGACTACGCCACCCGCTGGCAGGACTACTGGTCCGCCGGCGGGGTGGGCTGGATCGGCGACAGCCAGGTGACCATCGAGGTGCCGGGCGCGCAGGGCAGCTGCCTGGACGTCGCGGGCGGCGGCAAGACCAACGGCACGCCCGTCCAGATCTACACCTGCAGCGGCGGCGCGGCCCAGCAGTGGACGCTCGAGGGCAGTGAGGACGACCTCCACCTGCGCAACGTCGGCTCGCAGAAGTGCCTGGACGTCGCCGGGAACGCGTCGGCGAACGGCACGAAGATCCAGATCTATGACTGCTACAAGTCCGAGGGGCAGTCCTGGCAGGGCGACCCCCGTGCCACCGCGCCCCTGAAGAGCGTGAGCACGGGCAAGTGCCTGGACCTCAGCGCGTTCACCAAGAGCACGGACGCGCGCCTGTGGGACTGCAAGAACGCCGGTTCGCAGAAGTTCCTGATCAAGCCGTCCGGTCACCAGGGCACGGACAGTCCCCTGTACCCGGAGAAGACGGAGTTCGACAAGGCGAAGAAGGTCGTCACCGACGCCCAGGCGGCGGCGAAGAAGCAGCTGGCCTCGCTCAGGGCCCAGCTGGACAGCGCCAAGAAGTCGGCCACCGCGTCCGACACGGCCGAGCAGGCCGCGTACGGGATCGCGGATGCCGCCGGTGCGCCGCGAGGCCGCGGTCTGCTGGCCGGTCAGCAGAAGGCGCAGGTCACCAAGGGGTCCGTGGCGGCGCTGACGGCCATGGTCAAGGCCGCCGAGACCGCCGAGGCCGCGACCAGGGCCTCCGCGGGTGACAGCAAGACCATCACCCAGCGGGCACTGGCCCAGGCCGCGCAGGTCAACGCGGAATTCCGCAAGGAGGCCGCGTACCAGGCCGAGCTGCAGGCGAAGGCCTCCGCCGACGCCGCCAAGCTGCACCGGGACAACGCCAAGAAGGACAAGGAGACCGCGGAGGCCAAGCTCACCGAGGCCCTGAAGGCCGAGGGCGAGGCCAAGACCGCCGCCGCCGAGGCCCACGCCGAACGTCTGGCCGCCGAGGCCGAGGAGAAGACCGCCGAGGCGGAGAAGAAGAAGGCCGACGCCAAGCAGGCCGAGGCGGCCGGGCACCGGAAGACCGCCGAGACCGAGGCGACGAGGGCCAAGGACGCCAAGGACAAGGCCGAGGCGGCCGAGGGCACGGCGGCCGACAAGCGCGACGCCGCGGTCAAGGCCAGGGACAAGGCCCGCGACCTGCGCGACGACGCCTGGGACGCCGAGCAGAAGGCCGACGCCGCACGCGCCAAGGCCGACGCGAAGGAGGCGTACGCCCAGGCCCACGAGTCCGACGGCAACGCCCAGGAGGCGAGGGCCGCTGCCGACGCGGCCGCCGGGCACGCCGCCGACGCCGAGGCCGCCGCGACCAGGGCCCGCTCCGCGGCCGACGCCGCGACGCAGGCGGCCGCGGAGGCGGACGCCGCCGCGACCCGCGCCGAGGCCGCCGCCAAACGGGCCCGCGCGCACGCGGACGACGCCCAGGCGGCGAAGCTGAAGGCCGACGCCGCGGTGAGGACCGCGACCAGCGCCGCGGCGGACGCCATCCAGGCGGCGAAGCACGCCGCGTCCGAGGCGAAGGCGGCCGTCGAACTGGCCGACGAGGCGGAACAGGAGGCCAAGACCGCCAAGACCCACGCGGACGAGGCGACCAAGGAGGCCGGCAAGGCCCTGGCCGCGTCGGCGAAGGCGGCGGGCTTCGCCCACGTCACCGCCCAGGCCGCGGTGGACGCCGGCAACGCCGCAGCCCAGGTCGCCAAGCCCGCCAACGACGCGATCCAGCTCGGCTCCCCCTACGTCGACACCGACTCGGCCGCCGGCCTGGTGGTGCTGACGGGCCAGGCGTCGAAGTCGATCGCCGAGCAGCAGAAGGCCGTCGCCGAGGCCCACGCCAAGAACGCGCAGGCGGAGGCCTCCGCCGCGAAGAACCTCGCCGACCAGGCCGTCGGCGACTCGAAGCAGGCCTACGTCCACGCCGCCAACGCCGCCGGCCACGCCGCCGACGCCCGTGGCTACGCCGAGGAGGCCCTCGGCTACGCTGCCGACGCCGCCACCGCCGCGTCCAAGGCCGCCGCCTCACTGGCCCGCACGGTCGAGTACGACCGCCAGGCCACCGAGGACGCGGAGGCCGCCGACAAGGCGGCGGGCCGCGCCGAGAGCCACGCCAAGGACGCCCGCGACTCCGCCGACGAGGCCGCCCTCGACGCGGAAGCCGCCCGCACGGCCGCCTCGGAGGCCGAGGAGGCCGCCAGGGACGCCCGGTCGGCGGCCGAACGCGCGGACGTCGCCGCCACCGAGGCGGAGGAGGCCGCGAAGGACGCCCAGAAGTACGCGGAGGAGGCCCAGGAGGCCGCGGAGTCCGCCGAACGCAACGAGGCCAACCAACAGGTCTCGTCGGGCGCCGGCACGGGCATCGGCGGCACGTTCTACGTCGTCGACGAGGACAGCGTCACGGTCACCGACGCCCAGCAGAAGAACGACTGCGTCATCGAGATCGGGTTCGAGGGCTGCACGGTCACGTTCGCGGTCACGTTCGACGCCACGGTCGACTTCTTCCTCTGCACCGCCCCCGACGTGCCGGCCACGTCTTCCGGCTGCCCGGCGGCGGACACGGTGCTGATCAAGACCGAGCGCTTCACCGGGCTGAAGAAGGACGTCACCCAGTACTTCAGCAAGCTCGACCTGATCAAGCAGACCCTCGTCTACCAGATCCTGAAGGCGGCCCTGGTCCAGGACTTCGTCGACTGCTGGCACGGCAGCGTCAGCGGCTGCGCCTGGGCCGCGAGCAACTTCATCCCGGGCAAGGCGTTCGCCAAAATCGCCGAGGCGCTCAACGCCCTGGACGCCGCACTGAAGACCGGGATCGGGGTCGCCGACGCGTACAAGGCCCTGAAGAACCTGGACATCGATCCGAGCACGCTGGCGGCCCTCCAGCAGCACGTCAACATCGTCGAGGACGCCTTGACGAGTTGCCGCGTCAACAGTTTCCCGGCCGACACGCCGGTACTGATGGCGGACGGTACGCGCCGGCCGATCGGCTCGGTACACGAGGGCGACCTGGTCCTTACGACGGACCTCGAGACCGGTGTCCAGACGGCTCAGCCGGTCACGGACACGTTCCGGCACGACACGCAGCGGCTCGTCGACATCTCCTTCGCCGACGGGACCCGCCTGACCAGCACGGCCTGGCACCGGGTCTACGTGGAGGAGCGCGGCTGGACGTTCACGGCCGATCTGCGGACCGGAGACCGGCTGCGCGGGCCGGACGGCACGTCCCGTGTCGTCGGCGCGTTGCACGACCGGTCGGGTCTGGCCCCGCGCGCGGTGTACGACCTGACCGTCGACGGACCACACACCTTCTACGTGGGTACGGAGGGCACGGCGGGCACCCCGACGAGGGACGTCCTCGTCCACAACTGCCTGAACCTGCGCCTGCACGAGGGGGACCGCGGGGCCCACACGATCGACGACCACGTCGACACCACTCCGCAGCAGGCGGCGGACAAGGCCAAGAAGGAACTGGAGAAGAACCCGAATCACCCTGGTGTGACCGGTGTCTGGAAGGATCTGGACACGGCCCAGGCCGCTGTGGACGAGGCCATGCGGAAGTGGCTGACGGGCATGTCCACGACTCAGAACAAGAAGAACCAGGACCGACTGAAGAACTGGATCCAGAGGACCCCGAAGAACTCCGAGAGCCCGACGGACCTCTTCTCGTTCGACGTGACGCTGGACAGCACGGCGTCCCTGGGGACCGTCTACCACCACACCGGAGACAGTTGGGCCGCCCAGAACGTCGTGTCCATCACGCTGAAGAGATCTCCGCACAAACCCGGTTACATGGTGTACACCGCGTACCCCAAGGGCGAGAGGCCGTGAGATGACGACGGGACGACAGGACATCTGGGTCGACTTCGGGCTCAGCGGGCTCACCAAGTGGTTCGCCGGTCCCTGGGCCGGCGAGGCCACTCCGGAGGAGATCGTCGCCGGCGCGGCGGACTGGGGGGACGGGGCCTACGCGGCAACGCTCCTGGAGGATGCCCTGCGTCTGCTGGAGTCGCCGGTGCCCACCCGGGTGACCGACCTCCTGTGGCGTGTGGCGACCGGGCTCCCGGACGGCCACGCCCTGGGGCCGGACGGGCGCACATGGCTGGGCGACGTCGTCCGGATCTGCGCCGAACGGATACGCCGCGACGATCCGTCCTTCACTCCCGGACCGCCGGAGCCTCCGGTGGACGGACCGCTCAGGGAGGCGGTCCTGGCGGAGATCCGCGAGGCCGCACCGGCCGTGGCGGCCGCCGTCCGCGCCGACGGGGCCGAGGTGGTGACCGCGCTGGAGCAGGTGGTCGTGGAGGTCGATCCCGACCTCGGGTTCCGGCTTTTCCTGCGGGTCCTGAAGGCGCACCTGGTCCCGGTCACGGAATCGCGGTACCTGCGGTACCACGAGCTCGGTGAGCGCTTCGGCTACCACGAGCTCGTGGTCGACGACGGGACGCTGCAGTCCGTTCCCGACACGTTCTGACGGACGCGGCGCGCCGCTCTGCAAAAGGCCCGTACCCCTGTCGTCAGGGGTACGGGCCTTCGCCGTGCGAAGTCCGCCGCACCTACCCCAGCGCCGACTTCACCGCGTCCGCCAGGCGGCTCGCCACCGAGCGGGCCTGGTCGATGTCGGCTGCCTCGACCATGACGCGGACCAGCGGTTCCGTGCCCGAGGGGCGGAGGAGCACGCGGCCCGTCTCCCCCAGCTCGCGCTCGGCCTCGGCGACGGCCGTGGCGAGTTCCGCGGAGGTCTTCACCCGGGACTTGTCCACGTCCGGCACGTTGACGAGGACCTGCGGGAGGCGCTCCATCACCGAGGCCAGGTCCCGCAGCGTACGGCCGGTCTGGGCGACCCGCGCCGCGAGCAGCAGGCCGGTGAGCGTGCCGTCGCCGGTCGTCGCGTGGTCGAGGACGATGACGTGGCCGGACTGCTCGCCGCCGAGGGCGTAGTCCTTGTCCTTCATCTCCTCCAGCACGTAGCGGTCGCCGACCGCGGTCTGCACGAGCCGGATGCCCTCGCGTTCCATGGCGAGCTTGAAGCCGAGGTTGGACATCACGGTCGCGACGACGGTGTCGGAGCGCAGTGCGGAACGCTCCCGCATCGCCAGCGCGAGCACGGCGAGGATCTGGTCGCCGTCGACCTCCGCACCGGTGTGGTCCACGGCCAGGCACCGGTCGGCGTCGCCGTCGTGGGCGATGCCCAGCGCGGCCCCGTGCTCGACGACCGCGGCCTTCAGCCGGTCGAGGTGGGTCGAGCCGCAGCCGTCGTTGATGTTGAGCCCGTCCGGGTCGGCGCCGATGGTGACGACCTCGGCACCGGCCCGGGTGAACGCCTCCGGCGAGACCTTCGCGGCGGCGCCGTGCGCCTCGTCGAGGACGATCCGCAGACCGTCCAGCCGGTTCGGGAGAACGCCGACGAGGTGGGCGACGTACCTGTCGGGCCCTTCCTCGTAGTCGCGCACGCGGCCGACGCCGGCGCCGGTCGGGCGGTCCCAGGGGGCGCCGGTGCGGTGCTCCTCGTACACGGACTCGATCCGGTCCTCCAGCTCGTCGGCGAGCTTGTGACCGCCGCGGGCGAAGAACTTGATGCCGTTGTCCGGCATGGCGTTGTGGCTCGCGGAGAGCATGACGCCGAGGTCGGCGCCGAGCACGCCGGTGAGGTACGCGACCGCCGGCGTCGGCAGCACGCCGACCCGCAGGACGTCCACGCCCGCGCTGGCGAGGCCCGCGACGACGGCGGCCTCCAGGAACTCCCCGGACGCGCGTGGGTCACGTCCGACCACGGCGGTGGGCCGGTGGCCTTCGAACGTGCCCGCCTCGGCCAGTACGTGCGCGGCGGCGACGGACAGGCCGAGCGCCATCTCCGCCGTCAGGTCAGCGTTGGCGACACCGCGCACGCCGTCCGTGCCGAAGAGTCGTCCCACTTGTCCTCCTGAGGGTGCGTCAGTATCGAAAGCCGTCGCCGAGGTCGTGCCGAGGCGTCGGACCCGTCCGCGCGGTCGACGGTGGTGCCGCTGGCGGTGCCGGTGATGTGTTCGACGGTCGCGATGCGTGTGCGGCTCCGCATCCACGGACACGCGCCATAGCGACGATGTCCGACCATCCGATCACATTAGCCTTTGAGCGCCTTGTGCCGTTATACGCCCACAGCAATGAATAAACGAACGCCCCGACAGCACTGTGGCGTGCCGCCGGGGCGTTCGGAGTACGCGCGAGCGCCTGCGATTAGCGCTTGCTGTACTGCGGGGCCTTACGGGCCTTCTTCAGACCGGCCTTCTTGCGCTCGACCGCACGGTCGTCGCGCTTGAGGAAGCCGGCCTTCTTCAGCGGGCCGCGGTTGTTGTCGACGTCCGCCTCGTTCAGCGCACGGGCGACACCCAGACGGAGCGCACCGGCCTGACCGGAGACACCGCCACCCGCGATGCGGGCGATGACGTCGTAACGGCCCTCGAGCTCGAGCACCTTGAAGGGCTCGTTGACTTCCTGCTGGTGCACCTTGTTCGGGAAGTAGTCCTCGAGGGTGCGACCGTTGATCTTCCACTTGCCGGTGCCCGGGACGATCCGGACGCGGGCGATGGCGTTCTTGCGGCGGCCCAGGCCGGCGGCCGGCTGGGGCTCGCCGAAGCGGGAGGCCATGGACTCCGAGGTGTACTCGCCCTCGACGGGCACCTCGGACTCGGTGGTGTAGCTGTCGATGTCAAGCTCTTCGAGCGGCTGCTCGGCAGTGGTCTCGGCCACGATTCTCCTCAGATTCTCTTCAGTCTTAGGGGGTGGCCGGACTTACTGCGCGACCTGGGTGATCTCGAACGGCACCGGCTGCTGGGCAGCGTGCGGGTGCTGGTCGCCCGAGTAGACCTTCAGCTTCGAGAGCATCTGACGGCCCAGGGTGTTCTTGGGGAGCATGCCCTTGACGGCCTTCTCGATGGCCTTCTCGGGGTTCTTCGCCAGCAGCTCGTCGTAGCGGACGGAGCGCAGACCACCCGGGTAGCCCGAGTGGCGGTACGCCATCTTCTGGGTCCGCTTGTTGCCGGAGAGGTGCACCTTGTCGGCGTTGATGATGATGACGAAGTCACCGGTGTCGACGTGAGGGGCGTAGATCGGCTTGTGCTTGCCGCGCAGGATGGAGGCCGCAGTGGAGGCCAGACGCCCCAGGACGACGTCCTGAGCGTCGATGACGTGCCACTGGCGCGTCACATCGCCGGGCTTGGGGCTGTACGTACGCACGGTTCGTAGCCTTCGCTTCTTCAGTGAATGGTCCTGACAAGGTCACCGAAGACGATCACGACAGCCTTGACCGCACCACGGTGACGCAAACCGCGTGCTGGTCGCTGGTCATCGGTCCGGTGGACCGGTGTAAGGGCCCCCCACGTGAGAATGAGCAAGCCACTACACACAACGAACACGCAGGATACCCGCCCCCGGCCGGGCGGGTCAAAACGGCCCCGCCCCCGGCGGGCTACGCCGGTTCCACGGCGGTGCGCCGCTCCCCCGGCGTACCGCTCGGGTCGTCCGTCTCCCGCGCCCCCCGTGCGCAGTGGTACACGACCGTCACCGCCAGGACGCACAGCGTGAAGGAGTCCCGGAAGGCCCGGCGCCTCCCCGACTCCAGCCACGGCCAGGTCACCCCCGGCAGCTGCGGCACCAGGGCGAGCCAGAACCAGGGCCGCCGCGCCACCGCCCCGGCGTACGGCAGACCGGCGAGCAGCAGCGGCAGGACGACCAGGAGGTAGTGGTTGTAGGAGGGCCGCGACACCAGGAACGCCGAGAGCATCAGCCCCGCGGACGTCTCCGCCAGCCGCAGCTCCACCGGGCCCGGCCCGCGCCAGCGCCGGTACGCGCACACCACTCCCGCGGCGGCCGCGAGCAGCGCGAGCGGCGTGGCCACGGCCCGCGGCACGCCGAGCCGGGGCAGCACCGCCGCCGGCGAGGCCTCGTAGAGCCGTACGAAGGCGTCGTCGCCGCTCAGCAGGAACGGCAGGGTGCGGGTGAGGAAGCCCGTGGGGTCCGGCAGGAACAGCGCCGCCACCACCGAGGCGCCCGCCGGGACCAGCACCAGCACCGCCAGCGCCCCCCAGCGGCGCGCGAAGAGGAACAACAGCGCCATCGGCGCGAGCAGCGGCTTCAGCGCCACCGCCACCCCGACCACGGCACCCGCCGCGACCCACCGGCCCCGGCCCGCCAGCAGCAGACAGAGCGGCAGCGCCAGCACGGCCGTCACCGTCCAGTTCCCCAGCCGCACCAGCTGTCCGAACGGCGCGAAGCCGGCCGCGAGGCCCAGCAGCCCGAGGACGGCGAGCCTGCTGCACAGCGGCACCCTGTGCAGCCGCAGGGCGCAGGCCCAGCCCAGCACGAGGGCGAGGACCACCGCCACCGGCACGGCCACGTCGAGCACGGACCGCGGCAGCAGCGCCTGCGGGGCGGCGGCCACGACCGCGCTCGGAAAATAGAGGAAGTGCCGGTCGTCGTAGGGCGATCCACCGTCCAGCCAGGTCCGCCCGGCGTCCACGACGATCGCGTTGTCCATCCCTCCGCCCGAGGTCACCAGCACCGTATGCACCGTCAGAGCCCCCAGCACCGCCGCGAGTCCGGCCCACAGGGGCCCGCCCGCGGGGCGCACCAACCACCCGGAGATGTCGCTTTTGCCCGTCACCATGGCGGCAACGCTAGGGCCTGCGGCCCCCGTTGGGACGGACCAGCACACCCCGAGCCCCGTCTAAGATGCGCCCCATGAGTTTTGGGCAGGGGGGACCTCAACCGCAGTGGGATCCCTGGAAACCGAATTCCCAGCAGCCCTGGAACAGCGGCGGCTCCGGCCAGTCACCCGACTGGGCCGCGCTCGCCGACGCCTCCGAGGCCCGCGCCAAGCGGCGCCGGCTGCTGTTCATCGGCGGCGGGGCGCTCGCCACCGTCGCGATAGGCACGGCCGTGGCGGTCGCCGTCGTCTCGGCGAACGGCAGCGGCACCGAGGCCTCCCCGGGCGCCTCCTCCCAGCTGCCGGGGGGCTCCGACATCGACATACCGAGCCCCACGGGCACGGTCCCGTCATTCGCCCCGACGAGCGCCCCACCGCCGCTGGACCCGAAGGACTTCATCGCCAGCGCGAAGAAGGACAAGGCCCCGCTGAGCCCCGACGTCCTCTTCCCCGGCACCCAGCTGACCATGGGTGAGACGGTGTACCGGAAGGGCCCGACGGCGGACACCGGGAACTGCGCCTCGGCCGCGAAGTCCACGCTCCCGAAGGTCCTGGACGACAACGGCTGCACCCGTCTGATCCGGGTCACCTACACCAAGGACGACGTGGCGGTGACGGTCGGCGTGGCCGTCTTCGACACCGAGGCCCAGGCGACCGGGGCCAAGCAGCAGGCCGACAAGAAGAGCATCGTCAAGTCGCTGTCGGGCGGCGGGGTCAAGGACTTCTGCTCCGGCGCGATCTGCCGCACCACCACCAACTCCTACGGCCGCTACGCCTACTTCACCATCGCCGGCTTCACGAACGGCAAGGACGTGACGACGAAGGACACGGCCGTCTTCTCCACCGGCGACGACCTGCAGACCTTCACGGTCCGTCAGATCCACCGCAGGGGCCAGGCCCAGGCGTCGGCGGCGGCCGCCGGGTAGCGCCGCCGCCCGGCGGGGTCAGCAGCAGCCGGCCGTCGGCAGGGTCCGCTTGTTGCGGGCCTCCTTGCTGCGGGCCGCGAGGAGTTCGTCGGCCGGGTAGCCGACCTCCTCCAGCGTCAGGCCGTGCGGGCGTACGACGTGGACGGCCGAGTCCCGTACGCCCGCCGCCAGTACCTTGCCCGGCCAGTCCGGCGGGCGGTGGCCGTCACCGACGAACAGCAGTGCGCCGATCAGCGAGCGGACCATGTTGTGGCAGAAGGCGTCGGCCCGGACGGTCGCCGTGACGATCCCGTCCTCGCCCCGCACCAGGCTCAGCTCCTGGAGCGTACGGATGGTCGTCGCGCCCTCGCGCCGCTTGCAGTACGCGGCGAAGTCGTGCTCCCCCAGCAGCCCGCGGGCCGCCTCGTTCATGGCGTCGACGTCGAGCGGCCAGTCGTGCCACAGCACGTGCCCGCGCAGCAGCGGGTCCACCCCGCCGGGGTTGTCGGTGACGCGGTAGGCGTAGCGCCGCCAGATCGCGGAGAACCGGGCGTTGAAACCGCTGGGCGCCTCCCTGAGCGCCCACACCCGTACGTCCCTCGGCAGCCGCCCGGCGAGCCGCTTGAGCAGCTTCGTGTGGTGCTCGGCCCACACCTCCCGGGGCAGATCGACGTGCGCGACCTGACCCCGTGCGTGCACCCCGGCGTCGGTCCGCCCCGCCACGGTCAGCTCGTACGCGGTCCCGCCGGACCGTGTCACCGTCCGCAGCGCGTCCTCGATCTCGCCCTGCACGGTCCGCCTGCCCCCGGCCTGCCTGGCCCAGCCGGAGAACCCGGTCCCGTCGTAGGAAAGGTCCAGCCGCACCCGCACGAACCCGGGCTGCACTTCGTCACTCACACGGAAATCCTCTCACCACACGGAAGCGGGCCCGTTCCTCGAAAGGAACGGGCCCGCAACAACGCCCTGAAGGGGCGCGGGGCTGTGCTCGATATGCGGCTCCGCCGCGTGGGCGCGACAAGCCACAACGATGCCGCAGCCGCCGTCACACAGCCCCCGGCAGAACGCTTACGCGTCCTTCGACTCCTCGGCGGGAGCCTCAGCGGCCTCGTCGGTCTTGGCCTCGGCGGCCTCGTCCTTCTTGAGGGCGTCTTCCTTGACCGCGCGCTTGGTCGCGGCCTCGGCCTCGCCGGTGGCCTCCTGCTGCACCGTCAGCGCCTCGACCAGCTCGATGACGGCCATGGGCGCGTTGTCGCCACGGCGGTTGCCGATCTTGGTGATGCGGGTGTAGCCACCGGGACGGTTCTCGTACCGCGGGCCGATCTCGGTGAAGAGCGTGTGGACGATGCTCTTGTCCGTGATGACCTGGAGCACCTGGCGGCGGTTGTGAAGGTCGCCCTTCTTCGCCTTGGTGACCAGACGCTCGGCGTACGGGCGCAGCTTGCGCGCCTTCGCCTCGGTGGTGGTGATGCGGCCGTGCTCGAACAGCGCCTTCGCGAGGTTCGCGAGGAGGAGCTTCTCGTGCGCGGCGCTGCCGCCCATACGGGCACCCTTGGTGGGCCTCGGCATGGTGTTTCTCCTAGGTGTCTGCCCCGGCCGTATCAGGTACCGGGGTCAGTATCCGAGCGGGCGGTCGCCCGTCGGAGATCCGGGGCGCCTTTTCAGGCGCCCCGGAGAATCCGCGCCCCGAAGGGGCGCGGGGCGGTGTCGACATGCGACTCCGTCGCGTGGGCGCGACCGGCCACAACGGGCCCGCAGCCAAAAGCGAACCGGTCGAGCCCGAGCTCAGTACTGCTCGGTCTCGACGAAGCCCGCGTCCGCGTCGTCGTCCGCGCCGAACGCGTCCGCGGCCGCGGTCGGGTCGAATCCGGGCGGGCTGTCCTTCAGGGCCAGGCCCATGCCGGCCAGCTTCGCCTTGACCTCGTCGATGGACTTCGCACCGAAGTTGCGGATGTCCAGGAGGTCCGCCTCCGAGCGGGCGACGAGCTCACCCACGGAGTGGATGCCCTCGCGCTTGAGGCAGTTGTACGACCGAACGGTGAGCTCCAGCTCCTCGATCGGCAGCGCCAGGTCGGCGGCGAGGGCGGCGTCCGTGGGGGACGGGCCCATGTCGATGCCCTCGGCGTCGATGTTCAGCTCGCGGGCGAGACCGAACAGCTCGACCAGGGTCTTGCCGGCGGAGGCCATGGCGTCGCGCGGACGCATCGCCTGCTTGGTCTCGACGTCGACGATCAGCTTGTCGAAGTCGGTGCGCTGCTCGACACGGGTCGCCTCGACCTTGTAGGTGACCTTGAGAACCGGCGAGTAGATGGAGTCGACCGGGATACGGCCGATCTCCTGGCCCACCTGCTTGTTCTGCACGGCGGAGACGTAGCCGCGACCGCGCTCGACGGTCAGCTCCATCTCCAGCTTGCCCTTGCCGTTGAGCGTGGCGAGGACGAGGTCGGGGTTGTGCACCTCGACACCGGCCGGGGGCGCGATGTCGGCGGCGGTGACCAGACCCGGGCCCTGCTTGCGCAGGTACATCACGACCGGCTCGTCGTGCTCCGAGGAGACGACCAGCTGCTTGATGTTGAGGATCAGGTCGGTGACGTCCTCCTTGACGCCCGGCACGGTGGTGAACTCGTGCAGGACGCCGTCGATGCGGATGCTGGTGACAGCGGCGCCGGGGATCGACGACAGGAGGGTGCGGCGGAGGGAGTTGCCGAGGGTGTAGCCGAAGCCCGGCTCCAGCGGCTCGATCACGAACCGGGAGCGGAATTCGTCGACGACCTCTTCGGTCAACGAGGGACGCTGAGCGATCAGCATGTGTGGATCAGATCCTTCTTTCGTGGACGCCCGCTATTTGACGCCCGACGGAGACCGCACCCGGTGAAAAGTGCGGGTACTGCAAGGGTACGGGCGATACGGCCCTGATGAGCCGTACCGCCCGGAACCCGAAGCCGATCGAGGCGGCCGTGCGTCAGACGCGACGGCGCTTCGGCGGACGGCAGCCGTTGTGCGGGGTCGGGGTGACGTCCTGGATGGAGCCGACCTCGAGGCCCGTGGCCTGCAGGGAGCGGATCGCGGTCTCACGACCGGAGCCCGGGCCCTTGACGAACACGTCGACCTTGCGCATGCCGTGCTCCTGGGCGCGGCGGGCGGCCGACTCGGCGGCCATCTGCGCGGCGAACGGCGTGGACTTCCGGGAGCCCTTGAAGCCGACGTGGCCGGCGGAGGCCCAGGAGATCACGTTGCCGGACGGGTCCGTGATCGACACGATCGTGTTGTTGAACGTGCTCTTGATGTGCGCGTGGCCGTGAGCGACGTTCTTCTTTTCCTTGCGGCGCACCTTCTTGGCAGCGCCCTGACGACCCTTGGGGGGCATGTCGTTCTCCTACGGGAGGTGGTCGGTCCTACAGCGAAGACCGTGGACGGAGGTCCGCTGCGGACTACTTCTTGCCCGGCTTCTTCTTGCCGGCGATGGCGCGACGCGGGCCCTTGCGGGTACGCGCGTTGGTGCTGGTGCGCTGACCGCGGACGGGCAGGCCGCGACGGTGGCGCAGACCCTGGTAGGTGCCGATCTCGACCTTGCGGCGGATGTCGGCCTGGATCTCGCGACGGAGGTCACCCTCGGTCTTGATGTTGTTGTCGACGTACTCGCGGATCGCGACGAGCTGCTCCTCGGAGAGGTCGCGAACGCGGGTGTTCGGGTCGACGCCGGTGGCGGCCAGCGTCTGCTGCGAAAGGGTCCGGCCGATGCCGAACACGTAGGTGAGGGCGATCTCCACGCGCTTTTCGCGCGGGATGTCAACACCGGAAACGCGTGCCATTCAATGGCTCCAGTTGATTGTCGGAGGTCTTCCACAGGACCGGATCCCAGCCCGCCGTACCAGGTACGGACCGGGTCCCCGGCCTCCGAGCCGGGGGTGTCGAGCCGTGCGGCTCGGGACCTGCGTATGAACATGTGTTGCTCGCGTCGCGCGAAGTTCTGCGGAAGTCGCAGAGGGTCGATCGTGCTGCGGTCAGCCCTGGCGCTGCTTGTGGCGCGGGTTCTCGCAGATGACCATGACCCGGCCGTGACGGCGGATCACCCTGCACTTGTCGCAGATCTTCTTGACGCTCGGCTTGACCTTCATGGGTGTGAGGTTCTCCGGGTCAGTGCCATCACCCCGGCGGGCCGGGGAGCGGGCAAGATCTACTTGTAGCGGTAGACGATCCGGCCACGCGTCAGGTCGTACGGAGACAGCTCCACCACGACCCGGTCGTCAGGGAGGATGCGGATGTAGTGCATGCGCATCTTGCCGCTGATGTGTGCCAGGACCTGGTGGCCGTTCTGGAGCTCGACCTTGAACATGGCGTTCGGAAGAGACTCGACGACAGTGCCCTCGATCTCGATGGCACCTTGCTTCTTGGCCACGCTTCGCCCTTCGAATCGACTACCTTGATCGACTCTGGCGTGCACCGTGTGGAGTACATGCAGGCATGCGGGTGCACAAGAGCCGACGAGTCAGTCTACGTCAGCGCACCCGGAAACACGAATCGAGAGATCCTGCCCCGCTCTGGAGATCCCTAACCGGGCGGAGCCCGTCCTTGACGCCGCTCTCGCGGGCTCGGCGCCGGGGCGCCGCACAAGCTCCGGACGGCTGCGCCGGCCTCCCCGGCCGGCGAGGCCGCCCGGGGTCCGTCGTCAGCCGAGCGGATCCGGCGCCGCCGTGATGCCCAGCTCGGCGAGCTTGGCCTTGCCGCCGTCGGGGGCCGTCAGGACGAGGGGCCCCTCGGCGGTCAGGGCGACCGAGTGCTCCCAGTGGGAGGACCAGGTGCCGTCGGTGGTGATGACCGTCCAGTCGTCGGAGAGGACCTTCGTCTTCGGGGTGCCCAGGGAGACCATCGGCTCGATGGCGAGGCAGAAGCCCGGGACCAGCTTGGGGCCCTTGCCCCGCTTGCGGTCGACGTAGTTCAGCAGGTGCGGGTCCATGTGCATCTCGGTGCCGATGCCGTGGCCGCCGTAGTCCTCGATGATCCCGTACTTGCCGCCGCCCGGCTTGGGCTGGCGCCGGATGTACGTCTCGACGGCGCGGGAGATGTCGACGAGCCGGTTGCCCTGCTTCATGGCCGCGATGCCGGCCCACATCGACTCCTCGGTCACCCGGGACAGCTCGACCAGCTCCGGGGAGTGGCCGGACCCGACGAACGCGGTGTACGCGGCGTCGCCGTGCCAGCCGTCGATGATCGCGCCGCAGTCGATGGAGATGATGTCGCCGTCCTTGAGGACGACGTCGTCGGAGGGGATGCCGTGGACGACGACGTCGTTCACCGAGGTGCAGATCGTCGCGGGGAAGCCGCCGTAGCCGAGGAAGTTCGGCTTGGCGTTGTGCTCCGCGAGCACCTTGCGGGCGACCTGGTCCAGGTCCTTCGTCGTGGCCCCGGGCACGGCGGCCTCACGGGTGGCCGCGTGAATGGCGGCGACGACCAGCCCCGCCTCACGCATCTTGGCGATCTGCTCAGGGCTCTTGATCTGCACCATGGGGACGACGGCCTTTCCTGGACCAGAAGGGAGTGGGAACACGTCCAACGATACGGGGCCGCACCCCCGCCACCACAGGCAGCCACCGCCCCCGCTCCCGCGGACAGCCGTGGTGCCCCCAGGGCGATGGGGGTACCCCCTCTGGGGGAGGCGCCCCGCAAGCGCCGGGCCCGCGCACACACCCCCGCCAAGCCACAGCCGCGGCCCCTTGTGCAAAGGAACCGCGGCTGCGACCGACGGACAAGAACTACTCCGCGCTCTTCAGCGCCTCCAGCGCACGCCCCGTGACCTCGTCCACGGGCCCCATCGCGGAGATGGTCACCACCAGACCCTGCGCCCGGTAGTAGTCGATGATCGGCTCGGTCTGCGTGTGGTAGACCTCCAGCCGGGTCCGCACGGTCTCCTCGGAGTCGTCGTCCCGCTGGTACAGCTCACCGCCACAGACGTCGCACACGCCCTCCTGCTTCGGCCGGCTGTACGTCACGTGGAACACGTGCGCGGAGTCGTTGCGGCAGATCCGCCGCCCGGCGATCCGCTTGACGACCTCGTCCTCGGGGGCTTCGAGGTCGAGGACCGCGTCCAGCTTGATGCCCTCGGTCTGCAGCAGCTCGTCCAGCGCCTCGGCCTGCGACACGTTGCGCGGGAAGCCGTCCAGCAGGAAGCCGCCCTCGGCGTCGGGCTGCTCCATGCGGTCCTTGGCCATGGCGATGGTGACCTCGTCGGGAACGAGGTTGCCCGCGTCCATGTAGGACTTGGCGAGCTTCCCGAGCTCGGTCTGCCGGCTGATGTTGGCGCGGAACAGGTCGCCCGTGGAGATGTGCGGGATGCGCAGTTTCTCGGCAAGGCGGGTGGCCTGCGTACCCTTACCGGCACCCGGCGGCCCGACGAGGACGATTCGCATCAGCGGAGGAACCCTTCGTAATTGCGCTGCTGGAGCTGGCTCTCGATCTGCTTCACGGTCTCGAGACCCACACCCACGATGATCAGGATGCTGGTCCCGCCGAACGGGAAGTTCTGGTTTGCCCCGAAACCAACCAACGCCATCGTCGGTACGAGAGCGATCAGACCCAAGTACAGCGAACCCGGCCAGGTGATCCGGTTGAGTACGTAGCTCAGGTACTCAGCGGTCGGTCGGCCAGCCCGGATGCCCGGGATGAAGCCACCATACTTCTTCATGTTGTCCGCGACTTCCTCGGGGTTGAAGGAGATCGCCACGTAGAAGAACGCGAAGAACACGATGAGCAAGAAGTACAGGCTCACGTAGATCGGGTGGTTGCCCGTGACCAGATGCGACTCGATCCAGGTCTTCCACCCGGAGGTCCCGCTCGAGAACTGCGCGATCAGGGCCGGGATGTAGAGCAGCGACGAGGCGAAGATGACGGGGATGACGCCCGCCTGGTTCACCTTCAGCGGGATGTAGGTCGACGTACCGCCGTAGGAACGCCGGCCGATCATGCGCTTGGCGTACTGGACGGGGATCCGGCGCTGGGCCTGCTCGACGAAGACGACCAGGCCGACCATGACCAGACCCACGGCGATGACCGTGCCGAACTCGATCCAGCCGTCCGCCAGGCTGCCCTGCTCCTTGATGGCCCACAGGGCGGAGGGGAAGGTCGCGGCGATCGAGATGAACATCAGGATCGACATGCCGTTGCCGATGCCGCGGTCGGTGATGAGCTCACCGAGCCACATGACGAGGGCCGTACCGGCGGTCATGGTGATGACCATGGTGATGGTCACGAAGATCGACTGGTCCGGGACGATCTCGCTCGCGACCGGGCAGCCCTGGAACAGGGCGCCGCTGCGGGCGGTGGCCACCAGGCCGGTGCCCTGCAGGATGGCCAGCGCGACCGTCAGATAACGGGTGTACTGCGTGATCTTCGCCGTACCGGCCTGGCCCTCCTTCTTGAGGGCTTCCAGACGCGGGATCACCACGGTCAGCAGCTGCAGAATGATGCTCGCCGTGATGTACGGCATGATGCCCAGCGCGAAGACCGTGATCTGGAGCAGCGCGCCGCCGCTGAACATGTTCACCAGACCGAACAGGCCCTGGTTCGCCTCGGCGGCGTCGATACAGGTCTGGACGTTCTTGTAGTCGACACCCGGAATGGGTACGTGCGTACCGACGCGGTACACCACGATGATGCCGAGCGTGAAGAGCAGCTTCTTGCGCAGGTCGGGCGTCTTGAACGCCCGGGCGAACGCGGTGAGCACGGTGCCTCCTGCGACCCCCCGCGCAACTGCGTCAAGGGTGACGGTCTTGAGATTCCGACTAAGGACGAATACGTAACGGTCAACTGCCGCCCCGAGTGCCCCGTTGGGGCGCCCGGGGTCAATGGGCAGCGCAGGCCACCTTACCGGCGACCATGCCGCCCTAGGAACGACCAACCGGGGATACCCCAAATGTGGGGTATCCCCGGTAGGGATCGCTCTACGTCATCGAGACACCCGAAGGGATCAGACGAGCTCGGTGACGGTACCGCCGGCGGCGGTGATCTTCTCCTTGGCGGAGCCGGAGACGGCGTCGACCGTCACCTGCAGCGCCACGGAGATCTCGCCCTGGCCGAGGACCTTGACGAGGCTGTTCTTGCGCACGGCACCCTTGGCCACGAGACCCTCGACGGTCACCTCGCCACCCTCGGGGTAGAGCGCGGCCAGCTTGTCGAGGTTCACGACCTGGTACTCGGTCTTGAACGGGTTCTTGAAGCCCTTCAGCTTCGGGAGGCGCATGTGGAGCGGCATCTGGCCACCCTCGAAGCGCTCCGGAACCTGGTAACGGGCCTTGGTGCCCTTCGTACCACGACCGGCCGTCTTACCCTTCGACGCCTCACCACGACCGACACGGGTCTTGGCGGTCTTGGCGCCGGGGGCGGGACGGAGGTTGTGGATCTTGAGCGGGTTGTTCTCCGCCATGATCAGTCGACCTCCTCGACCGTCACGAGGTGGCGGACGGTGTGCACCATGCCGCGGAACTCGGGGCGGTCCTCCTTGACGACCACGTCGTTGACCTTCTTCAGGCCAAGCGAACGCAGGGTGTCGCGGTGGTTCTGCTTGCTACCGATGTAGGACTTGACCTGCGTGATCTTGAGCTGCGCCATGATCACACACCCGCCCCGGCACGCGCACGGAGAAGAGCCGCGGGGGCGACGTCCTCGAGCGGCAGACCACGGCGGGCCGCGATCTCCTCGGGACGCTGCAGGCCCTTCAGGGCCGCCACGGTCGCGTGCACGATGTTGATCGCGTTGTCGGAGCCGAGCGACTTCGACAGCACGTCGTGGATGCCGGCGCACTCGAGCACGGCGCGCACCGGACCACCGGCGATCACACCGGTACCGGGCGACGCGGGCTTGAGCAGCACGACGCCGGCAGCCTTCTCACCCTGGATGGGGTGCGGGATGGTGCCCTGGATGCGGGGGACCTTGAAGAAGTGCTTCTTGGCCTCCTCAACGCCCTTGGCGATGGCGGCCGGCACCTCCTTGGCCTTGCCGTATCCGACACCCACGGTGCCGTCACCGTCGCCCACCACGACCAGCGCGGTGAAGCTGAAGCGACGACCACCCTTCACAACCTTGGCGACGCGGTTGATCGCGACGACGCGCTCGACGTACGCGGTCTTCTCGGCGGCAGCTGCGCCGCCGTCACGGCCCTTCCGGTCCCGCCGCTCGCCGCCACCGGCACCGCCACCGCGGCGCTGGGGTCCAGCCATTGGAATTACCTCTCTCTGTTTCCGCTAGCTACGGAACCGGCTCAGAACTTCAGACCGGCTTCGCGGGCGGCGTCCGCCAGAGCGGCGATGCGCCCGGCGTACTGGTTGCCACCACGGTCGAACACGACGGCCTCGACACCGGCGGCCTTGGCGCGCTCGGCGACCAGGGCGCCGACCTGCTTGGCCTGCGCGGACTTGTCGCCCTCGCCACCGCGGACCGACGCGTCCAGGGTGGACGCCGACGCCAGGGTGTGACCCTTCAGGTCGTCGATCACCTGCGCCACGATGTGGCGGTTGGAACGAGTCACGACCAGGCGAGGACGCTCGGCGGTGCCGGCGACCTTCTTGCGGATCCGGATGTGACGACGCTTGATAGCAGCACGCTTGTAGGCGTCGCCCTTGAGGATCTTCTGCCCGTATGCCATGGCTTACTTACCCGCCTTTCCGACCTTGCGGCGGATGACTTCGCCCTCGTACTTGACGCCCTTGGCCTTGTACGGGTCGGGCTTGCGCAGCTTGCGGATGTTGGCCGCAACCTCGCCGACCTTCTGCTTGTCGATGCCCTCGACCGAGAAACGGGTCGGGGCCTCGACCTTGAAGGTGATGCCCTCGGGCGCCTCGACCGTGATCGGGTGGCTGTAACCGAGGGAGAACTCCAGGTTCGAACCCTTGGCGACAACGCGGTAACCGACACCGCTGATCTCGAGCTTCTTCACGTAACCCTGGGTCACGCCGGTGATCATGTTCGCCACCAGCGTGCGGGACAGGCCGTGCAGGGCCTTGTTCTGACGCTCGTCGTTGGGGCGGGTGACGTTCAGGACGCCGTCCTCACCCTTGGCGATCTCGATCGGCGCCACGACGGTGTGGGTCAGCGTGCCCTTGGGGCCCTTGACCGAGACCGTCTGGCCGTCGATGGTGACGTCCACGCCGGCGGGAACCGCGATGGGGAGCTTGCCGATGCGCGACATAGCTGTTTCCTCCGTTCCCTTCCGCTACCAGACGTAGGCGAGGACTTCCCCACCCACGCCCTTCTTGCCGGCCTGCTTGTCGGTGAGGAGCCCGTGCGACGTGGAGATGATCGCCACGCCGAGGCCGCCGAGCACCTTCGGCAGGTTGGTGGACTTCGCGTACACCCGGAGACCGGGCTTGGAGATCCGCTTGATGCCCGCGATGGAGCGCTCACGGTTCGGGCCGAACTTCAGCTCGAGGACGAGGTTCTTGCCGACCTCGGCGTCCTCGGTCTTCCAGCCCGTGATGAAGCCCTCCTGCTGGAGGATCTCCGCGATGTGCGACTTGATCTTCGAGTGCGGCATCGCCACGGAGTCGTGGTACGCCGAGTTCGCGTTCCGCAGACGCGTGAGCATGTCTGCGATCGGATCAGTCATGGTCATGAATTGGCCTTCGGCCTCTCTCGCCGGGGTTTCCTGGTGCGCCATCCCTCTCCCCGATCCGAGACGGGACGGGTGCGGCGCGGTGGACCTACGGCGTAGTAAGTCGTACGGGCACGGCAGGTGCCCAACCCCACAAGCCTAAGCCATGCGGGGCGGGCCCCCTGCCGTTCCCATTGCTTACCGAGAGCCTTGGGAATCCGGAATTACCGGACTACCAGGAGCTCTTGGTCACGCCCGGCAGCTCGCCACGGTGAGCCATCTCACGAAGGCACACGCGGCAGAGGCCGAACTTGCGGTACACGGAGTGCGGACGACCGCAGCGCTGGCAGCGGGTGTAGCCGCGCACTCCGAACTTGGGCTTGCGAGCAGCCTTCGCGATGAGAGCCTTCTTCGCCATCTCGCTCACGCCTCCTTGAACGGGAAGCCGAGGTGACGGAGAAGGGCGCGGCCCTCTTCGTCGTTGGTCGCCGTGGTGACCACGGTGATGTCCATACCCCGGACACGGTCGATCTTGTCCTGGTCGATCTCGTGGAACATGACCTGCTCCGTGAGACCGAAGGTGTAGTTGCCACGGCCGTCGAACTGCTTGGGGGACAGGCCGCGGAAGTCGCGGATGCGCGGCAGCGCGAGCGACAGGGTGCGGTCCAGGAACTCCCACATGCGGTCGCCACGGAGCGTGACGTGGGCACCGATCGGCTGGCCCTCACGCAGCTTGAACTGCGCGATGGACTTGCGGGCCTTGGTGACGGCCGGCTTCTGACCGGTGATCGTGGTGAGGTCGCGGATGGCGCCCTCGATCAGCTTGGAGTCGCGGGCGGCGTCGCCCACACCCATGTTGACCACGATCTTGACGAGGCCGGGAACCTGCATGACGTTCTCGTAGGAGAACTGCTCGCGCAGCTTGCCCGCGATCTCCTCGCGGTACTTCGTCTTCAGACGCGGAGTGGTGGTGGTAGCCATCAGATGTCCTCACCCGTCCGCTTGGCAACGCGGATCTTGTTGCCTTCGTCGTCGAAGCGGTAACCGACGCGCGTGACGACCTTCTTGCCGTCCTTCTCCACGACCAGCTGGACGTTGGAGACGTGGACCGGGGCCTCGGTGGTCACGATGCCGCCGGCCTGCGAACCGCCTGCGGTCGGGCCGGCCTTGGTGTGCTTCTTGACCCGGTTGACACCCTCGACCAGGACACGGTCCTCGCGGGGGTAGGCCGCGATGACCTTGCCCTGCTTGCCCTTGTCCTTACCCGTGATGACCTGGACCAGGTCGCCCTTCTTGATCTTCATGCTCACAGCACCTCCGGCGCGAGGGAGATGATCTTCATGAACTTCTTCTCGCGCAGCTCACGGCCCACGGGGCCGAAGATACGGGTGCCACGAGGGTCGCCGTCGTTCTTCAGAATGACGGCGGCGTTCTCGTCGAAGCGGATGTACGAGCCGTCCGGACGGCGGCGCTCCTTGACGGTGCGAACGATGACCGCCTTGACGACGTCACCCTTCTTCACGTTGCCACCGGGGATCGCGTCCTTGACGGTGGCGACGATGACGTCACCGATGCCCGCGTAGCGGCGACCGGAGCCACCGAGCACACGGATGCAGAGGACTTCCTTCGCACCCGTGTTGTCGGCGACACGCAGTCGCGACTCCTGCTGGATCACGTCTATCTCCTGTTTGTCTGCCGGTTCCCCGACGGGGCTGAGTGATCAGCCCCGTCGGAGCCTGGCGGAACTGTCCTGCGAGGGATGCCCCGCAGGAACGTACGTGTGGGAATTCCCTCGCGGGAATTACCTACTTGGCCTTCTCGAGGATCTCGACGACGCGCCAGTGCTTCGTCGCGGACAGCGGCCGGGTCTCCATCAGGAGGACGCGGTCGCCGACGCCGGCGGCGTTCTGCTCGTCGTGGGCCTTGAGCTTGCTGGTGCTGCGGATGACCTTGCCGTACAGCGCGTGCTTCTTGCGGTCCTCGACGGCGACGACGACGGTCTTGTCCATCTTGTCGCTGACGACGATGCCCTCACGGGTCTTGCGGTCGCCCCGCGCCTCAGTGTTCGTCTCAGTCACGTTGTTCTCGCTCATCAGGCGTTCTCCACCGTTTCGATGCCCAGCTCACGCTCGCGCATCAGGGTGTAGATCCGCGCGATGTCCTTGCGGACCGCCTTCAGACGGCCATGGTTCTCGAGCTGTCCGGTCGCCGCCTGGAAGCGGAGGTTGAACAGCTCTTCCTTGGCCTCGCGGAGCTTCGCGAGAAGCTCCTCGTTGCCCAGCTCGCGCAGCTCGGACGCCTTGGTACCGGCCGACATCACGCTTCACCTGCCTCGCGCTTGACGATCCGGCACTTCATCGGCAGCTTGTGGGCCGCACGCGTCAGCGCCTCACGGGCGATCTTCTCGTTGGGGTAGGACAGCTCGAACATGACCCGGCCCGGGTGCACGTTCGCGATCCACCACTCCGGCGAACCCTTACCGGAACCCATGCGGGTCTCGGCCGGCTTCTTCGTGAGCGGGCGGTCCGGGTAGATGTTGATCCAGACCTTGCCGCCACGCTTGATGTGGCGGGTCATCGCGATACGGGCCGCCTCGATCTGGCGGTTGGTCACGTACGCCGGCGTGAGGGCCTGAATGCCGTACTCGCCGAACGCGACCGTCGTACCGCCCTTGGCCATACCGCGGCGCTTCGGGTGGTGCTGCTTGCGGTGCTTGACCCTACGGGGGATCAGCATGTCGGTCAGGCCTCCGTTCCGGTGCTCTCAGCCGGAGCGGCAGCCGGAGCCTCGGCCTTGGGGGCCTCGGCAGCGGGAGCCTGCTGCGGCTTGCGGCCGCGACCGCCACGCTCGCCACCACGGCCACCACGGGCCGGGCGGTCGGCGCCACCGCGGGCCGGGCGGTTACCCGCACGGGCAGCGGCGTTCTCGGCGCGGACCTCGGCGATGTTCTTGACGTCGCCCTTGTAGATCCAGACCTTCACGCCGATGCGGCCGAAGGTCGTCTTGGCCTCGAAGAAGCCGTAGTCCACGTTCGCGCGGAGCGTGTGCAGGGGCACGCGGCCCTCGCGGTAGAACTCCGAGCGGGACATCTCGGCGCCGCCGAGGCGGCCACCGCACTGGATCTTGATGCCCTTGGCGCCCGCCTTCATCGCCGACTGCATGCTCTTGCGCATGGCGCGGCGGAAGGAGACGCGGGAGGAGAGCTGCTCGGCGACGGCCTGGGCCACGAGCTGAGCGTCCGTCTCGGGGTTCTTGACCTCGAGGATGTTCAGCTGGACCTGCTTGCCGGTGAGCTTCTCGAGGTCGCCGCGGATGCGGTCGGCCTCGGCGCCGCGGCGGCCGATGACGATGCCCGGACGCGCGGTGTGGATGTCCACCCGCACACGGTCACGGGTGCGCTCGATCTCGACCTTGGAGATGCCGGCGCGCTCCATGCCGGACGTCATCATCCGGCGGATGGCGACGTCTTCCTTGACGTAGTCCTTGTACAGCTTGTCGGCGTACCAACGCGACTTGAAGTCGGTCGTGACACCGAGCCGGAACCCGTGCGGGTTTACCTTCTGGCCCATTACCGGGTTCCTTCCTTGCTGCTGACGACCACGGTGATGTGGCTGGTCCGCTTGCGGATCCGGTAGGCACGGCCCTGGGCGCGCGGCCGGAACCGCTTCAGGGTCGGGCCCTCGTCGACGTAGGCCTCGGAGATGAAGAGGCTGTCGACATCGGTGTGGTCGTAGTTGTGCGCGGCGTTGGCGATGGCGCTGTCCAGCACCTTGCCGACCGGCACGCTCGCGGCCTGCGGGGCGAAACGCAGGACCGCCTGAGCCTCCGTGGCGTCCATGCCACGGATGAGGTCCACCACGCGGCGGGCCTTCATGGGCGTGACGCGGATGTACCGCGCCTGGGCCCTGGCTTCCATGGTTGTCCCTTCAGTGTTTGTCATGGTCTTTCACCCCGCTGACTAGCGGCGCTTCGACTTCCGGTCGTCCTTGACGTGACCCCGGAAGGTGCGCGTCGGCGAGAACTCGCCGAGCTTGTGGCCGACCATGGACTCGGTGACAAACACCGGGATGTGGGTCTTGCCGTTGTGCACCGCGATCGTGTGGCCCAGCATCGCCGGGACGATCATCGAGCGGCGGGACCAGGTCTTGATGACGTTCTTGGTACCGGCTTCGTTCTGGACGTCCACCTTCTTCATCAGGTGGTCGTCGACGAAGGGTCCCTTCTTCAAGCTACGAGGCATCTCAACCCGTCCTTAGCGCTTCTTGTTCGTCTTGCGGCGGCGGACGATGTACTTGTTCGACGCCTTCTTGGGCGAACGAGTACGGCCTTCCTTCTTGCCCCACGGGGACACGGGGTGGCGGCCACCGGAGGTCCGGCCCTCACCACCACCGTGCGGGTGGTCGACCGGGTTCATCACGACACCACGGACGGTCGGGCGAACGCCCAGCCACCGCTTGCGGCCGGCCTTGCCCCAGTTGATGTTCGACTGCTCGGCGTTGCCGACCTCGCCGACCGTGGCGCGGCAGCGCTGGTCGACCAGGCGGATCTCCCCGGACGGCATGCGGAGGTGGGCCATCGAGCCCTCCTTCGCGAGCAGCTGCACGGAGGCGCCGGCGGAGCGGGCGAACTTGGCACCGCCACCGGGACGGAGCTCGATCGCGTGGATCGTGGTACCGACCGGGATGTTGCGGAGGGCCAGGTTGTTGCCCGGCTTGATGTCGGCCCCGGGACCGTTCTCGACGCGGTCGCCCTGCTGCAGGTTGCGCGGGGCGAGGATGTAGCGCTTCTCGCCGTCGGCGTAGTGCAGCAGCGCGATGCGCGCGGTGCGGTTGGGGTCGTACTCGATGTGCGCGACCTTCGCCGGCACGCCGTCCTTGTCGTGACGACGGAAGTCGATCACGCGGTAGGCGCGCTTGTGGCCACCACCCTGGTGGCGGACGGTCACACGTCCGGAATTGTTACGGCCGCCCTTGCTGTGCAGGGGACGGACCAGCGACTTCTCCGGCGTGGACCGCGTGACCTCGACGAAGTCGGCGACGCTGGAGCCACGACGGCCCGGAGTCGTCGGCTTGTACTTGCGGATACCCATTTCTCAGTCCTCGTCCGATATCGAACGATCCTGACCGCTTACGCGGTCGGACCGCCGAAGATGTCGATACGGTCGCCCTCAGCGAGGGTCACGATCGCGCGCTTGGTCGCCGCGCGCTGGCCGAAGCCGGTGCGGGTGCGCTTGCGCTTGCCGACGCGGTTGATCGTGTTGACCCCGGTGACCTTGACCTCGAAGACCGCCTGGACGGCCTCCTTGATCTGGGTCTTGTTGGAGCCCGGCGCGACGATGAACGTGTACTTGTTCTCGTCGATGAGCGCGTAGCTCTTCTCGGACACGACCGGCTTCAGCAGGACGTCACGGGGGTCCGTGAACGCCTTGCTCGCCGGGGTGACGACGGTGTTCTTGCCCTCGGAGGCGTGACGACGCGCCTTGGCGACGCGCGCAGCCTTGGCCGCCTTGGCGGCCTTCGAGGCGATCGAGGGGTGACGGGCAGCCATCAGACCTCGCTCCCTTCGTTGTCGTTGGCCTTGTTCGGGCCGGCGACGAAGGACTCGAAAGCGGCCTTGGTGAAGACCACGTCGTCCGAGACGAGAACGTCGTACGTGTTCAGCTGGCCCGGCTCCAGGATGTGGACCTGGGGCAGGTTGCGGGCGGACAGCCACGCGGCCTCGTCGGCGCGGTCGACGACCAGGAGCAGGTTCTTGCGCTCCGAGATCTTGCCGAACAGCGTCCTGGCGGCCTTCGTGGAGGGGGTCTCGCCCTCGATCACGCCGGAGACGACGTGAATGCGGTTGTGGCGCGCCCGGTCGGTGAGGGCGTGACGCAGGGCGGCAGCCTTCATCTTCTTGGGGGTGCGCTGGGAGTAGTCGCGCGGCACGGGACCGTGCACGACGCCACCACCGGCGAACTGCGGCGCGCGGGTCGAACCCTGACGGGCGCGACCGGTGCCCTTCTGGCGGTACGGCTTCTTGCCACCGCCACGGACTTCGCCGCGGGTCTTGGTCTTGTGGGTGCCCTGGCGGGCAGCGGCCAGCTGCGCGACGACGACCTGGTGGATCAGCGGGATGCTGACCTTCTCAACGCCGAAGATCTCCGCGGGGAGCTCGACGGTACCGGCCTTGTCGCCCGCCGGCGAAAGGATGTCAACAGTGCTCATCGGTTACCTCAGGCCCCCTTGGCCGCGGTGCGGACCAGGACGAGGCCGCCGTTCGGACCGGGAACCGCGCCCTTGATGAGCAGCAGACCCTTCTCCGCGTCAACGGCGTGGACGGTCAGGTTCTGGGTGGTGACCCGCTCGTTGCCCATGCGACCCGCCATGCGCAGGCCCTTGAACACGCGACCCGGGGTGGCGCAGCCGCCGATGGAACCGGGCGAGCGGTGCTTGCGCTGGGTGCCGTGTCCGGCGCCGAGGCCCTTGAAGTTGTGACGCTTCATGACACCGGCGAAGCCCTTGCCCTTGCTCTTGCCGGTCACGTCGACCTTCACGCCGGCCTCGAACACCTCGGCGGTGACTTCCTGGCCCAGCGTGTACTCGGAGGCGTCCGCGGTGCGGATCTCGACGAGGTGACGACGGGGGGTGACGTCGGCCTTGGCGAAGTGGCCCTTGAGGGGCTTGTTCACCTTGCGCGGGTCGATCTCGCCGAAGGCGATCTGGACCGACTCGTAGCCGTCGACATCGTTCGTACGGACCTGGGTGACGACGTTGGGGCCGGCCTTGACGACGGTGACCGGAACAACACGGTTGTTCTCGTCCCACACCTGCGTCATGCCGAGCTTCTCGCCCAGGATGCCCTTGATCTGCTTTGCCATCTCTCAGATCACCGGCCTCAGAGCTTGATCTCGATGTCGACACCGGCCGGGAGGTCGAGTCGCATCAGAGAGTCAACGGTCTTGGGGGTCGGGTCGAGGATGTCGATCAGGCGCTTGTGCGTGCGCATCTCGAAGTGCTCGCGCGAGTCCTTGTACTTGTGCGGCGACTTGATGACGCAGTACACGTTCTTCTCAGTGGGCAGCGGCACCGGGCCCGCGACCGACGCACCAGTGCGGGTCACCGTCTCGACGATCTTCTTCGCCGAGGAGTCGATGACCTCGTGGTCGTAGGCCTTGAGCCGGATGCGGATCTTCTGTCCCGCCATGGCTACTTCGTAGTCCTGTCTCTCTTTACGCTCCGGAACCCGATGCTCCAGGTCTCGTCCTCCGACCCACGCGGTCGGGCGTGTCGCACTCCCGCTGACATGAATGTCCCTTGTTCGAACATCCCTGCGGGATTGACACGGCCCTACCAGAACCGCGGACCGGGGGCGAAAGGCCCACCGGGCGCCTGGCCGGCGCCGCGCCCACGCTTCCCGGAAGATTCCCGTACGTCCGCCCCTGATCAGGGACGACGAGTACTGTGGGACTCGCTTCCAGTCCTCCCGGCGGGAGGCGCGCAGCATCAACACTCGACCGAGCAACTCGGACAGTCTGCCACAGGGGACGGGGTGCTGGCCAATCGGGCGGAAGAGATTACCCGGAAGGTGGCGGGGATCAAACGCGGGAACGCCGAAATCGCGGTTCGCCGCTCTGGGACGCGTTGCCGGGCACCCCGCGAATCCCCTGAGCGCCAGAGATCATCCCCTGCCGGTCGATCTCACCGAGTCGCAGCACTCAGCACGGCATGACGGAGCAAACCGCCCCTTACGGGAAACATGGGGTCACGGAGGGCGTGGAGCTTGCGCCGTCGTGATCAGTCGGGTGTACGCGCCGAGCCGAACGGCGCGACGAACGCGGTCCACGCCCCCGGCGTGAGCGCGAGTCGCGGGCCGGAGGCGTTCTTGGAGTCGCGGACGTGGATGGTGGTGGGGGTGGGGGCGATTTCGACGCAGTCGTTGCCGTTGCTGCTGTCGCTGTAGCTGCTCTTGAACCAGTGGAGTTCTAGCGTGCTCATAGCTCTCCCAGCGTTTGCTCGATGAAGACCAGAGACTCCTCTGGCGTGAGCGCCTGAGCCCGGATGATGCCATAGCGCAGATCGAGGACGCGGAGCTGCCGGGGGTGCGAAACCGGGCGGCCTCCGAAGTCACCGTCGGTACGCCCCATGCCCGTACCGTCCGCGAACTTCAGCACTTGGATCCGGCCGCCGGTTCCAGGGTGATTCGGGCGGGCGGTCGGCATCACCTGAAGCTCCACGAACGGCAACTTCGCCACGTCCAGCATGTGTTCGAGCTGTCGGCGCAGCACCATTGTGTCCCCGATCGGACGGCGCAGCGTCACCTCTTCCAGGACGAAGCTGAACTCCGGCGCGGGTGAGCGCCCGAAGACGGACTTCCGGGCCATGCGAGCGGCCGTCATGCGTTCCAGCTCGTCCGGCGAGTAGGCCGGACGCCAGGTGCGAAGTAGCGCTCGTGCGTACTCCTCCGTCTGCAACAGCCCATGGATGTTGTGGTTGCTGTACAGCAGCATCTCCACCGAGCGTTCCTCCAGCTCGGCCAGTTGCCGCACCTTCTTCGGGTACCGCGCCTTGCGCATGTCCTCCATGAAGGCCCTCAGATGCCCCTGCGCCTTCAGGATCTGGTCCGCCCTGTCCAGGCACTCCGGCCGGGGGATGCGGGCCCCGCGTTCGATCTTGCGGATCATGTCCTCGCCGTACCTGAGGGCGTCTGCCAGCTCGGACACGCTCATCCCGGCGGCCTCCCGGCAGACCTTGAGCAGGCGGCCCACCGCCTGCACCACCGGCTCGATCTCGTCGCCCGGCTCGACGTCCCAGCCCGCCTCGTCGACACCCTCGTCCACGGCTCCTCCTCCGGCGCGTACGCGTACTCGTACTCGTGACAACGCCCGGGACAGCCGAGACAGCCGAGACAAAAGCCGGGACAGTGACGGTACGTGCAGGCGTTGTCACTCATCCACGGAAGCGGGTTCCGCCACGCTGAGTGACGTGAACCAGGAAATCAGTGACCTCGCGCCCCGACTTGCTGCCGTCCCCGTCCGTAACTTCAGCCTCCAGCTGTCCTCCACACCTCGCGGCGCCCGTCTCGCCCGGCTGCTCGTCACCGAGCAACTGCGCACGTGAGGACTGCCGTCGCACCCGGCGGAACTCATCGTCGCGGAGCTGGCGGCCAACGCCGTCACCCACGGCCGCGTCCCCGGCCGTGACTTCCGGCTGCTGCTGTACGTCGTCGGCGACACCCTCCGCATCGAGGTCACCGACACGCGCGGTGACCGGCTGCCGTGCCCCCAGCACTCTGCCACCGACGCCGAATCCGGCCGCGGCCTGCTGCTCGTGGACGCCCTCGCCGACCGTTGGGGAGTCGTCCCCGGCCCGCCCCCGCTCAAGACCGTCTGGGCCGAGGTGGGGACCGGGTCCGCCGGTTCCCGGCCCGGCGTCCCGCCCCGGTGACCGGTGACGCGGCTCGGCGCATGATGAAACGGACGTACGGGCCGGGTTCAGGGCAGCTCGGCCCACGTCCCCGTCGTGGCCTCCAGCGTCCAGATGCGGACCTCGGCCCTCGCCCGGGCCGCGTACAGATCCCGCTCGGAGACGATGCTCAGGTCGCCGGTGCCCAGCTGCTGTCGTACGGCGTGCGTGGTCAGGTCCATGCCTGTGGTACCGCCGTCACAGAGCGAGGTGAGGAAGGAGCCGCCCCAGGTCCGCCGGTGCAGCGCCCTGACGCGCCACACCCATGGTGCCTATGCCCCGCCGAGCACGTCGTCCTCATCGAATCCGAGCTCGTCCTCGATGCCCAGTTCTTCCGCCGCGTGCCAACGCAGGGGATCCGGCCAGGTGCCCGGCTCGCTCACGGCGACGCTCCGCAGGAACCGCTCGGCTTCGGCACCACCGATCTCCCCCAGCGCCTGGATGCCCTTGACGCAGAAGGAGAGGAAGGGCCCGTCCGTGTCCTTCCCCTCCCGGACGAGTGAGGAGATCGGCTCCACCCCCTCCGGGGCCCGCAACTCACCGAGCATGTCGACCAGGTCCTCGGTGTTCACCCCCGAAGGGCGTGAGACGAGCACCGAAGCCAGCAGCGGGGCGAGGCCGTCGGGACGCAGGTGGACCGCCACACCCGCAAGCCGTTCGAACCGGCGCCAGTCCCCCGCCTCCGCCACCGTCCGCAACCAGCCGAGAACCCGGGAACGCACCTCGGGGATCTCCGCCGCGACGTCCTCGGCGCACTCCCGTCCCACGTATCCGCGGCCGGCGATGAGAGAGTCCGCCCGTTCCGTCAGCGCCTTCGCTTCCACCGTGTCGTCCGGCATGTGCGTCGCTCTCCTGATCTCGGTCCCGACAACCCTGCTGGTGCGCTGGTGCACGGTCGGAGCAGTTCGTGTGCCTTTCTGAGAATGTTCGCGTCGAACACGTCGGCAGACCCCTCACGGAGACCGAAGTTCAACCTGAAGCGTTCACCCGGTGAGCGTCCAGACGTGTGAGCCCTTTGGAGGGGCCGGCCGCGTTTCCCACTGCGTGAGGTCCTCGACAGATCCACGGTGCGGGGTCCTCCCGTCCTTGGGCAGGAAGTAGAGGCCGTACGCCCAGTAATCCGGCTCTTCATGGCACATGAGGTCCGGATAAGGCTCGATATCGGCTCCTTCGTATGCCGCATTGATACGCGCAACAGCCTCGGCCCGGGACATGCCGAATCGTCCGACCAACTCGTCGGCAATTTCCCGAAAATAGTGAAGCATTCCTTCGTCAAGTTCCGTAAGGAACTCTTCCGTCCTCGTCATGGACCCAGTCTCCGCAGTAGGGAATTGTCGAACAATTGGGCAGCGCGATCGGAGTAGATCGCTATCTGGTGTCCGTTGAAAACGCCGTCCGCCCCCTTCTTGAAGGGAATCACATTTCGGAGCATCGGCCCTTCGACCATCTCGTAGCCGTGCATGTCGGCACCGGTGCGGTCCAGTCGGTGGCGCCTGATGAATTCGGAAAGTTCATCACTCGGACCATCGAAAATTTTACTGTTCAGCTTGTCCAGCTCACTCTTGGGCACTCGGAAGTGCAGCACAGCCGGAACATCATTGTTCTTTCTCGCCAGCCGATGCGCCCAGTCCAGAGCCTGCCGCGGGTCGTTCGTCACATAGAACCCACCGAATCCGAAATCCATCTCCCGGGGGGAGATATTG
Organism: Streptomyces sp. NPDC000348; assembly: GCF_042898795.1. Classification (NCBI taxonomy): domain Bacteria; kingdom Bacillati; phylum Actinomycetota; class Actinomycetes; order Kitasatosporales; family Streptomycetaceae; genus Streptomyces; species Streptomyces sp. NPDC000348. The sequence continues at coordinate 739,832 of NZ_JBIAZD010000001.1, forward strand.
GGATTGATCCCGTTGGCGATGATATTGTCGGCGGCGCTTCCGAAGGTGCCATGGTACAGATCTACCGTGCAGGGGGCTTTCAGCCCGAGTGGATCCTTCCACTGCAGCGGATTCTTGACGTAAGCGTAGTGGTTCGGCGCCGGCGTACGGCCGAGGGGGTCCGGGCTCAGATAGCGTGCCGTGCCGGGCTCGTAATAGCGGTGATGGTTGTAGTGCAGCCCGGTTTCCACGTCGAAGTACTGACCCGGGAACCTCAGCGGGCACTCGATGCCGCTGCCGCCGGACGCTGCGACGCGCACGCCCCACAGTGTGGTCGACTGCGTCCAGACCACGTCCCCCTCAGCGTCCACCAGTTCCGTGGGAGTGCCCAGAAGGTCGGTGACGATCGCGTAGAAGCGCTCGTCGATCCGGTCCTGCGGGGTGTCCGGCCCGATTGGACCGGTCCCCCGTACCCGCTGGCTGATCGGGACCTGCCCGTCGGTCCAGTCCCATGACAGGCTGACCGCCCCGTCCGTCTGCTCCGCCAGGCCGTCCCCGTCCCAGAAGAAGGACACCTGTTCCAGGACCGTCGCACCGTCCCCGGCCAGCATCTGCTTCGCGATCCGGCGGCCGACGGGGTCGTAGACGTAGTGCCAATGGCGACCGTCCGGAGTCATCACGTCCGTCAGCTGGTCCTCGGCGTTCCAGGCGTAGCGCCACTCACGTCTGCCACCGGAGAGCAGCTTGGTCACCCGACGGACGACCCGTCCCTGCCCGTCGTGCCGGTAGAACGTGCGGCCGGCCCGTTCGATGACGGTGCCCGAGTACGTCCGGTCACCGGGCCCGTTCTCCTCGTCACCCAGCGGTGCCGAGGTACTGAACGCGGTCAGGTTGCCCAGGGCGTCGTACTGATAGTCCTCGTCGCGTCCGGCCCCGCCCCGCGCGGCCGTCACCCGCCCCGCACGGTCGAACTCGAAGACCCGTTCGCCATGGGCGGCGTCCGTCACCGACGTCATCAGACCGTCCGCCCGGTGCTGGAAGACGCGCTTGCTGGTCTCCCCGCCGCTGGTCACCACTCTCTGGGTCGTGCGCAGCCGGTCCACGTCCCACTCATGGGTCACGCGCGTGGACTCGCCGAGGACCCGCTCGATCTCGCGGCCGACGACGTCATAGCGGAAAGCGACCTCGTGGCCGCCGATGCCCTGCAGCACCGAGCGCCGCTGGAGATCGTACGTCCATCTGGTCGTGGCGCCGCTGGGGGTCCTGCGGCCGGTACGGCGTCCGGCGATGTCGTACTCGGACCGCACTTCCCGGCCATTCCAGGACTCGGCGAGCAGCCGGCCGGCGGCGTCGTGCTCCCGGGTGAGTTCGACGTCCCCGCTGCGGGCCCGGGCCAGCCGGCCGAGCAGGTCGTACTCGTAGGTCGTGGTGCTGTCGTCCGTCTCCATGGCGACGACGTTGCCGAGCACGTCGTGACGGAAGCGGGTGGTCTCGCCGGCCCCGTTGGTCCGCTCGACCAGTTGTCCCGCGGCATCGTAACGGTAGGTGAGCGTACGGCCGTTGTAGTCGGTCTCCGAGATGAGCCTGCCGGCGCCGTCGTACCCGTAGGTCCAGTTCTGGCCGACAGCGTTGGTGACACGCCGCAGCCTCAGTTCGGTGTCGTACTCGTAGCGCTCGAGACTCCCGTCCTCGCTCTCCCTCAGCGTGCAGAGGTCGAAGTGAGTGTTCGCGTAGCTCGTGCGACGGCCGTCCGAGGAACGGTACTCCAGCGGGTTTCCCTCGGGGTCGTAGGACCAGTGCTCCGACGTCCCGTTGGGGAGGTGACGCCAGGAGATGCGTCCTTCCAGGGTCCAGCCGACCCGTGTGGTCTGCCCGAATGTGTCGGTGAGTTCGGTGATGCGGCCCCACGCGTCCCGTGTGAACGTGCTGGTGGCACCCAGCGGGTCCGTCTGTCCGACGACAAGGCCCGCGTCATTGTTGACGAGGGTTCGCTGACGGACGCCCAGGGCGTCGGTGATGCCGGTGAGCGCTCCGTTGGAACCGAACGTGAAGGACGTGGTCGCGCCCAGTGGATCGACGATCGCGACACGATTGCCGCGGTCGTCGTAGGCCGACTCCCATGTGCTGCCGTCCGGTTGCACCACCTTCGTCACACGGTCGTGTTCGTCGTACTCCCTGCGCACTACGCCGCCGTCGGGGCGGGTGAGGTGTGTGACGTTGCCGCGGGCGTCGTGGCTGAAGCCGGTGGTGCGGCCGAGTGGGTCGACGAGCGCGACAAGACGCCCGTCTTCGTCCCAGTTCCGGGTGACCACATGCCCCAACGGGTCGGTCTCCCGGAGAGGCAGGTAGTCCTCGTTGAATGCGTACGTGACCGAGTGGCCGAGCGAGTCCGTCGCCACGCTGGTACGCGTGTCCTCGTCGTACGCGTAGGTGTACGCGAGCACGCCGCCCTCACCGGTCGTTCGTACGCAGCGGCCGGCGAGGTCGTAGGCGTAGTGGTACCAGTACCCGTTCCGGCTCTGCCAGCCGGTGATCCGGTCCTGGTCGTCGTAGCTGTACCGCTGCGCGGCGCCCGAGGAGTCGATCACTCCGACGAGGCGTCCACGACCGTCGTACTCGTACGACAGGAGCTGCGGCCGGCCGGGAGCACTGAGCAGGGAAAGGCCCGTCACCCGCCCCGACGCGGTGGTGACGCCGAGGCGGTATCCACCGTGATGGACCAGCTCGCACGGCGCGCCGTCCACGTCGCGGAGCAACTCCATGGTGTTCCCGTTGCGATCCTTCACAGCGACGAGCGGGAGCTCCGCCGCACGGCCACCGGGCGTACGCCGGAAGTGCAGTGTCACGCCGGTCTCGGGCTGGGAGACTGTCATCCCGGCGTCCGGCGCACCGCTCCAGCTGAGCGACCAGTCGGGTCCTACCAGCGGTCTCATGGGCTCACCCGGCTCCGGGACCGCGTAATGGAGCACGGTCCCGTCGGCACTGACGAAGCGGATGCCGTCGTCGTCGAGCAGCAGACGCTGATCGAAACCGGTCGTCCAGCCGGGGCCGAACCAGCGTCCGGCTCTGACACCGGTTCGGTGGCTGCGTCCGACCACCAGGGGGAGCACACCCGGCAAGGAGAAGTCGTCGATCGACATCACCATCTGGCCGGTGGCCATGTCGATGGGGTCACCACAGGTGAAGAGGTTCTTCATCTGCCGGCCCAGGCCCTTGAGACGCGGACCGAGCCCTTTGACCCCGGCGGCCATACCCTTAAGGCCGGTCTTGCCGAGGGCCTTGAGGCCTTTGGCGAGTCCGCCGAGGGTGGTGAGTCCCTTCATGCCGGGGATGCAGTCCAGCGCGGCCAGTCCCACGTCCCACAGGGACGCCTGGCCTTTGGAGTATTTGTAGAGGGTGTCGGCGAGGACGACGAGTGCGGCGATGAGGACGATCGCGCCGAGGATGGGCCCGCCGATGATCAGGGCGACGATGCCGACGACCGCGACGACGATCTTGCAGGCGGCGACGATGGTGTCCCAGTTGTCGGTGAACCAGTCGCCGATCTCCTCCCACCAGGAGCGGTTCCGGATGCCGGCGTCGGAGGCCTCGTCGATCTTCGACCTGGCGTCCCGCGCGGCCTCCTCACGCATCGTGCGCGCGTCGGCGGCCATCTTCTTCGCCGCGGCCAGCGCGCCCTGCGCCTCGCTCACGTCCGACTGGGCCTTGTCCTGGGCGGACCTGGCGCTCCGCACGTCCCGGGTCGCGGCCCGCACCTTCGCCTCGTCCGGCTGGTCCGCGTCCGACTTCGACCCGGTGGGGTCGTCCTTGTACTTGTCCGCCTCCTTCGTCGCCCGCCCGACCCACGACTCCGCCGAGGCCAGCCTCGACTGCGCCGAGGTGAGGTCGGCCCGCGCCTCGCGCGCCTTCGCCAGCGCCCTGTCCGCGAGGGCCTGGGCGCGCTCCAGCTTCGGCCAGTAGTCCGCGAGCGCGTCCCCGCACAGCGCGTACGACTTCTCCAGCTTCCGCAGGTTCTTCGGAACCCCGGAGAACTCCTCCTTGAACACCTCGGCCGACTTGCCCGCCCACTCCGCCAGCGCCCCCTCACCGGCCATCCCCTTCACCAGGCGCAGCGCCTCGGAGACGTCGTCGGCGAAGCCGTGCAGGACCCTGGCGAGGGTGCGCACCCGCTGCGGGTCGCCGGGGGTCGGGTCCTTGTCCAGGTCAAGGACATGCCAATCACTCGGCCGATGACCCACCATCCCGCGCCCCCCGTCACCCGTACATCGTCAACACCCGTATGCACATGTGAACTTACAAGGTGGAGCAGTTCGCCGGGCAGCCCGGCCTGCTCTGCCTCAGGACCGTCGCCGTCGCAGGGCCCACCAGGCGTCCCCCGCCGTGTCCTCGGCCCGCAGCCACCAGCCCTCCAGTGTGTCCCGCACCGTCAGGTACACCGACCGCCGCTTGAACCAGGGCGGCAGATCCCGGAACGGTACGAAGGTCAGCGTGTCCCTGACGGCGTCCTCAGCGGTGCCCACGAGCCCTTCCGCCCGCAGCACGGCGTACAGCTCCGGCGTCAACGCCCCGTTGAGCCGGGCCGCGGTGCCCACCGCCGTGAACGCGAACCCCCGCTGAGCGACGTCCGGCAACCGCGTCGCCCTGACGATCCGGGGCGACGCCTCCTCCAGCGGACAGTTGAAGGCCAGCCCGATCGCCGCCGTACCGAGACGGTTCTCACCCCGCTCGAACGCGGCGTCCCAGTCCGCGGGGTCGTCGAGACCCAGCAACCCCTCGCCGGTCTCCCAGTCCCACCCGGCCGCCACGGCCCTCAGTCCGCGAACCTGAACGTCGACGTGATCGCGTCGAAGATGTCGAAGAAGGAGTCCGCGAGGTCCAGGACCTGGCTGCTGCCGGCGACCAGGGCGACCTTGCCCTCCTGGCCGGGCACCGGGACGAAGGTCTGCATGAGCACCGCGCGGACGGTCCGGTTCAGTTCGTCACCGGGGACCGGGATGTCCTCGATGCCGTACGTCCGCGCGGCCGGGCCGACGCCGGGGAGGTCGACGGTGGTGACCTTGCGCCAGGAGTCGCCCGCCTTCCTCGCCTCCTTCACGGCGAGCTGGGCGGCGATAGCGGCCGGATCGGTGGGGAGTGGGTCGCCCTTGCCCGTCCGGCCGCCGACCAGGGACACCGTCACCGAGCCGGTGATCGGGGTGTCACCGCCGAAGCTCTCCGCCATGCAGCCGCAGTACAGCGCGCCCGACTTCCAGGCGTCCGCGGCGGCCTTCCGCAGGAAGGAGACGTACGTGTCCCGGTGCGGGGCCAACTCCGGGTGTGCACGCAGGCGTTCGTTCACCATCCGGTGGATCGAGTCGTCCCGCGACTCCGGCCGCACGTCGAACTCCCACCACGACTCCGGCACCTTGATCCGGAAACCGCCCCGTTCGACGGTCAGCGCCTCCATGTAACGGGCCATGACGCCGGCGTCCCCCTTCGCTCGATGACTCGATGACTCGACGACTCGACGACTCGATCGCTCGATCGTCTGTTCCGACATCGTGCCACTGGGCGACACCGTCCCGTTCGGCCGGGCGGCCCCCGTCAGCCCGTCGTGGCGACCGTGAGCAGGACCGCCGCGTCCTCCAGGGCCTCCAGACCGTGGCGGGCGGGCGGGATGTCGATCAGGTCGCCCGTGCGGCCCTCCCACTCGGTGCCGCCGCTGGTGAGGCGGACGCGTCCGCGCAGGACCAGCAGGGTGGCCTCGCCGGGGCTCTCGTGGTCGGCGAGGGCGGTGCCGGCGGTCAGTGCGAGGAGGGTCTGGCGCAGGGCGTGCCCGTGGCCGCCGTGGACGGTGGTGGCGCTGCGGCCGCTGGCGGTGGCGGCGGCGCGTTCCAGGTGTTCGCGGGTGAGGGCGTCGAGGGAGAGCTTCTGCATGGCACCGAGCTTTCCCGAGGGGTCTCGCGGTCGCCAGGGCCGTATGGGGTACGTCGTGGTGTCCGCCGCGTCCACCCGTGGCGCCGTGCGGATGGTCCGTGCCCTCGGCGATACTGGCGCGGTGCCGCCGACACCGCCGTTCTCCCAGCCCATCACGCCCGAGCCGCCGGAGGCGATCGCGCGTCCGCTGCTCACCCAGTCGTGGCTGGACCTGACGTTCCTGCACTGGGCGGTGGACCCGGCCGACGTGGCCCCCCTGCTGCCGCCGGGCATCGTGCCCGACACCCTGGACGGTGTCACGTACGTCGGTCTCGTCGCCTTCCGGATGCACCGGGTGGGGTGGCTGCGCCTGCCGGGCGTCCCGTACCTCGGGAACTTCCCGGAGACCAACGTCCGCCTGTACTCGGTGGACGCACACGGGCGGCGCGGGGTCGTCTTCCTCTCCCTGGACGCCTCCCGGCTGATCCCGGTGGTGGTCGCCCGCCTCGGGTTCCGGATGCCGTACCTCTGGTCCCGGATGCGCGTGGAGCACCTTGGCAGCGACACGGTGACGTACACCGGCAGCCGGCGCTGGCCCGGGCCGCGGGGCGCCGGCGGACGCATCACCGTGCGCAGGGGCGAGCCGATCGAGGAGCCGACCGAGCTGGAGCACTTCCTCACCGCCCGCTGGGGCATGCACGGCGTCTTCTTCGGGCGGTCGATGTACCTGCCCAACGCCCATCCGCGCTGGCCGCTGCACCGGGCCGAGCTGCTGGAGTGCGAGGAGGACCTGGTCACCGCGGCCGGGCTGCCGAGGCCGGCCGGGGAGCCGGTGAGCGTGCTGTACTCACCGGGCGTCCCCGCCCGCTTCGGACGCCCGGCCCGGCCGGCCGGCATCCCCACGCCGTGACGGCGTGCCGGACCTGAGTCCGCGGCCTCGGGGGCGGTCAGGCGGCGCCGTTCAGCATCGCGGCCGTGAGGACGTTGCCGGCGACGCCCCAGCCGCCGTCGGGGACCTCGTCGACGAGGACGACGGTGGTGGGGCGGGCCCGTTCCCCGTAGATCTCCGCGTAGAGGTCGGTGGTGCGCTCGACGAGCTTCCTCTTGTCCTCGGCGGTGAGGGTGCCCGCGGGGACCTTGAACTGGGCGAAAGGCATGGGTGTCTCCTGACAGGGGGTGGTGATGGGTTCGTTGTCGTGCGGTCGCGCCGTCGTCAGACCATGCCGCCGTTGGCGCGCAGGACCTGGCCGTTCACCCAGTGCCCCGCGGGGCTGCCGAGGAAGGCGACCACGGCGGCGATGTCGTCGGGCGTGCCCAGTCGCTCCAGCGGCGGCGTCTTGGCCAGCCGGTCGACCTGATCGGGGGTCTTGCCCGTGAGGAACATGTCCGTGGCCGTCGGGCCGGGGGCCACGGTGTTCACCGTGACGTCCCGTCCGCGCAGCTCGCGCGCCAGGATGAGCGTCATCGCCTCCACGGCGCCCTTGCTCGCCGCGTACGCCCCGTACGCCGGGAACTGCGTGCCGACCACGGAGGTCGAGAACGCCACGAACGAGCCACCCGCGCGCAGCCGCCGGGCCGCCTGCTGGGCGACCACGAAGGTGCCCCGGATGTTGGTGCGGTGCATGGCGTCGAGTGCCGCCAGGTCCAGGTCGGCGATGGGCGACAGGACCATCCGCCCGGCCGAGTTCACGACCACGTCGACGCCGCCGAACTCCTCCTCCGCCCGGTCGAACAGCGCGGCGACCTCCTTCTCCTCCGCCACGTCCGCCCGTACGGCGACCGCCCGTCCGCCGGCCTCGGTGATCGCCGCCACCGTCTCCTCGGCGGAGGCCTCGTCACGGGTGTAGTTCACGACGACGGCCAGGCCGTCCTCGGCGAGCTTGCGCGAGACCGCCCGGCCGATGCCACGCGATCCGCCGGTGACGACGGCGACGCGTACGGCTGCCGGTGCGGAAGTGTCCTGACTGCGGTGCTGGTTCGTGGTCATGCCTCCACCCTGCGCGGCGGCGGCCGGCGCAGCCAGGGGATGTCATCCCCTGGGTCGGCGGCCCGGCCGGACGCACAATGGGCGTCATGAGCGCTGCGAAGTACGCCGAGCTGGGGACGTTCCTGCGTTCGCGGCGGGAACGCATCCGGCCGGCCGACGTCGGTCTGCCGGCCGGGCCCAGGCGTCGGGTGCCCGGGCTGCGCCGCGAGGAGGTGGCCCAGCTCGCCGGAGCGTCGGTGGACTACTACAACGAGCTGGAGCGCGGGGCCGGATCCCAGCCGTCCGAGCAGATGATCGCCGCGCTGGCGAGGGCGCTGCGGCTGAGCGCCGACGAGCGCGACTACCTGTACCGCCTGGCGGACCGCCCGGTGCCGGTGCAGGGCGGGGCCGCCTCGCACGTCCACCCCGGCATGCTGGACCTGCTCGGCCGCCTGGCCTCGACGCCGGCGCAGGTGATCACCGACCTGCACGTCACCCTCGTGCAGAATCCGCTCGCGGTGGCGCTGCTCGGGGACCAGTCCCGTTTCCGGGGCCCCCGGGCCAGCTTCGTCCACCGGTGGTTCACCGAGCCCGCGGCCCGGGACCTGTACCCCGAGGCCGACCACGAGAGGCACTCCCGCTCCTTCGTCGCGGACCTGCGGGCCGCCGTCGCCCGCAGGGACGCGAAGGACCCGCAGGCCGGGGCGATGATACGGACGCTGCTCGACGTCTCACCGGAGTTCGCCGCGCTGTGGGCCGACCACGACGTGGCCTTCCGGCGGGACGACCGGAAGCGGCTCGTCCACCCCACGCTGGGTCTGATCGAGGTCAACTGTCTGCACCTGTTCAGCGAGGACGGGCGTCAGCGGCTGCTCTGGTTCACCCCGGCCGTCGGGACGGACAGCGCGGGGCTGCTGGATCTGCTGTCGGTGGTCGGGACACAGGAGGTCGTCGAGCCGTCGGGCTGACGCCCTTCCCCGTGCGTCCCTCCACGCGCGCCCTTCCCCGCGCGCCCCACCGTCGGAGACCGGACGGTCCCCGGTCGGCCGGCCGCCGGGCGCCGGTGCGGTGGCGCACGGCCGCGGGACGGCGCCGGCCCACAGGGCCCGGGCCGGCGGCGGAAGCGGCTGCTTCGACCGTCCCGCCGCTCGTCCCGGTACCCGCCGCCCGCGCCCCGCACGGGGCCGGCGGCGGGCCCACCCGTGTGTCAGATGACGCCCTGCGCGAGCATCGCGTCCGCCACCCGCTCGAAGCCGGCGATGTTCGCGCCGGTCACGTAGTCGCCGGGGGCGCCGTAGCGCTCGGCGGTCTCGGCGCAGGTGGTGTGGATGTCGGTCATGATGCGGGCCAGCTCGTCCTCGACCTGGCCGGCCTTCCACGACGTGCGCGACGCGTTCTGCGTCATCTCCAGCGCGCTCACCGCGACCCCGCCCGCGTTGGCCGCCTTGCCGGGGCCGAAGGCGACGCCGGCCCGCTGGAACAGCTGCACGGCCTCCGGCGTGGTCGGCATGTTCGCGCCCTCGGAGACCGCCTTCACGCCGTTGCGGATGAGTGCGTCGGCGTCGACGGCGTTCAGCTCGTTCTGGGTCGCCGACGGCAGGGCGACGTCGGCGGGGACCTCCCAGACCCGCCCGCCCGGCACGAACCGCGCGGAGGCGCCCCGGCGCTCCGCGTAGTCGCTCACCCGGCCGCGCTCGACCTCCTTGATCCGGCGCAGCAGCTCCAGGTCGATGCCCTTCTCGTCGACGACGTAGCCGCCGGAGTCGGAGCAGGTGACCGGGTTGGCGCCGAGGGCGGTCAGCTTCTGGATGGTGTAGATCGCGACGTTGCCGGAGCCGGAGACGACCGCGGTCTGCCCCTCGAGGTCCTCGCCGCGGGCGCGCAGCATGGCCTCCGCGAAGAGCACGTTGCCGTATCCGGTCGCCTCCGGGCGGATCAGCGAGCCGCCCCAGCCGGCGCTCTTGCCGGTGAGCACGCCGCCCTCCCAGCGGTTGGTGATCCGCCGGTACTGGCCGAACAGGTAGCCGATCTCTCGGGCGCCGACGCCGATGTCGCCGGCCGGGATGTCGGTGTACTCACCGATGTGCCGGTACAGCTCGGTCATGAAGGACTGGCAGAAGCGCATGACCTCGGCGTCGCTGCGGCCCTGCGGGTCGAAGTCGCTGCCGCCCTTGCCGCCGCCGATGCCGAGGCCGGTCAGGGCGTTCTTGAAGATCTGCTCGAAGCCGAGGAACTTGATGATGCCGAGGTTCACCGAGGGGTGGAAGCGCAGGCCGCCCTTGTAGGGGCCGAGGGCGCTGTTGTATTCGACCCGGAAGCCCCGGTTGACGTGGACCCGGCCCCGGTCGTCCTGCCACGGCACCCGGAACATGATCTGCCGCTCCGGCTCGACCAGCCGCGCGACGAGCCCCGGCTCGGCGTACTCGGGGCGCGCCGCGAGCACCGGGGCGAGGGTGTCCAGCACCTCGCGCGCGGCCTGGTGGAACTCGGGCTCCGCCGGGTTGCGGCGCTCGATCTCGGCACGGAGCAGGTCGAGCGAGGCCTTGGGGTCGGGTCGTGAGGTCACGGGGTCCCTTTCTGGCGCGGCTGACACCGATACGTATAGCCGGTGATGGGCGCTCGGCGCCGTTGCCGCGCGCAGGACGGCGGCCGCCCCGGTCGTATACGACGGGTCGGCCGACCCTCCCAGTGTTACCCCTGTGTTAACGCGATACCAAGAGGCAGGTCGGATCATCCGCTGTGTGAGCAGGACGTACGGGGTCCGGGGAGCTGCCGCCCGTCAGGCGAAGGCGCGGGGCGCGTGCCGTTTCCGGAGCCGCGGACGCGGGCGGGGCGTCATCGCGACAGCCCGCGCCGACGACGAGGAAGCCGCCCGCACCGCCCCGCCCTCCTCCCCGCTGAAGGGGAGCCCGGGACAACGGGCGCCCGGCGCATCGCGCCGGCCGGGGCGCGGTTATCGTGGCGATCACGACTGAATAAGGTCAACTGCCGCGCGTGGCAAGGGGAATCGACGTGGATCAGCAGAACTCCGGCATGGCCGCTCCCGTACGGATCGACACCAGCAAGCCGCATCCCGCGCGGATGTACGACTGGTTCCTCGGCGGCAAGGACAACTACCCGGTGGACGAGGAGCTGGGCAGGCAGCTCGTGGGGTTCGCGCCGCCCATCCCGGTCATGGCGCGGATGAACCGGGCGTTCATGCACCGTGCCACCCGCTGGGTGGCCGGCCAGGGGGTGCGCCAGTTCCTCGACATTGGGACCGGTATCCCGACGGAGCCGAACCTGCACCAGGTGGCTCAGGGGATCGCCGCCGACGCACGGGTCGTGTACTGCGACAACGACCCGATCGTCCTGGTCCACGCCGAGGCGCTGCTGCGGGGCACCTCCGAGGGGGCCGTCGACTACGTGCAGGCGGACGCCCGTGACACCGCCGCGATCGTCGAGCGGGCCCGCGGGACGCTGGACTTCGAGCGGCCGGTCGCGCTCTCCCTGATCGCGCTGCTGCACTTCATCGGCGACGAGGACGGGGCGTACGAGCTGGTGGAGCGGCTCAAGGAGGCGCTGGCGCCGGGCAGTTACCTGGTCATGTCCCACCTCACCCCCGACTTCCACCCGGAAGAGGCCTCGCGGAAGGTGATCGACCTCTACCGGGCGGGCGGGCTCACCATGGACATGCGCAGCCGGGACCGGTTCGCCCGCTTCTTCGAGGGCCTGGAGATCGTCACCCCCGGCATCGTGGCGGCCGAGGAGTGGCACCCGGAGCTCGGTGAGCCGGTCCCCGGGCAGGAGGGCGTCCACAGCGGGGCGTACGTGGCGGTGGCCCGCAAGGTATGAGCCCTCGCCTCGCGGAGCGGGCCGGCGGGGCCGCCCCCGACCGGATGCCGTTGGCGGATCCGTCGGACGGCCGCCGGGCACCCGTCCCGGCACCATGAGGGGAGCGTTCCTCCCAGCGAAACACCGCGCAAGCGGCGTCGGGCCGGGAGAGACGCTCCCCTCACCGAACGGTGACGGGATGCGCCAACGGCGTCCCGCCCGGGGCGGCCCCGCCGGGCGTACTCAGCCCTTCCGGTGCTTGCGGTCCTCCTTGCAGTCCTCCTCCCGGGCCGCCTCCCTCAGCGTGTCCCGCAGCGCGTAGAAGGCGGGCTTGCGGGCGAAGTCGGCGGTCATGACGTTCGCGAAGCCCTCGCCCTCGAAGAACACCGGCACCCACGAGTACTTGTCGGTGAAGCCCCAGATGGTGAACGAGTTGCAGCCGTCGACGGCCAGGCACGCCTCCAGGGTCCGCCGGTAGTAGTCGGCCTGCTTCCGCTCCTGCGCCTCGGTGGGCGCGCCGCCCTCCGGGACGTCCATGCGGACGTCCAGCTCGGTGACGGCGGTCTCCAGGCCGAGCGCGTCGAACCGGCTCAGGTTGTCCTCCAGGTCACTGGGGAAGCCGTACCGCGTGCTCAGGTGGCCCTGGACGGAGAAGCCGTGCACCGGGACGCCCTGTTCGAGCAGGTCCTGGACGAGGGCGTAGTAGGCGTCGCTCTTCGCGTTGACGCTCTCGACGTTGTAGTCGTTGAAGAACAGCTTCGCCTTCGGGTCGATCGCGTGGACCCACCGGAAGACGTCCGCGACGATGCCGGGGCCCAGCTCGCGGATCCAGATGTTGTCTTGGGTGCGCAGGTTGCCCTGGTCGTCGAAGATCTCGTTGGCGACGTCCCACTGCTGGATCCGGCCAGCGTAGCGGCCGACGACGGTGGTGACGTGCTCGCGCAGGATGGCGCGCAGTTCCTCCTTCGAGAAGTCGCCCTCCTCCAGCCACGCCGGGTTCTGGCTGTGCCACAGCAGGGTGTGGCCGCGTACGACCTGCTTGTTGCGCTTGGCGAACTCGACGATGGCGTCGGCCTGCGCGAAGTCGTAGCGGTCCCGCTCGGGGTGGATGTGGTCCCACTTCATCTGGTTCTCGGGGGAGACCGAGCTGAACTGGCGCCCCAGGATCTTCCGGTACTCCCTGTCGTAGGTGAACGGGTCCGGGTAGTCCTGCTCCAGGTGGTGGCCGCCGCCTGCCACGGCGGTCCCCACGACGAAGCCCTCGGGAGCGGCCGAGCGCAGCCGGTCGGGCGCGGCGTGGGAGTGCGGCGCGGCCTTCTCGCCGCCCGCCGGGCCGGCGGTGGCCGTGCCCGTCATGAGCGGCAGGGCCAGGGCGGTGGTGGCGAGGGCCACGGTGGCGAAACGAATGGATCTCATGCGGGGAGTCTCATTCCCATCGTCGTTCTCGAATGTTTCGAAACTGGATCCGAAACATAAGGGATGGGCGGACGTTAAGGTCTGGCCGAACGGCGCGTCAATACCCGTGCGAAGGTCCGCACGCCGACGCGCCTCGCCCCGGTACGGACCGGGACGAGGCGCGGATGAACCGAACGCGCTCTGAACGGCGAACTGTTCGAACGGATCGGTACGCGGCACGGACCACCGCGCCGGGCGGAGTCCGGTACCGCTTCCTGTGCCGGGATTCGACACCGGGCAGGGCAGCGGTGTCACCGGCCGGATCGGCCGAGCCGTCTACGACGGGAACCAGGACGGGTCCGTCAGTCCGCGGCCTCGGTCTCCCCCGCCGACGCGAACACCTCCGCCATCGACGTGGCGGTAAGGGCCTTGGAGAACCAGAGATCCAGCACACCGGGGTCACCACAACCGACGATGCGCTCCCGGTCCTCCTCGGAAACCTCGACACTCCGATGACCGAGCAGGGTCAGCAGGGCCTTCGCCTGCCCCTCCGCGCGGAGCTTCTGAGCGGTCTCCGACTGGAACCACGACAGGTCCATCAGTCCGCGGTTCCGGCTCCCCCGGCCGGCGCGAAGACCTCCGCCGTCGACGTCGCGGTGAGGGCCCTCGTGAACCACAGGTCCAGTACGTCAGGGTCACCACAGCCGACGATCCGCTCCCGGTCCTCTTCGCCGACCTCGACGCCCCGGTGATCCAGCAGACGCAGAAGGGCCTTCGCCTCACCCTCGGCCCGGCCCTCGGCCCGAAGCTGCTGGGCGGTCTGCGACTGGAAGAACGAGAGGTCGACGGCCATGAGATGCCTCCAGAGATCCGCGGCCCGCGTCGTGCCGAGGCCTTGTTCCATGAGTTCGATGAAGGTGCCTGCGGTGTTCTCGTCGTCGGCCGACAGGCTTTTCAGCGCCTTTGCCAGCGCGTTCAGTATGGCATCGGCTTCCGGCTCGCAGCGGTGAAGTGCCGCCGACAGGATCGTGAGCGGGATGTCACGAGCCGCTTCGTCGGGACTGTGGATCACCGGCAGGTCGTCGGGCCCCAGGACCAATGGCCGCAGCGTGAGCGAGGGCCACTGGCGTGGGCCGATGTCGAACTGCTGGGCCGCCCAGGCAGCCGTCTTCCGGTCCGGGCACACGACGAGGAGTACCGGCGGAACGCAGTACTTGGCGTACACGTGGGAGAGGTAGTAGGCCCAGCTGGCCGGCTTGTGCCGGCTCGGCTTGCTCTGCGACTCGACGGCCAGGACGAAACTGCCGTCCTCGGTGTCCATGCGCAGCAACGTGTCCACCCGCCGTTCCAGCGGCCGGGTCTCCGTGAGGTCGGTGGAGAGTTCGGAGGCGGACACGGGTGGGGGGAAGGCGACGCCGAGGTTCCTGGCGACGCGTGCGAAGAGGCCCGGTTCCTGCTGGAAGATCCGGTGCAGGGCCTCATGGGATGAGCTGACCATGAGGCGAAGCTACGGGCGGAACGGCATGTGCCATGCACACATGCACCACCGTTCCCGCGATCGAGTGACCGATACGGCGGCGGAGTTGACGCCCGCACGGCGAAAGGGCCCGCACGACCGAAGTCGTACGGGCCCTCTCAGGTGCTCGCGGCAGGAGCTACCAGGTCAGATCAGCAAGCTCACTTGTTGATCTTGGTGACCTGGCCGGCGCCCACGGTCCGGCCACCCTCACGGATGGCGAACTTCAGGCCCTCCTCCATGGCGACGGGCTGGATGAGCTCCACCTTCATCTCGGTGTTGTCACCCGGCATGACCATCTCGGTGCCCTCGGGGAGGGTCACGACGCCGGTCACGTCCGTCGTACGGAAGTAGAACTGCGGGCGGTAGTTGTTGAAGAAGGGGGTGTGACGGCCACCCTCGTCCTTCGACAGGATGTAGGCCTGGGCCTCGAACTCGGTGTGCGGGGTGACCGAACCGGGCTTGATGATGACCTGGCCGCGCTCGACGTCCTCGCGCTTGATGCCGCGGAGCAGCAGACCGACGTTCTCACCGGCCTGGCCCTCGTCGAGCAGCTTGCGGAACATCTCGATGCCGGTGACCGTGGTGGTGGTCTTCTCCGGCTTGATGCCCACGATGTCGACGGTCTCGTTGACCTTGAGGACACCACGCTCGATACGACCGGTGACGACGGTGCCACGACCGGTGATCGTGAAGACGTCCTCGATCGGCATCAGGAACGGCTTGTCGACGTCACGCTCGGGCTGCGGGATGTTCTCGTCGACGGCCTTCATCAGGTCGAGGACGGTCTGACCCCACTCCTTGTCGCCCTCGAGGGCCTTGAGCGCGGAGACCTTGACGACCGGCAGGTCGTCGCCCGGGAACTCGTACTCGGAGAGCAGCTCACGGACCTCGAGCTCGACGAGCTCCAGGATCTCCTCGTCGTCCACCATGTCGGCCTTGTTCAGGGCGACGACGATGTACGGAACGCCGACCTGGCGGGCCAGGAGCACGTGCTCCTTGGTCTGCGGCATCGGGCCGTCGGTGGCGGCGACCACGAGGATGGCGCCGTCCATCTGCGCCGCACCCGTGATCATGTTCTTGATGTAGTCCGCGTGACCGGGGCAGTCGACGTGGGCGTAGTGACGCGTCTCGGTCTGGTACTCGACGTGCGCGATGGAGATGGTGATACCGCGCTGGCGCTCTTCGGGAGCCTTGTCGATCTGGTCGAAGGCCGAGGCCTCGTTCAGGTCCGGGTACGCGTCGTGCAGCACCTTGGTAATGGCGGCCGTGAGGGTCGTCTTACCGTGGTCGATGTGACCGATGGTGCCGATGTTGACGTGCGGCTTAGTCCGCTCGAACTTCGCCTTCGCCACTGGGGTCCTCCTGTGGAGTGGTTCTGTACGCCTTACTCATCGGCGCCAGGTGATCTTTGCTGGGAAACCCGGGCCCGGGACATTCCGCCGGGGTGACGGCGGAATGTCCCCTGCAGGCTCCGGGGTCAAGCCTAAAGCGTGTGCACGGGGTTCCGTTAAACGGAGTCCGTTACTCGCCCTTGGCCTTCGCGATGATCTCCTCGGCGACGTTCCGCGGAACCTCGGCGTAGGAGTCGAACTGCATGGAGTAGCTGGCACGGCCGGACGTCTTGCTGCGCAGGTCGCCGACGTAGCCGAACATCTCCGAGAGGGGCACGAGACCCTTCACGACGCGGGCACCGGCCCGCTCCTCCATGGCCTGGATCTGGCCACGGCGGGAGTTGATGTCGCCGATGACCTCACCCATGTAGTCCTCGGGCGTGGTGACCTCGACGGCCATCATCGGCTCCAGGAGCACGGGCGAAGCCTTGCGCGCGGCCTCCTTGAAGGCCTGCGAACCGGCGATCTTGAACGCGAGCTCGGAGGAGTCGACCTCGTGGTAGCCACCGTCGATGAGCGTGACGCGGACGCCCGTCATCTCGTAGCCGGCCAGGATGCCGAACTGCATGGCCTCCTGCGCACCGGCGTCCACCGAAGGGATGTACTCCTTCGGGATGCGGCCACCGGTGACCTTGTTCACGAACTCGTACGAGGCGTCGCCGCCCTCGATCGGCTCGATCGCGATCTGCACCTTGGCGAACTGACCGGTACCACCGGTCTGCTTCTTGTGGGTGTAGTCCACGCGCTCGACGGCCTTGCGGATCGTCTCGCGGTAGGCGACCTGGGGCTTGCCGACGTTGGCCTCGACCTTGAACTCACGGCGCATGCGGTCGACCAGCACCTCGAGGTGCAGCTCGCCCATACCACCGATGATGGTCTGGCCCGTCTCCTCGTCCGAGTGGACCTGGAAGGACGGGTCCTCCTCGGCCAGGCGCTGGATCGCGACGCCCAGCTTCTCCTGGTCGCCCTTCGACTTGGGCTCGATGGCGACCTGGATGACCGGCGCCGGGAAGTCCATGGACTCCAGGATGACCGGGTTCTTGTCGTCGGACAGCGTCTCACCGGTGGTGGTCTGCTTCAGGCCCATGACGGCGACGATGTCGCCGGCGCCCACCGACTCGATCTCCTCACGCTTGTTGGCGTGCATGCGGTAGATCTTGCCGATGCGCTCCTTCTTGCCCTTGACGGAGTTCAGCACGGCGGTGCCGGACTCCAGGCGGCCCGAGTAGACCCGGACGAAGGTGAGCTTGCCGAGGTGCGGGTCGCTCATGATCTTGAACGCGAGCGCGGCCAGCGGCTCGTCCTCGGACGGCTTGCGCTTGACGACGGTCTCGGCGTCCTTCGGGTCGTGACCCTCGATGGCCTCGACGTCGAGCGGGGTCGGCAGGTAGCGCACGACCGCGTCGAGCAGGGGCTGGACGCCCTTGTTCTTGAACGCGGTGCCGCAGAACACCGGGGTGACCGTGGTGTCGCTGGACTTGCCGGAGGCGATGGTGATGCGACGGATCGCGGCGTACAGCTGCTCCTCGGTGGGCTCCTGGCCCTCCAGGAACAGCTCCATGATCTCTTCGTCGTTCTCGGCGACGGCCTCGACCAGCTTGCCGCGCCACTCCTCGGCGGCCTCGGTGTGCGTGGCCGGGATGTCGACGACGTCGTACATCTCGCCCTTGGCGGCCTCGGCGGACCACACGAGCGCCTTCATGCGGACCAGGTCCACGACGCCCTTGAAGTCGGCCTCGGCACCGATCGGGAGCTGCATGACGAGCGGCTGGGCGCCCAGACGGTCCGAGATCATCTCCACGCAGCGGTGGAACTCGGCGCCGGTACGGTCCAGCTTGTTGACGAAGCAGATGCGCGGAACGCCGTAACGGTCGGCCTGACGCCACACCGTCTCGGACTGCGGCTCGACACCGGCGACACCGTCGAACACGGTCACGGCACCGTCGAGCACACGCAGGGAACGCTCCACCTCGACGGTGAAGTCGACGTGCCCCGGGGTGTCGATGATGTTGATCGTGTAGTCGTTGTCCTCGAGCGGCCAGTGGCAGGTGGTGGCAGCGGACGTGATCGTGATGCCACGCTCCTGCTCCTGCTCCATCCAGTCCATGGTGGCGGCGCCGTCGTGGACCTCACCGATCTTGTACGACACACCGGTGTAGAACAGAATCCGCTCGGTGGTGGTCGTCTTGCCCGCGTCGATGTGGGCCATGATCCCGATGTTGCGGACCCTGGCCAGGTCAAGTGAAGTGGTAGCCATGAGGCTTCAGTCTTCTCTCGGTCTCGATGTGGGTAGCGACTACCAGCGGTAGTGCGCGAAGGCCTTGTTGGACTCGGCCATCTTGTGCGTGTCCTCGCGCTTCTTCACAGCGGCGCCGAGGCCGTTGGAGGCGTCGAGAAGCTCGTTGAGCAGACGCTCGGTCATGGTCTTCTCGCGACGGGCGCGGGAGTAACCGACCAGCCAGCGCAGCGCGAGCGTGTTGGCACGACCGGGCTTGACCTCGATCGGAACCTGGTACGTCGCACCACCGACACGGCGGGACTTGACCTCGAGGGTCGGCTTGATGTTCTCCAGCGCGCGCTTCAGCGTGATGATCGGGTCGTTGCCCGTCTTCTCACGCAGACCCTCCATGGCGCCGTAGACGATGCGCTCGGCGGTGGAGCGCTTGCCGTTCAGCAGCACCTTGTTGATCAGGGAGGTCACCAGAGGAGAACCGTAGACCGGGTCGATGATGACCGGGCGCTTCGGGGCGGGGCCCTTACGAGGCATTCTTACTTCTCCTTCTTGGCGCCGTAACGGCTGCGAGCCTGCTTGCGGTTCTTGACACCCTGGGTGTCGAGGGAACCGCGGATGATCTTGTAGCGAACACCCGGCAGGTCCTTCACACGGCCGCCGCGCACGAGCACGATGGAGTGCTCCTGCAGGTTGTGTCCCTCACCCGGAATGTAAGCGGTGACCTCGATGCCGCTGGTCAGACGCACACGCGCGACCTTACGCAGGGCCGAGTTCGGCTTCTTCGGGGTGGTCGTGAACACACGCGTGCAGACGCCGCGACGCTGGGGGGAACCCTCGAGTGCGGGCGTCTTGTTCTTCTCGACCTTGTCCTGCCGGCCCTTGCGGACCAGCTGCTGGATCGTAGGCACTACTTCTCCGGTTTCTGTGTGCCGAATGGTGAAGCTAACCTGGAACGTCACCGACCCACGCGGTCGGGTGTGTCGAATCCCGCGGACTTCCGCCGCAAGGCAGAAAGAACGTGTGGATTGCGGTGGCCGTTTCGCAGCCCCCGGTGCGGTGTGATGGCACGCACGAAGGCCAGGGCACACCCCAGGCACAAGGTCTGAGCGTACCTACCGCATTCGCTGCGGTCAAAACAAATGGGCCCGGCCCGCGCCGCCGCGCGGAACACGCCCCTCCCCGGTTGTCAACCGGAGGCCAGCGCGAGCGCGAACGACAGGACCATCAGGACCGCCCACGCCCCGTTCGCCAGCCAGCCGAGCGCCAGACCGGTCAGCGCCAGCCCGTCGCCCTCCTCCCCCGTGCGTCTGATCTCGGCCCGCGCCGCGTGTCCCAGGATCACCGCCGGGATGCCGGTGAACCCGAAGGTGAGCAGGCAGAGCCCGCCGCAGACGGCGGAGGCGACCGCCTTGCCGTTCACCCACGCCCGGGGCGCCGGCAGGAACACCGCCGGCACGGCGTGCGCGGCATGCGGTACGGGTCCCTGCGGCAGGTCGGCCACCAGCAGCGCCAGCTCCCCCACCGTACGGGCCGCGTACGCCCGCGCGACCCTCCGGTCGAACTCGGGCTTCTCCAGCCGCCCCTCCCCGTACCCGGCTCTGAGGACGTCCACGGCTCGCTCCCGGTCGGCGTGCGAGGCGAGCATCGGCGGGACGGCCCGGCCGTCCCACGGCTGTCCGCCCCACGGCTGCGGCACGCCCTGCCCCTGCTGCCAGGGCTGCCCCTGCGGATACGGCGCATACGACACCGGGCACCACCTTCCCGTCGCACCGGGTCCCTCCATGATGCGCTCCGGGAGACGTTCCGGCACGGGTTCGGCGCACAACGCCGAGGGGCGGCCACCCCGTACGGAGTGACCGCCCCTCAGTGCTTCAGGCGTACGCCTTACTGGTTGTACGGACCGTAGTCGTAGTCCTCCAGCGGAACGGCCTGGCCGGAGCCGGTGCCGAACGGCGAGTAGTCGATGTCGTCGTAGCCGACGGCCGAGTACATCGCGGCCTTGGCCTCCTCGGTCGGCTCGACCCGGATGTTGCGGTAGCGGGACAGGCCCGTACCGGCCGGGATGAGCTTACCGATGATGACGTTCTCCTTGAGGCCGATGAGGCTGTCGGACTTGGCGTTGATCGCCGCGTCCGTCAGGACTCGGGTCGTCTCCTGGAAGGAGGCGGCCGACAGCCAGGACTCCGTCGCCAGCGAGGCCTTGGTGATACCCATCAGCTGCGGACGACCGGAGGCCGGGTGACCGCCCTCCTGGACCACACGACGGTTCTCGGTCTCGAACTTGGAGCGCTCGACCAGCTCGCCGGGCAGCAGCTCGGCGTCGCCGGACTCGATGATCGTCACGCGGCGCAGCATCTGCCGGATGATGATCTCGATGTGCTTGTCGTGGATCGACACACCCTGCGAGTTGTAGACCTTCTGGACCTCGCCGACCAGGTGGACCTGGACGGCACGCTGACCCAGGATGCGCAGCACGTCGTGCGGGTTGGTGGCACCCACGGTGAGCTGCTGGCCCACCTCGACGTGGTCGCCCTCGGAGACCAGGACCTTGGCGCGCTTCGAGATCGGGAACGCCGTCTCGTCGCTGCCGTCGTCCGGGGTGACGACGATCTTCTTGGTCTTCTCGGTCTCCTCGATCCGCACGCGGCCGGAGGCCTCGGAGATCGGGGCGACACCCTTCGGCGTACGGGCCTCGAAGAGCTCGACGACACGGGGCAGACCCTGGGTGATGTCGTCACCGGCCACACCACCGGTGTGGAAGGTACGCATCGTCAGCTGGGTACCGGGCTCACCGATGGACTGGGCGGCGATGATGCCGACCGCCTCACCGATGTCGACCAGCTTGCCGGTGGCCAGCGAGCGGCCGTAGCACATCGCGCAGGTGCCGACGGCGGACTCGCAGGTCAGGACCGAGCGGGTCTTGACCTCCTCGACGCCGCGGGAGACGAGCTCCTCGATGAGGACGTCGCCCAGGTCGGTGCCGGCCGGGGCCAGCACCTGTCCGTCGACCACGATGTCCTCGGCGAGGCAGCGCGCGTACACGGACGTCTCGACGTCGCCCTCCTTGCGGAGCACGCCCTCCGCGTCCCGGCTCGCGATCTTGAGACGCAGACCGCGGTCGGTACCGCAGTCCTCCTCGCGGATGATGACGTCCTGGGAGACGTCGACCAGACGACGGGTGAGGTAACCCGAGTCGGCGGTACGCAGAGCGGTGTCCGCCAGACCCTTACGGGCACCGTGCGTGGAGATGAAGTACTCCAGCACGGACAGACCCTCACGGAACGAGGCCTT
Organism: Streptomyces sp. NPDC000348; assembly: GCF_042898795.1. Taxonomy (NCBI): domain Bacteria; kingdom Bacillati; phylum Actinomycetota; class Actinomycetes; order Kitasatosporales; family Streptomycetaceae; genus Streptomyces; species Streptomyces sp. NPDC000348. The sequence goes on from NZ_JBIAZD010000001.1 coordinate 761,314, forward strand.
GATGGGCCGCGGGATCGTCTCGTTCTTCGCGTTCGACACCAGACCACGCATACCGGCGATCTGACGCATCTGCATCATGTTGCCTCGTGCGCCCGAGTTCACCATCATGAAGATCGGGTTGGTCTTCGGGAAGTTGTCGTTCATCGCCTCGGCGACCTCGTTGGTCGCCTTGGTCCAGATGTTGATCAGTTCCTGGGTGCGCTCGTCCTTGGTGATCAGACCGCGCTCGTACTGCTTCTGGACCTTCTCGTCCTGCGCCTCGTAGCCCTTGACGATCTCCTTCTTCGCCTCGGGAACGACGACGTCGGAGATGGCCACGGTGACACCGGAGCGGGTGGCCCAGAAGAAGCCGGACGCCTTCAGGTTGTCGAGCGTCGCCGCCACGATGACCTTCGGGTAGCGCTCGGCGAGGTCGTTGACGATCTCGGAGAGCTGCTTCTTGCCGACCTCGTAGTCGACGAACGGGTAGTCCTCGGGCAGCAGCTCGTTGAAGAGCGCGCGGCCCAGGGTGGTGTTCAGCCGGAAGCTGTCACCCTGCTGCCACTCGGGCTCGCCCTCCTCGCGCGCCGGCGGGGTCCAGCCGCGCGGCGGGATGGTGCCGACCGGGAAGCGGACGTCGATCCTCGACTGGAGCGACAGCTCGCCCGCGTCGAAGGCCATGATCGCCTCCGCGACCGAGGCGAAGGAACGGCCCTCGCCCTTGAGGTCGCGCATCTCGCCGTCGGTGGTGAGGAAGAACAGACCGAGGACCATGTCCTGGGTCGGCATCGTCACCGGACGGCCGTCGGCCGGCTTGAGGATGTTGTTCGAGGACAGCATCAGGATGCGGGCCTCGGCCTGCGCCTCCGCGGAGAGCGGCAGGTGCACGGCCATCTGGTCACCGTCGAAGTCCGCGTTGAACGCGGTGCAGACGAGCGGGTGGATCTGGATGGCCTTGCCCTCGACCAGCTGCGGCTCGAAGGCCTGGATGCCGAGGCGGTGCAGCGTGGGCGCACGGTTCAGCAGAACCGGGTGCTCCGCGATGACCTCTTCCAGCACGTCGTACACGACCGTGCGGCCGCGCTCGACCATGCGCTTGGCCGACTTGATGTTCTGCGCGTGGTTCAGGTCGACCAGGCGCTTCATCACGAACGGCTTGAAGAGCTCCAGCGCCATGGCCTTCGGCAGACCGCACTGGTGCAGCTTCAGCTGCGGGCCGACGACGATCACGGAACGCGCCGAGTAGTCGACCCGCTTGCCGAGCAGGTTCTGACGGAAGCGGCCCTGCTTGCCCTTGAGCATGTCGGACAGCGACTTCAGCGGACGGTTGCCGGGGCCCGTCACCGGGCGGCCGCGACGGCCGTTGTCGAAGAGCGCGTCGACGGCCTCCTGGAGCATGCGCTTCTCGTTGTTCACGATGATCTCGGGCGCGCCGAGGTCGAGAAGCCGCTTCAGGCGGTTGTTGCGGTTGATGACGCGGCGGTACAGGTCGTTCAGGTCGGAGGTCGCGAAGCGGCCACCGTCCAGCTGCACCATCGGACGCAGGTCCGGCGGGATGACCGGCACGCAGTCGAGCACCATGCCCTTGGGGCTGTTGGACGTCTGCAGGAACGCGGAGACGACCTTCAGCCGCTTGAGCGCACGGGTCTTCTTCTGGCCCTTGCCGGTGCGGATGATCTCGCGGAGACGCTCGGCCTCCTCCTCGAGGTCGAAGGACTCCAGGCGCTTCTGCAGCGCCGCGGCACCCATCGAGCCGTCGAAGTACGTGCCGAAGCGGTCACGCAGCTCGCGGTAGAGCAGCTCGTCGCCCTCGAGGTCCTGGACCTTGAGGTTCTTGAACCGGGTCCACACCTCGTCGAGGCGGTCGATCTCGCGCTGCGCGCGGTCGCGCAACTGCTTCATCTCGCGCTCGGCGCCCTCGCGCACCTTGCGGCGCACGTCGGCCTTGGCGCCCTCGGCCTCCAGCTCGGCCAGGTCGGTCTCGAGCTTCTTGGCGCGGGCCTCGAGGTCGGCGTCGCGGCGGTTCTCGATCTGCTGGCGCTCGACGGAGACGTGGGCCTCCAGCGAGGGCAGGTCGCGGGTACGGCGCTCCTCGTCGACGTACGTGATCATGTACGCCGCGAAGTAGATGACCTTCTCCAGGTCCTTCGGGGCGAGGTCGAGCAGGTAGCCCAGACGCGACGGAACGCCCTTGAAGTACCAGATGTGCGTGACGGGCGCGGCCAGCTCGATGTGGCCCATCCGCTCACGGCGCACCTTGGCGCGCGTGACCTCGACACCACAGCGCTCGCAGATGATGCCCTTGAAGCGGACGCGCTTGTACTTGCCGCAGTAGCACTCCCAGTCCCGGGTCGGACCGAAGATCTTCTCGCAGAAGAGTCCGTCCTTCTCGGGCTTGAGGGTGCGGTAGTTGATGGTCTCGGGCTTCTTGACCTCGCCGTGGCTCCACTGACGGATGTCGTCAGCGGTGGCCAGGCCGATCCGGAGCTCGTCGAAGAAGTTGACGTCGAGCACTATGCGTCAATCCCTCTCAGGGTTGTAAGTCTTGGGGTCTGAAACGGGGGTCCTGGGGCGGGCGGCCTTCACGGGGAAGGCCGCCCCACTCCCGTCAGACCTCTTCGACGCTGCTCGGCTCGCGCCGGGACAGGTCGATGCCGAGCTCCTCCGCAGCGCGGAAGACGTCCTCGTCGGTGTCACGCATCTCGATGGACATACCGTCGCTGGACAGCACCTCCACGTTCAGGCACAGGGACTGCATCTCCTTGATGAGCACCTTGAAGGACTCGGGGATGCCGGGCTCGGGGATGTTCTCGCCCTTGACGATGGCCTCGTAGACCTTCACGCGGCCGGTGACGTCGTCGGACTTGATGGTCAGCAGCTCCTGGAGCGCGTAGGCGGCGCCGTACGCCTCGAGTGCCCACACCTCCATCTCGCCGAACCGCTGGCCACCGAACTGAGCCTTACCACCCAGCGGCTGCTGGGTGATCATGGAGTACGGACCGGTCGAACGCGCGTGCAGCTTGTCGTCGACCAGGTGGTGCAGCTTCAGGATGTACATGTAGCCGACCGAGATCGGCTCCGGGAACGGCTCGCCCGAGCGGCCGTCGTACAGCCGCGCCTTGCCGGACGGGAGCACCATGCGCTCGCCGTCGCGGTTCGGGATGGTGTGCTGGAGCAGACCCGCGAGCTCGTCCTCACGCGCACCGTCGAAGACCGGGGTGGCGACGTTGGTGCCGGGCTCGACCTTGTCGGCGCCGATGGCCTGCAGCCGCTCGGCCCACTCCTCCGCCAGACCGGAGACGTCCCAGCCGCGGCTGGCGAGCCAGCCGAGGTGGATCTCCAGGACCTGTCCCGGGTTCATTCGGGACGGGACGCCCAGCGGGTTGAGGATGATGTCGACCGGGGTGCCGTCCTCGAGGAACGGCATGTCCTCGATCGGGTTGATCTTGGAGATGACGCCCTTGTTGCCGTGGCGGCCGGCGAGCTTGTCACCGTCGGTGATCTTGCGCTTCTGCGCGACGTAGACGCGCACCAGCTGGTTGACACCGGGGGGAAGCTCGTCGCCCTCCTCGCGGTCGAAGACGCGGACGCCGATGACCTTGCCGGTCTCGCCGTGCGGCACCTTCAGCGAGGTGTCACGGACCTCACGGGCCTTCTCGCCGAAGATCGCGCGCAGCAGGCGCTCCTCGGGGGTCAGCTCGGTCTCGCCCTTGGGCGTGACCTTGCCGACGAGGATGTCACCGGCGATGACCTCGGCGCCGATGCGGATGATGCCGCGCTCGTCGAGGTCGGCGAGGACCTCCTCGGAGACGTTCGGGATGTCCCGGGTGATCTCCTCGGGGCCGAGCTTGGTGTCACGGGCGTCGACCTCGTGCTCCTCGATGTGGATCGAGGAGAGGACGTCGTCCTGCACGAGGCGCTGCGACAGGATGATCGCGTCCTCGTAGTTGTGACCCTCCCACGGCATGAACGCGACCAGCAGGTTCTTGCCGAGCGCCATCTCGCCGTTCTGGGTGGCCGGGCCGTCGGCGAGGACCTGGCCGGTGATGATCCGGTCGCCCTCGTTGACGATGACCTTCTGGTTGACCGAGGTGCCCTGGTTGGAGCGCGAGAACTTGGCCAGCCGGTACGTGATGTACGTGCCGTCGTCGTTGGCGGTGGTGATGTAGTCCGCGGAGACCTCCTGGACCACACCGTCCTTCTCGGCCTTGACCACGTCGCCGGCGTCGACGGCGGAGCGGTACTCCATGCCGGTGCCGACGAGCGGGGACTCGCTCTTGATCAGCGGCACGGCCTGGCGCATCATGTTCGCGCCCATGAGGGCGCGGTTGGCGTCGTCGTGCTCGAGGAACGGGATCATGGCGGTCGCGACCGACACCATCTGGCGCGGCGAGACGTCCATGTAGTCGACGTCGTCACCGGGGACGTAGTCGACCTCGCCGCCACGGCGGCGGACCAGGATCCGGTTCTCGACGAACCGCATCTCGTCGTTGAGCGGGGCGTTGGCCTGCGCGATGACGAAGCGGTCCTCCTCGTCGGCGGTCAGGTAGTCGACCTCGTCGGTGACCTGGCCCTCGACGACCTTGCGGTACGGCGTCTCGATGAAGCCGAACGGGTTGATCCGGCCGTACGAGGCGAGCGAACCGATCAGACCGATGTTCGGGCCTTCCGGCGTCTCGATCGGGCACATGCGGCCGTAGTGCGACGGGTGCACGTCACGGACCTCGAAGCCGGCCCGCTCACGGGAGAGACCACCCGGGCCGAGGGCGTTCAGACGACGCTTGTGCGTCAGCCCCGACAGCGGGTTGTTCTGGTCCATGAACTGCGAGAGCTGGCTGGTGCCGAAGAACTCCTTGATGGAGGCGACGACCGGCCGGATGTTGATCAGGGTCTGCGGCGTGATCGCCTCGACGTCCTGGGTGGTCATGCGCTCGCGCACGACGCGCTCCATACGGGCGAGACCCGTACGGACCTGGTTCTGGATCAGCTCGCCGACGTTGCGGATGCGCCGGTTGCCGAAGTGGTCGATGTCGTCGGTCTCGACCATGATCGAGCGACCGGACTCGCCGACCGTCTCGGTCTCACCGGCGTGCAGCTTCACCAGGTACTTGATGGTGGCGATGATGTCGTCGGTGGTGAGCACGCCGGCGTCCAGCGGCTCGTCCCCGCCGAGCTTCTTGTTCACCTTGTAGCGGCCGACCTTGGCGAGGTCGTAGCGCTTGGGGTTGAAGTAGAGGTTCTCGAGGAGCGTCTGCGCGGCCTCACGCGTGGGGGGCTCGCCCGGACGCAGCTTGCGGTAGATGTCGAGCAGCGCGTCGTCCTGGCCCTGGGTGTGGTCCTTCTCCAGGGTGGCGCGCATGGACTCGTACTCGCCGAACTCCTCGAGGATCTGCTCGGTGGTCCAGCCGAGCGCCTTCAGGAGGACGGTGACGGACTGCTTGCGCTTGCGGTCGATGCGGACACCGACCATGTCGCGCTTGTCGATCTCCATCTCCAGCCAGGCACCCCGGGACGGGATGATCTTGGCGGAGAAGATGTCCTTGTCGGAGGTCTTGTCGATGGAGGAGTCGAAGTAGACACCGGGCGAACGGACCAGCTGGGACACCACGACACGCTCGGTGCCGTTGATGACGAACGTGCCCTTGTTCGTCATGAGCGGGAAGTCGCCCATGAAGACGGTCTGGGACTTGATCTCGCCGGTCTCGTTGTTGGTGAACTCGGCGGTGACGAAGAGCGGGGCCGCGTACGTGAAGTCGCGCTCCTTGCACTCGTCGATGGAGTTCTTCGGCGGCTCGAAGCGGTGATCGCGGAAGGTCAGCGACATCGACCCGGAGAAGTCCTCGATCGGGGAGATCTCTTCGAAGATCTCCTCCAGACCGGACTTGGTGGGGACGTCCTGCCCGTTCTCGAGAGCCTCCTCGACCCGACTCTGCCAGGCGGTGTTTCCGAGCAGCCAGTCGAAGCTCTCGGTCTGCAGCGCGAGCAGGTTCGGAACCTCGAGAGGCTCCTTGATCTTTGCAAAGGAGATGCGCAGCGGGGCGGTGCTGGCGCCGTTGTTCGTATTCGCGGTCGAGGCGTTGCGCGAGGCGGCCAAGAGGGGGTCCTTCCGAGGGCTCGGACTCACTACGCGCGTACCGGCCCCCCACTGGGCAGAGAGACAGACATCCCAGGTCAGAGATGATCTAGTCGTCGGTGCTCGAGCGAGGGCATGCCCCTGGTGACGGGCAGGGGACAGCTAACAGGCAGCGCAAAGGGTCAGTGTAGCCACTTGGCACACTGATGTCCAATGCCGGTTTACGAAGCCGGTGGAGGCCCTCGTTCTTCTCAACTCCTGCGACAAGGCGCTGCCCTCAACGCACGTTGATACTGCCCTCTTTGCCGTCGATCCATGCCTCGGATTCGGATCCTTGCGACGACGCGTCCTGAGAATTGCGCGATGCGTGCGGTTCGTCAAGGCCCTCCTTGCCGGAACCGTCTGTCACCAGGCACATCCTCGTGGCCCCCGGAGGCACGACGAAGATCACCCTACTCCCCGCCGTCACGGGTGCAAGGCAGCCGCCGCCGGACCCCTCATACGCCGAAGAGCGACCACCCGGATGGATGATCGCTCCTCAGCGCTTGAGCGTTACACGTCCCGTGGGACGCGTAGCGGGCCCTGGCGGACCCGGAAGGTCTTACTTGACCTCGACGGAGGCGCCGGCGCCCTTGAGGGACTCGGCGGCCTTCTCGGCGGCGTCCTTGGCGACCTTCTCGAGGACGGGCTTCGGGGCGCCGTCCACGAGGTCCTTGGCCTCCTTCAGACCCAGGGAGGTCAGCTCACGCACGACCTTGATGACCTGGATCTTCTTGTCGCCGGCACCGGTGAGGATGACGTCGAACTCGTCCTTCTCCTCGGCCTGCTCGGCCGGGGCGGCCGGGCCGGCGGGGCCGGCGACGGCGACCGCGGCGGCGGCGGTGACGTCGAACTTCTCCTCGAAGGCCTTCACGAACTCGGAGAGCTCGATGAGGGTCATCTCCTCGAACTGCGCGAGCAGGTCTTCCTGGCTGAGCTTCGCCATGATGGCGGTCCTTCCACTAATTCGGCAGGTGCCGGATGTACGGGGTGAGGCGGGCGTACGTCGGGCCCGCGTCGACCCTCATCGCGTGCGGTTCACGCGGCGAGGATCGGAAAGCGAGCCGAATTACTCGGCACCGCCCTGCTCGTCCTGCTTGGCACGGAGCGCGTCCACGGTGCGGACGAGCTTCGAGGGGAGCGCCTGGAAGAGCTGAGCAGTCTGCGTCTGCTTGCCCTTGAAGGCGCCCGCCAGCTTGGCGAGCAGAACCTCGCGGGACTCGAGGTCCGCAAGCTTCTTGATCTCGTCGGCGGACAGCGCCTTGCCGTCAAGGACACCGCCCTTGATGACGAGATTCGGGTTGTCCTTGGCGAAGTCACGAAGACCCTTCGCCGACTCCACCGGGTCACCGGTGACGAAGGCGACTGCCGTCGGACCGTTGAACAGGTCGTCCAGCGTCGAGATCCCGGCCTCGTTGGCCGCAATCTTGGTCAGCGTGTTCTTCACCACGGCGTACTGGGCGTTCTCACCGAGCGAACGGCGCAGCTGCTTGAGCTGGGCCACGGTGAGACCGCGGTACTCGGTCAGCACGGCGGCGTTGGAGTTGCGGAACTGGTCCGTCAACTCGGCCACCGCGGCAGCCTTGTCGGGCCTCGCCATAGAGCCTCGGCCTCCTTCCGGGTGATTCGGACCGCGCGGACCCGAAGGAGGACTGGGGAAAACGAAACGCCCCGGGCGCAGGCGCACGGGGCGTAGCTCAACCGGTCACTCGCGTCCTTGCGGCAGCGAACTCCGGGAACTCTTCCACTGACACCTGCGCGGGTCGTCCGCAGTTCAGCGGATCCTTCGGCCACCGTGAACTCCGACGAGCACACGGCAACGACCAGCGGTCTTTGGCTTCCGTGGAAGAGTACGCGAACGGATCGGCGTCAAGCAAATCGGCCGATCGGGGGCATCGGGAGCGTCAGGGCCCTCAGGAGGCGATGCCGGCCTCGGAGTCCGCCCCGAGGTCCTCCAGCTCCTTCAGCATCTCCATGAGGTCGAACGTGTCCTTCGCCGACGGGGCCTCGACCTCGGCCTCGGCGCCGTAGTCGGAGTAGTGGGCCGTCATGTTCATCGTGCCCCGGGAGAACTCCATGCCGACGGCCATCTTGACCGGGTAGTTGTCCTCGTTGACCCAGACCTCGGTGTCGTAGCCCTTCAGCCCCGCCTTCTCGACGTTGGCGATCAGCTCCTCGCGCTCCTTCACGGAGAGCAGGCCGTCCGCCGCCTTGTTGGCGTCGAGCATCTCCTCGAAGCTCAGCGTGCCCTTGTAGTGCTGCGTCCGGGCGCCGTCGACCTTCTCCGGGCCGACGTGCTTCAGGCTCGGCGACTCCAGCAGCAGGGCGAGCTGCTGCGCCGGGTCCTGGTTCATGTTCTCCAGGCCGCCGGTCATCTGCTTCTGGATCTCGGCGTCGCCGGACGCCTCGGCGATGGCGGCGAAGTCCATCTTCATCCAGCGCTTGCCGTCCATCTCGGCGGCCTGCTTCGCGCCCATGTCCACGTACATGACGTTGTCGAGCATGACCATGCGGACCTGCTCGGGAGCGTCCGGGTCTCCCGCCGTGAGCACGGAGCCCTTCATGGTGACGTCCATGACGGCCGGGTCCCAGCCCTGCACGCCGGAGAGCTCCATGGTGCCGCCGCCGTCCATCGCGGCCGGCATCGACATGGTCATGCGCACCTTGGAGGACTTGGCCTCCGAGGTCTTCTTGAAGGCGGCCTGGAGGACCTCGGTCATCTCGTTCTGCGTCTGGACCCCGGACTCCGCCGAGTCGGCGGCCTTCTTCTTCGTCCCGCCCCCGTCACCGTCCTGACAGCCCGCGACGCCCGCGACGACGGCCGCGGCCGTCAGACAGACACCCACGCGCTTCCATGCGGCCATGCCCATGAATCCCACCCCTGGTCGTTTCGCTGTGTCACACCTGTGAAGTCGGAAGAAAGGTAACCCACGCCACTGACACAGTCGTACGAAAAAACCCGTCCCCGCGCCTCGGACGAGACGCGGGGACGGGCTTTTCGCGGTGTGCACGGGCCGGTCACCCGGCCCGCCCGGCTCAGACGGCGGCCGGGTCCTCCTCGACGAGGAGGTTGCGGGTGCGGTTCGGGTCGAGCGGAATGCCGGGGCCCATCGTGGTGGTGATGGCGGCCTTCTTGATGTAGCGGCCCTTGGCGGCGGACGGCTTCAGACGGAGGATCTCCTCCAGCGCCGCACCGTAGTTCTCCACCAGCTTGCTGTCGTCGAACGACGTCTTGCCGATGATGAAGTGCAGGTTCGAGTGCTTGTCGACGCGGAACTCGATCTTGCCGCCCTTGATGTCGTTGACGGCCTTGGTGACGTCCGGGGTCACGGTGCCGGTCTTCGGGTTCGGCATCAGGCCACGGGGACCGAGCACGCGGCCGAGGCGGCCGACCTTGCCCATGAGGTCCGGGGTGGCGACGACGGCGTCGAAGTCCAGACGGCCCTTCGACACCTCGTCGATCAGCTCGTCGGCGCCGACGATGTCGGCGCCCGCGGCACGCGCGGCCTCGGCACGGTCACCGGTCGCGAAGACCAGGACCCGGGCGGTCTTGCCGGTGCCGTGCGGGAGGTTCACGGTGCCACGGACCATCTGGTCGGCCTTGCGGGGGTCGACACCCAGACGGAAGGCGACCTCGACGGTGCCGTCGAACTTGGTCGTGGACGTCTCCTTGGCGAGACGGACGGCCTCGAGCGGGGCGTACAGCTTCTCCCGGTCGATCTTGGCGTCCGCAGCGCGGAGAGACTTGCTGCGCTTGCTCACTGAAAGCTCCTGTGGAATCTGAGGAGTCGTGGTCCGGGCCGAGCAGGCCCTGCCACTACTGCTTGGCTTACGGGGGTGGAGGTCAGCCCTCGACCGTGACGCCCATGGAACGGGCGGTGCCGGCGATGATCTTCTCGGCGGCGTCCAGGTCGTTGGCGTTGAGGTCGGGCATCTTGGTGGTGGCGATCTCACGGACCTGGTCACGCGTGATCTTCGCGACCTTGGTCTTGTGCGGCTCGCCGGAGCCCTTCTCCACACCCGCGGCCTTGAGGATCATCTTGGCGGCCGGCGGGGTCTTGGTGACGAAGGTGAAGGAACGGTCCTCGTAGACCGTGATCTCCACCGGGATGACCCAGCCGCGCTGCGACTCGGTCGCGGCGTTGTAGGCCTTGCAGAACTCCATGATGTTCACGCCGTGCTGACCCAGCGCGGGGCCGACCGGCGGAGCCGGGTTCGCGGCACCGGCCTGGATCTGGAGCTTGATGAGCCCCGTGACCTTCTTCTTCTTGGGAGGCATGGCTCTCCGGGTCCTTTCGATTCGGGTCCTGCCCGCGTCATGGGGACAACCCGGACGCAGGCATACCGCACAACGATAACGGGTATGGATGCGCGGCCAAAAACCGAGCAGGTCAGACGGACGCTCGCACGCCTGCCTGACCTGCCCGGAAGCTGTGTGCCGGAAGAACTAGTTCTTCTGGATCTGGTCGAAGGAGAGCTCGACCGGCGTCTCGCGGCCGAAGATCTCCACCAGGCCCTTGACCTTCTTGGAGTCGGGGTTGATCTCGTTGATGGTCGCCTGCAGCGTGGCGAACGGGCCGTCGGTGACGGTGACCGAGTCGCCGACCTCGAAGTCCAGCACCTGGACCTCGACCTTGCGCTGCGGGGCAGGCTTGCCCTCGGCCTCGGCGGCCTCGCGGGCGGCCTTCTCCTCGGCCTCCGGGGCGAGCATCTTGACGATCTCGTCCAGCGTCAGCGGGTACGGGTCGTAGGCGTTGCCCACGAAGCCGGTGACACCGGGGGTGTTGCGGACGACGCCCCAGGACTCGTTCGTCAGGTCCATGCGGACCAGGACGTAGCCCGGGAGCTTGTTCTGCTTGATCGTCTTGCGGTCGCCGTTCTTGATCTGGACGACCTCTTCCTGCGGCACCTCGGCCTGGAAGATGTAGTCCTCGACGTTCAGCGAGACGGCGCGCTGCTCCAGGTTGGTCTTCACCCGGTTCTCGTAGCCCGCGTACGTGTGGATGACGTACCACTCGCCGGGCAGCGTCCGCAGTTCCTCGCGGAGCTTCTCGACCGGGTCGCGGTCGTCCTCGGGCTCTTCGGCCTCCTCGGCCGCTTCCACGGCCTCGGTGGTCTCGTCCGCGGTGGTGTCGGCAGCCTCGGCCTCGTCGGGGGCCTCGGTGTCCTCGACGTCCGCGCCCTCGGCGGCGACGGGCGCGTCCTCGGCGGACTCGGCCCCTTCGCCGTAAGGCTCAACGGCGTCGTTCACGTTCGGGTCAGACACGGTGGCTGCTTCTTCCTGGATACAAGGGGTGGAACATGCGAAAAGGAGCGCCGGATACCTCGGCGCTCTTCGCTCTCGGCTCAGCCGAAGACGTACTTGGCGGCGTGACTGAGGCCATAGTCGATCACGGTGATCAGACCGATCATCAGGACGACGAAGACGATCACGGCGGTCGTGTACGACGTCAGCTGGTTGCGGGTGGGCCAGACGACCTTGCGGAGTTCCGCGATGATCTGGCGGTAGAAGAGCGCGAGGCGCTTCAGCGGACCCTTCTTGGCCCGCTTGCCGCCCTTGCGGGTCTTCTTCTGGGAGTCCGGAGCCTCGTCCTCGGCATCAGGCATGTCGATGGAGCCCACGGCGTCCGTCACTCGTCCTCACCTGATTCCGGGTCGTGGCCGTGCCGCGCCCGGTCCGAGCCCGCACGGCGGTGCATTGCTGTACGTACATGCGCACACATCCTGGCGAAGGTGTGTGTAGCAGGGCCGGAGGGACTTGAACCCCCAACCGCTGGTTTTGGAGACCAGTGCTCTACCAATTGAGCTACGACCCTTTGTGCGCTCCCCAACGTACCGCATACGACCGGATGCTTGGTGTGCACCGGCTGAGTGCGGACCGCTGAAGGCCAACGAGGTGAGAGTGTACGTGTTCCTGGGCCGGGCGTCGAACAGAAAGTGCCCGGGAGGACCGCCCCGGCCGAAGATCGTCCCGACCGCGGTGGGCCGGCGGCGTCGATCCGGACTGGTGTTCAGGGGTTTGCCCGGTGTTGTTCAGTACGTGAAACCCCCGTGCCGCGTGGGTTTCCGGTCTGGAACGATGGGTCCCATGAGCGCTGCAACCCCTCCCACCGAGCGCCGGGTCTCCGCCCGAGTCGGCGCGATCTCCGAATCCGCCACCCTCGCCGTGGACGCCAAGGCCAAGGCCCTCAAGGCCGCCGGGCGACCGGTGATCGGCTTCGGCGCCGGTGAGCCCGACTTCCCGACGCCCGACTACATCGTCGAGGCCGCGATCGAGGCCTGCAGGAACCCGAAGTACCACCGGTACACGCCGGCCGGCGGTCTGCCGGAGCTGAAGTCCGCGATCGCCGCCAAGACGCTGCGCGACTCCGGCTACGAGGTGGACCCCTCCCAGATCCTCGTCACCAACGGCGGCAAGCAGGCCATCTACGAGGCCTTCGCCGCGATCCTCGACCCGGGCGACGAGGTGATCGTCCCGGCGCCGTACTGGACGACGTACCCGGAGTCGATCCGGCTGGCCGGCGGTGTCCCGGTCGAGGTCGTCGCCGACGAGACCACCGGTTACCGCGTGAGCGTGGAGCAGCTGGAGGCGGCCCGCACCGAGAAGACGAAGGTCGTCCTCTTCGTCTCCCCGTCGAACCCGACCGGCGCGGTCTACGGCGAGGCCGAGACCGAGGCGATCGGCCGCTGGGCCGTGGAGCACGGCCTGTGGGTGCTGACGGACGAGATCTACGAGCACCTGGTCTACGGCGACGCCGTGTCGGTGTCGCTGCCCGCGCTCCTGCCCGAGCTGCGCGACAAGTGCATCGTGGTCAACGGCGTCGCGAAGACGTACGCGATGACGGGCTGGCGGGTCGGCTGGATCATCGGCCCGAAGGACGTGGTGAAGGCCGCTACCAACCTGCAGTCGCACGCCACGTCGAACGTCTCCAACGTCGCCCAGGTGGCCGCACTCGCCGCCGTCTCCGGCGACCTGGACGCGGTCGCGACCATGCGCGAGGCCTTCGACCGGCGACGCAAGACCATCGTCCGGATGCTCAACGAGATCGACGGCGTGGTCTGCCCCGAGCCCGAGGGCGCGTTCTACGCCTACCCCTCGGTGAAGGCGCTGATCGGCAAGGAGATCCGGGGCAAGCGGCCGCAGGACTCGGTCGAGCTGGCGGCGCTCATCCTGGAGGAGGCCGAGGTCGCGGTGGTGCCGGGCGAGGCGTTCGGCACGCCCGGCTACCTGCGGCTGTCCTACGCGCTGGGCGACGAGGACCTCGTCGAGGGCGTGAGCCGGATCCAGAAGCTGCTGGCGGAGGCGCGCGACTGACGTCGTCCTTCCGCCGCAGGGGCGTCCGGGTTTCCCCGGGCGCCCCTGTTCGTTTGTGCGAGCAAGACCACGAAAGGGGAAAGCGCTACCGGGACGGCCGGGCAGTGCGGCAGGATCAGCGAATGCTGAGCTCTTCAGGGGGGTACCCCCCGAACCCCCCGCGTGTACGTGATCTCTCTGAGCTGCCGAAAGCCCATCTGCACCTGCACTTCACCGGGTCCATGCGGCCCACCACCCTGCTGGAGCTGGCCGACAAGCACGGCGTGCGCCTGCCCGAGGCGCTGACCGACGCGCTGACCAGCGGGGAGCCGCCGAAGCTGCGGGCCACCGACGAGCGCGGCTGGTTCCGCTTCCAGCGGCTGTACGACGCGGCGCGCTCGTGTCTGCGGGAGCCCGAGGACATCCAGCGGCTGGTGCGGGAGGCGGCGGAGGAGGACCTGCGCGACGGCTCGGGCTGGCTGGAGATCCAGGTGGACCCGACGTCGTACGCGCCCCGGCTGGGCGGGCTGATCCCGGCGCTGGAGATCATCCTGGACGCGGTGGACGCGGCGGCGCGGGACACCGGGATCGGGATGCGGGTGCTGGTGGCGGCCAACCGGATGAAGCACCCCCTGGACGCGCGCACGCTGGCCCGGCTGGCGGTGCGGTACGCCGACCGGGGGATCGTGGGATTCGGCCTCTCCAACGACGAGCGGCGCGGGATGGCCCGCGACTTCGACCGGGCCTTCGCGATCGCGCGGGAGGGCGGACTGCTGTCGGCGCCGCACGGCGGCGAGCTGGCGGGGCCGGCGTCGGTCCGGGACTGCCTGGACGACCTGGAGGCGCACCGGATCGGTCACGGCGTGCGGGCGGCGGACGACCCGCGGCTGATGCGGCGGCTCGCGGACCGCCAGGTGACGTGCGAGGTGTGCCCGGCGTCGAACGTGGCGCTGGGCGTGTACGACAAGCCCGAGGACGTACCGCTGCGGACCCTGTTCGAGGCGGGCGTACCGCTGGCGCTGGGCGCGGACGACCCGCTGCTGTTCGGCTCCCGGCTGGCGGCGCAGTACGAGATCGCGCGGCTCCACCACGGCTTCACGGACGCGGAGCTGGCGGAGCTGGCCCGGCAGTCGGTACGGGGCTCGGCGGCCCCGGAGGACGTGAAGGCGAAGCTGCTGTCGGGCGTGGACGACTGGCTCACCGCCCCGGCCGCTCGAGGCGGGCACGGGGCGGACGGGGCGTGAAGCGGGCCGGGACCCGGTAGGGGCGTCCGCCGCCGGGGCGCGCGGTGAGGTGCGGCGCAGGGGTGCCGGGGCCGCACGGGGATGCGGCCGCTACAGGCTGACGCCCACCGTGACCGGTTCGTTGACCAGCGTGACGCCGAAGGCCTCGCGCACGCCGGCGACGACCTCGCGGGCGAGCGCCAGGAGGTCCTCGGTGGTCGCCTCGCCCCGGTTGGTGAGGGCGAGGGTGTGCTTGGTGGAGATGCGGGCCGGGCCCCGGCCGTAGCCCTTGGTGAAGCCGGCCTTGTCGATCAGCCAGGCCGCGGAGGTCTTGGTGCGGCCCTCGCCCGCGGGGTACGCGGGGGGCTCGACGCCGTCGCCGAGCCGCTCCCGCACACGCGCGTGGAAGGCCGCGAACGCCTCGTCGTCGAGGACCGGGTTGGTGAAGAAGGAACCGGCCGACCAGGTGTCGTGGTCCTCGGGGTCCAGGACCATGCCCTTGCCCGCGCGGAGCTTCAGCACCGTCTCGCGGGCCGTGGCCAGCGGTACCCGGTCGCCCGGCGCGACCCCGAGGACGCGGGCCGTCTCGGCGTACTTGACGGGGCCGGAGAGGCCGCCCGCGTCCTCCAGTGCGAAGCGCACCCGCAGGACGACGTACCGCTCGGGGTCGGCCTTGAAGCGGCTGTGGCGGTAGGAGAAGGCGCACTCCTCGTTGCTCAGCGTGACGGTCTCGCGGGCGCGGCGGTCGTAGGCGACGACCTCGGTGACGGTGGAGGAGACCTCCTGGCCGTACGCCCCGACGTTCTGGATCGGGGTGGCGCCCGCCGAGCCGGGGATGCCGGCCAGGCACTCGATGCCGGCGAGGCCCGCCTCCACGGTGCGGGCGACGGCGTCGCTCCACACCTCCCCGGCGGCCAGCTCCAGTCGCGTGCCGTCCAGGGTGAGGCCCTCGGTGGCGACGACGAGGGCGGTGCCGTCGAAGCCCTTGTCGCCGATGACCAGGTTGGAGCCGCCGCCGATGACCAGCAGCGGCGTACCGCTGTCGTCGGCCTCGCGGACGACGGCGATCACCTCGTCGTCGGTCGTCGCGGTGACCAGCCGGGTCGCGGGGCCGCCCAGCCGGAAGGTGGTCAGCGGGGCGAGGGGGGCGTCGTGGAGTTCCTGCACGGGCCCAAGACTACGAGACGGCACCGACGGCCCCGCTCCCCCGGCCGGTTCGGGTCAGCCCAGCCGGACGACCGCCCGCGACACTCCCAGGACCTTCTGTCCGCCGTGGGTCGCGGTGAGGTCCACGCGGACCGTGTGGTCGTCCAGCTTGGCGGCGACCTTGCCGCTGACCTCGATGGTGGCGCCCCGGTCGTCGTTGGGGACGACGACCGGACGGGTGAAGCGGACGCCGTACTCGACGACCGCGCCCGGGTCGCCCACCCAGTCGGTCACCACGCGGATGGCCTCGGCCATGGTGAACATGCCGTGCGCGATGACGTCGGGCAGGCCGACCTCCTTGGCGAACTTCTCGTTCCAGTGGATGGGGTTGAAGTCGCCGGAGGCGCCCGCGTACTGGACGAGGGTGGCGCGGGTCACGGGGAACGTCTGTGCGGGCAGCTCGGTGCCGACCTCGACGTCGGCGTAGGAGATCTTCGCCGTCATGGTGTTGTTCACGCCTCCTCGGCCGCGCGGGCCACCAGCTTGGTCCAGGCGGTCACGACGTGTTCGCCCGCCTGGTCGTGCACCTCGCCGCGGATGTCCAGCACCTCGTTGCCGGCCATCGACCTGATCTTCTCGATGGTCGAGGTGACGGTGAGCCGGTCACCGGCGCGCACGGGGCGGACGTAGGCGAACTTCTGGTCGCCGTGCACCACCCGGTTGTAGTCGAGGCCGAGCCGGGGGTCGGCGACGACCTGCCCGGCGGCCTTGAAGGTGATCGCGAACACGAAGGTGGGCGGGGCGATCACATCGGGATGGCCGAGCGCCTTGGCGGCCTCCACGTCCGTGTACGCCGGGTTGGCGTCCCCCACCGCCTCGGCGAACTCTCGGATCTTCTCCCGGCCCACCTCGTAGGGCTCGGTGGGCGGGTAGGTCCGCCCCACGAAGGACTGGTCGAGCGCCATGCGCGCGGCACCTCCTGTGTCTGAGCTGCGGTCGGCCGGTCCTGACCGTGTCCGACCGGTGGGAAAACGACACGAGGCCGCCCCCCTGGCTGGGGGGACGGCCTCGTGTACGAGCCTGTTTTATCGCGTTTCGCGGTGCGCGGTGTGCGCATTGCAACGCGGGCAGTGCTTCTTCATCTCAAGACGGTCCGGGTTGTTACGCCGGTTCTTCTTGGTGATGTAGTTCCGCTCCTTGCACTCCACGCAGGCCAGCGTGATCTTCGGGCGGACGTCGGTGGCAGCCACGTGAGTGCTCCTTGACGAACGGATTGACTGTATTTACGCAAGAAGAGTAGCCGATCGAAGGACCGACCCCGCAATCGGCTACTGTCTGTAGCGGTGACCGGACTTGAACCGGTGACACAGCGATTATGAGCCGCTTGCTCTACCGACTGAGCTACACCGCTTTGATGCGATCGGGCCCCGCCTCGCGGCGGGAACCTCACACACCAGAGCCCCAAAACGGAATCGAACCGTTGACCTTCTCCTTACCATGGAGACGCTCTGCCGACTGAGCTATTGGGGCGAGCGATGAAGACATTACACGGTCCGCCGCCGATCGCCCAAATCCGTTTCGGCCCCCCTCTCCCGGGCGGACCACACCGGTACGACTATTGGGCTCCTCCCGGCGGGGGGCGGGCCCCCGGCCTAGGCTCGACTCACTTTGCGTGATCTTGCCTGCGTGCCCTTCCCCTCCGTGCGCAGCCCGAGCCCCTGGAACGCGATGCCCGACACCCGGCCGCAGCCGCCTCCCCGCCCGCCCGCGTCCTCGGGGCCGGTCCCGGTTCCGGTCGATCCGGCCCCGCTGCTGCTGTGCGGCGCGCGTCTCACCGACGGCCGGACCGTGGACGTACGGCTGGGCGGCGGACGCATCGAGGCGGTCGGTACGGCCGGCAGCCTGGCGGCGGACGGCACGCGCGCGTGCGGCGCGCAGGTCGATCTCACCGGCTATCTGCTCCTGCCGGCCCCCGCGGAGCCCCACGCCCACGCGGACACGGCCCTGTCCGCCGACGACGGCGGCCCCGTCTCGTACGACCCCCGGGACGTCCAGCGCCGCGCGACGGAGGCGGCGCTGCTCCAGCTCGGGCACGGCGCGACGGCGCTGCGGGCGCACGTGCGCGTGGGCGACGTGGCCGGGCTCGGCGCGCTGACCGCCGTGCTGCGGGCGGAGCGCTCGCTGCGCGGGCTGGCCGAGCTGACGACGGTGGCGGTGCCGCGGGTGCTGACCGGGGTGGCCGGGGCGAACGGGCTCGCGGTGCTGCGGGACGCGGTGAAGATGGGGGCGTCCGTGGTGGGCGGCTGCCCCGACCTCGACCCGGATCCCACGGGGTACGTGGAGGCGGTCCTGGAGGTCGCCGCCGAACACGGCTGCCCCGTCGACCTGCACACGGACGCCGCCGACCCCGCCCGTCTGGCCCGGTTCGCGGCCATGGCGGGCGGACTGCGGCCGGGGGTCGTCCTCGGCCCGTGCGGCGGTCTCGCCCGGCTGGACGCCGAGCCGGCCGCGCGGACCGCGGACCGGCTCGCGGCGGCCGGGGTGACGGTGGTGTGCCTGCCGCAGGGCGGCTGCGGCGCCGTGGACCGCCGGGGCACGGCGCCGGTACGGCTGCTGCGGTCGGCGGGGGTGCGGGTGGCCGCCGGGAGCGGTGCCCTGCGGGACGTGTCGAACCCGGTGGGCCGCGGCGACCCGCTGGAGGCCGCGTACCTGCTGGCCTCCCGCCACGGGCTGTCCGCCGAGGACGCCTACGCCGCGGTGAGCGGGTCGGCGCGGGCGGCCCTGGGACTGCCCGAGGTGCGCGTGGAGGCGGGTTTCCCGGCCGAGCTGCTGGCGGTCCGCGGGGACGGGCTCCCGGGGGCGCTGTCGCTGGGGTACGGCCGGATCGTGGTGCACGGGGGGCGGGTGGTGGCGCGGACGAGCGCGGTGCGGGAGTACTGCGGTCCGGCGGCGTCGGCGGCGGAGGCGGAATCGGGACTGCCCAGGCAGGGCCGGGGCGGCGGGTAGGGCCGGACGGGGCCCCGGGGCGTTGTTCGGCGGATGCGGTCGCCCCGGCGTACGGTCGGAGGCATGCGCATTGTCATCGCTGGTGGTCATGGTCAGATCGCGCTGCGGCTGGAGCGGCTGCTCGCCGCGCGCGGGGACGAGGTGGCGGGCATCATCCGCAAACCCGAACAGGCCGACGAACTGCGGCGACTGGGTGCCGAACCGGTCGTCCTCGACCTGGAGTCGGCCTCGGTGGAGGAGGTCGCGGAGCGGCTGGAGGGCGCGGACGCCGCGGTGTTCGCGGCGGGCGCCGGTCCGGGCAGCGGGGTGGACCGCAAGGAGACGGTGGACAAGGCGGCGGCGGTCCTCTTCGCCGACGCGGCCGTCCGCGCGGGCGTACGGCGTTTCGTGATCGTGTCGTCCATGGGCGCGGACCCGGCCCACGAGGGCGACGAGGTCTTCGACGCGTACCTGCGCGCCAAGGGCGAGGCGGACGCCCACGTACGCGGTCTGGACGCCCTGGACTGGACGATCCTGCGGCCCGGCCAGCTCATCAATGACGCCGGCACCGGCCTGGTCCGCCTGGAGGCCCACACGGGCCGCGGCCCGATCCCGCGCGACGACGTGGCCGCCGTACTGGCGGAGTTGGTGGACACCCCCGCGACGGCCGGTCTGACCCTGGAGCTGATCAGCGGTCCCGCGCCGGTGTCGGTGGCCGTGAAGTCGGTGGCCGGCAACTGAGCCGGCCGGGCTAGAAGAGGGGCATCTGCCCGGGGAACTCCGGGACCGCGTAGCCGTCCAGCGACGGCTGTTCCGCACCGAGCGGGGCGTGCCTGCGCGACCCGGGGCACGAGGTCAGTTCCCCGCTCCCCCGGGCGCCGGGCGGATCGTGGCGCGCGTACCGCCCGGCGACGACGGCGATCTCACGACGGCACTCGGGGCAGGGGCGGCGACGGGACGACATGGAGCCAGTGTGCCCCGGGGCCCCCGCTCACGGGCAGGAAGCGCCCACGGACATGAAGAGACCCCCTCCGTTCTGCGTTTCCGCAGTTCGGAGGGGGTCTTCCCCAGTGTGGCGGCGCCAGGATTCGAACCTGGGAAGGCTGAGCCGGCAGATTTACAGTCCGCGCGGTGGATGGCACCTGACCTCGAAGTCCAGTTGAATGACGGCTCAACACCCCACGGATGCCCCAGAGCTGGCATACCGGACACCTATGACTGCTACGCCCGTACGACGGGGGATGCCCGCACCGGAACCTCAAATCTCCCTCTGCAAGTGGGAAGTCCGAAGACCTCACCCACCCCGGGTGAGCATCCTGTCGGCATGACGCCAAAAATAAAGCGGATAGCGCTCACCGGCTGCCTCGCCCTGTCGTTCGCGGTGTACGGCCTGCTCCTCTGGCAGGGACCATGGTGGTTCGATGGTGCCCACCTGAGGCGAAATGATCTTCAGCCCGCAGATGGCGTCGTGATCACGGGTTTCAGGACAATGCTGGTCGCGCTCGGGGCTGGATTCGTTGCAGCACTTGGCCTTTACTACACACACAAGAATCATCAGCACACGGAAAAGCTGTTTGACCACACGCGAGAAAAGGACCGAGAACAGGCCGAGATAAGCCGAGAAGGACAGGTTACGGAAAGATACGTACAAGCCATCAAGCTTCTGGGATCCGATAATCTTACAGAACGACTGGGTGGCATCTACTCACTCGAACGCATCATGCGCGACAGCGAGAAGGATCACCCGACTGTGACGGAAGTCCTAACGGCCTTCATTCGAGATCGGGCTAGGCCTTCGATTCCTGCCGATGCAGACCCCCTGACCACTCACCCAAGCGAAGATATTCAGGCTGCCATCTCGGTACTCGGGAGGCGCCCTGAAATCAGCGATGCCCCCCTCACTAACCTGGCAGTTCCGACGGTCATAAATAACCGAGTTTACGGCCTAAGGCTTCAGCGGATTACTCTTCCCAAAGCATCCTTCAGAAGGGCGAAGTTCCGCTACGCAGATCTAACCTACGCCGAATTTACCAAGGCAGACTTCAGGGAAGCAGACCTAAGCGGAGTGAAGAGCAGGGGAGTTAATCTGCGACGAACGAACCTAGAACAAGCGAAGCTGAGTTCTGCGCAGCTAGTTAACGCCAATCTCACCGGCGCCAACCTCGTAAACTCCGACCTCAGCGGCACCGACCTCAGCGGCGCTACGCTTAAGGGAGCCGACTTGACCGGAGCGGATCTCGTATGGGCCGAACTGGCCAACACTAACTTCACGGAGACTCAAGCTGGGAGCTGGATGACACAGTCGGCAGAAGAACGCCAGGAGGATGCTGGCCTCGGAGACGCACAAGGACTGACAGTCGAACAACTCGCAGACGCATTCATCTATCGCAGCACGAAGCTTCCGGCGCATCTCGCCTCAGACCCCCGAATTCAACGGATTATCGAGGATAACGAATCCAGACGCGCACAGACAAAACAACCTAAGTGACCCCTTATCGCGCGTACGCACTCGCAGTAGGAACTTAGAGGACCGCCCGCTACGCTGGTACGCACCACGGCAGAACGGAGAGTGCTCCGCGGATGGGACCGAAGACGACCAAGGTATACGAGACGCTTCGAAAGCGGCTCGCCGCCGGCGAGTACGCCGCCGGCGACAAGCTCCCTTCGGAACGCGCACTGGTCGAAGAACTCGGCATCGGACGGACGGCGCTACGGCAAGTGCTGGCCCGCCTCGTTACCGAAGGTGCGTTGGAGGTACGCGGCCGTAGTTCGTACCGGGTCCCGGGCGCTGTGAGCGTCAGGCAGCCGGAAGGGGTAGAGCCGTGGCGTATCCACGGTGAGCGCGACCTGTACGACAACCGATGGGTGAAGCTTCAGCTCTGGGATGTGGAGCCGCCCGGCATGAAGTCCTTTGAGCATCACGTGGTGAAGCTGCACCACGTGGCCGTCACCGCTGTTCTGGATGACCAAGATCGCGTGCTCATGATGTGGCGCTACCGCTTCGTGCCCCGACAGTTCGGCTGGGAACTCCCGGGCGGCATCGTCGACGCTGGCGAGGAACCGGTGGACACGGCACTGCGGGAAGTGGTCGAAGAGACCGGGTGGCGCCCGAAGGCGCTGGAACACGTTGTGACCTATCAGCCCATGGTCGGCATGGTCGACTCACCCCACGACATCTTCGTCGGCTACGGGGCGGAAAGGGTCGGTGAACCGACCGACTTGGAGGAAGCGGGCCACATTGAGTGGGTTCCCCTCGCCGACATTCCAGGGCTTATGGCCCGCGGTGAGCTGATGGGCTCCGGCACCCTCGTTGCCCTGCTGCACATCCTGGCCAACCGGCGCGCGCAGGGGGTCACAGCCGCGCACTGAGCATGTCGACGCGACGGCGTTGCCGCACCGAACCGGTGCGGCCCGCCAGTAGCCGGGCCTGCCTCAGATGGGTGTGGGCGTCGTCGTACTCGGCTCGCGTCAAGTGCGCGTGCGCCAAGTCCGTGTGCAGTCCAGCGCGCGCCCGGACGAATGACGGGTCCATGTCTTCCAGCGCTCCGTACAGACTCGTGACCGCGTCGCCGTCACCAAGCATGGCGAGCACGTTGCCTTGCCACCGCGCAAGGTGGGTGCCGTTTAGGAAGATGCTCAGCATGTCCGGGTCCCTGTCCTCCGGGCCCGGTGGGATGGCGGCCAGAGCCGCATCGAGCGCGCGTCGAGAGTCATCCGGCATGCTGGCGTACGCACACATCTCCGCTTCGGCTGCATACAGCCACGCCCGCAACCGGGCGGAACCCGACTGGCCAACGGTGCGCCGCGCGTCCCGTACGAGGTCGACCCCGAGGGCGGGCCGACCGGCCTCACAGAGCACGTACGCCTGTTCCGCCATGGCGTGGGCGAGGTACATCGGAGCCTCAGCGTCACGCGCAGCTCGCTTCGCGAGTTCGTAGTGCCGCCACGCCCGTTCGACCGCTCCCGAGTCGATGGCCTGCCACGCTGCGAGGGTCGACGCACCCGCGAGGGCGAGCGCGACGGGGCGGCGTGTGGTCGGCAGCACAGCAAAGTTGAGTGCGTCTTCCAGGGCGGCAAGGTGCCCCGTCATCTGGTCGACCAGACCGGCCGCGCCCCTCTGCCTGTCCATGGTGCGGAGTAACTCCGTCTGATCGTTGAACGCCTGAACCATGGACTCACCGACACTGCCGGCCGCGTCGATCCGGCTGAGTAGTTCGTCGTAGCCGTCAACGGAAGCGGCCACCGGCACCGGTCCAGCGCCTCTCAACTCCGCGTCAGTAACACCGAGAAGCTTCCGCAGAATGCCCGCATACCGGTCTGAGAGCGTGCGCTTCCCGTTCTCCCACTCGGACACGTACACCCGCAGACTCGCGGTTGAGGCCACGTCCGTGACGTTCCGCCGGGCGTACTGCTCGATCTCGCGAACCAATCGCTCCTGAGACCAGCCTCGCGCCGCCCGCGCGCTTCGAAGTCCTGCGCCCACAGATCACCGTCCGACGGTAAAAGCCCTCACTGGCTCTCTCAGCATGCCGCACGTTGCCGCAGGTCAACAGGGGTTAACAGGCCGGATGTTAAGCGCTGTTGGCTACCGGCAGCCCTGCCCTAAGCGGTCTTCTGGAGAGGCACCACAGAGAGCGAACGCCACCCGAAACGGCGAACCACCTTGACTCTGGTGCGCACCAGATGCAATCTACTGGTGCGCACCAGATTACGGAGCTGGCTCCGGTCCCTGGTGCGTGGAACGACCCCGGCGGTCCCGCCTACACGCGGCCCGCGCGGCACGGGAGACGTAGAAGTCCGTCGTCTTCACGGATCGATCGGTGTCATCGGCTAAGCCGCTGGTCTGACCCTCGGGCGTAGACCCAGGGACCGGATCACGGGGACCCCGGTGATTGGGCTGCACCCGGTCCATGACACCCGCGAGGGATGGGAGCGCCGTTCAGCGAGTGACGACTGAGCGGCACGGCAACGACGCGCCGGCCAAGGGAGGCGGAGCAAGGCGCAGTTCGGAGCCGCGATAGATCAAGCCGATTCCCCGCGATGAACGGGGGTTCGGCGTGAACCGACGACATACCTGGGGTGCCGCTGGAGGCTGGACCGGCCAGCGGCACCCGTTCGACTTTCCGGTCCGTCTCTTCCTGGTCTCGCAGCGCTGACGCTGCGGCCGGCTGCCTCTCCCGCCCGTCCGTTCCGCGCACCGCGCGAGGACGTACGGGCGGGGGCGCGGGGAGCCGGAACCGACTCCAACGGCGTGAGCCCCCGGTGCGCGAACACCGGGGGCTCTGTTCGGGCCGTTTCACCTGCAAGGGAGACCACGACCCATGAACCACATCGTCACTGTTCAGGACGCTGTTACTGCGTTCGCCGACTTCATGGAGCCGACGAACGCCGAGCTGGACGCGATCGAGCAGGAGATGCCCGTCATCCTGGCGGACGTCGACCTGCTGGACGCGCACATCACCACGCTGGACCGCACGCCGACCGAGCTGGACAACCGCCGCATCCGCCGGGCCCGCCGCCGCGCCCTCGCCGCGCGGGTCGCGCTGCTCAACCAGAGCGGCGCCGACGCGCCCGAGGTGGCGTGATGGCCCGGGAGTTCACCGCGCAGATGTCCACGCACCGCGGCCGGTGGCGCCTGTACGTGGTGCTGCTGAACACCGCCGAGCGGTGGCCCGAGTACGGCTTCGACCGGGCACTGCCGGTGCCGACGTTCACCGAGCGCGTGAACGCGCTCAGCGTCCTCGGCTTCGAGCCGGTACCGGGCGCTGAGTGGCAGTGGACGGAGGACCGCGACAACGTTGACGACCCGGCGTCGCCGGTGGTGCTGATCGCCGCGATCCGGGTGCGTTCACGGACGGGGGTGGCCGCATGAACGACGTTCAGATCCGTTCAGCGGAGCGTGCGCTGTCGGTCGGCACGTGGCTGATCGTGGCGGGCGCGATGCTGTACTCCATCCTCACCGTGACCCCGCTCGCGGCCAAGCACACGCCCGATGAGTGGGACTGGACGGCGCCGATCCTCCCCCTCGTGGTCGACGCGGCCGTGGTCATCGTGGTCCGCCTGGATGCGGTGCTGGCCCGGCTGGGCGGGCACGGGGGCCGCTGGCCGGTGGTGCTGCGCTGGATGACCGGCGGCATGACCCTGGCCCTGAACGTCGCCGACTCCGCCCTGAAAGGTGACCTGGTGGGCGTGGCCGTGCACGCGGTCGCTCCGCTGCTGCTCATCGTCACGGCGGAGACCGGGCTTGCCTACCGGCGGGCCATCACCGCCGCCGTCACCGCGCTGGAGGAACGGCAGCAGGCAGAGCAGGAGGCCCTACGCCAGGCCGCCCGGGAGGAACGCGAGCGGATGGAGCGGCTGGCGCGCGAGGAGCGCGAGCACGCCGCGATGCTGGCGCGTGAACAGCGTGAACACGAAGCCCGCCTGGCCCGTGAGCAGACCGAGCGGGAGGCGGCCCGGGAGCGGGCCGAGCAGGCGGAGCGTGAACGCCGTGAGCGTGAGCGTGAACGCATCTGCCTGGAGCGTGAACGCGCCGAGCGCGAGGAAGCCGAGCGGCGCGAGCGCGAACGGCAGGAACGTGCGGAGCGGGCCGAGCGTGAACGCGCCGCGCTGCTGGCCGCCGGCCCGGCCGCCGAGAAGTTCCCCGAGGACCGGGCCCGGGCGACCGTGCGGGCCGCGTTCGATGCCGGTCTGCCGGTGCGGGCCGCCGCGGAGCTGTGTGGCTGGTCGGTGGGGTGGGTGTCCGCCCGCTACGCCGAACACCGCGAGCCGGCCGCCGCTGGTGGTGCTGAGCTGGCTGTCGCGAGCCGGTGATGGGCGCCCTCCCGGTCTACCGGTGGCGGCTCGCCCCGGACGGTCTGGCCACCCGCCGGCAACTGCGCGCCCTTGGGCTGCGGCCCGGCGGGCAGGACGTGGCCGCGCAGATCGAGCGACCCCGCCGACGGCGGGGCCCGCTGGTCGCCTACCTCTACCGCGTCGACGCCGCGAAGCCCGTACGGCCGATGACGCCGGCGAAGTGGGCGGCTCTGGCCAAGGCGAACGCCGCCCGCCGCACCTGCCCCGCATGCCGGCTCGATGCCGGGTACGTCATCCCGCCCTCGCTCGGCATGTGCACCCCGTGTGCCTTCCCCGACGAACAGCGCGCCGCCTGAACCCCTCTCCGACTTCCTGGGAGTTTCGCTGTGTCCAGTCGTATCCGTGCCCGCGGCGCCAAGACGACCGCGGGTGTCCACACCGTCCGTATCCCCCGCCAGCGTGGCCGCCGCGGCGCCGCCCCGTTCGTCGTCGTGGTCCCCGAACGCCCGTCCCTGACCCGTGAGGCGCTCGCCGTGGTCGGTGGGTGGCTGTGGCGCTCGCGCCGCGCTCTCGCCCCGACCGCTCTCGCCGTCCTCGCGCTGGTCGTGGCCGCCCTGCTGCACGTCATCGCGTGGTGGTCCGCTCTGCTGCTCGCCCCGACCGCCGCCGGCCCGCTGGCCTGGCTGCTGATCACGCAGCGCCGCCGCCCCGCCACCGGCTCCGTCCTCGCCTGGCGCATCGGCCTGGCCGCGCTCACGTCGTCCGCGCTCGCCTGGCTCGCCGTCGCGGCCGGCTTCGGACCGCTCGCCGGCGCGCTGGAGCTGTGGTGGCTGCTCACCCTGATCACCACTCAGACCGCCTGGCTCATCGTCCGTCGCACCCACTGACCCGAGGGAGACACCTTCGATGGCAACCCCGACACGCGGCACCAACGGTGCCAGCAACAAGGGCAACAAGTTCGCCAACGCCGGCGCCGCCGCGGGCGGTTTCGTCGGCGCCCTGGGCGGCTCGTTCGTCCCCCCGGTCAACGTGACCGTGAACAACAACCGCGGCGCCAACCGTGGGGGCGGTGGCCGTACGCACGCCGAGTCCCTGCTGCCGGCCCCGGAATTCACCTCGCCGGCGCAGGTGCGCAACTACTGCAACACCCTGCGGGCCGCCGCCGTGACCCTCTCGATCGAGGTGGCGATGGGCGCCGAGATCCTCAAGGGCGTCCTCGCCGCAGTGCCCGACCCCGACGGCCGCGCGTTCGGCTCCCGGGTGCGGGCCGCGAAGGTGGCGCGCAAGATGCAGCGGTCCGCGGACGCCCTGCGGGACGCGGCGAAGAACGCCGCCGCCTGCTACGCGGCCTTCCAGCAGGAATACGAGGAGGAGATCAACCGGGTGCGCCACCGTGCCCGCAAGCCGCAGCAGCCGGTCATGAACTGGGCCCAGCAGTAAGGGAGGTACGACCATGGCACGCAAGTGGACCGACCAGGACGGCCGGGCGTACCCGCTCGCCCTCGCCACCGACACGAACACCGGCACGGGCGGCTCCGTCCGGGCGTACCTGCTGAACCGAGCCAAGCCGCACCTGCCCCCGTGGCTCGCCGTCGGCGGCGCCGGTCTCGCGGGGGCGCTGGGGAACTGGCGGTGGTCCGACAGTTCCGCGGCCGGCGTCGGGCTCACCCTCGCGTCGGTCGCTTTGACCGGCGTCACCTGGTGGGCCGGTAAGAACACCAGCTCACAGCGGCGCCTGCACTCCGCCATCACCGTGGCCGCCGGCTCCGCGTGGGTGACCGCCGCATGCCTGGCCGGTCCCACCGCCGGCCCGCTCGACGACCTGTATCTGATGGGCGGGCCGGCGCTGGCCCTGTCGTGGAACGTGCGAATGGTCCTGCGCCACAACGACGCCCCCGGCGAAAGCTCGGACAAGGGCCTGCTGGAGAAGGTGGGTCTGGCGCGGGCGCAGATCGGTGCGGCGAAGGTGGAACCGAACCGGGTCACCGCACCGGTTGCCCTCGCGCCCGGTGAGCAGACCAACGACGACATGGCCAAGGCACTGGGCAACATCGCCTCCGCCCTGGACCTGCCGACCTCCGCCGTCCGCTACACCCCCGACCCCGACTCCAACCGGCGCGGAGACCTGGTCATCGTCCCCGAAGACATGCTGGCCCAGACGGTGGAGTACGACGGCCCCTCCAACCTGGGCGGGTCGATCGCGGAACCGCTGGTGATCGGCCGGTACGACGACGGCGCGCCGCTGGTCATGTGGCTGCCCGGCGACCCGGACGCGGGCCGCAACTCCACCCACGCCCTCATCGCCGGCGGCACCGGCTCCGGCAAGGGCGACACCGCCCTGAACCTCCTGACCGAGATCCTGTCCCGCCGGGATGTGATCGTGTGGTTCTCCGACCCCAAGGCGTTCCAGGACTTCGCGCCCCTGCGGCCGGGCCTGGACTGGGCTGCGGAGGGCGGCGCACAGACGGAGGTCATGGTGGCCGCCGTCCAGGAGGTCATCCCCGCCCGCACCCGCTGGCTCGGGGCGCACGGCTACCGGCAGTGGGTGCCCGCTGCTGCGGAGCAGCAGACCGGCCCGGAGCACACCTGCCGCAGCGACGGCACGGCGTGCGGCTGTACGGGGATGCCGTTCCTGGTCACCTGGTTCGAGGAAGCCGCCAACACTCTCCGTGCGCTGGGCGACGATGCGTTCACCGGCATCGCGCAGGAGGCCCGGTCCGCGGGAATCTCGCTGATCGTGTCGCTTCAGCGGCCCTCGTACGACCAGATGTCCACCTCCACCCGCGCGTCGCTGCCGTCCGTGATCGCGCTCGGCTGCGACCCGCGCGATGAGGGGTTCTGTCTGCCGGACGAGGTGCTGGCCGCGGGTGCCCACCCGGGCGCGTGGGGCAACCGGCGGCCCGGTTACTGCTACGTCGTCTCGCCCGGTATCCCGGAGGACCGTTACCCGTCCCCGGGACGTACCCGCCGCTTCACCCACCGGGCCGTGCCGGTCATGGAGCTGCTGGCCACCTGGGCACAGCGCAACGGCGCCACCGCCGACCCGATCACCGCCGGGGCCGCGGTGGGCGTGGCCGGCACCGCCTACACCGGCCGGACCACTGCTGACGGACCGGCGGCGCTGCGGGCCGTCCGCGAGGAGGACGACATGAACCACGGTGGGCTGTTGGTCGACCCCGAGGACGCCGGAATCGACCCCGAGGCGGACCTGCCCGGGGCCGAGGAGGGCGACGACGCCCCGATCTTCGGGCAGGAGAGCGGCCACAAGCCCTCCCCCGAGGAGGCGCGGGAGCTGTTCGCCCGCGCGCTTCAGGAGTTCGAGGAAGAGGGCCGCATGATCGTCGGTCCGAAGGACTTCATGGACTGGTGCGAGCGGCACCACCTCTCCCGCCCGTGGGTCTCCGCGCGGCTCAAGGAAGCCGCCATCGAGGGGCGCTTGGAGCCGACGAACACCACCGGCCGGTGGCGCATCGTCCCCACCATGGCCGCCGCCTGACACCTGACACCGTCACGGCCGCCTGACAGTCAAACCCCTAGGCAGACGCGCTGTCATGCGCCCCTGACACCCGGCCGTGACACCCCCTGACACCCGCGTCTGACACTCCACCCGCACGGGCCCGCGCCACACGCTGGTGCGGGCCCGCGGCATACCCGAGGGAGCCCAACGTGACCCACCGCGACCCGCCGGGGATCATCGCCCCGCACATCCCCGCCGACACCTACCGCCGCGCCGAAACCGCCGGCGCCCCGGTCGTCATCGTCGTCCACCACACCGACCGCACCGGCCGCCCGCTGCGGCACTACCTGTTCCCGATCGCCGTCGCCGGCGCGGGAGTGATCGGCATCTTCGGACTCGTGGCCGCGTTCCTCGCGCTGCTCGACTTCGCCGCCCACACCGCCGCCGCCATCGGCGCCGCTGCCGGCCCTATCGGCATCGGCGGCATCGGTCTCCGGCTCGCCCGGGGCAAGCACACCTAGCTACGCCAAGGGCGGCCCCTCTCTCGCCAAAGAACCGGGGCCGCCCTTGTCCACCTGCCATCGACTGACCTGTGGAGGTCTCCCAGCATGACGCAACCCACCACCATCGGGCGAGTGTCCGGCTCGCCGCCGACGATCGTCGCCCTGTGTGCCGGCTACGGCGGACTGGAAGCGGCGATCCGGGCCCGCATCGGCGGCCAAGTCGCCGCCTTCGCCGAGAACGACCCGCACGCCGCGACCGTGTTCACCCACCGGCACCCCGGGGTGCCCAACCTCGGGGACATCCGCGCCGTCGACTGGGACCGCGTCTGGGACGTGTTCCGGCCGGACGTGATCGGCGCCGGTTTCCCCTGCCGCAACACCTCCAACGCTGGACGAAGGGACGGGATCAATGGGCAGTGGTCGCGGGTCTGGAAAAACGTCGCTGAGGCTGTGGGCCACCTTCGACCGCGCCTCGTCTTCCTGGAAAACGTGGCGGCGCTCCGCTCGCGGGGGCTGGACGTCGTCGCCGCGGACCTGGCCGCGCTCCGGTATGACCTCCGGTGGACATGCGTACGCGCTGGTGACCCCGAAACCGGCGCCCCTCACGAACGCGACCGCTGGTTCGCAGTTGCCCATCCCGCTGATGCCGACCCCCACCAGCTCGGACGGCACTGGCGGCCCCGGAACCTCGCCGAAGCGCAAGGGCGGGATGAACCTCCGCACTGCGGTGACGAAGCTCCCGGCGCCCTCGGAGTCGTGAGCCTGCTGCCCACACCAGCGGCCCGCGACTGGAAGTCCGGCGCGTCGAACCTGCTCGACCGCAACGCCCGGCCGCTCAACGAGGTGGCCGTCAACCTGCTCGCCAACGTCGACACCACGCCGTCCGGGCCGGTCCCGCTGGACGAACGGTGGGTGGCCGCCGATGGCACCGACTACGGGCCCGCCGTCCGTCGGTGGGAGCGCATTACCGGACGGCCGGCGCCGTGCCCGACCGAACCGGGCACCCGCGGCAACCGGCGCCTGTCACCGCTGTTCACCGAATGGATGATGGGCCTGCCCGAAGGATGGGTCACCGCCGTGCCCGGCATCCCCCGCAAGGAACAACTCAAGATCCTCGGCAACGGCGTCGTGCCCCGCCAGGCCCACCACGCCTACGGCCTGCTGCTCGGCACGACTGCGGCCAAGCCGGCGGGGGAGGTGGCGGCATGAGCGAGGACCTGACGCGCGCCGCTCTGAACGCTGCCGAGCGAGGTTGGCGGGTGTTCCCGCTTCGTCCCGGCAGCAAGGTTCCCGCACTGCACGGTGAGAAGACGTGCACCGGCACCGGGCCGTGCGCAGCTGGCCATCGGAAGTGGGAGCAGCGCGCCACCACCGACCCGGACCGCATCCGCGCGGCCTGGTCTCGGGCGCCGTTCAACGTCGGCATCGCCACCGGCCCGTCGGGGTTGGTCGTGGTCGACCTGGACACGCCCGAGCACAAGGGCAGTTCGGACGCGCCTGACGGCGCGGCAACCTTCGCAGCGCTCTGCGAGCGCGCCGGCCACGCCGTCCCCGACACCTACCGGACCCGGACCGCAAGCGGTGGGACGCACCTGTACTTCACCGCCCCGCACGGCGTCCAGCTGCCCAACACAGCCGGTACCGTCGCGGACGCCGTGGATACCCGTGCGTGGGGCGGCTACGTCGTCGCCGCGGGCAGCACCCTCCCCGCCGGACAGTACGAAGCGCTGAGCGGCTCTGTGACCGCACCTCTCCCCGGATGGCTGCTCACCATCCTGCAACCGGCCCCTGCGCGGCCTACGGGACCGTTCAGGCGCCCGGCAGTCGACGGCAGCCGGGCGGCCGTGGCCGCGCTGGAAGCCGAGTGCGCCGTCGTGGCCGCCGCGCCGGACGGGTTGCGCAACACCACGCTGAACCGCAGCGCGTTCAAGGTGGGGCGGTTCGTCGCATGGGGCGACCTCCCCCGCAACGTGGCAGAGGACGCCTTCCAAGCAGCAGGGGAAGCGGTGGGACTCACCGCTGCCGAGTGCCGCACCACGATCCGCAGCGCCCTGGACAGCTCCCTGCGCACCGCCCGGCCACGGGAGGCGGCATGAGCACCCCGCCCCGCCCCCGCTTGGAAGGCCAACCGGCCCCGACCACCGGCCCGCGCGCCGCCGGACCGAGCAGCGCCCGGTCGGCCGTGGGCGAGCCGGCAGGCGCCGCCCGTCAGGGCGTCGTCACTGCTTTTCGTTCGAACCGGTTCCCCGCCGACGGAGCGCACCCCAGTGCCGACCCGACGCCGGAGCGGCCCGGTCTCCGCATCTACGCCCCGCCGGTCTACCGCCACCACTACGACGGGGCCCGCTGGTCCACCCGGCACGGTGGCATCCCCACCGCCGCCTACGCCTGCCCCTGCGGACAGACCGCCACCGCCCGCGGACAGGACGCCGTGGCCGCGCTGGTCACCGAGTACGCCGCCCACCGTTCCGGCTGTGCCGGAACCCCCGCCACGCCGGAACGGAGGAACGCCGCATGACCCCTACCACCATCGATGGGGCCGCGCTGCTGGACGAGGTGGAAGCCTTCCACCGACGGTTCAACGTCTTTCCCACCGAGGCCGCGTTCGTCGCCGTCGCGCTGTGGGACGCTCACGCGCATCTGCTCGACTGTTTCGACTCCACCCCGCGCATCGCCTTCCTGTCCCCCGAACCAGGGTCCGGCAAGACGAGGGCGCTGGAGATCGTAGAGACGCTGGTGCCGCAGCCCATGACGGCCGTCAACGCCTCCGCCGCCGCCCTGTTCCGGTCCGTCTCCGCCGGCACGGGCAAGCCGACGATCCTGTTCGACGAGATCGACACCGTCTTCGGACCGAAGGCGGGGGACAACGAGGAGTTGCGCGGGTTCCTCAACGCTGGACACCGCCGCACCGGGGTCACGTACCGGTGCATCGGCGATGGCGGACAGCAGACCGTTCAGGCTTTCCCGTCGTACTGCGCGATCGCGGTCGCCGGTCTCGGCTCACTGCCGGACACGATCCTGAGCCGTTCCGTCGTCATCCGTATGCGGCGCCGGGCGAGGAACGAGAAGGTGGAGCCGTTCCGGGCCCGTGTCCATGAAGCCGAGGGGAACGCGCTGCGGGACCGGCTCGCCGCGTGGGCGGAGCAGGCACGCGGGGACGTCATGGGGGCGTGGCCGGACATGCCGGACGGGGTGACCGACCGGCCGGCGGACGTGTGGGAACCCCTCCTCGCCGTCGCCGACGCGGTCGGTGGCCACTGGCCCGAACGGGCTCGCCAAGCGTGCGTGACCCTGGTCAAGGCGTCCAAGGCCAACGACAAGGGCAGCCTGGGCGTGCGGCTGCTGACCGACCTGCGCGACCACGTCATGGTCGGTATCGACCGCCTGCCTACCGTCGCCATCCTGGACCGGCTCAACGCCCTCGATGACGCCCCGTGGGCGGACTTGAACGGCAAGCCGCTCGACAACCGGCGCCTGTCGCGGATGCTCGCGGAGTACATGACGGCCGACAACGAGCCGATCGCCTCCCGCAACATCAAGACCGCCGGGAGCGTGCTCAAGGGCTACTACGCCACCGATCTGCACGACGCATGGCAGCGCTACTGCCCCCCACCCCCGGAAAGTCCGCTACTTCCGCTACCGGGCACCGAAAACGCCGCCTGACCAGCCACAACGGGGTAGCGGCAAACGTCACCGCGTGCCGCTACCCCGCCGCTACCTATCCGCTACCGCTACCCCTTCCCGCTACCCCCGACAGGCCCCTGAACTGCGAGGTAGCGGCGGTAGCGGAAGTAGCGCCCCTCAGAGGGACCCCCGACGCCCTTTCCCGAGAAGGAGTCACCACCTTGGCCAGCACCAAGATGCTCAAGCTCCCCGAAGTTCTCACCGAGATCGGCATGAGCCGCGCCGCCTTCTACCGCATGCGTGCCCGCGGGCAGGCGCCGCGGCTGGTGAAGCTGCCCAACGGTCACCTGCGGGTTCGCCGCAACGACCTAGACGACTGGCTCAGCAACCTGGACAGCCCCGCCTACTGAACACATCGGCTCACCGACACCACCCCAGGGGCCCGGCTCATGCTGGGCCC
Source organism: Streptomyces sp. NPDC000348 (assembly GCF_042898795.1). Classification (NCBI taxonomy): domain Bacteria; kingdom Bacillati; phylum Actinomycetota; class Actinomycetes; order Kitasatosporales; family Streptomycetaceae; genus Streptomyces; species Streptomyces sp. NPDC000348. Next base: position 794,892 of record NZ_JBIAZD010000001.1, read on the forward strand.
CTTCCCACGAAAGGTTCCGATGGGGAAGACGTACGACGTTCGGATTTGGTCCGTCCGGCAACGGAAGGACCGCGGACAGACCTCTGCAGAACTCCGCTGGAAGACGGGCGAGACTCCGCACTCTCAGACGTTCCGCACCAAGACCCTCGCGGACGGCCGACGCGCCGAGCTGCTGCGGGCGGCGCACGCTGGCGAGCCGTTCGACGAGTCCACCGGGGTGCCGGTCTCCGAGCTGCGGAAGCGCAACGACGTGAGTTGGTACCAGCACGCACGTGAATACATCGAGATGAAGTGGCAGCACTCCCCCGGCTCGACGCGTCGGACGCTCGCGGAAGCCATGGCCACGGTGACGCCGGCGCTTGTCACGAACACCAAGGGAATGGCCGACGCCAAGACCGTGCGGACAGCTCTCTATAGCTGGGCGTTCAACATGAGCCGCCGTGATCAGGAACTCCCGGACGACGTGGCCGCCGTGCTGGCATGGTTCGAGCGCAAGTCGCTGCCCACGTCCGCTCTGGCCGACCGGATGCACGTGCGCGCGGCTCTGGACGCCCTGACCAAGAAGCTGGACGGGACCACGGCGTCCGCGTCGACCATCCGGCGGAAGCGAGCCATCTTCCACAACGCCCTCGGCTACGCCGTCGACGCCGGTCGCCTGACGGACAACCCTCTGCCACAGGTGCAGTGGAAGGCTCCGGAGCAGGTAGCGGAGGAACTGGACCCCGCCTCGGTGCCAGACCCCCGGCAGGCTCTCGCGCTGCTCGATGCCGTACGGACGCAGAGCCCTCGCGGGCGGCGCCTGGTCGCGTTCTTCGGCTGCATGTACTACGCGGCGGCACGGCCAGCGGAAGTCATCGGTCTCCGTCTCCAGGACTGCGACCTGCCCCGGCAAGGGTGGGGCACTCTGCGACTCCGAGAGACCCGCCCGCGCTCGGGTTCAGCCTGGACGGACAGCGGTGAGGCACACGACCGGCGCGGGCTCAAGCACCGGCCCCGGAAAGCAGTCCGCACCGTGCCGATCCCGCCCGATCTCGTGAGCCTGCTCCGGTGGCACGTCACCGCATACGGCGTCGCTCCCGACGGGCGGCTGTTCCGGACGCAACGCGGCGGGCTCATCCAAGACACCGGATATGGCGAGGTGTGGGCAGAGGCCCGCACACGCGCTCTCACGCCCGCTCAGTGCGCTTCGCTGCTGGCGAAGCGCCCATATGATCTACGCCACGCCGCCGTGTCCACGTGGCTCAGCTCCGGTGTGGAACCGCAGGAGGTGGCCGCGCGCGCCGGCCACAGCGTGGCCGTGCTGTTCCGGGTGTACGCCAAGTGCCTGGACGGCGGTGCGGCCACGGCGAACGCCCGGATCGAGCGGGCGCTGAGGAACGGCGGCTAGGAGGGCCGAGGCTGCCCCACGCCTGCCCCACACGGACTGGTCAGCACCCGAATCAGGGTGAGACACACTGGGAAAAAGCGCCTATAGCGACCAGATCGCGCCCGTGAACGCCGAAAGGGCCTGCGATCAGCATTGCTGCTGGTCACAGACCCTTTCGGTCTTGTGGCGGCGCCAGGATTCGAACCTGGGAAGGCTGAGCCGGCAGATTTACAGTCTGCTCCCTTTGGCCGCTCGGGCACACCGCCGGGGTTGCTGCCGTCGAACCGCCTTTCGGCGGTGCTCCCTGGCAACGACGTAAACAATACCCGATGGACAGGGGTGCTTCGCCACCTGATTGATCGCCGCCCGGGGGCCCGGGGGTGACTAGGCTGGTCCGGATGCGGCCTGGGACCGATGCCGGGCTCGGGGGCCGCTTCACGTACGCCGGTACGCATCCGGTGCGCAGCCCGGTACGCACCCTGATACAAGGAGCCACAGGACATGGCCGACTCCAGTTTCGACATCGTCTCGAAGGTCGAGCGGCAGGAGGTCGACAACGCCCTCAACCAGACCGCCAAGGAGATCTCGCAGCGCTACGACTTCAAGGGCGTGGGTGCCTCGATCTCGTGGTCCGGGGAGAAGATCCTCATGGAGGCGAACTCCGAGGACCGGGTGAAGGCTGTCCTCGACGTCTTCCAGTCCAAGCTGATCAAGCGGGGCATCTCCCTGAAGGCCCTGGACGCGGGTGAGCCCCAGCTCTCGGGCAAGGAGTACAAGATCTTCGCGTCGATCGAGGAGGGCATCTCCCAGGAGAACGCGAAGAAGGTCGCGAAGATCATCCGCGATGAGGGCCCGAAGGGCGTGAAGGCCCAGGTGCAGGGCGACGAACTGCGGGTCAGTTCCAAGAGCCGTGACGACCTGCAGGCCGTCATCGCGCTGCTCAAGGGCAAGGACTTCGACTTCGCGCTGCAGTTCGTGAACTACCGGTAGGTCCGGCCGACCGGTCCGGGACCGGCGCGTTGGCGTGCCGGACGGGCACGGGGGAGGGTGGGCACCCGCGCGGTGACCACCCTTCTCGCCTGCCGGCCGCGGTCCGGTGCGCGGTGGCCGGTCAGTTCCGGGAGTGGCCGAACAGGATGCGGTAGGCGATCAGGAGGACCAGCGAGCCGCCGATCGCGGCGGCCCAGGTGGCACCGTCGTAGAAGTCCTTGGTGATCGGGTGGTCGAGCCAACGTGCCGATATCCAGCCGCCGATGAACGCACCGGCGACGCCGATCAGCGTCGTGCCGATGAGGCCGCCCGGGTCGCGGCCGGGCAGCAGGAACTTCGCCACCGCTCCGGCCAGCAGTCCCAGAATGATCCAGCTGATGATCGTCATGCCGCGTACCTGCCCTTTCCTGCCGCCCCCCGCACCATGAGAGACGTCACGCGTACACCTGCCGGTTGCAGGTGATCACCGGGGTGCGGCCCTCTGCCGGACGCGTCCTGCGCCGCGCTGCGCCGCACGCTCGGCGTCGGCGGTGCCGTGGTCATCGGTCTCGGCCCGCTCGATTCACGGCCGGTGACACGGGTGGTGCCGACGGTGGGGCTCGCCGGGTGCCCGGTGCCGGCGTTCTCGCTGCCGTGGGCGCGGGGGTGCCGGTGGTGGTTGCCCATGGCGTACGGCGGGGGTTGAGGACGGGCGGTGGCCGGTGGCCGTGGTGGGCCCCCGGGGCGAGGGAAGCCGTGCTCACGGGTGCGGCGGGTCTCCCGGGTGCGTCCGGTCCCTCGGGCCTCGCTTTCCCGGACGTTTTTCCGGGGTTCCGCGGCGGTCTTCGCGGAGCCCGGTCAGGACGCCGGTGACGGCGTCCCGCGGCCTGCGGAACCGGTCCAGGGGGCCAGGTCCGTCCCCTCGTTCTCCTCCTCGTACCAGCCCGTGCCCCGGACCCAGGAGCGGAGCCAGTCCGCGAGGCCGGGCGCGTCGAGGAACCAGGCACGGTCGGGGTCGCCCGGGTTGGGTTCGAAGAGGAGGACGGTGGCCCGGGGCGAGCGGCAGTCGACGCAGGCGTACATGCCGCAGCCCCAGTGGGATATGGGCAGCATTCCCTCGGGCCAGGGCCAGTCGGGGTCCTCGCGGCCGCTCCTGCGGCGGGCGAGGTACTGGGCCACGGCGGCTGGTTCACCGGAGGGCGCGCTGTCCAGCAGGGGCAGCAGTCCGTACTCGGGGCCGAAACCGCCGTCCGCTATGCGCAGATAGAGCGCGGCGAGCAGTGGGGGCAGGGTGAAGCCCAGCGTGGCCTCGGCGCGTGCCAGTGTGGCCGCGTCGACGGGATCGGGGAGGGAAGGCCAGCCCCATGGGCGGGTGTTGCGGGCCTTGTCCGCCACCCGGGTCAGCAACTGCTCGTGCTCGGTCATGGGTTCATCATGCGGGCCGCCACTGACATGCGTGCGGGCCTGTGGACAACCTCCGGGTTGTGGACAACCTCCGGGTTGTGGACGACGCCTGGGTCGTGCCGTGGCCGCCGGGGGCGTCCACCGACTCGTCAGCGCTGCGTGAACGGCTGGTCGGTCCGCACGATTTCGCGGCCCAGCGGGAACAGCGAGACCGGGATCAGCTTGAAGTTGGCGATGCCGAGCGGGATTCCGATGACCGTCACGCACAGGGCGATGCCGGTGACGACGTGGCCGAGCGCCAGCCACCAGCCCGCGAGGAGCAGCCACAGCACGTTGACGAGGAAGGAAGGGGCTCCCGCGTCCCGGCGCTCGACCGTCGTGTACCCGAAGGGCCACAGGGCGTAGAGGCCGATGCGGAAGGCGGCGACGCCGAAGGGGATGCCGATGACCGTGATGCAGAGCAGCACGCCCGCGAACAGGTAGCCGAGGAACAGCCAGAAGCCGCTGAAGACGAGCCATATGAGATTCAGGATGGTCTTCACTGGTGGTGACCTGCCATCTTCTCGAGCCGGGCGATGCGTTCCGCCATCGGCGGGTGGGTGGAGAACATTTTCGAGAGCCCCTGTCCCGGACGGAACGGGTTGGCGATCATCATGTGGCTGGCCGTCTCGATGCGGGGCTCGGGGGGCAGGGGGAGCTGTTTGGTGCCGTGTTCCAGCTTGCGCAGGGCGCCGGCGAGGGCGAGCGGGTCGCCGGTGAGCTGGGCGCCGGAGGCGTCGGCCTCGTACTCCCGGGAACGGCTGATGGCCAGCTGGATGAGGGACGCGGCGAGCGGGCCGAGGATCATGATCAGCAGCATGCCGAGGAGGCCGGGGCCGTCGTCGTCGTCCGAGCGGCCGATCGGGATCAGCCAGGCGAAGTTGACCAGGAACATGATCACGGAGGCGAGGGCTCCGGCGACCGAGGAGATCAGGATGTCCCGGTTGTAGACGTGGCTGAGCTCGTGGCCGATGACGCCGCGCAGCTCCCGCTCGTCGAGCAGGCGCAGGATGCCCTCGGTGCAGCACACGGCGGCGTTGCGCGGGTTGCGGCCGGTGGCGAAGGCGTTGGGGGCCTCGGTCGGGGAGATGTACAGCCGGGGCATGGGCTGGCGGGCCTGGGTGGAGAGCTCGCGGACCATGCGGTACAGCCCCGGGGCCTCGAACTCGCTCACCGGGCGGGCGCGCATCGCGCGCAGGGCCAGTTTGTCGCTGTTCCAGTACGCGTACGCGTTGGTGCCCAGTGCGATCAGGACGGCGACGACGAGACCCGCGCGGCCGAAGAAGCTGCCGATGACGATGATGAGTGCGGACAGTCCCCCGAGGAGGACTGCGGTCCTGAGCCCGTTGTGCCGGCGGTGCACGGTACGCCCTCCAAGTCGTGCGGCAGGGGACCCTCGCTTGCTGATCTTCCTTCTGACCTGCGCTGCCCACTGGTCTCGTGGTGTCACGTCCAGTGGACCCTCCCGTACCGGTCAACGCCAGGCGAGGGGCACTAGTTCCCTTGTGCGCGCGGTGGCGCGTGTCAACCGTCCGGGTGACGGCCGTCCGGAGCGTCCCGGGCGGCACGCGCGCGTGGGCGTGCCCCGGCCGTACGCGCGCGTGCGGAACGCCCCGCAGGCTGTCAGAAGAGCCCGGTGTCGGTGAAGCGCAGGACCAGCTGGGGTGCGCCGGACAGGGCGACGCCGAGGACGCCGGTCAGGGCGAGGGCGGCGGTGAGGGGGGCGGGGAGCCGGTGCCTCACCGGTTCGCCCTCGGGGGCGCGGAACAGCAGGGCCGTCCACTGGAGGTAGTAGACCAGCGCGATGACGACGTTGACGGCCATGACGACGGCGAGCCAGCCCAGTCCGGCGTCGACGGCCGCGGAGAACACGGTGACCTTGGCGAAGAGGCCGATGATGCCCGGCGGGAGTCCGGCGAGGCAGAGCAGGAAGAAGGCCAGGAGGAGCGCGGTGAGGGGGCTGGAGGCGTACAGGCCCCGGTAGTCGGCGACGCGGTTGAGGCGGTGCGCGCGGCCGACGAGGGCGGCCACCGCGAACGCGCCCAGGTTCACGGCGCCGTACATGAGGGCGTAGGCGACGGTGGAGCCGATCGACCTCTCGGCGTCGCCGGAGTACGCGGCGGCGGCGATCGGCACCAGGAGGTAGCCGGCCTGGCCGACGGACGACCAGGCCAGGAGGCGTACCGCGCTGTACGCGCGTGCGGCCCGCTGCCGGAGGGCGCCGACGTTGCCGACGGTCATCGTGAGGGCGGCCAGCGCGGCGAGGGCGGGGCCCCAGACGTCGGCGTAGGACGGCAGGGCGACGACGGTGACGAGGATCAGGCCGGAGAAGCCGACCGCCTTGCCGATGACCGACAGGTAGGCGGCGATCGGCAGGGGGGCGCCCACGTAGGTGTCGGGGACCCAGAAGTGGAAGGGGACGGCGGCCGTCTTGAAGGCGAAGCCGATGAGGGTGAGGACGACGCCGGTCTGGGTGAGGGTGTGGAGCTGTCCGCCGACGTCCTGGACGCGTTCGGCCACCAGGGTGAGGTGGAGGGTCCCGGTGGCGGCGTAGACGAAGCTGATGCCCAGCAGGCTGACCGCGGTGGCGGTGACGGAGGACAGGAAGAACTTCAGGGCCGCTTCGGAGGACCTCCGGTCGCCGTGCCGCAGGCCGACGAGGGCGAAGGCGGGCAGGGAGGCGACCTCCAGGGCGACGACGAGGGTCGCGAGGTCGCGGGAGGCGGGCAGGAGGGCGGCGCCGGCCGCGGAGGAGAGGAACAGGAACCAGTACTCGCCCTCGGGGATCCGCTTGCCCTCGTCCTTCAGGGCGGTGACGGACAGGAGGGCGGACAGCAGGGCGCCGCCGAGGACCAGGAACTGGATGACGAGGGTGAAGCGGTCCGCGGTGTAGCTGCACACTCCGGTGTCGCCGACCAGGCAGAAGGTGCTGCGGTCGGCGTCCAGGAGGGGCAGCAGCATGAGCGTGGCGGCGGCGAGCCCGGCCACCGAGAGCCGGCCGAGGAGCGGCTTCCTCGCCTCGCCGACGAACAGGTCGGCGACGAGCACGACGAGTCCGACGACCGCCGCGATGGTGGGCGGCGCGATGGCCAGCCAGTCGACGGACTGGACGAGGGAGCTCATCGGGTGCCTCCTGCGAGGAGCTGCTGCACGGCCGGGTCGGTCAGTCCGAGGAGGGCCCCCGGCCAGAGCCCGGCGACGACGGTGAGGACGACGAGCGGGGTCCAGGCCGCGAACTCGTGGGAGCGCACGTCGGCGAGGTGCGGGGCGTCCTGGGGTGCGGCGCCCATGCAGACCCTGCGGACCACGATCAGCAGGTACGCGGCCGTCAGCAGGGTGCCGAACGCGCCGATGGCCATGAAGGTGAGGAAGGCGGGGCGGCTGAGGCCTTCGGCGGGGTCGAAGGCGCCGAACAGGGCGAGCATCTCGCCCCAGAATCCGGCGAGGCCGGGCAGACCGAGGGAGGCGACGGCGGCGAACGCGAGCAGGCCGCCGAGGCGCGGGGCCCTGCCGTAGAGGGCGGCGCCGGTCTCGGAACGATCCGGCGCGGCGGAGCCGCTCGTTGAGGGGCGGTGGTCGGGCGACGGGAGGGCGAGGGTGTCGAGGTCGGTGCTGCCGGTGCGGTCCTTGAGGGCGCCGACCAGGAAGAACAGCAGGCCGGTGATGAGGCCGTGGGCGATGTTGGCGAACAGCGCGCCGTTGACGCCGGTCGGGGTCATGGTCGCGATGCCGAGGAGGACGAAGCCCATGTGGCCGACGGAGGAGTAGGCGATGAGGCGCTTGAGGTCGCCCTTCGCGCCCGGCCTGGCGAGGGCCAGACAGGCGAGGGACCCGTAGATGATCCCGACGACGGCGAACGCGGCGAGGTACGGCGCGAAGGTGCGGAAGCCGTCCGGGGCGGCGGGCAGCAGGATCCGGACGAACCCGTACGTGCCCATCTTCAGCAGGACGCCGGCGAGCAGGACCGAGCCGACCGTCGGCGCGGCGGTGTGGGCGTCGGGCAGCCAGCTGTGCAGCGGCCACATCGGGGTCTTGACCGCGAGCCCGACGCCGATCGCCAGAACGGCGATGACCTGCACGGATGTGGCCAGTGACCGGCCGTTGTCAGTGGCGAGTGCCACCATGTCGAATGTGCCCGCCTCGATTCCGATCAGGAGCAGGCCGAGCAGCATGACCACGGAGCCGAGCAGCGTGTAGAGGATGAACTTCCAGGCGGCCTCGGCCCGGTCCCCGCCGCCCCAGCGGGCGATGAGGAAGTACATCGGGACGAGGACCGTCTCGAAGGCGAGGAAGAAGAGGACCAGGTCGAGGACGGCGAAGGTCGCGAGGGTGCCGGACTCGAGGACGAGCAGCAGGGCGACGAAGGCCTTCGGGGACGGTCCCGCGGGCGGCTTGAAGTACGAGTGGAGCGCGCAGAGGAAGGTCAGCAGCGCGGTCAGGACCAGAAGGGGGAGGGAGATGCCGTCGGTGCCGAGGTGGATGCGCACGTCGAGTGCGGGGATCCAGCTGATGTCGGTCGTGGCCTGCATCGTCGACGGCCGGTCGTGGTCGAAGCCGAGCGCGAGGACGATCGCCGCGATGAGGATCGCGCCGGTGACGGTCACGCCGTGGCGGAGCACCGCCTGGTCGGGTGACTTCCCCTTCAGTCCGGGCGGGGCCGGCAGGAGAGCGGCGGCGGCGCCGAGGAGCGGGCCGACGACGAGGAACGCCAGAAGGAACCGCATCACGGACTCGTTGATATCGATCACGCCTGCTCACGCTCCCGTGGCGACGAGGACGACGGTGACCGCGAGGACGACGGTACCGGCGAGCAGCGCGCTCACATAGGTCTGCAGATTGCCCGTCTGGGCCCGTCGTACGGCGGCGCCGAGCCAGCGGGGCAGCGTGCCCGCGCCGCGTACGTAGGTTTCGACGACCTCGCGGTCGAGGAACCGCACGAGGCTCGCACCGGCCCGGACCGGGCGGACAAAGAGGGTCGTGTACACGGCGTCCAGGTGGAAGCCGGCGGCCGCGTGCCGGTGCAGCGGGCCGAGCAGCAGCCGCCCGGGGTCCGACGGGTCCGCCGCGGACGCGATGTTCCCGTAGGCCGGTTCGTGGCTGGCGATGGCCTCCGCCTCGACCAGTCCGGCGTCGCCCTCGGGGTGGGCGGCGACGGCGCCGAGGGGGACGCGGGCCGCCGCGTGTGCGGTGGTGTGCCGCCAGGTGGCGTAGGTGATGATGCCGCCGGCCAGGGCCACGCCCGTGCCGAGCACGGACGTGGTGAGGGTCGGGGTCAGGTCGTGGCCGTCGAACCAGTCGGGCAGGACGCGGAAGGCGAGACCGCCGAGCGCGAGGGACGGTACGGCGAGCACCCACAGCACCACGGTCATCGTCAGCGGCTGCCTGCCGTGGTCGGGCGCCTCGGCACCGTACCCGCGGAAGGCCAGCAGCCACAGGCGCATCGCGTACGCGGCGGTCAGCAGGGCGGTGACGAGGCCGGCGAGGAGGACGATCCACCCCGCTGCGGCGGGTGCGTGTCCGGTGTGGCCGGTGACGACGTGCTCGGCGGCCCCGAGGACGGCCTCCTTGGAGAAGAAGCCGCTGAACGGCGGGATCGCGGCGAGCGCGAGGAGCGCCACGGTCATCGTCCAGTAGGCGTCGGGGACGCGGTCGCGCAGGCGGCCCATGCGGGACATGGCGGCCAGCGAGTTGGTGCCGGCGGCGTGGATGACCACGCCGGCGGCGAGGAACAGCAGCGCCTTGAAGGCGCCGTGGGACAGGAGGTGGAAGACGGCGGCGCCGCGGTCGGCGACGGCGAGGGCGCCGGTCATGTAGCCGAGCTGGCCGATCGTCGAGTAGGCGAGGACGCGCTTGATGTCGTCCTGGGCGAGAGCGGCGAGCGCCGAGCCGGTCATGGTCACGGCGGCCATGACGGCGAGGACGGCCATCGCGGCCTGCGAGGCCTCGAAGAGCGGGAGGAGACGGGCGATGAAGTAGATGCCGGCGGCGACCATGGTCGCGGCGTGGATCAGCGCGGAGACGGGGGTCGGGCCCGCCATCGCGTCGGGGAGCCAGGTGTGCAGCGGGAACTGCGCCGACTTGCCGGCCACGCCCGCCAGGAGCAGCAGGGCGATCAAGGTGGGGTGTTCGATGCCGCCGCTCGCGACGGCGCCGAGGATCCGGGTGATGCGGAACGACCCGGTTTCGGTGGCGAGGGCGAACAGGCCGATGAGGAAGGGGACGTCGCCGAGCTTGGTGACCAGGAAGGCCTTGAGGGAGGCGGCGCGGGCCTCGGGGGTCTCCCAGTAGTGGCCGACGAGGAAGTAGGAGCAGATGCCCATGACTTCCCAGCCGACCAGCAGGACCATCAGGTCGCCGGAGTAGACGACCAGGAGCATCGCGGAGGTGAACAGGGAGACGAGGGCCGCGTAGGAGGGGTAGCGGGGGTCGTCGCGCAGGTAGCCCGTCGAGTAGATCTGCACGCAGGTGGCGACGACGGTGACCAGGACGGCGGTCAGTGCGGCGAAGCCGTCGATGTGCAGGGCGAGTTCGATCGGGACCGAGCCGGTGGGCGTGAGTTCGGTCGCGGCGTCGACGGCCTGGCCCCCGCCCTGGCGCCAGGCGACCGTGGCGGCCAGTGCGAGGGAGGCGAGCACCGGCAGGACGGCGAGCGGGCGGACGAAGCCGGGGGCGGTGCGTCCCAGGAGCAGCCCGGCGAGCGCGCCGAGGAACGGAAGGAGGGGGACGAGGACGGCGAGGGTGGTCGTGGTCACGCGGTGGCCTCGGCCTTCTCGCCGGCCGTACGGGGCGCGGGGGCTTCCAGGCCGGCGGCGTCGCCGTCGGGGCCGTCGGGCTCGTGGCCCTCGGCGGTGTCGCGGAGCTTGTCGATGTCCGAGGTGCCGCGGTTGCGGTACACGGCGAGGACGATCGCCAGACCGATGCCGATCTCGGCGGCGGCGATGGCGATGGTGAACAGGGTGAGGGCCTGGCCGGAGTGCAGGGTGTCCGCGGCGGTCCGGCTGAGCCAGACGTCGAAGGCGACCAGGTTCAGGTTGACGGCGTTGAGCATCAGCTCGACCGACATCAGGACCAGGATCGCGTTGCGGCGGGCGAGGACGCCGTACAGGCCGGTGCAGAAGAGGAGGGCGGACAGGACGGCGGGATAGGCGAGGTGCATCAGCGCGCCCCTTCCGTGTCGCGCCGGGTGTCCGTCGCGCCGGACGCGGCGTCGGCCTTCGCCTTGCGGGACAGGACGATCGCGCCGACGAGGGCGGCGAGGAGGAGGACGGAGAGGGCCTCGAAGGGGAGGACCCAGTGCTGGAAGAGACTCGCGCCGGTCACCTCGGTGGAGCCGGCGGGGGCGCCGTCCAGATCGATCCAGGTGGTCCGGAAGGCGTCCACGACCACCCACACCAGGGCCGCCGCGGCGGCGACGGCCACGGCGAGGGCGACCCGGCGGTTGCCGGAGTCGGCGTCCGGTGAGCGGCCGATGGGGGCCCTGGTGAGCATGAGTCCGAACAGGAGGAGGACGACCACGGAACCGACGTAGATGAGGACCTGCACCCAGGCGATGAACTCGGCGGTGAGCAGCAGGTATTCGACGGCGAGGCCGCCGAGGGCCACCACCAGCCACAGGGCGGCGTGCACCAGTTGCCGGGTGGTGACGGTGATGACGGCGGCCCCGAGGGTGACCAGGCCGACGAGGAGGAAGGCGATCTCCACGCCGGTCGGGGAGAGGAAGCCGTGCGTCCCGGCGGTGGTGGCGTGCGCGGCCGTTCCCGCGGCTGCGGCGAGGGTCACGACTCCTCCTCCTGCGGTTCGGCCCGGGCGGCGGCGAGCTTGTCGGCGGTCTTGCGGGCGGCGGCGAGTTCCTTCGGCTCCTCGGCGCCGGGGTCGAGGGCGGGCGGGGCCGGGACGGTCCACATCCACTCGCGGAGCTTGTCGCGCTCGTGGGTGAGGTCGCGGATGTCGGTCTCGGCGTACTCGAACTCCGGGGACCAGAACAGGGCGTCGAAAGGACAGACCTCGATGCAGATACCGCAGTACATGCACAGGGAGAAGTCGATGGCGAAGCGGTCGAGGACGTTGCGGCTGCGTTCGCGGCCGCCGGGGGCCGCCGCCGGGACCGTCTCCTTGTGGGAGTCGATGTAGATGCACCAGTCCGGGCACTCGCGGGCGCACAGCATGCAGACCGTGCAGTTCTCCTCGAACAGGCCGATCACCCCGCGGGTGCGGGGCGGGAGGTCGGGCTGGGTGTCCGGGTACGGGGCGGTGACGGACTTCCTCGTCATCGTCCGCAGGGTGACGGCCAGGCCCTTGGCCAGGCCGGAGCCGGGGATGCGGGGCCGGGTGGGCGGGAGGGGCTCGGCCATGGTTACCGGATCACCACCTTGACGATGCCGGTGAGGGCGATCTGGGCGAGGGACAGGGGGACGAGGAGGGTCCAGGAGAGCTTCTGGAGCTGGTCCTCGCGCAGCCGGGGGTAGGTGACGCGGAGCCAGATGACGACGAAGGCGAGGACCGCGGTCTTCAGCAGGGTCCAGACCCAGCCGAGTCCGTCGGCGCCCCAGGGACCGTGCCAGCCGCCCAGGAACAGGACGGTGGTCAGGCCGCACAGGACGACGATCCCGGCGTACTCGGCGAGGAGGAACAGGGCGAAGCGCAGGCCGGTGTACTCGGTGTACGCGCCGAAGATGATCTCCGAGTCGGCGACCGGCATGTCGAAGGGCGGGCGCTGGAGTTCGGCGAGGCCGGCGACGAAGAAGACGAGCGCGCCGGTGATCTGCCAGGGCACCCACCACCACTCGAAGGCGTCGAGGATGCCGACGAGGGAGACCGTGCCGGCCGCCATCGCCACCGAGGCGGCGGTGAGCAGCATCGGGAGTTCGTACGCGAGGAGCTGGGCGGCGGTGCGCAGGCCGCCGAGGAGGGAGAACTTGTTGGCGGAGGCCCAGCCGGCCATGAGCGAACCGAGGACGCCGACTCCCATGACGGCGAGGACGAAGAACACGCCCGCGTCGATCACCTGGCCGACCGCGCCCTCGCCCGGGCCGATCGGGACGGCCAGCAGGACGAGGAGGTACGGGAGGAGGGCGACGGCGGGGGCGAGCTGGAAGATACGCCGGTCCGCGCCGGCCGGGACCACGTCCTCCTTCTGCGCGAACTTCACACCGTCGGCGATGAGCTGGGCCCAGCCGTGGAAGCCGCCGGCGTACATCGGGCCGAGGCGGCCCTGCATGTGGGCCATCACCTTGTGCTCGGTCTGACCCACGATCAGGGGGAAGGTGAGGAAGACCACGAACACGACCAGGAGTCGCAGGGCGACGTCGAGCGCGTCGTTCACCGCGGGCCTCCTGAGGGGTCTTCGGGGGTGGGGGTCTCGGGGCCGCCTTCGGTATCCGCGCCGGTCCCGGGGGCCGCGTCGGCCGCGCGGGCCGGCCCGGAACCGGCTTCGGCGTCGGCTTCGGCGCCGGCTTCGGGCTCCGCGCCGGTCTCCGGAGCCGTGTCCCCTCGGGGCTCGCGGTCCGGGCCGGCGGCGGGCTCCGTTTCCGCCTCGGGCCGGGCGAAGGCGGGGCGGGCGTGGTGCCAGGGAGCGTCCGGGCTGCGCGGAGCGGCGGGAGGCTTCGGGTCCCGGCGGTCCTCGGCGGGCCCCGGGGCGGGCTCACCGCCCGCTGCCGCGGGTTCACCGGACGCTGCCGCGGGTTCACCGGACGGCGCCGGAGCCCTCGACGCGGCGCGCCGGCTCGCGGACCCCTCGGACGCGGTGCGCGCCCGGCGGGAGCCGCCGGCCTCGGGACCGCCGGCCGCGGGGGTGCCGGCCGCGGGGGTGCCGGAACGCTGCGACGCCGATCCCTCGCTCGCGCTCCGCGCGCGTCGTGCGGGGGCAGCGGCCGGCTCGGGGCGCGCCTCCGCCGCCTGACTCGCGGAGCCCTCCCCCGCCGTACGGGTCCGGCGCGGCTGGGCGGGAGACCCGGCGGCCGCCTGACTCGCGGAGCCCTCCCCCGCCGTACGGGTCCGGCGGGGGCGGTCTCCTGCCGCGCCTGCCGCCGCCCTGCCCGGGCCGCGGGCCGGGCGGGCCGGGGCCGGGGGGAGCTGGCCCTTGAGGGGGCCCCACTCGTTCGGGTCGGGGACGCCGGGGGGAAGCATCTGGCGGCGCTTGGGGCCGCCGTGCGCTGCACCCTCCGCGGGCTCCCCGGGCTCCTTCGCACCGGGCCAGGCCTTGGCGACCCGGGCCGCGAGGACGAAGTCCTTGCGCAGCGGATGACCCTCGAAACCGTCCGGCAGGAGCAGGTGGTCCAGGCCCGGGTGGCCCGTGAAGTCGACGCCGAACATCTCGTGCGTCTCGCGTTCGTGCCACGCGGCGCCCGCGTAGACGTCCACGGCGGAGGGCAGCGTCGGAGCCTCGTGCGGCACCGTGGTGCGCAGCAGCAGGCGCCGCACCGGGGCCAGGGCGGCGACGTGCGCCGTGACGCGGAACCCGGTGCCGGGTTCGTCGACCGCGCTCAGCCAGTCGAAGAAGGTGCAGCCGGCCCGGTCGCGCGCGGCCTCCAGCGCGGTGATCCAGGAGGCGGGCGGTACGTCGACGGTCAGGACGCCGTACGACTCCTCCGCCGTGGCCTGCGCGCCGAACAGTTCCTCGGCGCCGGCGGGGAGCCAGCCGACCGCGGTCATCGGCCCTCCTCCTCACCGGACGGCGCCGGCGGCCGTACCGGCCCGCTCTGCAGCGCCGCCGCCGACGGCCGCCCCGCGCCGGAGGCGGAGCCGTACCGCTCCCCCAGCGACTCCCGTGCGATCTTCTCCTGGAGTTTCAGGATCCCCTGGAGCAGCGCCTCGGGCCGGGGCGGGCAGCCGGGCACGTAGACGTCGACCGGGATGATCTGGTCCACGCCCTTGGTGACGGAGTAGGAGTCCCAGTACGGGCCGCCGCAGTTGCTGCACGCGCCGAAGGAGATGACGTACTTGGGCTCGGGCATCTGCTCGTACAGGCGCTTCACCGCGGGCGCCATCTTGTCCGTGACCGTGCCGGAGACGACCATCAGGTCGGCCTGGCGCGGCCCCGGCGCGAAGGGGATGACGCCGAGGCGGATGAAGTCGTGGCGGGCCATCGACGCGGCGATGAACTCGATCGCGCAGCAGGCGAGGCCGAAGTTGAAGACCCACAGCGAGTAGCGGCGGCCCCAGTTGAGGACCACTTTCATCGGTTCGGGAGCCAGCCGGGCGAGCGCGCCCAGCCGCTTCGGTTCCGGAAGCAGGACGGGCTCGGGGACGGCAGGGTTCACGTCCATGTCAGGACGCCCTTCTTGTATGCGTACAGCAGGCCCACGGCGAGGAAGCCGAGGAAGATGAACATCTCCACGAGGGTGGCCGCGCCGTAGCCGTCGGCGGCGAAGACGGTCGCCCAGGGGAAGAGGAAGATCGAGTCGACGGCGAAGATCACGTAGAGGAAGGCGTAGACGTAGTAGCGGACCTGGGTGTGGGCCCAGCCCTCGCCGACGGGGTCGACTCCGCACTCGTACGTCAGGAGCTTCTCGGGCGTGGGGACCACCGGCCGCAGCAGGCGTCCCGCCCCGAAGGCGACGGCGACGAACAGCACGCCGACGACGGCGAGCAGTCCGACGACCGAGTAGGACTGGAAGTAGTCCGCCGCGACGACGGTCGTTTCCCGCACGTCCGCCCCTCACTCCCTTGATCGGTGCTCTGGCCCGTGCCTGTGCCGTGCCCTCGATCCGTGCCGGTGAACGTCACGGATCGACGATCTGTACGCACGGGAGTCTAGGCCCTGATAAATGCACCGTAAGCAGCCCGTCACCGCTCGGCACGCGGGGGTGGGGTTTTCCTCAGTGCGTCCTGGCGGCCCACCTCATGGCGCGGGCCCCCGGCTCCGGGCACGCTGGTGCCCATGACCGAACCATTCACGAATCCGGGGACGTCCGTGACGGCGGTCCCGGAACCGGCCGGGCCCGGCGACCGCCCGCCACCGGCCCGTTTCGCGTACGACGCGCACACCTGGAAGGAGATCGCCCACCTCCTGGCGAACCTGCCGGTGTCGCTGGCCGGCTTCGTCTACACGGTGACCGTGCTGTTCACCGGCGTCGGGCTGACCGTCACGGTGGTCGGGTTCCCGCTGCTCGCGCTCGGACTGACGGGTGCGCGGCTGCTGGGCAGGGCGGAGCGGGCGCGGGCCAGGAAGCTGCTCGGGGTGCGGGTGGAGGAGCCGAGCCGGCTGTCGATGCGCGGTTCCGGGGGGTTCTGGCCGCGGCTGTGGCTGGCGGTCAAGGACCCGGTGGGCTGGCGCACCGTCCTGTACGAGCTGATACGGCTGCCGTGGGGCGTGCTCACCTTCGTCGTCACGCTGGCCGGTCTGTTCGTGCTGTGGCCGGTGCTGCCGTTCGTCGTGCGGGGCCTGGCCAACGCGGACCGGGCGATGGTGCGCGGCCTGCTGTCGCCCTCCGACGAGCTGGAGCGGCGCATCGCCGAGCTGGAGTCGGACCGCGGGGTCGTGGTGGACACGGCGGCGGCGGACCTGCGGCGCATCGAGCGCGACCTGCACGACGGGGCCCAGGCCCGGCTGGTCAACCTGGCGATGGGGCTCGGGCTGGCCAAGGAGAAGCTGCTGGAGGATCCCGAGGCCGCGGCGTCGATGGTCGACGAGGCGCACGGCGAGGTGAAGCTGGCGCTGCAGGAGCTGCGGGACCTCGCCCGGGGCATCCATCCCGCAGTGCTGACCGACCGGGGCCTGGACGCCGCGCTGTCCTCGGTCGCCTCGCGGTGCACGGTGCCGGTGCAGGTGGCGGTCGACCTGGACGAGCGGCCGGCCGCCGCCATCGAGGGCATCGCCTACTTCACCGTCTCGGAGCTGCTGCAGAACGTCAGCAAGCACAGCCGGGCCCGGTCGGCCGCGGTGGACGTGTGGCGGTCGGAGGGCCGGCTGCTCATCCAGGTGCGGGACGACGGGCGCGGGGGCGCGAGCCTGGACGGCGGGACGGGCATGCGGGGCCTCGCCGACCGGCTGGGCGCGGTGGACGGTCTGTTCGTCGTGGAGTCGCCCGAGGGCGGTCCGACGACGGTGACGGCGGAGCTGCCGTGGCGGGACCGTTCCGGTGCCCCGGCCGAGGAGACGGGCAGGACCAGGAGGGCGCCCGAGGAGGCGTCCGTCCGCGGCCGGGGGTAGGGAAAACCCCCCGCCCAGGACTGCGACGCCCTCCATGGTCCGCCGGACCGCGGCGGAGGAGTCTGGAGGTACGACAGCACAGCCGCCGGACGAGGAGAAGGACGAAGCCGATGGCCACGGAGTACGGACAGGGCTACGGGTTCCCTGCGGAACCCGGGTGCCCCGGGCACGCCGAGGGGCGGCGGCACCGGCTGCCGGCCGCGCTGCGGGCACCGGTCGAGGGACGCACCTGGCGCGAGCTGGGATACGTGCTGCTGAGCCTGCCGATCAGCATCCTGCTGTTCACCTACGCGGTCACGACGGTGTCGCTGGGCGCGGGCCTGCTGGTGACGTTCCTCGGCGTCCCGGTGCTGGCGGCGGCGCTCGCCGGCTGCCGCGGGTTCGGGGCGGTGGAGCGGGCGCGGGCCCGGGGGCTGCTGGGCCTGGAGGTGGCCGAGCCGGAGCCGCTGCGGATGAGGCGGCAGGGGTTCATGGCGTGGATCGGGGCCGTGCTCAAGAGCGGCGCCTCCTGGCGGGCCCTGCTGTACGCGGTGCTGCAGCTGCCGTGGGCGGTGCTCTCCTTCGTCGTCGGCGTGACCGTCTGGTCGGTGGGCTGGTCGCTGCTGACCTATCCGCTGTGGTTCTGGGTCCTGCCGACGTACGGCGGGCAGGACGGCATCCAGCTGTACGGCGACGAGCAGCGCCAGATCTTCCTGGACAACCCGTTCGAGATCACGGTGACCGCGGGAGTGGGTCTGCTGTTCACCCTCGCCACGCCGTGGATCGTGCGGGCGCTGACGATGGTGGACCGGGTGATGGTGCACGGGCTGCTCGGACCGTCGCGGCTGGCCACGCGGGTGGTGGAGCTGGAGTCGGACCGCGGGGTCGTGGTGGACACGGCGGCGGCGGACCTGCGGCGCATCGAGCGCGACCTGCACGACGGGGCACAGGCCCGGCTGGTGGCTCTGGCCATGGATCTGGGGCTGGCGAAGGAGAAGCTGCGGGAAGACCCGCAGGTCGCGGCGCGGATGGTAGACGAGGCGCACGGCGAGGTGAAGACGGCGCTGCAGGAGCTGCGGGACCTGGCCCGGGGCATCCATCCGGCGGTGCTGACCGACCGGGGCCTGGACGCGGCGCTGTCCGCGGTGGCCTCGCGGTGCACGGTGCCGGTGCAGGTGGAGGTGGACCTGACGGAGCGGCCCGCGTCGGCCATCGAGGGCATCGCCTACTTCACCGTCTCGGAGCTGCTGCAGAACGTCAGCAAGCACGCGCGGGCGACCCGGGCGGCCGTGGAGGTGTGGCGGACGGAGAACCGGCTGATGCTCCAGGTGGTGGACGACGGCGTGGGCGGCGCCGACGTGTCCGAGGGTTCCGGACTGGCCGGGCTGGCGGAGCGGCTGGACGCGGTGGACGGGATCCTGGTGGTGGACTCCCCGGCCGGCGGCCCGACGCGGGTGACCGCCGAGCTGCCGTGGCGGGCGGAACGGACATGATGAGGGCGGCCCGGCCCCACTGACGGGACCGCTTCACCGACGGAACCGGTGGGCGGGCGCGAGGCCGCGGCCTCGCGCCCGCCCACCGCGACGGGGCCCCGATCGCGCTGTCCCGCCCCGTCCCCCGCCGGATGCTGGAATGCTGGACCCGATCACCGGGCCCGCCACGGGGGCGGGTCCGGATCAGGCGCATGGGGGGCCGAGGATCGTGGAGGACAGGGTGCGGGTGGTCATCGCCGAGGATTCGGTGCTGTTGCGGGAGGGCCTGACCCGGCTGCTGACCGACCGTGGGCACGAGGTCGTGGCCGGTGTCGGTGACGGTGACGCGTTGATCAAGACCATCACCGAGCTGGACGGGGAGAACCTGCTCCCGGACGTCGTGGTGGCCGACGTACGGATGCCGCCGACGCACACGGACGAGGGGGTGCGGGCCGCGGTGCAGTTGCGCAGGACGCATCCGGGCGTCGGCGTGCTGGTGCTGTCGCAGTACGTGGAGGAGCGCTACGCCACGGAGCTGCTCGCCGGTTCCAGCCGTGGCGTCGGCTATCTGCTCAAGGACCGGGTGGCCGAGGTCCGTGAGTTCGTGGACGCGGTGGTGCGGGTGGCCCGGGGCGGCACCGCGCTGGACCCCGAGGTGGTCGCGCAGCTGCTGGGGCGCAGCCGCAAGCAGGACGTGCTCGCCGGACTCACCCCGCGTGAGCGGGAGGTCCTGGGGCTGATGGCGGAGGGCCGGACGAACTCGGCGATCGCCAGGCAGCTGGTGGTCAGCGACGGCGCCGTGGAGAAGCACGTCAGCAACATCTTCCTGAAGCTGGGACTGTCCCCGAGCGTCGGCGATCACCGGCGGGTGCTGGCCGTTCTCACCTACCTCAACTCCTGAGCGAGGACGTCCCGACGTCGTGTCCACCATGCGAATGACCCGGGGAAGGCGCCCCTCACGGACGTAGGGTTTATGCGGGGAAGGCCTGTGGGAAGGCCGTCCCGGACAGCCGCCTCGAGGAGGTCCAGTTCAGTGACCAGTCAGGTCAGCAGTCCAGCGGAGCAGGCCGACGGAGCAGTCGTGGGGGAGCAGCGCACGGCGACGGGCGCGAAGGACGTCCGCCGGCTGGACCGGGTGATCATCAGGTTCGCCGGGGACTCGGGTGACGGGATGCAGCTCACCGGTGACCGTTTCACCTCGGAGACCGCGTC